>CAMUPF010000015.1 GCA_947090755.1 uncultured Candidatus Melainabacteria bacterium | reverse complement strand
CATCAGGTCGCTTTTGGGCCGGTTCTGTCATTTCTTCCGGAGAGTCCGGCACAGCATGGGACCAGAATTTCAATACGTCCACCCGCGCCCCGCTCACGCGCTCCAGTGGCTGCAATGTCCGTTGCGTGAAAAGATAAATAATACTAAAGGCGGAGCCGTTCGGCTCCGCCTTACTCTAACATTTAGGTCTGTTTGCAACCTTTACTATTTCTTCCGGTTGAATTCCAAAATAATCGGCGGCTATAATTGCCGCCTGTATTCTATTATTTACATTTAATTTTTGCAAAATTGACTGTACGTGTGCTTTTATTGTTGATAAAGCCAGATACAACTTTTTTGCGATCTGTATATTTGAGTACCCTACTGCAAGCAATTGTAATACATCCATTTCTCGTTCCGATAAATCTTCTAGCATTTTGCCTCTCTTCTTTTTATTCTTTTTTCGCCCAATATTAGTATCATGCACAACTCATGCGCAAACGGTTATATGTTCCTACAAACATTAAGTCTTGTATACTGGCCAGTAGTACAATATATAATGATTGTAACACCATGTTAACTGTCATGCTTGCATTTCGAATATCTTTGTTTTATATTCTGAGAAGGCGTTAATGTTTTATTGTGGAAAAAACCTCTGGCGCGATTTACAACTACTAAAATATAAAGGAAAAAGATATGAACCCTATTATTGATGAATTAGAAAAAGCATATTTAAAAGAAGAATTGCCACAACTTAACTCAGGTGATACCGTTAAAGTTTTCGTTAGAATCGTTGAAGGTAACAAAGAAAGACTTCAAGCATTTGAAGGTACTATTATTAAACAACACGGTTCAGGCATTAACAAAACAATTACTGTTAGAAAAGTATTCCAAGGCGTTGGTGTTGAACGTGTATTTTTAGTAAACTCTCCACGTGTTGAAAGAATCAATGTTCTTAGACGCGGTGATGTTAGACGTTCTAAACTCTACTACTTGAGAGAACGTTCAGGTAAAGCAACACGTATTAAGGAAAAAATTGAAAAAAGATAAGTTACACATACACTGGTATCCGGGACACATTGCGAAAGCTGAACGCAAACTAAAAGAACAGCTTTCACTCGTAGACGCTGTAATAGAAGTCTTAGACGCCCGCTTGCCACTGTCAAGTTGTTATGAAAATATAACGGGGCTTTTAGGTGAAAAGCCCCGTTTAATATTACTCAATAAGGCCGACTTAACAGAAAAACAAGAACTTAAAAGATGGATTAAGGTGCTTGAAGAGAAAACCGGCTGTCCGGTTTTCACAACAGACGCTAAGAATTCTAAAGATTTGAACCAGATTGTGAAAAAGGTCGTTGAGCTATCCGAACCCCGTATTCAAGCGTTAATGGCGCGGGGGCTTTTGCGCCGCCCTGCACGCGTTATGGTTGTCGGAATGCCTAATGTCGGCAAATCCAGTATTATCAATAAACTTACACGCTCTTCGAAAACCAAAATCGGGGCAAAAGCAGGCGTAACAAGACAACAACAGTGGGTAAGGATTAACCCGCAACTTGAACTTCTTGATACTCCGGGGATTATTCCGATGAAGCAGGAAGATCAGGAACGCGCGCGCAAACTTGCCTTTGTAAATTCTGTGAGCGAAAATGCGTATTCAAACGAACTTGTCGCAAAAGAACTTCTGACAATGCTTGAAGAGCGCTACGAGGCCCAAACGCGCGAATACTATAACTATCCCGAGGGTGAATTGACCGTTGAAAATTTAGCCCTTGCGCGCAACTGGATTACCTCAAACGGCCGGCCGGACACAGAACGCACATCAGTTTATATTCTGCGCGACTTCCGTGAGGGGAAAATAGGAAAATTTATTTTAGATGAAGGGTAAATGTATGTTAACCCGTACAAAGGTTTCACGAAAAAGGTGAGAAACATGAGTGAATTGTTTAAATTTGACGAGAGTTTTGGGAAAATAATTTTAGGCACCGACGAGGCAGGCCGCGGTCCGGCTGCAGGCGGAGTTTTCGTGGCGTGCGCGTGTTTCCGCGAAAAATCCGAAACCCTAATCCAAGAACTTTCCGGAATTAACGACTCCAAAAAGCTTTCGAAGAAAAAACGGGAAGGCCTTTTTGATATTATTAAGTCAAACACTGTCCACTCAATTATCAACATAGAAGTCGAAGAAATTGAAAGAATTAACATCCTAAACGCGTCTTTAAAAGGCATGAAACTTGCTTGTGAAGCGGTTATTGCACAACTTAGACTTGACGACGACGAAAAGAAAAATATTTTAACCCTCGTTGACGGCAACAAATTAATTAAAAATTACGATTACCCTCAACAATTTATCATAAAAGGCGACGGGAAATCTGCGTCAATTGCGGCGGCAAGTATTCTCGCAAAAGTTTCGCGCGACAGATATATGGAAAAACTTCACGAGGAGTTTCCACAGTACAACTGGAAATCCAACGCGGGCTATTTATCAGAAGAACACTTAGCGGCAATCGACAAATACGGCCTGACAAAATACCATCGCCCGTCCTACCTGCGCAACCATTTTAATAAACAATTGACACTTTTATAAACATAGTTTAAAATAAAAATATAAAAATTTGGAGGTATTATGAAAAAACAAATTCTGAAAAGCCGTGTAATATGGACATTCTGCTCAGGGGGGGGGGGTAAGATTGCCTTCACAATGTCGGAAATTTTATTATCCCTCACAATCATCGGGGTTGTCGCAGCGATTACTTTGCCTAGTTTGACCGGCAACATTAACGAGCGTACGTGGAACACGCAGCGAAAAGCACTTTATGCAAGATTTTCTCAAGGTTTGGCTTTAATGCCGTCACTTAGTGGTTACGGTACTTACCAACTTGCAGACGCAACTGCGGGTACAAGCGCGCAGGACACAGCAGCCGAAACTTTTGTTACAGAAGGGTTAAGTAAAGTTATTAAGATTAACAACATTTGCGACCATGACCATCTACAAGATTGCGGGATTGTTACTTCTTATACTAACTTGGCAGGAAGTATCAAGACATGGCCGACTAAGTTAAGCGAAATGAACTCAATGTTTACCGGCACATGGAACGATGGTGGTTCTAACGGCGGTACTAACTACCAAAACCCGCAGAAAAACATAGACACCAAGGCCGCTGCATTCGAAACTCAAAACGGTGAATCTATCGCTGTTTACTACAACCCGAATTGCCAAGCTGATATGGGTGAAGGTTGGCACTATTCACAGCCAAAAATGTGTGCAAATTTTATCTATGACTTAAATGGTAACAAAGGGCCGAATACTGTTGGGAAAGATATTGGATTTATTACAGCGCTCTATCCTTCTGACCCCATTGTAGTAGCACCGGTTCCATTGGCTCAAAATGTTTCAGGTACTAAAAAGCAAACCGAAGCAGGTGAAGCATGCACTAAATTAGACGCTGAATCCAGACTTCCAAACAGGGATGAACTGAGCGCTATGTTCTACAACCGTGACCTCATTGGTATTGCGTCCGGTAGCTTTTGGTCCGGCTCTGTCATTTCTTCTGGTGAGTCTGGCACAGCATGGGACCAGGGTTTCAATACGGGCCACCGCGACCCGGAACCGCGGTCCGTTGGCTACCTCGTTCGTTGCGTGAAACGTTAATGAAATGTTGATTATGAATAATACCACAAGGCGCGGGGCCCCCGCGCCTTTTTTAATATTAAAATTAAATAAAGATTGTCATAATAACACTTGCAATGGATTTTTCTTCATGATATCATATTATTATAAAGAATCGTGAAATATTTCACGAATATATCTGAAAGATATTGAAAAAGGAGAATACATTTTATGACAACCAAAAATCAAAAGACTGTCGAAAACCTCGAAAAAGCTTTGAATTCTTCTTCTGTTGTTGATTCCGCTGAAAAACTCGAATTGATGATTGAAAGAGTTAGAAAAGCTCAAAAGATTTTCGCTACTTACTCTCAAGAACAAGTTGACGCAATTTTCAAAGCTGCAGCTACTGCCGCTGACAAAGCAAGAATCCCTCTTGCCAGAATGGCTGTTGAAGAAACAGGTATGGGCGTTTTGGAAGATAAAATTATTAAAAACCACTTCGCTTCTGAATACATCTACAACAAGCACAAAAACGCTAAAACTTGCGGTATTATTAAAGAAGATAAAGTTAACGGTACCAAAATCGTTGCTGAACCTCTCGGCGTTATTGCCGGTATCGTTCCTACAACGAACCCTACTTCAACTGCAATTTTCAAATCTTTAATCGCGTTGAAAACAAGAAACGCTATTATCTTCTCACCACACCCTAGAGCTAAAAACTGCACAATCGCAGCTGCTAAATTAGTTTTAGACGCAGCAGTTGCAGCAGGTGCTCCGGCTGACATCATTAGCTGGATTGATGTTCCGACTATCGAACTTTCAAGCCAATTGATGAAACACCCTAACATCGATTGTATCTTAGCAACAGGCGGTCCTGGTATGGTTAAAGCAGCTTACTCTTCAGGCAACCCTGCATTAGGTGTTGGCCCTGGTAACACTCCGGCTGTTATCGACGAAACCGCTGATATTAAAATGGCTGTTTCTTCAATCCTTATGTCAAAAACTTTCGACAACGGTATGATCTGTGCTTCTGAACAATCTGTTGTTGTTGTTGACAGCGTATACGATCAAGTTAGAGAAGAATTCGCTTATAGAGGCGCTCACTTACTTGACGAAAAAGAACAAAAGAAATTGGTAGATTTGCCTATCATCGACCCTAAACGCGGTACAGCTCACCCTGACATCGTTGGTCAAAGTGCTTACAGAATCGCTCAATTGGCAGGTTTTGAAGTTAATCAAAACGCAAAAGTTTTAATCGCTGAAAGACCGGCTGTTGACTGGGAAGATCCATTCTCAAGAGAAAAATTATCACCGGTTCTTGCAATGTACAGAGCAAAAGATTTTGATGAAGCTGCTGAAATGGCTTACGAACTCGTTTCAAAAGGCGGCGCAGGCCACACATCAGTTCTTTACACAGACGCACGTTCTAAAGAAAGAATCAATTTCTACGCAGAAAAAATGCCAACTTGCAGATTGTTAATCAACTCACCATCATCTCAAGGTGGTATCGGTGACCTTTACAACTTCAAACTCGAACCGTCATTGACTTTAGGCTGCGGTTCTTGGGGCGGTAACGCTGTTTCCGGTAACGTTGGCGTTGAAAACTTATTGAACTACAAAACTGTTGCGGAAAGGAGAGAAAATATGTTATGGTTTAAGGTTCCACCTAAAGTTTACTTCAAAAGAGGTGCTATCGACCTTGCGCTTCGTGAACTTCAAGGCAAAAAACGTGCCTTCATCGTAACAGACAGCTTCTTATTCAATTCAGGTGCTGTTGATAAAATCACAGCGGTTCTTGATGAAATCGGTTGCGAATACCAAATCTTCTTTGACGTTAAACCGGATCCAACCCTTTCTACAATTAATCAGGCAATGTCTATCTTGAAACCGTTTGAACCTGATGTAATCATTTCATTAGGCGGCGGCTCTCCAATGGACGCAGCAAAAATTATGTGGTTAATGTATGAACAACCTGAAACAGTATTCGAAGATATCTCAATGAGATTTATGGATATCAGAAAAAGAATCTGCTCAATTCCTGAATTGGGTAAAAAAGCAACAATGGTTGCAATCCCTACAACATCAGGTACAGGTTCAGAAGTTACTCCGTTCGCGATTATCACAGATGATAAATCAGGCGTTAAATACGCAATCGCTGATTACGCATTGACTCCAAACATGGCAATCGTTGACCCTAACTTCGTTGACGGAATGCCAAAAGGCTTAACAAGCGCATCAGGTATCGACGCACTTGTTCACGCTATCGAAGCATACGTTTCAGCAATGGCAACAAACTTTACTAATTCAAACGCTCTTGAAGCAACAAAATTAGTATTCAGATACTTAGAACGTTCATACACTGAAGGTGCAAACGACCCTATCGCAAGAGAAAAAATGCACTACGCAGCAACAATCGCAGGTATGGCATTTGCAAACTCATTCCTGGGTCTTTGCCACTCAATGGCTCACAAACTCGGTGCTATGTTCCACGTTCCACACGGTGTTGCTAACGCATTGTTAATCAGACAGGTAATCAAATACAACTCAACAGATTGCCCTAAAAAACAATGTATCTTCCCTCAATACAAATTCCCTAATGCGAAAGCTAAATACGGCCAAATCGCTGATGAATTAGGATTGGGCGGCAAAAACGATGACGAAAAAGTTGAATTGTTAATCAACGCAGTAGACAAATTGATGAGCGCAGTTAACCTGCCAAAATCAATTAAAGACTTCGGCGTAACAGAAGAACAATTCAATGCTAAGTTAGACGAAATGGTAGAATTGGCATTCGACGACCAATGCACAGGCGCAAACCCTGCATATCCGTTGATGTCAGACATCAAACAAATCTACCAAGACGCTTTTGAAGGTATCGTTAGAGATTACCAAGTTAAATAGAATAGCGTAGCTCGGTGTGCGCCGGTGTCCCGTGCGTGAGCAAGGTGAGCAGGGTGCACATAACGTCAGCGACGTTTCAAAATTGGCGGGTGTTTATAACACCCGCTTTAATAAAAAAAGGCGGTCTTACGACCGCCTTTTATAAACCCTTGCTTGACAACCGTTAGTTTACGGTTTATAATATAAACATGATAAAAAGTTTCAAACATAAAGGGCTTGAAAAATTCTTTTTGACCGGAAATACTAAAGGAATTCAGGCGATACATGAAACAAAACTAAGACAATTACTTGTTATTCTAAACGCGATGACAACAATAGACGAGCTAGGAACGCCGTCACTACGACTTCACCGATTGAAAGGTGACAAACAAAACCTTTATTCAATAACGGTACAAGCTAACTGGCGTTTGACTTTTGAATTTGACAATAAAGATGTGTACATCTTAGACTATACGGATTACCACTAAAACGAAAGGAGTGCATTATGGATATGTACAACCCGCCGCACCCCGGTGAAATACTCAAAGATATTTACTTGCCGGACTATAAATTGTCCGTGACGGCGTTTGCCCTGAAACTTGGGATTTCAAGGACATCCGCTTCCGAACTTGTGAACGGTAAAAACGGGATTTCGGCAGATATGGCATTAAAATTAGCCAAAGCATTCAGCACTACGCCTCAATATTGGCTGAATATGCAGCAAATGTACGATTTGTGGCAGGCAAAACAAAGGGTAAATTTAGACAATGTAGAGGTTATAGCATTATAAAAAAGGCGGTCTTACGACCGCCTTTTAAATATATTTACCCTTCTTTTTTCTTTAATGTTGGGAATGCGATTACGTCGCGGATTGACGGAGAGTTGGTCAGAAGCATAACAAGTCTGTCAATGCCCATTCCCATACCGCCTGTCGGAGGCATACCGTATTCAAGCGCGGTGATAAAGTCTTCATCAATATCCATCGCTTCTTCATCGCCGTTTGCTTTCGCTTTGGCTTGATCTTCAAATCTCATTCTCTGGTCAATAGGATCGGTTAATTCAGAGAATGCGTTTGCGATTTCCCAACCGTTAACACGGGTTTCAAAACGTTCTGTCAATCTGTCGTTATCGCGGTGAACTTTCGCAAGCGGTGAAATTTCACGCGGATAGTCGATAATGTGGCAAGGTTGGATTAAACCCGGTTCAACTTTTTCTTCAAATACTGCCTCAACAATTTGGCCCCAGTTCATGCCTTCTTCAACCGGTACGTGAAGTTTTCTGGCTTCCTGCATTGCCTGTTCTACTGTGAAGATATCCATAAAGTCGACGCCTGTTGCTTCTTTGATTGCGCCAAGCATTGTTTTTCTATCCCACGGCGGGGTAAGGTCGATTTCGTTTTCGCCGTACTGAATCTTCATTGTTCCGAGAACTTCCTGCGCAACGTGAGCGACCATATTTTCGGTTAATTCCATCATATCGTTGTAGTCAGCGTATGCCTGATAAAGTTCAATCATAGTGAATTCAGGGTTGTGACGTGTGTCGATACCTTCGTTACGGAAGCATTTACCGATTTCGAAAACGCGTTCTGAAACGCCGCCGACGATTAATCTTTTCAGGTATAATTCAAGCGCAATTCTTAAGGTTAAATCCATTTCAAGCGCATTGTGGTGAGTATTGAACGGTCTTGCGTTTGCGCCTGACGCCATAGTTTGAAGCGTTGGAGTTTCAACTTCAAGGAAGCCTTTTTGTGCTAAATATTCGCGGATTTTTTGGATAATCAAGCTTCTTTTTTGGAAAGTATCTCTGACTCCTTCGTTCATGATTAAGTCAACGTAGCGCTGACGGTAGCGGATTTCAACGTCCGTAAGACCGTGGTGTTTTTCCGGAAGCGGAAGAAGTGCTTTTGATAAAAGTTTCAATTCAGTTGTTTTTATTGAAAGTTCGCCGCGCGGAGTTCTTCTGACTGATCCGGTAAAACCGACGATGTCACCGATATCGATGAGTTTTAAAATTTTCATTTGCTCTTCTGACACATTTTCTTTGTGAGAGAAAATTTGGATTTTTCCGCTGTCGTCTTGAAGGTCGATAAACATTCCGGTGTTACGGATTGCCATTACACGTCCGGCAACTGAGTAAACATCTTCTGTTTCAACACCGGCTTCAAGGTCAGCGTACTTCGCTTGTAAATCTTTAGCGTTTATTGTCTTATCAAAAGAATACGGATATGGATTAACGCCTTTATCAGCCAAATCCGCAAGCTTTTGGATTCTGGTTTGTCTAATTTGATTAATTGATGAGTTTGATTCGTGTGTCTGCACTGTCGTCATAACTTCTCCTTACTTTTAAGCTGTTCTTGCATTTCAAGCTTACCACAAAAACAGCAAAATCTCAAAGTTTCTTCATAAAGTTTGCCTGAAAGAAATTTTGCGCTATAATGATTGAACGGAGTAGCTTTATAGGGATAAAAGAGATGTCGAATAGAAAAGCAAATTTAGCAGTATTAGGCGCTACAGGCGTTGTGGGAAGAGAGATTACAGCAATTATTGACGAGTTAAAGATTGACTTTAACACGATAAAATTTCTTTCAAGTGCTAAAAGCGCGGGTTCTGAGATTGAATTTCAGGGCAAGAAATATATTGTTGAAGAAGCGACACCGGAAAGCTTTGAGGGCGTAAACATTGTTTTAGCGTCCGCAGGCGGTTCAACAAGCCAAAAATTTGCTCCGGAAATCGTAAAACGCGGCGGCGTTTTGATTGATAATTCAAGCGCGTTTAGGATGGAAAAAAATGTTCCGCTTGTCATCGCTTATGTTAATGACGAGGATTTGAGAAAACATGAAGGGATTATCGCAAACCCTAACTGTTCAACTTCGCAGTTGATGCTTGTTTTAAAACCGCTTCACGAAAAATTTGGGATTAAACGCCTTATTGTTTCTACTTATCAGGCTGTTTCAGGCGCAGGACTTGCCGCTATTAACGAACTTCGTGCAGACACAGAAGCGAATTTGAAAGGCGAAAAATTTGAAAATGTTTGTTTCAAAAAACCGATTTCGTTTAACGTAATCCCGCAAATCGATGTTTTCTGCGAAAACGGCTACACAAAAGAAGAGTTAAAAGTTGTCAACGAAACAAAGAAGATTCTTCACCTGCCGGAAGATTTACCGATTTCCTGCACCGCGGCAAGAGTTCCGGTATTCAACGGCCACTCTGAAGCCGTGGACATTGAATTTGAAAAAGAAGTAACGCCGGACGAGGTTCGTGAGATTCTTAAAAACGCTTTTGGCGTAGAGGTTATCGACAATCCTGAAAACTTTGAATACCCGACAACACGCGACGCGAGCGGAAACAATCCTGTTTATGTGGGAAGAATCAGAAAAAATTTGGCGTTCAACAACGGAATTTCGCTCTGGTGCGTCGCAGACAACTTAAGAATCGGCGCAGCACTCAACACGGTTCGTATTTGTCAAAAAGTTATAGAAATGGATTTGTTCTAATGGGTCAAATAATTAAACGCGAAAACATCAGAAGTTTTGTAGAAAAGTTACAAGCCGGCGGCAAAACAGTCGTCGTCACAAACGGCTGCTTCGACATTCTTCACGTCGGACATGTCCGATACCTGCAAAAAACAAAAACTTTCGCCGATTACTCAATCGTTCTTCTAAACTCTGACAAATCCGTCAAAGCAATAAAAGGCGATTCACGGCCCATAAACAACGAACTTAATCGCGCAGAAATCCTCTGTGCGCTTAGCTGTGTAGACTTTGTCGTCCTATTTGACGAAAACAGTCCGGCCGGTTTAATCGACGAAATCAAACCCGATGTCTACACCAAAGGCGCGGACTACACAATGGAAACCCTACCCGAAGCCGATATCATGCGCAAAAACAACATTCGCGTTGAATTCATAAGCTTCGTTGAAGGTCAATCAACCACAAATCTGATAAATAAAATTAATAATAAGGAGTAAAAACTATGAGAAGTTTTTCAGTAGAAGAAATTACACAAATCGTAGGCGGCATGCTGACAAAAGCAGAAGCACCGACAATCACACAAATTGCACCGCCTCTACTTTCTGATGAAAACACTCTGGCACTTGCTTTGAGTGAAGAAGAAATCGCAAACCTTGCAAAATCCAAAGCAAAAGCGGCACTCGTTCCGCTGGGCGTTAACATCAACGGCTTCACCACAATCGAAGTTGAACGTCCGCGCCTTGCAATGATGAAGTTAATCACCCTCTTCTACGAAGAACCTGCAGTCTTGACCGGCGGCACAAACATCCACCCGACAGCAGTTGTTCACGAAACAGCCAAAATCGGCCAGAATGTCCAAATCGGCCCTAACGTTATCGTTTCTAAAAACGCAGAAATCGGCGACGGTACAAAACTTCTCGGTAACACCTACATCGGAAACAATGCTAAAATCGGCGCAAACTGTTTCTTCCACTCCGGCGTAAACATCGGCGACCGCGTAAAAGTAGGTAATAAAGTAATCTTACATAACGGCGTTTCACTCGGCGCAGACGGTTTCAGCTTTGTAACCGAAAACCCTAACAACATTGAACAAGCACGCAAAGACGGCGAAATTAAAGACCAGAAAGTTGAACAGGTTATCTTCAAAATCCCTTCAATCGGCTCAGTTGTTGTAGGTAACAATGTCGAAATCGGTGCGAACACCGCAATCGACCGCGGAACAATCGAAAATACCGTAATCGGCGACGACACAAAAATCGACGACCTTGTTATGATTGGCCACAACTGCCGCATCGGCAAAGGTTGTTTAATCGTTTCACAAGTCGGTATCGCCGGAAGCTGTGTAATAGGCGACAGAACAGTTCTAGCCGGTCAAGCAGGCTTAGCAGACCACATCGAAATCGGCGCTGATTCAATCGTTGCGGCTAAAGCCGGCGTTACAAAAAGCTTCCCTGAAAAATCAATTATCGTCGGTATCCCTGCCGTTCCTAGAAAAGAGTTCATCAAACAACTCAAAACTATGAAAGACGCTCAGGAAATCATTTCAAAATTCCGCAAAGTAGAACCGATGTTGAACGAATTCATCGCTGACTCAAAGGAAGAAAATTAGATGATAACTCTCAAAAAGGAAATCTCAATATCCGGCAACGGTTTGATGAAAAACAAACCCTGCACAGTAACTTTCAAACCCTCTTCGCTCGGGAAAATTCGTTATTTCGTAAAAGATAACGAACCTTTTGAAGCGACTGTTGATAACGTGATTTCTACCGACCACTGCGTGACACTTGGTAAAGGCAAAGCCCGCGCAATGCTGGAGGAACATCTCTCAGCGGCGCTTGCAATCTGTGAAATCGATTCGCTTGATATCTATATGAGCGAAGAAGAAGTGCCGATTCTCGACGGAAGTTCAAAAGAATGGGTGGAACTCTTCAAATCTGCCGGAATCGACAAACCGCTTCTTTACAAGCCGAAAAAATTCACAGTGAGCGAACCGGTCTATTACTTGAACGGTAAAACAAGCCTTGTAGTCCTGCCTGACGACGAACTTTTTATTTCCTACGCCGTCAACTATGACCATCCGGATTTGAAAAACCGCTGGGTTAACGTGGATTTCAAAAAATTTGACGAAATTCGCGACGCGCGTACATTCGGATTCTACAAGGATTTGAAAAAATACCAGATGTTAGGCTTTGCACAGGGCGTTACTCAGGAAAACACCGTAGGAATGCTCGACGAGGGCTTCACAACCGAACTTCGTTCACAATACGAGCCGGTTAAACACAAAATCTTAGACCTGATTGGCGACTTTTACCTTACAGGCGTTAACCCGCTTCATCTGAAAGCCCAAATCTTAGTAAAAGAAGCCGGCCACGCAGTCCACGTAAAAACCGCAAAAATTTTAAAAGACAAACTTATAGAATGTTAAAATAAGGAGAAAAGTATGACAGAAGAAATTAAAAGC
Organism: uncultured Candidatus Melainabacteria bacterium; assembly: GCA_947090755.1. GTDB lineage: Bacteria > Cyanobacteriota > Vampirovibrionia > Gastranaerophilales > Gastranaerophilaceae > Gastranaerophilus. Next base: position 29,266 of record CAMUPF010000015.1, on the reverse strand, counting down.
TTTGACGCGATTGACATTATGAACATGCTTCCGCACCGCTACCCGTTTTTGCTGGTAGACCGCGTTGTAGAATGCGTTCCTGGCAAATACGCAAAGGGCTACAAAAATCTTACCTGGAACGAACCGTTTTTCCAGGGACACTTCCCGAACAACCCTATTATGCCGGGGGTTTTACAGCTTGAAGCAATGGCACAATGCTCTGCGCCAATCCTGATGACAATGCCGGAATTTGAAGGCAAATTGACATTATACGCAGGAGTCGACGGCGTTCGTTTTAAAAATATCGTTCGCCCCGGGGACAGATTCGATATGGAAGTAGAACTTGTAAAAGTTAAAGGCCCTATCTGCAAAGCACACGGTGTGGGCAAAGTGGACGGCAAAGTCTGCGTCGAAGCGGATATGACGTTCGCATTGAAATAATATTTAAAAGGCGGGTTTAAAACCCGCCTTTATTTATACCAAGGTTTAAAATCATTAATCTGCAAGGCTAATTTTTCAAAATCCCCTTCAAATGTTAGACATCTATCATCAATAATCAGCCAAGCCGTCTTTTTAATATTTGTAATGTCCGAAAAAAAGTTGGCAACATTATTATCAATCAGCCATTTTTCTGCTAATTGAACTGGTCTAGTAGTAAACAATTTAAGATCAAAATCACCCGCTAAACCTTCAAGAAACTCTTTCGCACCAGAACTTATAGGTGGAATATAGCCCTCTTGATAAGCGCCTGTATAAGTATTCAATACCCCATCCAAATCTATTAAAATAGTTCGTTTGTGCATTAGTCCTCTCTATAACCCATTATTGGAATGACATTCCTGTTATTTATATTTAATATACCACATAATTGGAATATGAGTCAAGCACCAAGAAAACTTCTTGCACAAAATGTTAAAAAATATAGAGAGTCATTGGGAATGACAAAAGAAGCGTTATCCATAACACTCGGATTTGACAACTCTTATATTTCTAAGCTTGAAAATGAGAATGTCAACGCAACCATTGACAAAATCACATTAATAGCAGATTACTTTGGTGTAAACTTTATCGACTTATTTAAGGATTATTGAACGACTTTTTCCAGACCTTTTGGCTTATCAACGTTGTGTTTCATCCGAAGCGCCATTTCCAGCGCAAACAGCTGCGAAATCACTATAATCGCAAAGGATTTCACAAGAGGACTTTCTATGGTTACGTTGATGTTAATATTTGCATTAATTTTATCATTAGCATTACCGACAAGGAAAACGAACGGTTTGTAATCCTTTTTAATCTTATTAAGATTTTTGGTTGATGTGTAATTTAAGTCGCTTGTTGCAATGTACATCATAGCAGATTTTTCGTTCAAAACCGCCACGTGACCGTGCATGAATTCTCCCAGAATGTACGACGTGATGTTCAAATAGGTTGTTTCCTTCATCTTTAAAGCGGTTTCGCGTGCAAGTGCATAAGCCATTCCATCCGCCGTGATAACAATATTCTTATAGGAAAGCAGCAATTTGGCGTACTTTTTAATTTTACTGCGCAATGCAAGCGTGTTAGTAAGTGCCGGCGGTAAAGTCTTCAGGTCTTTTAAGTAGTAAGAAACATCCACGCCTTTCATCTGTGCGTATTTCAAAACCAGAAGCGCCGTACAAAGCATTTGTGCAGTCAAGGATTTTGTCGCAGCAATGCTTTTTTCCTCTCCCGCATGGCAGTTAATCTGGTAATCCGCCAACTTCCAGATTGATGAATTCTCAGAATTAGTAATACAAAGGGTTTTAAGGTTGTATTCTTTTGCCTTCATCAACGCCTTGTTCGTATCTGATGTTTCGCCGGATTGGGTGATGAAAATATAAAGCATTTTGTCGCTATGAGGAACAATAGATTTCAAAAGGAATTCGCTGGAATAAACCGCGGTTGCCTCAATACTTGCGATTCTGTCAAACAAATCCGCACTAAAACGGGCGCAGTTGTAAGAAGAGCCGCTTGCCACAAGCACAACTTTTTCAATATCAGACGGAATATCATATTTAATTTCGTCACCGTTTAGATAACATTCCAGAATATCACTTAAAATTTTTGGCTGTGCAAAAATTTCACGTTCCATAAAAGTTTTTTCTTTTTTTGTCTTGAAAAACATTTTTTCCTCAAATTTTAAAGCGGGGTAGAATCTACCCCGCATAATTTTACATTACGCGTCTAAAAATCCTTTTAATAGTTCATTAACTGTTTTAGGGTTAGCGCGGCCTTTTGTTTCTTTCATAATTTGTCCGACGAAGAAACCTAACAAATTAGTTTTACCGTTTCTGTAGGCCTCAACTTGCTGAGGGTTTGCCTCAACAACTTTTTGGACGATTGCTTTAATTGCGCCTTCATCGCTAATCTGGCTCAAACCTTTTTCCTCAACAATTTGTGAAGCAGCTTTGCCGGTTTGCATGATTTCGATAATAATTTGTTTACCAATGTTGTTTGAAATTGTACCTTTTTCGATTAAAGCAATCAATTCGGCAAGGTTTTCAGGAGTCAATTTTGTTTCGCTTAACTCAAGTTTTTCTTCTTTCAAATATGCCGCAATCTCACCCATAATAAAGTTGACGGCTGTTTTTGCGTTAGCGCCGAGTTCTAAAACTCTATCGAAGAATAACGCTAATTCCATTTGTTCAACGACGACATTGGCGTCATATTCACTCAAGCCCAAAGATTGATATCTTGCACGTTTTTGGGCCGGAAGTTCCGGCATTTTATCCTGAATCTCTTTAACCCATTCGCGCGAAATAACTAGCGGTTTCAAATCCGGTTCAGGGAAGTATCTGTAATCGTGCGCGTCCTCTTTGCCTCTCATAGAACGGGTTTCTCTTGCATTATCATCCCAGAGGCGAGTTTCTTGAACGACTTCGCCGCCTTCTTCAACGATTTCAATTTGACGATCGATTTCGAATTCAATTGCTCTTTGAAGCGCAGAAAAACTGTTTACGTTTTTGATTTCCGCACGCGTTCCAAATTTATCAGAACCTTTTGGCATAATAGAAATATTAGCGTCACATCTCATGGAGCCTTCCTCGAGGTTTCCGTCGCAAACGCCGATGTAACGGACGATACTGCGAAGTTCTTCCATATAAGCGCGTGCTTCGGCAGATGAACGCATATCCGGTTCGGAAACGATTTCAAGAAGCGGAGTTCCGGCTCTGTTCAGGTCGACAAGTGAATAACTTGAACCTGCAAGACCGTCAGCGCCGGCGTGTACGAGTTTTCCGGCGTCTTCTTCAAGGTGCGCTCTTGTAATACCGATTCTCTTGCCGCCTATATCAAGATGGCCGTTTACGCAAATAGGTTCGTCATATTGAGAAATCTGATAACCTTTCGGCAAATCAGGATAAAAATATTGTTTTCTGTCGAATTTACAGCGTTCAGGAATTTCACAGTTCAAAGCAAGACCTGTCAAAATCCCCATGTTAACAACTTCTTTATTTAAAACCGGCAAAACCCCCGGCATTCCAAGCGTAATCGGTGAAGTCTGTGTATTAGGTTCCTGTCCGAATTCGGTTCCGTCCGGCGCAAAAATCTTAGATTTGGTTTTCAATTGAGCGTGAACTTCCAGCCCGATAACCACTTCATACTTATCTCTTAATGTGTCCATAATGTCTCCTTATTAATGCTGTTATTATAGCATAAAAGTTTAATAATCAAAAATCCTTAGCGCTTATAAATCGCGTCTTTATCAATAACCCTTTCCACGGCGCGGTATGACAGCAAATAGTCAACAGCCTCTTGAGGGGTACCTGCCACATAATACAAATCCGAACAACTTTTATTCGCAAAATGTTCGCTCATCATATTCTCAAAAAACTCTAGCAGTTTATCATAAAAACCATTTGTATTTAAAATTACAATCGGCTTACTGTTGTAACCAAGCTGCTTTTGAACAATCATTTCCGAAAGTTCTTCTAATGTTCCGAATCCGCCGGCAACGGCAACAACAGCGTCGGAAATTTCGTCCAATTTCGCTTTTCTCGTACGCATAGTTTCGGTAACATGAAGTTCATCACAAATTTCACTGGATTCCGGCCCGAGGATATTGAAAAGCTTTTCAGGCATAACACCATATATCTTCGCGCCCTCCAGTTTTGCGGCCTTCGCGCATGTCCACATTAGACCAAGATTACTACCGCCGTATACAAAATCAAAATCAGCTTTTGCAAGTAAATAACCTAATTCGCCGACTTCTTCATAATAAATCTCATCTAAAAAATTACTGGATGATGCAAACACGCACACTCTTTTTTTACTCATCGAACCCCCCGCCTATTATATAATAATAAGAACAATTTATACCTAACCCTTTTTCCGAACAATCAACTTTTAATTCAGGAACATCAAACTGTTTGCCAAACGGTTCAATACGTCCCTGACTAAATATATTTACACCGAAAATATCTTTGCCCCAGCGGTTAGGAGGCAACATGCCGTTCATATCAAACATCAGCATAAACATAGGGTCAGTTTCTCTAACCTGTTCCAAATCTTTTATGCCAATTATTGTATTATTCTCTGCAAAATAAAAATCCTCAAAATAGTATGGATGTTCCTTGCCTATTTTGGAATTATTCATATATTTCGGGTGATAACGCCGGTTCGGAACATGATGCGAGGATATACGCAGGTATGGACGCATTAACAATATCATCAACCTGCTTTTTTCTTCATTTGTTGAGGCATTTTTCAAACTCTTGATTATATCCTCGTTTGAGTGAGTGTTCAAAACCGAAAACATATAATTTACACGATTATATTTTGCGTTCCACTTTGAAATAAGGCTTGCCTGTCTTGCGTTTTGAATAGTTGTCGGCAAAAGCAGAATAAATATTGCAAATATCGCAAAAAGTGTTAATGTATATTCAATTTTCCAGAATTTTCTAAAATTCATAGGAAGTTCTCCGTTGACCGTCAGCCCGAATCCAAATAGGAGGTGCCTCAGGCGCTTATGCTAAGTCCATCATTCTTTTTTCCTGAACCAGTTTGTCATAAATCCATTCAGGAACAAAGTTTTTGCCTAACACAATCTGTCCGTTAAGAGAGTTCGGTGCGTGGAAATCCGAACCGCCTGTAACGATAAGTCCTAATTCTTCTGCCATTGATGAAAAATATTCAACACAGGCAGGTGAGTGTTTTCTATGGTATGCCTCGATTCCGCGAAGTCCGCAGGACATCAAGTTTTTGATAAGTTTCTCAGCGATATCAATGTCATAAGGGTGCGCAATTACAGGAACACCGCCCGCACCATAGATTACTTCTACAGCTTCGTACGGGGAAACTGTTTTTCTCGGCACATAAACATGTGATGAATCATTGATATATTTTGCGTATGCCTCTATAACATTACTGGTTCCGCCGGCATTGGCAATAGCTTTGGCTATGTGAGGCCGGCCGATACTACCGCCTTCGGCCACCTGTTTTTGAATATCTTCAAACTTAATCTTTATACCCTCTTTTTTAGCAAGAAGATTAAGGATTTCTTTTGTCTGAACAATACGAGCCTGCTGCTGCGCCTTCAAAAGGCTTTTAAAATCACTGTTTGTCGTATCCATAAAGTATCCGAGGATATGAACCTCATAATTTTTATGGAGTGTATTAATTTCAACACCTTGAATAACTTCAAGTTTATCGTTTAAATTTTTCTGTTTTAAATAATCCTGCGCGACCTGCCACGACAATATATTGTCGTGATCAGTCAAAGAGATTGCCTGTAATCCGACATCAATTGCGGTGTCGACTATTTTTTCAGGTGAGTACACGCCGTCCGAGTACAGGGTGTGCACATGCAAGTCAATTTTCATGTTCCTTTATTTCCTCTGTTTTACTATTACAAGAAATCCTTTTTATAGCAACAGCATAGCCTGTGTTGATATCAATTTCAACTTCAACCGCATTAATTTGGGTTTCGTTGCTGTCTGCTACATCATAACGTTCAGGCATACAGGTTAAAAATCTGTTTAGTGAAGTCTGGTATTCCATCCCGATGACGCTGTCAACGGTTCCGCAAAACCCTGCGTCTGTAATGTATGCCATGTTGTTTAAAATCTTTTCGTCTGCTGTTTGAACATGGGTATGTGTTCCAAAAAATGCACTTACACCAAGTTCTGAACAGTACTTTGCAAAGCAGATTTTTTCTGCCGTTGCTTCTGCGTGAAAATCAATAATCACAATCGGTGTTTCTTTTTTAATTTCATCAATCGCTTCTTTAGCGAGTTCCCATTGTGAATCAATCGGGCTCATAAACACGCGCCCTAAAAAGTTTATAACACCAATCTTCACACCGCTTTTAGTTTCAAGAATTCTCCATCCGCGACCTTTTGTACCTTTCGGGTAATTAAGCGGACGGACTAAATTTTCCGCAGTGTCAATGTATTCAAAAATCTCTTTTTTATCCCAGATATGGTTGCCCGAAGTTATACAATCAATACCGAAATCCAACAGGTTGTTGTAATTTTTTAACGTAAGCCCGAATCCGTGCGAAGCGTTTTCGCCGTTTGCGATAACAAAATCATAGTTCTTTGAGTTTCCGGCAAGAAAATCATGGACGGCAAGCCTGCCCGGCTTGCCTACCATATCACCAAAAAACAATATTTTTATCGTTGATTTTTCTGTCATAACTACTTCGCGATTTCTGTAGTCCTAAATTCGCGAACTACTGTTACCCTTATTTGTCCCGGATAATCAAGTTCATCCTCAATGCGTTTTGCAACGTCACGCGCAAGTTTTTGAGATGCGAGATCGTCAAACATTTCAGCCTGAACTATAATTCTAACCTCACGACCCGCCTGAACCGCAAACGATTGCTTGATTCCTTCATAGCTGTTAACGATTTCTTCGATTTTTTGAAGACGTTTGATATAAATTTCAAGAGTATCACGTCTTGCACCCGGTCTGCCCGCTGAAATTGCGTCCGCAATTTTTACAAGAACTGCTTCGATTGTGTTTGCAACTACATCGTCGTGGTGCGCTTCGATTGCGTGAATAATTTCAGGTTTTTCACCATAACGGTTCGCAAGTTCTACACCCAGTTGAATATGGGTACCTTCTTGAGTCTGGTCAACGGCTTTACCGATATCGTGTAAGAGGCCTGCACGTTTTGCGACGGCTACGTTTGCACCTATTTCGGCAGCAAGCATGCCGGCAATTGCGCCAACTTCTATTGAGTGTTTCAAAACATTCTGACCGTAACTTGTTCTGTAATACAGGCGGCCTAAAGTCTTGATTAATTCTTTGTTTAAGCCCATAACACCCATTTCAAGAACCGCATTTTCACCTTCATGCCAGATTTTCTTGTCAATTTCTTCTCTGGCTTTTTCGACGGTTTCTTCGATTCTTACAGGGTGAATACGTCCGTCAACGATTAATTTCTCGAGTGTCAACTTGGCGATTTCGCGGCGTATCGGATCAAAACCTGAAAGAACAACAGCTTCCGGAGTATCGTCGATGATTAAATCAACACCGGTTAAAGTTTCTAAAGTTCTGATGTTACGTCCTTCGCGGCCAATAATACGGCCCTTCATCTCGTCGTTTGGCAAAGCTACAACCGAAACCGTTGTTTCAACAACCTGTTCAATCATACATCTTTGCATTGTTGTTGAGAGAATCTCTTTTGCTTTTTCCTGTGAAACCTCTTTTATTTTGGCTTCATTCTCTCTTATTAACTGCATTTGTTCCTGCGCCAAATCGTTTTTAATTTGTTCTAAAAGCATCCTTTTGGCGTCTTCTGCAGAAAGTCCTGAAATTCTTTCAAGTTCTTCTGTTTGTTTTTGAACAATGCCTGCTAAATAGTCTTCTTTTTCCAGTAATTCGTCAAGTTTTCTTTGCGCCTGTAAGTCTTTTTCGGTATATTCCTGAATCTTATCTTCAAGCATATCCTCTTTTTTAGTAAGTTTTTGTTCTAACCTTGCAAACTCTTGACGTCTTTCTCTTTCTTCTTCGTTAAGTTTTTCCCTGTCGGATTGCAGTTCTTCCTTTGCTTTAATTCTCGCTTCTTTAAGTAAAAGCCCTTCTTTTTCGGAAATTGATTTTTTTTCAAATTCAATTTCAGTCAAGGCTTTTTTTACTTTTGAATTCTGAGAGATAAGCACCGCTGTCAAAGCCATTACCGCTAAAACAGCAACAACTAATAAAACGTTAGTCATAAATGTTCTTATCCTTTTTCTATTTTTTAATAAGATATACAAAGCCTGATACATGTAACCTATCAGGTTTTCTATCAAATATTATTAAAATTTATCTTTGATTTATCATTGCATATATTATAAAAAATTTTATCTACTACATGTAAGAATATAGTAGCATATAAATCGGTTTTTGTATAGGGGGGATTTCTCAACATTCTTTACATTTTTGCGCAGTTGATTTCGCAGGATTATAATTCTTATTATGGGAAGATTTTTTCTTGTTTTAAAACTATTTTTAATAATGATTCTTGTATTTGCCCAAACGGCTTTTGGCGCAGATTTCAGAGTGGTTTCGGCGAATTATGACCTGTCAAACGCGATTGTGGTGCTCAGTGCAAAAGATACATTCGAGGGCACTATTGCGGAAAATATTACGCTAAAAAAACTTGATAATCCGACGAGATACTATTTTGATATTGATTCAACTGTCTTAACAATTCCTAAACAAGACTGGGTGTTTCATAGCGGAAACTTTGACAGAATCTTAATCAGCCAGTTTCAAAACAATCCGAATATTGTTCGCGTTGTACTTTATCCTAAAAATGACAAAGTAATTAAAGACATAAAATTTTACAGAATAAAAAACAATATCATTATGCGCCTGAACGGTAATGATATTCAAAATGATTACTATCAACATATCTACCGCGACGAACATGCTTCATCAAGCGATTTTTACGAAAACTTAAAAGTCGTGTATTCAGAACCTGTAACACCCCTAAATATGGCCGTCGAGATTCAAAATGCTTTTAACGTTCAACCGTCGGAAACTATTGTGCAGCAAAAGGATGAACCGGATTTTAAAAGATTTAAACTGAATACAAAGTACTATTTGAACAACGTAACGGCACGCCCTAATTCTATACTTCTAAGCGGGTTTGGCGAAATGACATTCGAAAAACCAATGGTTTTACAAAACCCGACACGATTAATCTACGATTTTCCAAACTCATTGTCAGCGCCTGAGGTCAGAAACCGTGAATATCAGATTAATGAAACAGATAAAGTTGTTATCGGGCAGTTTGCAATAAACAAAATACGCGCCGTAATCTACACTGAAAACGTAGAAGCCTACACACCTGTAATCGCTGCCGACAATCAATCCGTACTGCTCATCAATCAAAAGACTTACGACACGGCGCAGCTTGTACAAAACTTTTCAAAACCCGTACAATATTCAGCGCAGGAAATCAATGACCTTACGCAGTCAATGACCCTAAACTTTGACATGCCTGTAGTTCACAGTATTGACCGCAAAAATAACGCGCTTGTTTTAACAATCTATAACGCAATTAATTTCAGCGAAGAAGAGTTTAAGTCAAACTTCGCAGGCTCATTCTTCTGGAACGCAAAACTAATCTGTTCTGAAAAAGGCGCGGGTGTGAGAATTTATCTTCCGCTCAGGCAGGACTCTCAGGTAAACACATATCTTGGCGCTGACGGCAAATCCATAAAGGTAGTTTTAAAAGAAACCGCAAGAAGTAAAAAACAATTATTCAACATTCCGACCAGCAAAATCCCGTCAAAACGAATCGTAATCGACGCGGGCCACGGCGGAACCGACCACGGCGCAATAAGGGGAGAAATTAACGAAAAAACAATCACCCTTGATGTGGCTAAAAAGGTTCAAAAAGAACTCACAAAACTTGGCCACCACGTAATTATGACCAGAACCACCGACGATTACGTTTCTTTACAGGAACGTGTCGAAACCGCTGCAAATGAAAAAGGCGACATCTTCGTCAGTATCCACGTTAATTCCAGCGTCAAACCCGAAATCGAAGGTATCGAAACCCACTACTACCATCCTGAAAGCATGGGACTTGCACAATCCGTTCACGAAACCTTAATCAGTAACCTTAAACCTTTTGACAGGGGCTTGTTTAAGTCTAAATTTTATGTTATAAATCATACAGAAATTCCTGCAATCCTTTGCGAAATCGGATTTATATCAAACGAAGAAGAACGCAAACTTCTCGTAACAGAAAAGAGAAAACAGGAAACAGCTAAAGCTATTGTTGAGGGAGTATTGAAATATTTTGGACAAGAGTAACACAACGGGGAAAATAGCGTTTTTTGATTCAGGTGTCGGCGGACTGACCGTTTATAAAGAAGTGAAAAAACTTCTTCCGTATGAAGATTTTCTTTATTTCGGCGACACAATTAATATGCCTTACGGCGAAAAAACACAGGAAGAACTAATCAAAATCGCACGCAAAATTTTCGATTTCTTCGCGGCAAAAGATGTAAAAGCTGTTGTTATGGCTTGCAATACCACTTCTGCCATGACTTACGAAACCCTCAAGGATGATTATGACTTCAAAATTTACCCTATAATCCAGTCAGTTGCAAAAGTTATGTCGACGCTTCCTATAGAACGCTTAGGGGTTTTTGCCACTCCTGCGACGATTAATTCACACGCCTACGCAAAGGCAATTAACAAACTCAATCCTTCACTCAAAATCACCGAAATCGCCTGCCCTGCATGGGTTCGGATTGTCGAAGAACATAGACTTAACCAACCTCAAAGCCTTATGCAAATAAAAGAAAGGGTAAATGAAATGCTTCCGTACAACCCGCAAAAAATAATTCTTGGCTGCACGCACTACCCTTATTTGAAAGATATTATCAAACAATTCTACCCTGAAACGGATTTAATCGATCCATCAAAACATTTTGCGCAGTATATCAAAGAAGATTTGACTGCTTCCGGACTTATTAACACGGCGGGCAAGGGCAGTGAACATTTTTATGTTTCGTCCAACCCCGAAAACTTTATGACCGCCTCAAAACTTTTCTGCGAACTCAACCAAACACCGGAACTCGTGACGTTATAAGTTAAGTAAGTACACTTAATAAATCAATGCATTTTGTCATGCTGAACTTGTTTCAGCATCTATCCAATGTTGCGACGGCGGCCAGATCCTGAATCAAGTTCAGGGTGACAGAAGGGAATAAAACCGACTGACATATACGGCGTCAAAGTCATAATTTATTGCATTAAGGCAATTTTATAATATAATTACTTTGTAGGGCTAGCACACTTGCTACTTCGTCACACACGATTTTACGTAGAAATTGGACGAAAGGAGGGCAAATGTCTATGGTTGACAAAATAATAATGCTATTACTAGCATTTTCAATCGCAGTAATAGCATTAAATTTGATTAAACCGTAGGGTGCGTAGAAAGAGTCTTTAGTGTTGCTTAAGGCTAAAGGCTCTCGCCCTACATTTATATTATTTACGATTTTTATCCGTTTGTCAAGACATGGCAATTTTTATAAACGCTTTTATAATTTTCGCGCTTTTGGTGTCGTTTATCGCCTGTTCCAAATCTTCAAGTGCATAGACCGTTGACAGCCCTTTAACCTTCACACGTCCGGTTCTAAGCAAGTGCAGTGATTGACGCATATCACACAAATCAGGCGAATAACTTCCCAGCACGGTTAATTCACGATAATAAATTTCGTTATTTGAATACGGGAAATCATTCGGAGTGCTGGAAAAAACGACAATTTTTCCGCCATCACGTACGGTTTTTATCGCAATCTCAACGGTTTTGTCAGCACCGGCAGTTAGGAAAACAGCATTCGGCCGAAACCCTTCCGGCAGCGAAGTCACAGCGTCAACGCCAAAATTTTTCAACGCTTCAACACGTTCAGGACGCAAGTCACAACCTAAAACCTTCATTCCGTCCGCATTAAGCGTCTGCGCCATCAAAATCCCGATTGAACCAAGCCCCAGAACAAGAACTTCACTCTCAGGAAGAAGTTTTGCACGCCTGACGGCTCTTACACAGCAGGAAAGCGGTTCGTAAAAAGACGCTTCAGTAACACTCAGGTTTTCGGGTTTTAAATACGCGACATTTTGCAAATGTTCTTCAGAAAGAAAAACTTGTTCGCTAAAGCCTCCGGGCAAAAGATTTGTTTCTTTAAAATGTCTGCACATTGAAACATTACCGTTTTTACAGTATGTACATTTTCCGCAAGGGATGTGGTGCGTTGTAACTATAACATCGCCGGCTTTAAATTCCGTTTCTGAATCAATTTCTAAAATCTCTGCGACAATTTCATGCCCGAGTACAGTTCCATCCGGCACGGATTTATGGTCAACTTTTATTATATCAGAACCGCACAGGCCGCAGCCCAAAACCTTAACTATAGCCCCTTTGCGTCCATCCAGTTTCAAATCAGAAACATTTTTAATCTTTATATGTCCGTCAAAAACCTGTGCCGTTTTCATATAAAAGCAGTCCTCCGCCGCCTGTTTGGCAAACGCGGTTTGCCAATCCGCGGCTGCGCTGTCTAACACGTCACTCCGAAATTTCGCTATACTGACACATCGCGAAATTTCTTCGGAACTTATCTTTCTTTAGCTTCTTTCAAAAGACGTTTAAACTCTTCCTGTCTTGAAGTTTTTGCAAGCGCGTCTTCAACAGTAACAAGTCCTTTGTTACAAAGTTCCGCAAGTGATGCTTCAAGAGTTTGCATGCCCTGTCCTTGTCCCATCTGGATAGAAGAATAAATCTGAGCGGATTTACCTTCACGAATAAGGTTGGAGATTGCACCGTTAGAAATAAGAATTTCCTGAGCCATTACACGACCTTTTTTCGTTCCGTCCGGAAGCGTTTTCGGCAAAAGTGTTTGTGCAAAAATCGCAACAAGAGAGTTTGCAATCTGTACACGAATTTGTTGCTGCTGACCTTCAGGGAAAACGTCGATAATACGGTCAACGGTTTGTGAAGCAGAAGAGGTGTGAAGTGTACCGAACACTAAGTGACCTGTTTCAGCCGCTGTCAGAGCAAGAGAAATTGTTTCAAAGTCACGCATCTCACCGACCAGAATGATATCAGGGTCTTCACGGAGTGCGGATTTAAGAGCGTTAGCAAACGAACGTGTGTCCATACCTAATTCACGCTGGTGAACAACACTTTTCTTGGACGTATGCACAAACTCGATAGGGTCTTCGATTGTAAGGATGTGCTCTGCTTTTGTCTGGTTAATATGGTCAATCATAGCCGCAAGTGTTGTAGATTTACCGGAACCGGTAGGCCCTGTAACCAGCACAAGCCCTCTGGGCGAATTCGCGGTACGTTTGACAACTTCAGGAAGTCCAAGTTGTTCAAAACTCGGAACAGTAGATGTAATAGTACGGAATGCAGCCGCATAATTACCTTTATCTTTATAGAAGTTTACCCTGAAACGGCTAAGGCCTTCAATCCCGTAAGAAAAGTCAAGTTCCCAGTCCTGTTCAAGTTTCCGGCGTTGTTCATTAGAAAGCATAGGGAACAATAAAGTTTCAACATCCTGCGGACTAAGAGGCGGAACATCAATACGTTTTAACTTACCATCCACACGAATAACAGGGGATAAGTTGCTTGACACGTGAAGGTCACTACCCCCTTCTCTTACAAGTTGTTCTAATAAATCTTCTATAATCATTTTATTAATCCTCTAAGAAAATATCTTGTTCTTTTGTCGCTCTTTCAATTAGGAGATAAGTCATATAAGCACCGAGTGCAACGGCTTTCGGGTCTAAATCCGTTTTGTTAGCGGCCTCAATAATCGCAGTATTAATCTCCGGATTTTCTTCCTTCAAATAGTGAATCATTTTCTTTCGCCAGAGCGGAACATCTTTAAATACTTCCGTAAAAATCTCTGCTGATATCTCTTCCGTAATAACAGGTAACATATATTTTTCCTCTCTTATACTGAATTATATAGGAAAATTACGGTTTCATCAAGAGCTATTCAATAAATCATATATTTGAAGTATTATATAAATGATGAGGCTGCAAAATTTAACATTAAAAAATTATAGAAACTGCAAGTCAATCACGCTGGATTTAGGTTTTGACAAGATTTTGATTATCGGGAAAAACGCACAGGGCAAAACCAATATTCTTGAAAGCGTGTATTTTCTCTCTGCGCTAAAAAGCCCCAGAACCTCTAATAATCAGGAACTTATAAACTTTGAATCGGAGTTTGTCGAAATCCACTCGGATATAGTAAAAGCCGACGCGGATGTAGAACTGACTTTCTTTTACAACCGTGAAAAAAACCGTGAACTTCGCGTCAACACACTTAAAACTACGCCAAAAAATTTCAAATCTGTTTTGCGCACGGTGCTTTTTGCAACGCCTGATTTGCTTTTACTCCGCGGGAACCCTTCTGACAGACGCGAATGGTTAGACCGCGCAATTTCGCAGGTATATCCGGCTTACGATGAAAGGCTTTCAAAATACGACAAAATCCGTATTCAAAAAAATAACTTACTAAAAAGCGACTACATTGACGAAACCCTTTTGCGTGTATACAACGAACAAATGGCAATCGCCGGAAGCAATATAATCTTTTTGCGTATGAAATTTTTGAAAGAAATCGAACGCATAGCGCGCGAAAAACACAAAATTATCAGCGAAAGCGAAGAATTAAGAATCAAATACGACTGCTCATTCCTAAACGGTGAAGAAGATATTGAAACTATTTCGCAGCTTTTCACACAATCGCTTGAAGAGCGTATGAGCGAAGAAATCCGCCGCGGTCAATCCTGTGTCGGCCCGCAGCGCGACGATATTTTATTCTACATTAACGACAGCGAAGCCACAAAATTTGCCTCACAGGGTCAGCAACGTACAATCGTTCTGGCGCTCAAACTTTCAGAGCTTGAAATTATCACGGATAAAACAGGTGAAAACCCCGTGTTATTGCTGGATGATGTACTTGCAGAACTCGACGACATCCGCCAAAATTTCCTCTTAAAATCAATAAAATCCGGTGTTCAAACGATAATAACCTCGGTCGACACCCTGCATTTTGAAGAAGAATTCCTTCGCGACGTCAAAATTTACAACATTGAGCGAGGTCAAATAAGTTGACAACCCCTGAAAAATAGTTTAATATAATTATATAAATTTTGGAGGTATCAATGAAAAAACAAATCTTGAAAAGCCGTGTTTTATGGGCATTTCCGCTGAGGGGGGGGGGGGCAAGACTGCGTCAGCCGGTGCTCGCGGTGTTGACCTGCGGTCAGCAGGGCAAGCAGGCGAGCATTATGTCACCGCCGTTGCGACTGGAACGAGAGTGAAAGGAGCGCACAAATCTGCCAATTGCAAAGCAATTGAGCTAAGATTTGACAGGCGGAAGAACCAGCATTGCGCCTTTACCATGGCCGAAATTTTGCTGTCATTAACGATTATTGGTGTTGTCGCCGCAATAACATTGCCTAGTTTGACCGGTAATATTAACGAAAGAACTTGGAATACACAGAGAAAAGCGCTTTATGCAAGATTTTCTCAAGGTTTGGCTTTAATGCCGTCATTAGGTGGTTACGGAACTTACCAGCTTGCAGACGAAGCAACATCTACAAGCGCCGTCGACACAGCCGCTGAAACTTTTGTTACTGAAGGTTTATCTAAAGTTATTAAAATTAACAACATTTGTGACCACGAGCATTTAGAAGACTGCGGAATTGTTACTTCTTATACAAATTTGGCTGGCAGTATGAACTCTTGGCCAACTAAATTGTCTGAATTAAACATTGTGTTCACCAGCTCTTACGGCAATGGTTCAGCAGCTGGTGGAGAGAACTATCAAAATCCCCAAAAAGACATTGATACTTTTGCTGCCGCTTTTGAAACACAAAACGGGGAATCCGTAGCCGTTTATTACAACCCGAATTGTCAGAGTGATATGGAAGAAACAGGCTGGCATTACTCACAGCCTAAAATGTGTGCTAATTTCATCTATGACTTGAACGGAAACAAGGGCCCGAACACTGTTGGTAAAGACATCGGATTTATCTCTGCGTTATACTCCAGTGACCCCGTTGTCGTTGCTCCGGTACCATTAACCCGAAATGTTAGCGGGCAAAAAAAGCAAACAGAAGCTGGTGAAGCATGCACAAGTATGGATGCTGAATCAAGACTTCCTAACATAGACGAACTCTCATCTATGTTCTACAACAAAGACCTTATTGGTATTCCGTCCGGTGATTTCTGGTCCGGCTCAGTAGTTTCTTCCGGCGAATCCGGGACTGCGCTGCACCTGGTTTCCCATACGGGTGTCCGCGGGCCGGATCCAAAGACCTACCCACTCAACGTACGCTGTATAAAACGATGATAATTTTGCCCGCCGATGGCGGGCTTTTTAATATTTACCCACTTGATTTTTTCTGCTGCTTATGGCATAATATGAGTGACCCTGAGTTTATAGAATAACCGTTCTATATGGTACTTTACTCGCGGCATAAAGGAAGATATGGCGACTGAAGAATTTAATTTTAAACTGGTAAAAGAAAAGGCAGGTGCCGGCGCTTGGCGCAGAGGTTACGAACTTTATTCCAAAGATATGGTTCTTGAATCCTACCCTGAAAAAAACTTCTATATGGGTAAGGTTAAAGGCAATTTTCAAGCTTCTTATAACACCGATTTGATTTTCAAGAAGAATAAAGTCGAAGCACGCTGCAACTGTCCGCTTAAAGACGAATGGTGCAAACACGCCGTCGCAGTCGCAATCAAAGCTATTAACGACCACGCTTATGAAGATTGGCTTGAAACTAAATACGGAATCGAAACCGATTATCCCGACGAAAACACAGCCCTGACCGAAGAACCAGGCGGAAGCTATATTTTTCACTTCAACTCAAAAAGAAAAGTTAATTTCTTTTCCGTTCTTGTTCGCTCAAGAGAAAACGGCAAAATTGTCCGTCAGATTGAAAGTATTCTGCGCGCACTGATTGAAGCCCAGCGTCAAAACCCTGATTTTGAACTCAACAATTCACAAAAAGTTGAAATCGCTATCTTTCAGCAATTACTAACTATTGCCCGTCAGGACAAAAAAGCAGGCTGGTACGATATTCCGATTACCAAATTTGGCCCTATGTTTGCCCTGCTTGCTAAAGCCGATGAAGTTCTTGACGAAAAAACCAAAGAAAGATTAAAATTTGTTGACGAGGAATGGACTTTAAATCTCACGGTTAATTCCGGACAAAGCGGCTCTCTGCTTCTGGCTCTTGAATGGACAAGACCTGACAAAGACGAAATTTATCCGTTTGAAGAAGTTCGTTACTTCTCAAAACACCTCAAATGGGGCAGATACAAAAACATAATTTTCCCGACAAATGTTGCAATGCAATCTTTGCCGACAAATATATTAAAATCATCTTTCACAGAACTCAAAGACGCTGAGGGCGGCAAGTTTATCCACGAAGACCTCCCTGAACTTCAACAGATTATGAACGTTGAAATAGCGGAAAATATTTGTAAATTAATGCTTGAAGAACGTCCGCCGCTTAACGTTGTAACACTTGGTATCGACTATGACCAATCGTTAAAAGCGTCGTTAGAATTCGAATACGACGGCGTAAAAGTTCCGTACTCAAAAACAACCGGCGACAAACTCCCGTACGTCACAGTTAAAAAGCCTAACGAAGATTTAGTCTACTGGGTAAAACGCAACGTCAAACACGAACAGGAAGCCTACAATATGCTTCTTGCCTGCCGGTTTGTTCCGATGCAGACAAACAACCTCGCCCTTGAAAAAGAAAACGCTATTGATTTCTATAACTACCATATTCAACAAGCAGGCGAGGGCTGGAAATTTGTTGAAAAAGATGATATGAATTTCTTTAAAATTCTGGACAATCCGTTCCAACTCTGCGCAGATATCGACTTCAGCAAAGAAACCAAAGACTCTTTTGAAATCTATCTTTACGGACGCGCAGGTGACGAAATAGTAAGTTTTGACGAAATGTACGAAACTATTCAGGGCGGAGAAAAATACAGCCGTATCAGAAGTTTAGGCTTTGTCGAATACCCTGCACAGGATATTTACGGGCTTATGCGCGCGTTCAACTCATTTGACGTTTACCGCAACGACGAAAACAAATTTATCGTAAAAACTTACCGCGCAGGCTTAATTAACGAACTTAAAAACCTCCATGTTGAAACAATTTTAAGCAAAGAGTTTGAAGAATTCTGGTCACAAATGTCCACATTCTCCACCGCAGATTCTACGGAACTTCCGCAATCTATTAACGCCGAATTCCGTGAATACCAGCAAAAAGGTTTCGGCTGGCTCTGGTTTATGTACAAATACGGACTAAACGGAATCCTCGCAGACGATATGGGGCTTGGTAAAACACTTCAGGCCCTCACAGTAATCCAAAAGGCAAAAGATGTTGACGGCCCTATGCCAACACTTGTTATCTGCCCGACAACAGTCGTTTTCAACTGGGAATCCGAAATCCAAAAATTTGCACCGGAGTTGTCTTGCCTGAAAATTTCCGGCACAGAACGCAAAGGCTTGTTCAAAAAAATTCCGGAATATGACATTGTAATCACAAGTTACGCGCTCGTTCGCCGCGACATTGAAAAACTCAAAGAATACAATTTCCGCTACATAGTACTGGATGAATCGCAAAATATCAAAAACGCCGGTTCACAAACAGCACAGGCCGTTAAAAAGCTTAACGCAACACACAAACTTGCGCTTTCTGGTACTCCAATCGAAAATAAACTTGAAGAACTCTGGTCAGTCTTCGACTTTCTCATGCCGGGCTTCCTGTTTGATGTTCACGAATTCAATTACCGCTACGTCAACCCTATTATGGAACGTGCTGACAAAGTAGTTGAAAAAAGGCTTAAACTCCAAATTTATCCGTTTATCCTACGTCGTATGAAACGCGATGTTGCAAAAGATTTACCGGATAAAGTAGAAAACATCGCATACTGCGAACTTACAGACGACCAACGCGATTTTTACTTACAGGTTCTCGACAGCACAAAAGAAGAACTCTTCAAATCTATCGAACAAAACGGACTCGAAAAAAGCAGACTTTCAATCTTCTCTGCATTACTTCGTTTACGTCAAATATGCTGTCACCCGCGGCTTTACGACAAAGACAACGTCAAAAATATTATGCAGTCAGGTAAATTCGAAAAACTTAAAGTCATGCTTGAAGAGATTATTTCTGAAAAACACCGTGTTCTTTTGTTCAGCCAATTCGTCGAAATGCTTGATATTGTTAAAGACTGGCTTGATCGTGCCGGAATCCCATATTCATATCTCACAGGCAAGACAAAAGACCGTCAGGCTGCTGTTGAAAAATTCAACAACAATCCGCATATACCGATATTCCTTATCAGCTTGAAAGCCGGCGGTACAGGTTTGAACCTCACAGGCGCAGACTATGTAATCCACTACGACCCATGGTGGAACCCTGCGGTTGAAGATCAGGCGACCGACCGTGCTTACCGTATCGGCCAAACCAAAAAAGTTTTTGTATACCGTCTTATCACCAAAAATACGGTTGAAGAAAAAATCCAAAAACTCAAAATGTTCAAACGTAATCTTGTTGACAGCGTAATTTCGGTTGACAGAAACATCACCAAATCGCTCACAATGGACGATATTAAAGAAATCTTTAGTATGGAATAAGGCGCAATGAAGACATTTTTCATAAACCTTCTTGATTGGATTTATAAAAAGAAATGCTACTTTTGCCGTCAGTCACGTGAAAGCGTGAAAATGTGTTCTAAGTGCTATGACAGTCTTGAGTTTTTAAGTTACGGAAAACGCCTTGCTATAGATGGCGTAAGTGTTTACGTCGCAGGCGTCTACGAAAAAAACTTACAAAAACTTATCCGCGGCCTTAAATACCACAACCAGCGTGATTTAGCGTTTTATCAGGCTAAATTTATGTGGGAATACTGGCAAAACATTACCGACAAAAAGGATTTTGTAGTAGTTCCGGTGCCGCTTCATAAAGAACGTCAGTACAAACGCCACTACAACCATATGGAACTTGTCGCAGAAGAATTTTGCAGACTTTCCGGCAACACCCTCAACACAAAATTAATAACCCGTGTTAAAAACACGAAACCGCAATACAAACTTACACCATCAGAACGCGCCGAAAACTTACACAACGCATTTAAGGTTGATGAAAACGGGTCAAATTGTGATAAAATATTGATATTAGACGATATTTGCACCACAGGTTCAACCTTTACCGAGATGATTAAAACCCTGAAGGCCGCCGGTATAACTGACATCACCTGTTTTGCAACAACCACACCAAAATTATGATACTGAGTGAATTTTCAAAATATATACAAACAAAAGACGAAGAAATAATCAGCAACAAATCCACAGCCGTCAACATTCTATCGGACTGGATTCGCGCCATTATGTCCAAAAATGCAAAAACTAACGTCGAAAAAATTATCCATTCTGAAATCACACTAGCCAAAAACAAATACAACGAATATCTAATAATCGGAAAATCAGAAAGCGGCCGCGTCCTTATAAACGCGCTCTACAATTACGCTCTGAGCTACGAACACTTCGTGTTAGCTAAAACAATATAAAAACTAAACAACTATTTAATATACAAAATTGCTTAATTTTTGTTAATATATGAGAAAATTTCTCAAATTTTCAATTTTTATGATAAAATACTAATAGATGAGGTATAATATGTTACTAAAATTTACTGTTGAAAATTACTTATCTTTTAAAGACCAGTTCACGCTTGATTTAATTGCTTCATCAATGACTCAACATTCTGAAACAAATATCATTGCTGGAGAAAACTATAAACTTTTAAAAACTATTGCGATTTTTGGGGCAAATGCCAGCGGAAAAAGCAATCTTTTTAATGCTATTGAATTCGCACGGGATTTTATTATTAGTTCGTCAAAAGATACACAAGCTGAGGAAAACATTCCCGTTGAACCATTTTTGCTATCTACTGAAACAGAAAATAAACCAAGCCTTTTTGAATTTATCTTTATTAACAATAATAAAAAATACCGATACGGTTTTAGATTAAATAAAGATGAAATCGTTGATGAATGGTTGTTTGAAGCCGAAAAAATTAAAGAAAAACAATTATTTATCAGGCACAAACAAAGTATCGAATTAGGAAATACATTCAAAGAAGGCCAAAAATTAGTCGATATGACAAGGAATAATGCGTTATTTTTGTCAGTTGTAGCCCAGTTTAACGGGCCAATTGCTAAATCAGTAATTAGTTGGTTTAAAAATTTAAATGTAATTTCAAGTCTTTCATTTATTAAATATAACAGAATTACAACTCAATTCCTGAAGGATTCTAAACTTCAGGCAGAATTTGAAAAGATTTTTAAAATAGCTGATTTTTCAATCGATAGTTTTTCTATTAAAAATAGAGAACTATCATCAATTCCAGAATTTTTACAAAAAGAACTGGAAAAAGCTAAAAAGGAAGGAATTTCATTAGAACTACCACCAAAAATCAAAACCTTACATAAAAAATATAACAAAGATAAAAAACCCGTTGAAAATATTGAATTTGATTTAATAGATAACGAATCAGACGGAACACAAAACCTATTTTCATTACTCGGGCCTATCTTTGACACGATTTTAGAGGGGAAAATTTTGGTAATTGATGAATTAGAAGCTGGACTTCATCCTTTAATAACAAGATTCATTATCAAATTATTGCATTACAAAAATAAAAATGCACAGTTTATTTTTAATACACATAATACTGATTTACTAACAAACAAAATTTTCAGACGTGACCAAATTTATTTTGTAGATAAAAACAAATATGGTGAATCATCCTTATACTCATTAAACGACTACAATGTACGTTATGACAGAACTTTTAATAAAGATTATCTTGAAGGAAGATATGATGCTATCCCATTTATTGATGATTTCGGATTCTGGAATGACGAAAATTTCCTAAAATAAAAGAGGTATTATGGGCACGGATGATTTATTTAAAAAGGAAAAATTGTTAAAAGAAAAACGCGAAAGCAAACAAAAAAATATGCCCGATAGAATCTTAATTCTATGTGAAGGTGAAAAAACGGAACCATTATATTTTAATGGGTTTCAAAAAGATTTTAAACTTCATAACATATTCATAGACGGACTGGGCTCAAATACAGATACTATCGTTGAAGAAGCTATTTCACGCCAAAAAGATTATGAACAGGTTTGGTGTGTCTTTGACCGTGATAGTTTTAAAAAACAGAATTTTAACCGTGCATTTAAATTGATAAAAAAATATCCAAAAATCAAAATTGTTTATTCAAATGAAGCATTTGAACTCTGGTATTTATTACATTTTAATTATCATGATACAGCAATAAGCAGAAAACAATATAAAACAAAACTTTCTGAATATCTTAATGAAAAATATAAGAAAAATTCACAAGATATGTATCAAAAACTTTTGCCCAAACAAAATACAGCAATTAAAAATGCTAAACGACTATTATCATCATATGAAAAAAATAATCCTGAAAAAAATAACCCCTCAACAAATGTATTTGAACTCGTTGAACTATTAAATCAATATAAAAAATAATTCCGATTAATTCCACTATTTACATAAAGAGCTCCCATATAATCTATATGAGAGCTTTTGTAACGAATTGTAAAGAAATAAGGTGTATATAGCAATTATATACATCAAAAATACTTTATTAATATGTAAGACATAACACAAAAGACAAAACGACAAACGCATTAAATTAACACGAGATATACAAACTAACACACACTACCTACTACACACTAACCTTCTACACACACATGAGGAATTAAAAAACAGATTCCAAAGCTCTATCTAAGATAGAGTTTTTTTTTTGCACATTAAAAGCAGTTCTCCGTCGCCTGCTTGTCCTGCTCACGCAAGCCAACCCGCGACTCCGCTGTCTAATACGCCACTCAAAAGACTCACTCACGTTCCTTATCGCGAGTCTTTCTCGGACAAAAAAGGCGGGTTTAAATCCCCACCTTTTTTACCAACCAATTATGGTTGTCGACTCAGTCGACTATTTTTTCTCATTCTGCCAGAGCATTACGCAAATTATAATACAGATTACAGCGGAAGCAATCCAGAATGACAACGCGCCGTTCCAGCCGAATTTATCAACCATAAAGCCTGTACCTGTTGCAGAGAGAACAGCACCTACATAACCGAAGGTTCCTGTAAAACCTGTTGCGGCTGACGCTACTTTTTTAGAGCTACTTTCTACCGCGCAAAGTCCACCAATCATCATTTGCGGGCCGTATGTGAACGCACCGAGCAAGCCGATAAGTACAAAGTCAAGTGTGCTGATTGTGTTGAATCTTAACAACACCAAACAAACTACAACACCGATTAAATAAATAAGGTTAACAGGTGCACGTTTGCCTTTGAAAACTTTGTCTGAAATAACGCCCGCGCATACTGTACCTGCAATACCAACCAGCGGCAATGAACTTAATTTCAATGAAGCCAGTTCAAGGCTGTTAGCTTTAGCTTCGCTAAGGTATTTTATCATCCAGTCTTCTGCGCCGAATCGGATTACGTAAACGAATACGTAAGCGATTGCAAGAAGCCAGATTGTTTTGTTGAATAAAATGTTTTCTTTGAAAACTTCAAGATAGCTTCTGTTATCAACTTCGCAGCCTGCATCTTTTTTCACAGAAACTTCTTCACGGTAAGATTCGACGTCAGGAAGTCCGAGTGACTGCGGTTTATCTCTTAATCTGTTGTATAACCAGATTGCAACAAGGATTGCAATTGTACCCGGTACGAAAAATGCCATTCTCCATCCGTAGTGTGCAACCAAAAAGCCTGAAACGATTACACTCAGGAATGTTCCCATCTGGTGAGAGCAAGACCATAATGACCATTTAGTTCCGCGTTCAGAGTTTGAATACCAGTAGGTCAAACTTTTTGCAACAGCAGGGAAGCCTGCTGATTGGAACCATCCGCTTGCGCCCCAGAAGAATACGAATAACCAGAGGATAATGGTGTTTGTCGGAAGTCCGAAGAACGTAAATTCACCCGGAGTGATGAAAACTGCTGACAGTGCAAAGCAAAGGTTTGCGATTGCTGTCATAATCAGAGCTGTCGGTAAAAATTTTCTAACGTCAGAGCCATCAGCCAAAACACCGTTTACAAATTTACCGATACCGTAAGTCAAATAGAGTGAACTGCCTAATAAACCAAGTTCGGTGTTAGTGAAGTTAAATTCCTCACTCAACCCCGGAAGCGCTACCGCGATGTTTTTCTTACAAAGATAAAACACTGTGTAGCCGATAAAGCAAGAATAAAATATTCTCCATCTCCAGTGAGCATACATACTGTCGACTTTTGCTTTGTCTTCAATTACCGGTTGTGACGGCGGTTCCTTAAAAAATTCAAAAAATTTACTTGCCATAATTGTTCGCCTTTATTACTTGTACATTTCTGTTTTCTGATACTTCCAGCCTTGCGCTGCAAAGGATGTCTTTTTGCTCGTCTGTAAGCCCGTGGCCGTGAGCGAGTCTGTCTAAAAATCCGTTGTTTAGTTTGATTGCTTTTGATAAAGCGCCCACTTCAATAAGAACATCTTTCACTTTATCAAAATCATAACCGAAGGACTGTTTTGAAGCGTAGGTCAAGGTTTCGCCTGTTTGTGAAACGATTGGCGTACCGCCTTCTTCAAAATAGATTTTGAACACGGATTTCAAGTCCTGCAATTCTGACTGCAAGGTTGTAACCGTGTTTTGAATACGCAAATATCTTTCAAAAAGATATTCAACGTTTTCAAGCTGTTTCATTTCCCAGTTGTATTTCTGGTTAAAAAGTTTTTTAAGTTTCGGATAAGAAAGCGCAAGCGCCATAGTGTCAGCCATTGCACGGTGATGGTTAATCAATTCCACCGAGAACTTTTTACTTAAAGCGTCAAGCCCGTGTGATTCCAAATCCGGAAAACACTCCCTGAACATTTGTTGTGAATCAATTCTGGGGTTTTCAAGTTCCTTTCCGAAAACCCGTTTTGAAGCCTCATTAAGGAAGGAATAGTCAAAAATTGCGTTATGAGCGACTATCGGGTAATCGCCGATAAATTCCATAATTTTTGGCATTGCTTCGGCTTCGGTTGGTGCGTCAGCAACCATTTCCTGTGTTATGCCGTGAATCGCAATACTTGATTTTCTTATGTGCTGCTCAGGATTAATTAAGGTTTGAAACTCATCTTTAATCTTGCCGTTTTCAAGCCTAACTGCAGCGAATTCAACTAATCTCTCTCTTGTAAAATCCAAACCTGTGGTTTCGGTATCTAAAACAATCTCAATTACTTTTTTTCTTGCCATATTTATATCCAATTGAATTACCCACTAATAATAGCATAAAAACAAAATTTATGCTAAAATATAACAGAAATAAAGGAGATTTACAAATGGCGAAACCTATTGAAATAAACGATTCAACTTTTGAAACGGAAGTTTTGAATTGCAATGTTCCTGTAATGGTTGATTTCTGGGCAACATGGTGTGCACCTTGCAGAAAACTTTCACCTATGCTTGATGAAGTTGCAAACGAGTTTGGCGAAAAAATCAAGTTTGTAAAAATTAACACAGATGAAAATATGAAAGTTGCAAAGGATTATTCAATCAGCGGCCTGCCAAGTGTATTGATTTTCAAGGACGGCAAAGCGCTTGAAAGAATGGTAGGTTTTGTGCCTAAATCGACTGTTATCGCAAATATAGAGAAACATATAGGCTAAATAATGTTAACGCTGGAAGATGAAAAAATAAAAGAGGTGGTAAAATCCACCGGATTAAAACATATTGCGGTCATAATGGACGGAAACCGCCGCTGGGCAAAGGAGCGCAACCTGCCTTCAATGGTCGGGCATAAAAAAGGCGTTGACGCATTAAAAGCGACAATGCGCGCATGCGATGATTTTGGCGTGAAATACCTGACAGTTTACGCGTTTTCAACCGAAAATTGGAACCGTAAGCCCGAAGAAGTCGAATTTTTGATGAACTTGTTGGGCGAAACGCTTAAAAACCAGCTTGCAGAAATGCACGAAAACAATGTGGTTATAAGCTTTATCGGTGACACTACAAAGTTAAGCCCGAAATTGCAGGAAATTTTAAATAACGCGGTAGAAGTCACCCAAAATAACACGGGTGTCAATTTACAAATCGCGTTCAACTACGGTGCGCGCGCCGAAATCGTTCACGCACTTCAAAAAATAGTGGACAGCGGCAAAAAAGAAATTACAGAAGACTTAATCACTGAAAACCTTTACACGGCAAGGATTCCAGACCCCGATTTGCTAATTAGAACCGGCGGAGAGAAAAGGATTTCTAATTTTCTTCTCTGGCAGGCTGCGTATTCTGAAATCCTTGTAGTGCAAAAGTTTTGGCCTGAATTCGGGAAAGAAGAACTCGCTGAGGCGATTACGGAATTTGAACATAGACAAAGACGTTATGGTCGCTGAGCGACATCCATATTTGGCTTGTTGGCTTACGGTCACGAAAGATTTGAGGTGATATGAAAATAACATTTGCAACAGGAAATGCACATAAATTAGAAGAATTAAGAGAGATTACAGAACTTGTCACAGGCGATGCGAATTTTATTGAATTTTCAACCCCGCCAAAACCTTTCGACCCTGATGAAAACGGCACCACTTTTGAGGCGAATTCTTTAATCAAAGCACGCGAAGCCAACAAATTAACCGGCATGATGACACTTGCAGACGATTCCGGTCTTTGTGTGGAAGCGCTTGACGGACGCCCGGGGCTACACTCAGCACGTTACGCTGACACTCAGGACGAAAAAATCGAAAAATTACTCGGTGAAATGAAGAGCAAAACCAATCGCCGCGCAAAATTTGTCTGTGCAATGACTTTACTGGATGAAAACGGCAAAATCCTTACCGTAGAACTTGGTGAGTGCCACGGTGAAATCGCATTAAATCGCGCGGGTACCAACGGTTTTGGATTTGACCCGATATTTATTCCTGATGAAAACAACCCTGAAAAAATCACACTTGCGCAAATGTCAGACATTGAAAAAAACACTATTTCCCACCGCGCAAACGCACTAAAAAAAATTATTGAATACTTAAAAAGCCACGCATAACGTGGCTTTTAATAGTTTATATATGGTTTCCGTCAGATACTAATATAGAAATATCAAGCGTTACCTCCGGACAATTAACCCTTTAAGAGGGGCGGTTACACCGCCTATCTGTAATTTGTGAATTGCAACGGGTAATCGTATTTCGCTTCGTTTTCACGCAGCGCCTTGATAACCGCCTGCAAATCATCTTTATCTTTGCCGGAAACACGAACCTGATCGCCCTGAATTGACGCTTGAACTTTGATTTTTAAATCTTTAATGTCAGCAACAATTTTTTTAGCCAGTTCCTGTGTCAAACCTTTTTTAAGTTTATAAACCTGTCTTACGTTACCGCCCAGTGCATTTTCCACCGGCTGCGGGTCAAGAATTCTGATATTCAAACCGCGTTTGCTGATTTTTGACTGCAAAATATCATAAATATTACGCAATTTCATATCATCTTTTGTTGTAACAACAATCTCTTTATCCGCGTCCAAATCAATTTCAGAACCGGAATCTTTTAAGTCAAAACGTGACGCAACATCTCTTTTAACCTGATCAACCGCGTTGACAAGTTCCTGTCTGTCGAATTCTGACACAATATCAAAACTGCAATCTTTTGCCATAAGTATAACCCCCTTAACTTTTACCTTCAGGGATTATAACATAAAAATTTACTAAGGTGTAGGGGCAGACTTATTCAACCATGTCCACGGTTTATACCATGTCTTAGAGCCAACAGGTCTCGCAGGAACATGGGAACTTGTCCAGTTACCTAGTTTATTGTACCACGGGGTCTTTTTACCTTTGAAAAGCCCGCTCAAAACACTTAAACCTACAACACCAAGTGCAAGTTTTGCAAAATTAAGCATATTAGATTTGGCTTCAGCATCTTTTTTATGAATAATATTAACAGTATCCCGATCGAGTCTTGGTTTCAAACTTACGCCGCCAAGATAATTGGTATTATACATACCCATACCCATTCCGCCGTACATTGAACCCATTCCCATCATTGTCGGGTCAAATTCAAACGGCATCATCATGCCTGACGATATTAAATCTCTGTGCATTGGAGGAGTATACAATTCACCAATCATTTTGACCAACCTACTTTTTCAATTACAAATAACCTATTACATGTATATAAAGTTTTTTTGAGAACAAATATTGACATGCAAATAGGTTATTTGTAACGAAATATTAAGTTTTATCTTTTGACGCAGCGTATCCAACGTCCATTATCTCGTGCAATAGGGCCCATATTTCCAATATTGAAATCTATACCCCAAGCTTTATCCGGTGAAAAGATTGTATTTGACCAATATGCACTGCCTGATAAACCACCAATTAAATCCTTGTTGTAAAACATCGCTGCTAATTCATGTTTATTTGGCACTCTAAGTTCGGAATCCATCCTTGTACAAGCTTCTGTAGCTTGAGTTTGGGTGTGTGTATTGGTTAAATTCTGTTGCGTCGGTACTGGCGCAACGACAACAGAATCAGAAGGATACAGCGCCGTAATAAAACCAATATCTTTACCAACGGTATTTGGGCCTTTATTACCGTTTAAATCATAAATAAAGTTAGCACACATTTTGGGTTGAATAATATGCGTAGCAGTTTCTTGCATATCGCTTTGACACTGGGGATTATAATAAACCGCGATAGATTCTCCGTTTTGAGTTTCAAACGCGGCGGCCCTGGTGTCTATATCTTTTTGGGGATTTGTGTAACTGCCCGTAGCATTGCTAAAAGTACCTGTAAACATACTATTTAGTTCAGACAGCTTAGTCGGCCAAGAATTGACACTTCCGACCATATTTGTGTAAGAAGCAACGATACCGCAATCTTCTAGGTGCTCGTGGTCACAAATGTTGTTAATTTTAATAACTTTAGATAAACCTTCAGTAACAAAAGTTTCAGCGGCTGTGTCGACGGCGCTTGTCGATGTTGCTTCGTCAGCAAGCTGATAAGTTCCATATCCGCTTAAAGATGGCATTAAAGCCAAACCTTGAGAAAATCTTGCATAAAGTGCTTTTCGTTGTGTGTTCCAAGTTCTTTCGTTAATATTGCCGGTCAATGACGGTAAAGTTATGGCTGCAACTACGCCGATTATTGTCAACGACAACAATATTTCCGCCATTGTGAAGCCGGTTAAGAGAGGGGGGGGGGG
>CAMUPF010000014.1 GCA_947090755.1 uncultured Candidatus Melainabacteria bacterium | reverse complement strand
CACTCACTCTACCTAAAAGAGGCCCCCCCCCCCCCTGCTAACATGTTTACAATATTGTTTTTCATAATCTCATCCTTTCTATGTTTTCATTATGTAACATGTTTTCAATTTAGTCAAGTATTATTTAGGCTGTCCTGAACGCTTGTGACTGGTCGTTTTACAGAACAAAAGCAGCGGAATTACAGCAATACACAGAATTCCGAAGATTCTGAATGCGTCCATAAACGCAAGCAGTGTGGATTGCTGGATAAGTTGTCTATACATCTGATATTGCGCCATGTGATTTGCAATGTCAGGCGCATTATACTGCATAAGCGCACCGCCCATACTTTTTAGCCTGATTAAAAAATTATCGTTAAGTTCTGAAAGATTCCCGACAAGCATATACTGGTGAATCTGCGCAAACCGCGTCAGCATTGTTCCGACTATTGATGTTCCGATTGCACTACCGATATTTTTCAACAGGTTTTGTAAGCCTGTTGCGTTTGTCATTTGTTCATTAGAAAGGGTTTCAACCGAAATCGCAATAATCGGAATCATTGAAAGTCCCATACCCATACCCATAATAAAGTTTGGAATCACGATATTGATGTTTGAGATTTGCAGGTTCAAAGACCCGAAAATAAACGTCGAAACGCCCAGCAGCACAAGCCCTGTTCCAACAAGGAATTTTTTATTAATCCTATCCGCCAGCACCGAACAAATTGCTATTGAGATTAACGCACCGATTCCGCGCGGCATCATTGTCGCACCGCTTAAAAACGCCGTATACCCCAGCATATTCTGTAAAAACTGCGGCAGAATCGCAAGTGATGCGTATAAAACGCCCTGCATTACAATCTGAATTATCGTACCGGTGAAAAAATTCTTATCCTTAAAAACAGACAAATCAACAAGTGAATCCTTATTTTTCATCTGTGAAATAAAGAAACAAATTCCGGCGACAACTGAAAATGCAAACGTCCAACAAATCCATGTAGCGTTAAACCAATCAGCATTATTACCCTTATCCAGTACTACCTGCAATGAAACAAGCCACAGTGCAAGGGTTAAGAAGCCGACAGTGTCTATTTTTACGCCCTTTTGACGTCTTGCATAAGGCGGGTCATAAAGAAGTTTTTTCGAAAGCATTACGGCAAGACACCCGAACGGAACGTTAATATAAAAAATCCAAGGCCAAGACCAGTTATCAGTAATCCAGCCGCCAAGAACCGGACCTATAATAGGTGCAAGGATTACACCAAGGCCAAATACTGACATCGCAAGCCCGCGTTTCTCTTTCGGGAATCCCTCAAGAAGTATAGCCTGTCCGAGCGGCAAAATCCCGCCGCCGCCAAAACCTTGCAAAATACGCGCAAAAATCATAAATTCAATATTTTTCGCCATCCCGCAAAGCATTGAGGCAAGCGCAAAAAGAAAAATACTGAACATAAAGAAGTTTTTACGCCCCATAAGTTTGCTGAACCAGCCAACCGTCGGGATTACAATACCGCCGGCAATCATATAGCTTGTCAAAATCCACAAGGATTCATCACGTGTAGCCGAAAAAGTTCCGGCCATGTGCGGAAGCGCTACGTTTGCGATTGTTCCGTCAAGAACATAAATAAACATCGCAAGCATTAGCGGAATCGCCGTTATCCAAGGGTTTCTGGTTTCTTCTCTGATTTCTTCTGCCATCTAACTTCTCTCGTTTCTCAGTATAAACAAAAAAGGCAGCAAAATAAAGCACGCAATCGCGAACACTTTAAATGTATCCATATAAGCGCACAGCGTTGATTGCTGTAAGAGTTGGTTATAAAGCATTTTCATCGCCATATTTGCAGCATTCATCGCGTCGCCGGCCTGTCCGATAAATGCGCCCGTAAAATTCTGAATCCTTTCGATATACGCAGGGTTCAAATCGTTAAGGTTTTTAACCAAACCAAATTGGTGAACCTGAGAGAACCTTGAAATCATAGTGGCAACAAGCGAAGTTCCAATCGCACCGCCGATTGTTTTCAACAAATTTTGCAACCCCGAAGCGTTTGTCATCTGGTCGTTTCGTAGCGTTATACAAGAAAGCGTTGTAATCGGCATCATCGAGAACACAAGCCCCAGCCCGAAAATAAAGTTCGGAATCGCGATATTCATAGGGTTAATCTGTAAGTTCAACAAACCCAGCATCCAGCCGCCAAGCCCAAGACATAAAATCCCGACAATTCCATACGTTCTATAACTGAACCGTCCGCCCAGACCGCCAAAAATCAACAGCGCCGTAAACGCACCCAGCCCCCTCGGCATAATCGCCAAACCGCTTGTAAATGAATCATACCCGAGCATGTTTTGAAGCATTTGAGGCAAAATCGCTAAAGACGCAAGCAAAACAGCGTTAATCATAATTAACATCGACGTTCCGCAAAGATAATTCGCATCCTTAAAAACATCAAGTTTAACCAGCGGCTTTTTGCCTCTTGCCTGCGAAATAAAGAATAAAATTCCTCCAATAACCGCAATCGCAGTCAACCAGCAAATCCAAGGAGCATTGAACCAATCCTCGTCGTTACCTTTATCAAAGACAATTTGCAGCGGAACAAGCCAGACACAAAGCCAGAGAAAACCGAATTTATCAAGATGAATATTTTTCTGCCGTCTTGCATAAGGCGGGTCTTGCAAATATTTTTTAGCAAGAAGTATGCACAAACACCCGACCGGAATATTAATAAGGAAAATATAAGGCCACGACCAGTTTTCGGTAATCCAGCCGCCAAGAACAGGCCCCAGAATAGGCGCTACAACAACGACCAGTCCGAAAACCGCCATCGCTTTGTTTCTCGCTTCACCCGTAAAGCTTTCCATATTTATCGCCTGCGCCATAGGCATTAAACAGCCGCCGCCCAAGCCCTGCAAAGCACGCGCTATAACTATCATTCCGATAGAATTCGAAACCGCACACAAGAAAGACGCCAGCGTAAAAATAAACACGCCAAGGATAAAGAAATTTCTTCTTCCAAACAGGTGGCAGAAAAAATCTATCATCGGGATTACAATACTGCTTGCCATCAGGTAACTTGTCAAAACCCAGATAGATTCCTGACTGCTAACCGAATATGAGCCTGCAATATGCGGCAGTGCTACGTTTGCAACGGTTTCGTCAAGCGCGTACATAAACGTCGCCAGCATGACAGGAACTATCATAAGCCATGGATTTACCGTCGGCTTCCATTGTTCTTGTGTAACTAAATTTTCAGACATAATTAGCGAACTTTAACTTTTGGTACTACTGACATGCCAGGGATTACTTTGTATTGCTCTCTGTCGTAATCCTCTGTGATAACGATTTTCACCGGAATACGCTGAACAATTTTTACAAACGAACCGACAGCGTTCTCCGGCGGGAACAAACTTGATTTCGCACCGGAACTTCTTTGGATACTGTCGATTTTACCCTTAAATACTTTATTCGGGTATGTATCGATTTTAATATCAACCGGCTGACCCTCTTTCATATTAGTCAACTGGTTTTCTTTGAAGTTCGCAACAACCCATACATTATCAGGAACGATTACGAATAACGGTGAGCCAACCTGCGCAAACATACCTTTTTCAACGCGGCGGCTTGTTACAAATCCTGATTGCGGCGCAACGATTTCAGTATATTTAAGCTGTTGTTCGGCCCAATCTCTTTGCGCTTTAATTTCTTTCAAGTCAGCATCAGCAACACGGTCTTTTTTACTTGATAATACACCTTGTTCTGCACTTGTATGACCGGCAACCGCTGAATCATATTTTGCCTGAGCATTATCAAGTGTTTGCTTTGAAACCGCACCTTTTTCATAAAGACTTGTATAACGGTCCAAATCTTTTTTCGCAACCTCAATATCTGTCTGACGCGCGTTGAAATTAGCTTTTGCATTTTTTTGATTTAAAAGTGTTTTTTCATATTTTGCTTCAGCCTGTTCTAATTTAATCTTATAATCAACGTCATCAATTCTTGCGACCACATCGCCCTCGCGGACATACTGGTTATCTGCGACAAGAACCTCAACGACTTCACCGCTGACTTTTGGCGCAACAGAAACCGTTGTAGTTTCTACGTAAGCGTCATCAGTGGATTGAAAACGCAGCGCGTCATGCACAAAATACACAACCGCACCGAGTGCAACAACTGCAATTGTTATAATTAGCCATAACGGCATTTTCTTTTTATTTTCCTGTTGTTCAGTTTGAATTTCGTCTGTCATTTTTACCTCATCTATATCTTCATATTAGCTAATTCTAAAATATTTTCTCTAAATTTTCTCAATGTTTGTTGAAGCTGGTCAATTTCCTCCTCTGAAAACTGAACACTTATACTTTTTACATAAGCTTCAATTTTCTTACGAACCTGTTCAAGAACCTTGTGTCCTTTTTCGGTAACGCCCATTTTTCTCACCAGCCGGTTATTCTTCACATCAACGAATCTTGTAATCAACCCCTTTTCCTCCAGAGAAGCCAGTATTCTGCCGGTATTAGCCCTATCTTTCAAAATTAATTTAGCCAAATCCCTTTGACAAATTCCGGTATTACAAAAAATAGTATCCAATGCCGCATGCTCAACAGGTGTCAAACCCAAATTCAAGTGTTCAAATAAATGATTGCCCAGTGCTTTCATTGCGTGCGAGGTTAATTCCAAATCGTAATATATTGAATCTATATAATGTTGTGCTTTTGCCATATCATCCTTTTATGTTTCAAAAATTACATGTTGCATTTGCAACAATATTATGTTATCATACATCTATAAAAAATGCAAGCAGGAGGAATAAAATCTTGAAAAAGGTAATAGCAACAGCACTTTTACTCAGCATAATCAGCATGAACACCATGCCTGCACTGGCTATAAACGCTGATACATCTGCCCCAAAACAAAAGAAAGCATTATTTGCCCGTAAGGCAAAAGTTGATAAAAATCAATATAGATTTGATTATGTAAACCTTGGCTGGTGGGATTCATTTGGTGATGAATACCTTTCAGGCTATATTCGTCAGGCAATCGACAAAAACCACGACCTTAAGGCCTCAACACTTGTGACACAGGAATATTATCAGGCAATGAAGGCTCAATTTGCCTCCGAACTCCCGCAGGTAGGCGCAGGATTCTTGCCGGGATATAGCAAAATGCCGGGGACAACGCATTCTGACTGGGGTTTTGCACTTCCGGTCTATGCGAGTTACGAACTCGACCTTTTCTTAAAAAATCGTAATAAAACTCAATCTACAAAGAAAACCTTTGAAGGTTCTGTTCAAGACGAACGCTCCGCTCATATTTCAGTAGCGTCAGCCGTCGGAACAACATACATAAATATTGTCAGAATGGATAAGACAATAAAGCTTCAGGAAGAAATCGTTGCGTTGCGTTCAAACCTTTATGACCTTGAAAAACTCCGATTTGACGAGGGAATTTCTTCCTCTATGGATGTCGTTAACAGCGAAAAAAGCCTTATAAGTGCACAAAACGATTTAATTGAGTTGAAAAAACAACATTTTAAATTATTGAATCAATTCGCGGTTCTAATCGGTGAAAGCCCTGAAAATGCTGCGAATCTTCAACGCAAAACCTTGGAAGAACTTCAAGACGGGCTAACCATTCCAACGGAAATCGCAACAGAAGTTATCACGGGCCGCCCTGATTATCTAAAAGCAGAAATTGCAGTACAAAAAGCCGGCTTAGATGTAAAAGTTGCGCGAAAAGAATTTCTTCCGTCCTTTAACCTCGGCGGATTCGGACTATTCAATGCGCACGATTTAGGAAGCCTTTTCACAACGAAAAACATGTTAATCGGGCTTGGCGCAGGGATTATGACACCATTATTCACCGGCGGCCAGCGCGTTGCAAACTTAAAAATGAAAAAAGCGCAGTACGAAAGAATTCTGGAAACCTACTACCAGACAAACCTGACTGCAATTCAAGAGGTTAACGACGCTCTGTATGTCTTAAAATCCGACGACGAACGTTATGAGCAGCTTATCAAACAATACAATCTTGAAAGTACAAACTTCGGGCTAAACCAGATAAAATACAACGAGGGTGTAATTTCAAAATTTGACCTTTTGCGCTATCAGGAAAGCCTTTTAGCGCTGGAAAAACAACTTGACGCGTACAAAACCGAACGCCTGGTGGGCTTCATCGGGTTGTACAAATCAACCGGAAGTAAATTATAAAACAATCGGTAAAATCTGAACTATCAACCAAATTATAGATGTGCCTCAGGCACCTGAACTCTATTTCTGCAGCGCTCTTACGAGCGCTTTCTTTTTTAAAATCAATGGCCGCAAATCTTATCTATAAACACATCTTC
Source organism: uncultured Candidatus Melainabacteria bacterium (assembly GCA_947090755.1). Lineage (GTDB taxonomy): Bacteria > Cyanobacteriota > Vampirovibrionia > Gastranaerophilales > Gastranaerophilaceae > Gastranaerophilus. The sequence continues at coordinate 39,467 of CAMUPF010000014.1, read as the reverse complement.
CTCTCACAGCAGTGTCCGTTTTAGGAGTAATACGTCTATTTCCGGTTACAAACGATTGATCCCACGCGTAATTCTGGCTGGCAATTTTAGACGACCAAAACGCCCAAGATTCACCGACATTCAGTAGAGCATTATTAACAAATATTGAAGCAAGTTCATCCAAATTTGGCATTCGCAAATCAGAACCAAGTTCTTTACAATACTCTTGTGCCGCTCTATAATCGCCCTCAACACTCGCCGAATTACGATACCATACTTGAGGCGCAACGACCACACTGTCCGTCGAATATAACACCGTCATAATACCAATGTCCTTACCAACGGTATTCGGGCCTTTAGAACCGTTCAGGTCATAAATCATATTGGCACAAATTTTAGGCTGAACAAAATATGTCGTCGTTTCATTCATATCAGGCTGACATTTAGGGAAATAAAATAAAAGAATACTTTCGCCGTTCGCGGTTTCGAACGCCGCCGCGTTTGAATCATCACCGCCATAAGAAAGTGACAGCGGGGAATAAGACATATTCGTCATTTTTGACTGATAATCCGACATTTTAAACGGAACAGAATAACTGTAGTTACTACCTGCAAGAGTTACAAATTTAGACGGAATCCCGCAATCCTGAATATGCTCATCATCACATATATTGTTGATTTTCAGAACTTTACTCAACGCGGAGGTGATAAAAGTTTCAGAATTTCCATACCCGTTCAAGGCACCTATCAGCGGAATAGCCTGAGAAAATCTTGCATAAAGCGCCTTGCGCTGTGTGTTCCAGGTGCGTTCGTTAATGTTGCCTGTCAATGACGGCAAAGTTATCGCCGCAACCACGCCGATTATGGTTAATGATAAGAGGATTTCGGCCATCGTAAACCCTAAGCGCTTAGATGTGCCTGTTAAGGCACGCCCCCCCCCCCCTGCTGACATGTTTACAAGTTCGTTTTTCATAATTTACTCCTTTCTATGTTTTCATTATGCAGCATGTTTTCACTTTAGTCAAGACCGTTAGTAAGGCTTTTTGTAACACCATAACAGCGGGCGGAGCAGTTTTGTAAAATACACAAGCGCAAAGCTTAAGATATAATCAAACACGACTTTCCACCCGCTTTGATTAATAATCCAGCCTTTAATAAACATCCAGCCATCACCTTTTATTAACGCAACAAGTGTCATATACCCGAGTCCGATTAAATGTATTGAAAGAACGGCACAAAGCACACCCAGCGCGATATTGCGTACATTCCAGCCGGATTTAAGGAAGCCGCCAAGAATTAAGACAGCAGGTATGTAAGCCAGAATATAACCAAAACCATACTGAAAAATATATTTCCAGCCGCCGCCAAGTGCAAATACAGGCAATAAGAAAAGGCCCGTTAAAATATACAAAATTATTGCCGTAATCGAAAGCCTGCGTCCTAAAAGCGCACCCACAAAAATTACAGCCGGTACCTGAGGGATTATAGCAAAAGTTTTGAAAAAGCTTGCAGGTGAAAGACCGTTCACTCCGTCCTGTGCAGAAGGGATTACCGGATAATAAACATCAAATACGACGAATGTCGAAATCATTAGTAAAAAGGTACAAAAAAGAACCAGAACCAGCGTTCCGAGTGAAAATCTAATGTTTTCGTTATTTTTCTTTAAAATTCTTTTCTTCACAGTATTTCAATCTCTATTTTAGCCGCTAAATCTTCAACATTTCTTGCATAAATCTCTTTAAATTTATCATAAAAAATATTTTCAGACCACATTATGTACGCGTCTTCGTTGTTGTCCTGATAGTATCCCTTGCGGGTTCCGAGATTTTTAAGCCCGTATTTGGTATAAAGGCCCTGCGCCGTATGGTTGCTAACCCGAACTTCAAGCGTAATATATTTAATAAGATTCTCGTAGCAGTCATCAACAAGGCGTTTAAAAAGCGCTTCACCGACAGATTTACGACGATAATCAGGAGAAACACAGATTGTTGAAAAATGCGCTTCGTCAATTATGTGCCAGAGGCCCATATAACCTATGACTTCGTCCTTTGTATTCAATGCAACATAGTATCTGGCATAAGCGTTATGAAGTTCATTGGCAAACGCATCCTTCGACCAGTGGTGCGGGCCGTAAGAAGCCGCTTCGATTGCCTCCACCTGATCAAGGTCTTTGTTTTCCATTCTTCTGATTTTAACTTTGAAATCTGCCATAAAATTATATTACCACAAAATGTTAAAACTTCTTCAATCTGGCGTATGACGCGTCCATAGCTTTCTTGCCGGCATTGCCGAAATCTATTGTATACATTGTGCTTGAGCCAACCTGCATTACGTCTAAAATATGACCGACACCCAGTTTTTCGTGAAACACTCTGTCACCCTGCGCAAAGATTTCGTCTACAACTTTATTAAGCCGTTCTTCTTCAAGTTTTTGTTTTTCGATTTCTGAAGCCTCAACCTGCTTGTCACGTTCCTGAAGCATACGTTTTATCGCGTTGTCTTTAAAAAACTCTTTAACTTTTTCATCATCTCTTGCCTTGTTTGCGGCTGATTTAACCAAAATCGTACGGCTTGGTGTACGGTTAGGCTTTTGATAACCTCCGTATGAGTATGAAGATTTTTGCGGCGTCTCAACAGGTTTGCGGCCAGGGGCTACAAAGTTTTTACCGAATCCGCTTGACGGTTTTACGTAACCGTCGCTGTCAGACTGAACCGCGCCGAAAGAATAATTTGAACGACCTGTTTTAACTTTAGAAACCGCGTTTCTAAACGTTGAAGAATCACTGGTACTTCCGCTAAACGCTGTTTTATTAACCAGTTGCGGCGGAATTTCTTCTAAGAAACGGCTTGGCATGTAGTATTTATATTCGCCCCACGTTTGACGGCGTTTTGCAGATGTCAAATAAAGTTTTTCCTCTGCACGGGTAACGCCAACATACATAAGACGGCGTTCTTCTTCCATTTCTTTTGTATTGTTGAGTGAACGCTGGTGCGGGAAAATCCCCTCATCCATGCCGGCAAGGAAAACCACCGGAAATTCCAGACCTTTTGCGGCGTGAAGAGTCATAAGCGTAACATTGTTTGCAACGTTATCCATACTGTCAAGGTCAGATACGAGTGCAACCTGCTGCAGGAATTCGCCCAGAATGTTGCTGCTGTCCTCGGGAATAAATTCACCCGCGACGTTAACTAATTCCTGCAAGTTTTCGATATCCGCTTCTGCTTCAGCCGTATTCTGGCTTTGAAGCTCTGCAAGATAGCCGGTTTTTTCAATAACAAGGGTTACGAATTCGTGCAGGGAATAAGAACTTTGCGCCTCTTTGAATTTCAATATCAACTCACAAAAATCTTTTAATTTAGAGCGGACTTTTGGCGTAAACTCAAGCCCGTCAGTATCGAGAAGTTTAACGGCTTCAAACAGGCTAACATCTTTTTCATCGGCAAATTTTTGGAGATTTTTGATAGTAGTGTCGCCGATTGCACGTTTCGGAACATTAACGATTCGTTTGAAACTTTGTGAATCGTCGGTGTTATAGATTAATTTCAAATACGCAAGAACATCTTTGATTTCCTTACGCTCGTAGAACTTAAGGCCGCCGTAGATTCTATAAGGAATCCCCGCCGCCATACAGGCTTCTTCTATCGCACGGGATTGGGAGTTCGTACGGTAAAGAATAGCGTAACGGTTATAATTCCCGTCATTTGTTTGCTTAATCCGGCTCAAAATATAGTTCGCCTCATCCGCTTCATCCTGCGCCTCAAAGTAATCAAGCAATTCGCCGTCGCCTTTTTGTGAATAAAGGACTTTATCAACACGGTCAACGTTATTTTGAATAATTGCGTTTGCAACATTCAGAATATTCGCAGTTGAACGATAGTTTTGTTCCAACTTGATAAGAGTAGCGTCTTTAAAATCCTTCTGGAAGTTCATAATAATCGTATAATCCGCGCCACGCCAGCTATAAATTGACTGGTCAACGTCACCTACAACACAAAGCGAGCGCTCAGGCGGAACTTCTTTGGAAAGGTTAGTATATAGCATATTCACAAGATTATACTGGGCCTGGTTAGTATCTTGATACTCATCAACCAGAATATGCCGGAAGCGGCTATAGTAAAACTCTCGCACTTCAGGGTTCTGCTCTAACAGTTTTACCGTCAAAAGAAGCATATCGTCAAAGTCGATAGCGTTGTTATTATTCAGCGCGTTTTCATATTCTTCATAAATCTGGCCGATTCTTTGAGATTTAAAATCACGCGCAAAAGTTTGAAACGCATGTGCGTCCATCATCTTGTTTTTTGCGTCAGAAATAACAGTTTTTACAAGTTTAGGCGCATAAAGTTTTTCATCAAGGTTTAGTTTTTTAATCGCCTGCTTGATAAGCGCATTAGAGTCCGTTTCATCATATATGGTAAAATTTCTATCAAGTTTTTTACCTGACGGGAACTGGTAATTCTCAACATTTTCACGTAAAATTCTGCCGCAAATCCCGTGGAATGTTCCGACCCACATGTATTTTACAACATTTTCACCCAGCATGCCCGCAAGACGCTCTTTCATCTCCTTTGCGGCCTTATTGGTAAACGTTACAGCCAGAATATCCCGCGGTCTAACACCATTTTTAATCAAATACGCAATGCGCGAAGTCAACACTTTAGTCTTGCCGCTGCCTGCACCCGCAAGGATTAAAAGCGGCCCGCGAAGGGTTTGCACAGCTTCTTTCTGCTCTTTATTAAGATTTTCTAATATTTTTTCCATATCCCGTATTCCCAAAAAATGATTTTTATGCTATCATTATAAAACAGTAAAATGTAGAATGCAATTATAAGGATGATGATATGGAAATATTGTTAAGCTCAGATGATGAAAAAGAACAACAACAGCCGTCAATTGTGGTTCCGCTGGACGACTTGGACAGAGCAGGCGAAGATCCTGAGGTTTTAGACGAATTAGCAATGGAACTTGCTACAATCCAGCAATCGGCCAAAAAAATTGCCATCATCGGAAGCCGTAACCTTCCTATCACTCACCAGCAAACAATAGAAACCCTTGCAACAGCACTCGTTATGCAGGGTAATACAATCATCACTTCCGGAGGTTCTTCAGGTACCAACGCAGCGGCCATCCGCGGTGCGATGAAAGCAAATCCTGACAAATTGAAAGTTATTTTACCTCAAACAATCGGCCAGCAACCAAGCGACGTTCAAAACCAGCTTATCGGTGTTCCAAATATCGTTGAACATTCAGACAGAGCAATGATGACCCTCGCTGATGCGTCAAGAGTCTGCAACAGAGAAATTATCGACGACTGCAACCAGTTGATAGTTTTCCTTTCTCACACAAGTAAAACTTTACACAGCGCCGTTCAATACGCTGAAGAAGGCCACAAAGTTATTACTGTGTTCTACTTGGATTAATGCAGAATTTAATAAAAAAATTAACCGGAAAAAACCAGTCCGATTACGAGCCGGTTGCACGTCAATTGATTAATACCGCTGATATTAATCTCTTTGGAGAACTCGTAAAACAGGATGACTTTTTATTCGATTTTGTAAAACAAAATGTCGCAAACCGTTTGCAAAAAGCGTGCAACAAATCAAATTACCGCAATCTTCTGGCGCTAATGAAAATCTATTCGCCATATTATGAGGATTTTATTGTTTCGACGCTTGCCAAATTTGCGGACGAAGATTTGACCGACGAAATATTAGAAATCTTTGAAAACGGCACAGAGTCAGAAAAAACGTACTGTGCGAAATATTTTTCACACATACAAGACCCTCTCGCGCTGGAATTTCTACGTGAGGGCGCATGCAGCGAAAATGAAAGCCTCGCTTCAAATTGTGCTTCAACACTGGGTGCGTTTGGCGACAAAGAAAGTTACGGCGCTGCACTTGAAAAACTCAAATCCGACGACGATTTTGAACAATTCAGCGCAATCAGATTTCTGATTTCTTATGGCGATAAAAACGCCCTCAACGCAATAATCGACACGATGGAAAAATCTTCAATGGCCGAAAATATCGCAGGCGAAATCCCTTACCTTGTCGACATGTTGACACTCATAGAAGACAAACGCGGCCTCGTTGTGTTAAACAATATTATTAACGGGCTCGGCGAAATACTGCCGCTTACAGGCGTTTTCGACTACAACCTGTATGAGGTTTTTGAAAAAGTCGACAGTCCGATTGTACTTCTTAACGCACGTGAAAAATTCAACACTCTGACCGAAAACGATGAATATCTTTTTGATGAGGACAAAAACACCAAAAACGAAGTTTTAGAAATCAAAAAACTTCTTGACGGTTTGAACCTTGACGTGACTACGGCTGACGCCGAATTGAGAGAAGAAAGCCCGTTTGTGTTTACGGCACTTGAATTAACGACCAACGCCTCCGCAGTAGAAAAACTTTTAACCACAAGCAATCAGACAATTGTTCTCAAATCCGCAGAAGTTCTGAAAAAACTCGGTGCGTGGGATAATGAAACAAAATCCATCGCACTTCAAAACGTAACAGATGAAAACATCAAATCAATAATTGATGCATTATAAAATTTTATAATTACGAAATCCCAAGCAAAGCCCTTGCGACTTCAAAATCCTCTCTATCATCTATATCAACTGATTCTCGTTTATCAAGGATATAAAGGTAAGGGTTTTTACCGTATAAATACTTCCATTCAATCATTTTTTCGCGCGGAGCAATATAAAAGCCGTTTACAATAACTTTCCACGCCGGTAAATTTTGCGATGGTATATGAAATTCAGGGTTCCAATTCAGCGGTTTGTTTTCATCAAATAAATATTCTTTAAAACTTTTCGCACTAATTAAAGAGTCATATTTACCCTCTATAAGTACCTTTTGCTCAAAATCGGTCAACGCATGTTCATAACTTTCTACCGAAGTAAGCGGACAAACACAAGGTGCCCACATTAAAATATCGCCCTCTACTCCTTTTGCAATATATTCAACAACCTCATTAAATGTTTTTGTACATTCATCACAATATTCAATTTCACGTTTATGAGTTTGAACGCCCTCGCTATTTGCCATTTCAAGCATTTCATCACTATCGGAAGATACAATAATTCTATCCAAGCCTTTTACCTGTTTTAATTGCCTTATCTTATGCACTAACAAATTACTGTCACCAAATGGCAAAATATTTTTGTTTGGTAAACGCCTGCTGCCTGCGCGCACAGGAATAACCGCTGTAACAGACTCCCTCATAAAACCTCCGTATTTAAATAATCATTAGTATATACATCTTTAAACATTCCCTTAAGCCCAACCGGATTTATCGATATCAATTCAACATCAGGATAATATTTATCAGCAAAATCTTTCATTAATTTCCAACCTCCGCTCGCATATCTTACATCTGAGAAATGTTCGACATTTGCACCACTTGCATGCCCTGTGCTGCAATCAGCCCCAACTATAAAAATACGCTTCGGTTTCGTCCATAAAGCAAAGAAAAACGCAGGGAAAATAATACTGCCATAATCCGGCAATGGTAAATAATCAATTTGATAATTAAGAGTATTTGCCGAATTAAAAAATCTTATTTTATTAGCGGTAGGATTCTCGCCAATTAAAAATGGTACCGAATTACCGATAAATTTTATACAATCTTGCGCTCTATAGTTTATAAACTCACCCGGAATTATTTTTGACTTATACCCGCTGACATCATGGTGAAAAAGATAATCAAATTTAATCCTTTCAATCTTGAAAGCGTCTTTTACTCCGATATGCACCGCCCCCTCAATCGGTGAATAATAATCAAGAGTTGGCCCCGTTGCGCACAACACAACATCTTTGCCCACATTTATATAACGCAAATCACTAAAACTTTTCTGATGAAGCAAAGCCGTATGAACAACAGACTGCATCTGACCATATAACGAGGACACCGGCGAAAAACCCGGAACCCGAAAATATTCCAAAAGCTTTAAACAGGAAGTTATGTAACTATCACGTATAAACCGAAACTTTATTCCGAACAACCATAATACTTTATATTCTCGATTTTCATTTCTTAATGAAAATACTTTCCTCAACAATTTCATAAAATTCCTTTTTGACTAATATATTGGTCATTATATAACTAAATTATGTAGATTGTCAATATAGTAGTTATTAAAATATAAATATGAATACGAATACTATACAAAAACTCGGACTTAAGATTCGTGTAGAACGCCAAAAGAAAAAAATTTCCCAAGAAAAACTTGCAGAACTTGCAGACTTGAACAGGAATTTTATAGGGATGATTGAACGCGGCGAAACAAACGTTACCGTGAGAAACCTTGAAAATATTGCCAATGCTTTAAAACTTGATATAAAGGAACTTTTTAATTTTATTATTTAGTGATATAATAAAATTTATGAAATTGGAAGAAAAAACACTTAGTTCAAAAATAGTTTACGACGGGAAAATAATGACGGTTCGTTGCGATGAAGTCGAAGTCGCTGACGGACACAAGTCTTTTCGCGAAGTTGTAGAGCATTCAGGCGGCGTCACAATCGTTGCAATCAAAAACGACAGCATTCTTTTTGTTAAGCAATTTCGCTACCCTATAAAAGAAGTCATGCTTGAACTTCCGGCCGGAAAACTTGAAAAAGACGAAAATCCTGACGAGGCATGCGAGCGCGAACTCGAAGAAGAAACAGGTTACCGCGCAAAACACTGGACATCACTGGGCCACATTTACACATCAATCGGCTTTTGCAACGAAAAATTATATCTTTATTTAGCGCAAGACCTCGAATTTGTCGGCCAACACCCTGATGAGGGTGAAATTTTAGAGAATTACGAATACAAAATTTCAGAAGTTGAAAAAATGATTGCGGACGGAAGAATTTCTGACGCAAAAACAATTTGCGCAATCCACCGCGCATTACAAGAGGTTAGAACATTTTAAAATGTTCGCGACGGCCCAAATATAACAGAACAGTTGAGGAAAAAACATGATTAAACTTGTTGCAACAGATATCGACGGAACTTTATTACAAAAAGATTATACCTGCCCGACAGGACTTATGGATTTTCTGAGAAACCTTGAAGAACAGGGAGTTAAAGTAGTTCCGGTTACAGGAAGAATGCATCGCGCGGCAATAAAAATTTATAACCTTTTGCAGCTAAAAAATCCGCTTGTTTCATATCAGGGCGGGCAAATCAACTCTCCGGACGGCAAAATTCTTTACCAGAAAACTCTTGATAAAGAATGCGTTCAAAAGGCAATAAAATGGGCACGCGAAAACAGGATTCACCTGCAAGTTTATTATAATGACACCCTTTACGCGGAACAGGATAACGCCTTTATTCAGCGCTACTCAAGAGAACAAAATGTTCCCTACGAAATAGTTAATTTTGACGACCTGAACCCTGAATATGCCAGCAAAATGCTTGCTATTGACTTTAACAATCCTGAAACAGTGACCGGCTGGGTTGATGAATTAAAAGAAAAATTTCCGCAATGTTTTATTGTAAAATCAACTCCGTATTTCTGTGAAATATCTCATCTTCAAGCCAACAAATGCGATGCGGTAAAATTTTTACAAAATTATTATGGTCTAAAGGACGAAGAAGTTCTAACAATAGGCGATCAAAATAACGATATCGCGCTTTTACAGGCCGGTGGAGTGCGTGTTGCAATGGGTAATGCAACACCGGAACTAAAAGAAGTTGCAACATATATCACCGATAATGTAGAAAACGGCGGCTGGATAAAAGCAGTTGAAAAATTTGTTAATCTCTGATAATATAGTTACTATCAGATACTAAAGGTGATTTTATGGGATATAAAGACCTTCCTAAGTGTCCTGTTGAAACGACTCTGTTGATGGTCGGCCAACGCTGGAAAGCTCTGGTAATACGGGATTTGCTGACCGGAACGAAAAGATTTGGAGAGTTAAAAAAATCGGTTGAGGGCATAACTCAAAAAGTTCTCACCACAACACTCAGAAACCTTGAAAAAGAAGGGATTGTTGAGCGAAAAGTTTACAATACAATTCCGCCCAAAGTAGAGTATACCCTGACTGACGTCGGGTACAGTCTTTTGCCTGTTCTCAACGCAATGGCAAGCTGGGGAACGGATTACAAGTATTTTGTAAAACTTTTAGAAAAACAAAACGAAAATTAATTTTTTTGAGCAGATTTATCAAAACGATATTTTGTAAAAAGATTTGAAACTCCGGCAACAAAAAATCCCATAACGCCAATGCTGAAAAGATAAGGAACACCATTTATTACAGCTTTTTGTTTTGCAAGCCGTTTAAATTCCGCACTAACCGATGTTTTGCGTTGTGCGGCAAGTTTTTCAGCCAGTTTTGGAAGTTCTGACATTTTCGGATTTTTGGCAATAACCTCCTTGCACTTACCGGCCTTTTTCAACAAACCTTTAAAGCCGTCTTCAAAAAGCTCAGAGCCGGTAATAACGTAAAACCCGACGAGCGGATAGCGGAAAAGGGTTTCAAGGAAATTTTGACGTCCTCTGTCTTTTGCCGCACCGAAATATCCAAGCCCGCCAATCATAACACAGGAGGTCAATTGGCCTTTACTAAGCGCAAGTTTTCCGTTTTCACCGTTGAAATCCAACCCGCAATATTTATCAAAAAACTTGCGCGCTTTTTCATTCTTTTTGAAAAATTTTGTACCCGGGGCAAGGATTGTTTCACCAATATTTTGTAGAATCTTGCTGCTTGCGCCTTTTTTTGACATAAAAATCCCGCCTGCAATGCTCAGTGCCACCGCACCGGCGGCACGGGCAATATTTTTACGCGCAGACTTCTCAACACGAGCCTGAACTTCACCATCCTCACTTTTTTTATAAAGACTTGCAATGTTATTAAAATCGCCCTGTTTGAAGGCTTTCAGTGTCAGAAGATTTTTAATATAGTTCAGAGAAAATTCAACAATCGGAATCGTAAGTGCACACATAGCAAGAGCGGCCTTTGCAGCCAATACCCGTTTATGAACCTTACTTTTTGCAAGTTGCGAAAACGGCGTTGCAACCTGTTTTTTCATTTCTGCGCTCATACCTGTCGTAAACGGTTTTCTGAAAATCTTTTCGCCAAGAAACGCCGGAACAAAATATACAAGTGCGCTTTCGGACAATTCAAGAAAGGTATTTTCTGTCAAATCAGCCTTACTTCTTGCAAAAACCGCCTTAGGCACAAGATTCACCGCTGTATCCTGTACAAATCTTGAACCCGAAAGCCCGTTCGCTTTTTCCTGATATGCTACAAACTTTGAAACACCTTTCAACGGTTGGGATAATGTATTTATTAAATTCACTGACATTTTCTTTTTTCTCCATAAAACTACAAAACCTATACTCAAATAAGTACAGGCCGTTAATTTTATGAAAAATTCAAGCTAACCTGTACTAATTACAGGCGCCACCAAGAAAAATTTGAATTTAATAAAACTATTTTGTTCATAGATGCAATATAAAACAAAATTCACACTCTGTCAACCCGCCGCAATTGACATAAAACGTCATATCATGGTATCGTAGAATTAAAAAAGGAGACAATAATGGGATTTATTCAAAATATTCGTATCAATAAAAACCTTAAAATGGCAATCGGCCAGCTTGAAGGTATATTAAAAATGATTTTGACTAAACGCGAAAGCGTCGAAGTCAGCGACCAGTTAAACGCCGTTATGGCATTGATTAAGGGCTGCCAGAACGACATTATCAAAGACGAAATCACGGCTCAAATTGAAGACATCGTTGTAACACCGGATTCCGTTGACAGAAAAGCAAAAGTCGACAAACTCGTTATATTTATTGACAGAATGATTAAGTAATGATAGAAAATGACGTAATCACGCTTAAAATAGAAAGCTTTTCCAATCTTGGCTATGGTATCGCACGTCAGGACGGGAAAGTTGTGTTCGTTTCTAACGCCTGTCCGGGGGATGAAGTCGAAGTTAAAATAGACAAAGTTTGTAAAAACTTTACTTACGCAACCGCCACAAAAGTTCTAACCCCGTCCGAGCACAGAACAGAACCCGTTTGCCCGCTTCAAAAAGTTTGCGGCGCATGCCAGTTGGGGTTCATAGACTATGACTACCAGCTTGAATTAAAACGTCAAAATGTCGAAGACGCAATGCGCAAAATCGGCGGTCTGGACGTAGAAGTAAATACACCGGTTCCAAGCCCGCAAAAATTGAATTACAGACATAAAATTCAATATCCGGTTGGCGAAACAAAAAACTCTAAACGAATTCTTGCCGGCTATTTCAAACAAAAATCACACGAAATTGTTAATATAAAATATTGTCCGGTTCAACCTGCAATCTGTGATGAAATTATAGAATTTATACGCAATAAGGCGTTTGATTTCGGAATTTCGGGTTTTAACGAGAAAAAACACACCGGCGACCTGCGCCATATTGTTCTGCGCGCATCTGCCGACAGCGGTAAAATCCTTGTCACGCTTGTTATTAATGCAACACGTTCTTTCCCGCGCCTCAGAGATTTCGCACAGTGTATATTTGACGAATTTGAGGCCGTAACAGGCGTTTGTGCAAACTTTAACCCGAAAAAAACTAACGTTATTCTGGGGGAAACCTCAGAATGCCTCTGCGGTAAAGACTATATAATTGAGAGAATTTTAGGCAAAACTTTCAAAATCGGTGCAAACACATTTTTCCAAATCAACCCGAAAAGCGCCGAAAACATTTTCGAATACGTAAAAAAACATATCGCCGAAAACTTTGACCGTCCGACGGTTTTAGACGCGTATTCCGGCGTAAGCGCGTTCGGAATCACGGTGAGCGATGTCGCAAAAGAAGTCGTTTGTGTTGAAGAAAATACCGATTCTTGTGAACTTGCGCACGAAATCGCACGCGAAAACAAAGTTAAAAATATTGAAATAAACAACATGGACGCAGGCAAATTTTTCGCACGTGAAAAACATAAATTTGACGTTGTAATTCTTGACCCTCCGCGCAGCGGCTGTACCGAGGAATCTTTAGACAACGCACTGAAAGTCTGCGGCAAGCAAATAATTTACGTAAGCTGTAACCCTGCAACATTAGCACGCGACCTGAAATATTTGTGCGCCAGAGGCGCAAGAATTTCAGGTCGCATACAACCGTTTGACATGTTCTGCCATACTTATCACATAGAAAATGTGGCGATTATTGATGTCCCTTAAACTTCCGGTTTTCTTGCCAATGTCATCAATTGATTATAACCAAGGCCTCTAGCCAGAATAGATTTTGGTGCTACCAGAAATTTTTCGCTTGTTTTATGGTTATATGGCTGCTGGCCTTTCAAACGCTGTGCAATATATGCACCGCGGGTATAGTTGATATGTTCAGCCTGCAATGCTGCTTCATTTTCATCACCAATAGGTTTAAGACGTTCAGCCAGCGCTTGCTTTTTCACTTTTTTATGACACTTAGCCTTATAAACATAGTCTTCAATAGATTTCAATACCTCAACGTCACGACCGATAATCTGCAATTCAGCCTTTGACCCGTCAGGCAAAATAATACTTACATGCATAGCCTGATAACCGTTTGGTAAATCCTGCCCAGCTTTTACAACCAAATCAGGATATGTTGAACGTGCAGCTTCCGCCAGTGACCTGATATCTTTAGGGTCAGCGTATGAAAAATAATCAGGTTTAGTCATATCCTTAATCATTTTTTCATCCAGTTTAATACCAAGATCTTTTCTTAATGCTTGTTGAAACGGCACCGGAACAGAACTTAAAACCGGATGATAGTTTTCAATCTCGGAAATTTTAAACTTTCCTTCCTTAACAATTTGTTCCAAGATTTGTAGAACTTTTTTAACAGATTTTTTGGAGGAATCCCGCAATACGATTCTGCCGGCAATAACGTCGCCAAGCATATTATTTGCATCTTGCTTTGTAGCAAAGAAAGTTTCATTACCATTAAGTCTGGCCTTTTCTTTAGCTTTAAAACCAATCGCGTTCAATTTTTCATAAATAGAATCCGGAGATTTGATACGAAAATCTAAACGTTGAATAATTCTGTCATCACCCATATCCGAAGAAATATGTTTTCTCAGAAATCTAAACAGAGTGTTTTGGAAGAAACCCATCGGAACTTCTGCGTCCCTAACGATATCACAAGCCATCTGGTAGTTAAAATCATTAATATAATGACCGCCAACTTTTTCACTACGCAGGCCGTTTACAGTTTCAGCCACAGCACCGGCAGCACTTTTAAAAATTTTATCTTTTCCTGAAAAGGAAACGGTATCTCGCGCCAAAGGTGCGAGATTAGAATTTGCCGGCAAATTCTGCCTTTGAGCCGGAAAGGCCAGTATATTTTTATTATTTTGAACATTTTTATTACGGGTAAAGTTTGGGGTAATTGCAAAATTCATACTACACACACTCCATTTTTAATCGGGTATAGTTAGTATAAGTAAAAATTATTCAAAAAGTGCTATTTTTATAGTAGTTTTTAATAAATTGTTACAATTCTAACAAACTTGCGAAATTAAAACTTTTCAGGTAAAATGGTATAGTCCTAAAGACATTTTAAATAAGGAGAAAATTATGGGATTAATGACAGGTAAAAAAGGGCTTATTTTTGGTGTATCAAACACTCACGGTATTGCGTACGGTATCGCAAAACAATTGTTTGATGAAGGTGCTGAAATAGCTTTTACATACGCTAACGAAATAATGGAAAAACGCGTTAGACCAATCGCGGAAGAAATGAACGCAAAAATCATCCTTGAATGTGACGTTACAAAAGAAGAAGACATCAAAGCAGTTGTTGCTGAATGCGAAAAAGTTTACGGCAAATTAGACTTTGTAGTTCACGCAGTAGCATTTGCGGCAAGAGAAGATTTACAAGGAAGATTTATTGATACTTCCCATGCCGGCTGGGATTTGGCAATGGGTATCAGCGCATACTCACTCATTTCAATCTGCCGTAACGTAGAACCTATTATGAAGGAAGGCGGTTCAATCTTCGCTCTTACATATCTTGGTTCACAATACGTAGTTGCAAACTACAACGTAATGGGTGTGGCTAAAGCAGCGTTAGAATCCTCAATGAGATACTTAGCGGCTGATCTGGGCAAAAAAGGCGTTCGTGTAAACTGTATTTCAGCAGGTGCGGTAAAAACATTGGCTGCAAGCGGAATCGCAGGATTCGGCAAAATGTTAAAGGCAGCAACAGCAAAAGCTCCTTTGGGCAGAAACGTTTCCCTGGAAGATGTCGGCCGTGCAGGACTTTATCTTGCTTCAGACCTTTCAAGCGGCACAACCGGCCAAATCTTGTATGTAGACTGCGGCTGTCACGCTGTATACGCTTCATTAGAAGAAATGGACTTGTTAACAAGAGAATAATGATATTTAAAGCGTCGGAGATTTATCCGACGCTTTTTTAAAAAAGTTGTTGACAAGAAAAATTTATTTGATAAGATAATAGTTGTCGATAGCCGAGGTGATTAAAGCATTGGTAAGACGATAGATAGGCTCCCATCGTCTAGAGGCCTAGGACACATCCCTTTCACGGATGCGGCAGGGGTTCGAATCCCCTTGGGAGTACCATAAAAGAGGTTATAACGTATGTTATGACCTCTTTTATTATGCACATTGAGTTTTACGAACCCCTACTAAGTTAAGAATTATTAACCCTCTTGGCTTTTCACGCAAAAATTTTTGTTGTAGAGTTTTATATAAACGTCAGGTATGTGTAGATAATGAACGTTCAAAATATTAACTCTAACAACTCTTATATTTCATATAGAGGCGCTGACCGGCACAAAAACAACCGTAACGTCAAGCAGGATGTCGCAGGGCTTACAACGGATTTGATAGTAAGCGGTGCGTCGTTTTCTGTGTTTAAAAATATTACGCAGTTCAGTTCTGTCACCGAACTTTTTAAAAAAGGGCTTGGCAAAAAGACAACAGGCATCGCACTCGCAGCCTCCGTTTTAACCGGCACGGCTCTTAACCCGATTCTTTCTTATGCGATGAAACCATTCGTAGGTTCTGAAAAAAAAGAACAAAAACATTCGCTTTTAAATAAATTCGCACTGGGAGCTTTAAACGGACTGGCGTCTCCGCTTCTTGCAACATCACATATACTTCTGACCCTGCCGGCACTCGCCGGAATCACCACAAGCGCAAGATACCTTTCTGAAAGAAACGACAATAAAAACCTGAATGAATATTTGCAAATTCAAAAACACAACGCCGGTCTTCACCTGCTTGGCACTGCGTTAGGTCTTGGAGCCCTTGCCACAGGCGGCAAAGGAGCAATAAAAGCCTGGAATTTTGCCTGCAAAAAAGCAAAAGAAAACAACGAAGCCCTAAAAGCCTTCAAGAATCCATACGGTAGTATTAATATGGAGGAAATTACGCGCCGTATGGGTAAGTCAACCATGGCAAAGGTTAAAAATAAACTCGTAACTGTTTTTCTCAATTTTAACGAAAACACTATCGTAGACAGCAACATTTTCGTCACCAAATGGCTTCAAACACTTCCTGACAAAAAAATTGACGGGCTTAAGGAAATCGGCGGGTTTAAAATTACGCCGGAAATGAAAAACCTCATCAAAAAACTTAAAGGAGTTTGTCCGCGTACATATACAAACGAAGAGGCACAGGCTCTTATTACAAAAACCTACGGCAAGAAGTATTCTATTGTAGGCGAAAACCCACTTGGCGTCGGAACAATAGCTGAAACTTACCTCGCAAAAGAAAATAAAACAGGCAATGAAGTTGTTATTAAATTTTTGAAAAAAGGTATCAATAAAGAAAAAATTGAAGCCGATCGTGAACAGGCGCACAAACTTCTTGCCAAATCTGAAATAGCAAAAAACAAAGAAGATTTTGAATATCTGAAAAAATACATTGATGTAATGTTCAGCGCCTGGTCAAAAGAATGTGACCTTTCCTTAGAAAAAGAAGCTGCAGAAATTATGGCTCAAAACGCCAAAAGATTCAATGTTGTAAAACCTATGGAGATAAAGGACAACATTTACGTAATGGAAAAGGCAAATGGTGTACGCTTAAACCAGCTTGATGAATACTTGCAAACCAATAATGTAGAACTTACGGAAGAACAGGTAAGAAAACTTTTATTAAATTACAACAGAGTTTTCATTGAACAGTTAATCTCAATCCCTCGCAGCGGGCAGAAAATTGTTCAGGCAGACCCGAATTCGGCAAACATCTTTATCGATATCAAAAACCTCGAAAAACCTATTACATTTTTGGATTTAGGGAATGTTCTACGCTACGACAACCTGACAGCCACACGCAATGCACTGGGACATTTAGATTTTATATTTGGTAATTCCAGAAGTCTTGCCCGAACCAATCTGGAAGGTGCCATTCTTCCGGAAGGCATGAGCCACGATACCGCGCTTGAAAAACTTACCGCAAAACTTGATGAACATATCTTCAACAATAAAACCCGAATTCCACCACCTAATACAATAAATGAATTCTGCACACAAGTTATGCGTGAAATGAAAATTATTCCTAACGCTGATAACGCAAACCTTATTAAAGCAGAAACAACTTACTTCTCTAATATATTTGAATTAAGAAATAAAATTCAAGAAGGTCTTGTCAGAGAAATCAACAAAAATCATGATTTCGGTGATAAGTTAAAAACAATGCTTACTCAAATGAAAGAGTCAGGCGACTTCAAACTACTTGTACGCGCGATTTTATCAGAAATTTTCCATTCAGTAAAAAACGCCTCCTTCAAAACACAAAAACACGCGCTGAAAGAGGTACAAGAAAAAATCCGATACATTAACGAAAATAAAGAACGTGCACTGACGACCTTCTACGGTTTGATAAATTAAGCGCCGTTACATTTCTTAATAAACCCCGTAAAATATTGAAGTATTAAAGCAATTAATCCGACTAAGAATGTAAGGAATCAATTACGAACTTACGAAAGGAACGGATTACAATGGGATTGGCAGCATCTCAAGCAAGATTACTCTCAATAACATCAAGAATCTCTGATAATGAGTTAAGAGCACAACTCATTAACAATCAGAAAATGCGTCTTTCTGCTGACAGTTCAAAAGTAAGCGAAAACTATATTAATGCTTTAAATAAAACGAACCTTGTATTTGCGAACTATGATAAAGATGATAAAGCACAAAATGTGCCTTTAACATTCAATAATTTAACAGCATTCAATCAATACAATAACCAGTACGGCTTAACAAATACAGCCGGAAACATTTTGATTTCCGAATCAGATGCGGAAAAATACAGAAACTCCGGCGGAGATAGCGAAGAGTTTTTAAAACAATACGGTATTACATACACAACTTCATACTGGGATACACTTGACGACCAGCTTCGTACAAATGAAAGTTTTTATAGTAACCCTGATGGTGACGGCGTCGCAGAACCGAATGATGGAGATTATGCGAAATATGACTCTGCAGGAAATGCTATTGCAAACACTACAAAGGACGGCACCTACAATTTCTTCGATTCTGCAACATTACGTGAAATGTATGAAGGCAATGAAACAACTAACCCAGCAATACCTTCTTACAATGATACTATTAAAACATCAAAATATACTGACTTTGCAGCCTATGTAGATTCTTTTAGTCAAATGGCTTCAGCAATATCACAACAAGCCGCACAAAGAAATCAATTAATGGGTTCTTATGCACAGGCAGTATTAAAAGCCGGTGAAACATACAGAGCTATTGACAGCCTTACTAGCATCCCCGCGAATTTCGCTGCTATAAACACAGCGTTAGAGAACGATATTAGAAAATACTTTACATTTGCAAGCACCCTAACGATACCAACTATAAGTGAAGACATTCTTAGCAATATATCTACAAGTGGCGGCTATGGCTATATGTCCGGAAGTATCAATGATTACCTTGGAGCTAATATAACAAGTTTATATTCATCCGGTTACAATGCAAATGCATTATATCTTAAAATACCTAATGCAATGGGTGGATTTGATTACTATGCAAGAGTTGAACACCCTTCCGGTGAATCTACTCCGTGCTATGCTAAAATTCCGACAGCCGGAACAGCCTCCAGCGAATTTTATACCTGGAACGGTTCCGCAATGACAGCTTTAACAATTGATGGCAATACCCCGACATTAAATGTTCAACACAACGGTAATAGTCTGAAATACGCATTTGATGATGGTGATGGTGGTAAATTTACATATAAATACCCTGATTTTAACACCGGTTCATTCCCTGTCAGCGGTACAAGCGGTAATCCTACAACTGCGACAATATCCAGAGAAGTACCGATAACAGAGCTTTTAAATGAACTCAAAAAGAGCTTAAAAGAAGCGGCGGCGAAATGCATTCTTACCATCTGTCAAAACGGAGCAAAAATCAACAATGACAATTTTGTTAACCAATACCCTGCAGAAGATGGAACAATGAAAGATTTCACCCAAGAGGAAAAAAATATACTTTCTAATACTACTGCTAATGATTTGCAATTAGGTGATGTAATTAAAAATATCAGCAAAATTGTATTCGGTGAAGACGACCTAGGCAACCCTAATAGAGAATTCCAAAATGACAAAGAAGTTTCTGCATTCTTAGACTATATAATGTCCGCTAAATGGGACAAGAAAAGTGATATTGTTCTAAAACTTGCAGATTCAGCAGGTACAGAAGTTACAATTCCTGCAAGCTCTATCCAAAAAGACTTTATTCCGCTAGTCAATGCATACGTTATCGACACCATGATGGACTTGTTCGGTGAACCGATTTACGGTTATATGAAAGAAGATTCTAACGGCAAGTTGGTTACTGCTAAAGAAGAAGCTACCTGGTATCTCAATCTCTTTAACAAAATTAAAGAATGTGGATATCAAATGTTACCAAAAGGACTTGCTAGCAGCACCGAATGGATTCAGTTCGCACTCGAAAACGGTATCGTTATAATGGAACAAATCAATTCAGAAGCCAACTGGCAGCCAATTACATACACAAGCTGTTCTGATATTATTGAACAAAACGACAAAACTGCCGCTACAATTGCCGAAGCTGAATACAACAAGGCAATGCGTCAAATTGAAGCAAAAGACGAAATGTTCGATTTGGAACTTAAAAATATCGACACCGAACACTCCGCTCTTGAATCTGAATACGAATCAGTCAAAAAAGCTATGTCCGGCAATATTGAACGGAATTTCCAAATGTACTCGTAAAAGAGTATGGCCTTTCTTCAAAAATGAATTAAAATAATTGTATGGAGAATAAAATTAATCTAACTCAACTAGCAGGTAAGAATGTACTGCGGGCAAATCCACAAAAGCCGGCAGTACATTCTAATGTTCAGCCCTCTCCAACACCAACGCCGGCAACACCAAAACCTGCTACGACACAAACACAATTTTCACAAAATCTTCAATCTGCCGCAATGGGCAGTACAGAAAACGCGTCTTATATTAAAGAAATGATGAAGTTTCCCAAAAACTTTAACGCATTAATTTATATAATTCAAAAAAATCTGACCAATGCTCAACTGCAAGCCCGTTTGCACCAGAACCTTCTAGCCGGCAAGCAACTTTCCCAAACACAAACCCGGATTCTGGCACAACTTCAAGGGCTGAATTCCGCAGAATTAATGCAGAACACAAAACTTAATCAGGCAATGTTAACACAGCTTGAAGCCTCAATTAAAAAACTTCCCATTACTGCCGGCGGAATGATAAATATCGCCGACCTTGCCGCGATGATTAAGGCCAACGGGAAAGAAGCAATAACACAAATTATTATTAATATGGCAAATTCTGCCAAAAACGGTATCAACGATGTTTCGCAAATGAAAGAAGCTGCAAAATTAATTAACGCCAGCGTCGCCGTTGCCTCACAGAAAGACAACGCCCAGACATTAAAAATGCTTATGCTTTTATACCTCCCATGGCTTCCGCTCCAGCAAGGCGTAGACTTTGAACTGGAAATTCAATCTAAAAATGAAGAAAAATCCGACAACAGTATTTTGATAATAAAAATTCAAACCGTAAACTTTGGCGAAGTAACCGCAATGCTTGTACTTGAAGACGCAAACGCAGTAAGTATTAATATCCAGTGTACAGACGAGTTTCCAAAAGACGAACTTTCACTCCGTCTTGACGCAGAAAACAAAAATTATTCAGCGCAAACATCTTTGAGTTACACACACAAGCAATCAAAATCTCAAGCCCCTAAAACTCAAGCGACAATCAATATGTCTAACACAAACGAAATAAACCCTTACCTGCTTTTAACGGCGCATTTAATAATCAGACACGTAGTAGAACTTGACCGCGAAGCCCTTTAATAGCAGTCCTTTCACCGACATGTTACAAAGTGTTAAGTTACATGAAGCAATTTCCTAAAGTTTTAAAAACATGTAACCGACATGCATGATACGAAACACAAAAGACTCACGAATTACACAACACGGTCGAACGTAATTCGGTACAAATGAAAGGGCGCCTTAAAGGCGCGAAAGGCGTTACCAATGGGTATGGCAGCATCGCAAGCTCGGTTTTTGGGACTGACTGCGAGAATGAACAACATTGAATATGAAGGACAGCAGATTAACCAACAAAGAACTGCTCTTTCTAACAAATCCGCTTCATACTACAGCGACTTGTTAGGTATGTCAGTTCCGACTGCACCGTCTGTCGAAGAATATACCCAAACGGTATACACTTTCAACGATGGAGCCCTGACTAACCAGATTACCTCTTTAATTTATGATAACGAGAAAAAAGACGGTTCTTACAAGGTCAGCTACATCAAATCTTGGACAGATGACTTTTCTATCGTTTCTGCATCACCTAGTATTATCACTAAAGCAGCCGGTAATACTTATAAAATTGGCGCAGTAACATTGAGAGATTTAGGTACAGCACCGGCAAAAGGTGTCGATGAATACTATGATTCACTATCACCTGATCAGCAAGCTAACTTAATCAAAGAAGAACAAGCTTACCTTAAACTTTTACAAGACACTCACGGCAACACTGACGGCTATTATGTAAGATATGTTCAAAACACCTCAACAGGTGAATATGAAGGTATCTTCTATAACCAAAAAGATGTTCAAGGGGCCGTCTTAGATGAACGCGGCAACACACAATCCTTTGTCGCAGCGTACAAAAACGGTTCCGCTGACAGAGTTGAAGAAATTAAAGGTCTTGCGGGCTGTCAATTAGAACAGGATTCAACCGGACGTTATATCAATATCAAAATTGATGGCAAAACTTATGCGCTTTCAACAAATACCGTAACCGATCAGGACGCGTACGAAGACGCTATGAACCAGTACGAATACGATAAAGCGTTATATGACCAATCAATCGAAGAAATTAACGCAAAAATTGAGATTATTCAAGCGGAGGACAAAAACCTAGAATTAAGATTAAAACAACTTGATACAGAACACAACGCAGTATCAAACGAAAAAGAAGCAGTATCCAAAGTTATTGCAAAAGCCGTTGAAGGCGGATTCAAAACATTTGGGTAGCCCGAGCAGAGCCACGCAGGTTGCGAAGCAACCGAAGAGACGAGCGTGCGACGGTCAAGACCGCGCTCTTGACCGCTAACGCGAGCGGTGGCGTCTATCGCGAGGGCGTAGCGTTTATATTTATAAAGACTTACACATAACTAATTTTTCCTTTCCCTTTTCCTATTGATTTCCGACGACATTCTAACAGATGTCGTTTTTTTTATGCGTAAGCCGGTGCTCACGGTGTTGGCACACGTGAGTGTGACAAGCAGGTGAGCACTACGATAGCGACGTTTCAAAATTTGCTAGTGTTATTAACACTAGCTTAAATTTTGTCAGGAGCGAATTTTTGCGAGTGCGCCGTTGGCAAAAATTTACACAGGCGGAATAGCGCGATGCGTAAGCCGGTGCTTATCCCTCAGCGCGTTCCAAATCATCCAACATCTTTTTAACTTCCGCATCTTTCGAAGCCATAGCCGCTTTGAATTTGTCTTTCGAAAATTTAACCATACAGCCCTCGCCGGAAAACTCAAAATCTGCACGTTCTCCGGCGATTAAAGCTTCTTGCTCAATTCCTGAGGCAAAATACTTAGCATAATCAACTTTGTCACCACCATCAAAATAGTTTGTATTTTGAAAATCGTTAAGATAGTG
Organism: uncultured Candidatus Melainabacteria bacterium; assembly: GCA_947090755.1. GTDB lineage: Bacteria > Cyanobacteriota > Vampirovibrionia > Gastranaerophilales > Gastranaerophilaceae > Gastranaerophilus. The sequence goes on along the minus strand of CAMUPF010000014.1, from coordinate 16,343 downwards.
TTCGGCTTTTTCAGCTTCTTTTGTTCCGGTTTTTATAATCCCCATAAAATCAATCACTTTCTGCCGGAATGCTGTTACCTGCTGGCGAAATTCAGGTGCCAATTTTTCAACTTCTTTATCAAAAGCGGCGATGTCGTTGTTTTCAAGACATTTCTTATAACGAACCATGGCATCGTAAACCTCTTGTGTTTGAATAACACCTTGCTGAACCATTTCGTCCAAACTCATATTTGTAAGTAAATGTTTAACCGTAGCTTTTTCGGTATTAATGAGGCCGTTTACATGAATATCTACAACTTTTTCCCCTAAAGTTTCATGCCTGAAAATATCCATATTCTGCCTGAAATGCTGGAGTTCATGACGCAGCCCATTAAAAATCATACCTTGCGACAAAGTAGATAAATCAGGATTTAAAGCTATAGCATTATAATTAAACATATATGCCATCGGAGCTGTTGCAGACTGTTGTTTTGGAATCAGAGGCGGTTTAATCTCATCAGGAATTCCCATTTTCTTCGTTAACAAATCGTACGCACCAATCACAAAATCCTCACCTTGCAGTTTAGTGAGCGCCTTAATCTCCTCAGCGGTTGTGCCGAGTTTAAATTTCATGGAATAAACATAACTTTGAAAACAATTTTTATCCAACTGAGTCAAACCTTTAGAAACTTTTGTGTCCGGTATGACCTGTGTTAAACGGTTAAGTAACTCCCCCCCTCCTGCCGAACGAGGGTACATTACGAAGCGGTTTCTGCGTTCTATTTATTGACTGAATATCATTTCTAACCTGCATAATATTTCCTTTCACACTACTTTAATTTATTAAAACATGCGCAAAGAAAAATTTGCGAACACAAAAAGCCCCCGCTAAAAGCGAGGGCTTTTTAAAATAATTTATTTTCAACTATATTTTTTTCAAGATAATAGTTGCGTTTTGACCGCCAAATCCAAATGAATTTGAAAGAGCGATATTAACTTCAGCCTTACGAGCCTTGTGAGGAACGTAATCCAAATCAGCAACATGTTCGTCTTGATTATCAAGGTTGATAGTCGGCGGAACAATTCCGTCATTAATTGATTTAATACAAGCGATAGCTTCAACAGCGCCTGTTGCTCCAAGCATGTGTCCGTGCATACTCTTTGTAGAGCTTACAAGAAGGTGAGGGTTTTGTGTTTTGTCACCGAAAACTCTTGCAACGGCCATTGATTCGGCAACATCGCCAAGACCTGTACTTGTTCCGTGAGTGTTGATGTAATCAACTTCTTCCGGTTTAATACCCGCATCTCTGAGCGCAAATTCCATTGATTTTGTAGCACCGTTGCCTTCAGGGCAAGGAGCAACAACGTCATACGCGTCAGCAGATTGACCGTAACCAACGATTTCAGCGTAAATTTTAGCGCCGCGTTTTTTAGCGTGTTCATATTCTTCAAGAACAAGAACGCCGGCACCTTCTGACATTACAAAACCGTCGCGGTCTTTGTCATAAGGTCTTGAAGCTTTAGTCGGCTCATCATTTCTTCTGGAAAGTGTTCTTGCAGAAGCGAATGCGCCTAAACCAACGTCGCAAATAGTAGCTTCCGCGCCGCCTGCCAAAATAATATCAGCATCGCCGTATTGAATAGTTCTGAATGCGTCACCAACAGAGTGAGTACCTGTCGCGCATGCAGAAATAACAACTTTGTTAACACCTTTGAACCCGTGTTTGATTGAAATTCTGCCTGATGGCATGTTAACAATCATCATCGGAATTGTGAAAGGTGAGCATTTATTCGGCCCTTTTTCAATAATTCTTTTATGGTTTTCTTCAAAAGTAATAAAGCCGCCGGCAGCAGAACTAACCATAACACCAACACGATAAGGGTCAATGTCGCCTAAATCTTCCAGCTTAGCGTCTTTAACAGCTTCATCAGCCGCAACCATAGCGAACTGAATAAATCTATCCATCTTTTTCGCGTCTTTAGCTTCCATAAAATCTTCAGGGTTAAAGTTTTTAACTTCGCCTGCGATTTTAACAACGTGTTTTTCAATATCCACGAGGTCAGGAACGCTTATTCCGCTATTACCTTCAACAAGATTGGTCCACAATTTATCAACACCAGCTCCATAAGGAGAAACCACACCCAATCCTGTGATTACAACTCTTTTCTTAGTCATCTTAATACCTTTTTTAATATTAACGGCTTAAAAATCGGCAATTGAGATAAAAGCGCTCAATTGCCGAAATAAAACTATTTATGTGCTTCGATGTAGTCAACAGCGTCTTGAACTGTTTGAATTTTTTCAGCTTCTTCATCAGGGATTTCGCAGCCGAATTCTTCTTCCAAAGCCATAACCAATTCAACTGTATCCAAAGAATCAGCACCTAAATCGCCAGTAAAACTAGCTTGAGGAGTAACGATTGCTTCATCTACGCTTAATTGATCAACTACAACTTTTTTAACTTTTTCTAATGTACTCATCTTTTCTTTCCTCTTCAATTAAAATAATTAAACTGTGTTACTACACCATGCCATTATACCTGATAAAAAAAATTTAGGCAAGTAGTGCGAAATTGTGTAACTTTTCGTTACAAGAGGTAATAGCCTCTACCTTTTAACACACCATACAAAGCCCAAGCCATCTCGTTGAAAAGGGAAATGACGGCCATAATCAAAATACTGAATCCAAGCACGGGAACCATTTGATACATCATATTCAATGGTGCTTGACCAGTAGTGCCCTTTAAAGGCGCCCAAAAGTTTTTCATTATAAAACATAGAAGCCAACTCATCACGGTTTGGAACTCGGCTTTCAGAATCCATTTCCTTACATTTTTCACCGGCGACAGGCTGAACAACAGCTTGAGGATAATAACGTTGAAGAGGTACTGGTGCTACAACGATTGCATCTGACGGATACATGGCAGTCATAAAACCTACATCTTTGCCCACAGTATTCGGGCCTTTATTACCGTTCAAATCATACACAAAATTCGCACACATCTTAGGCTGTGCAAAATAGCCGGCAGTATCCCCCATTGCCCCCTGACAATTGGGGTTATAGTAAACCAGTATACTTTCACCATTTTGAGTTTCAAATGCTGCAGCTTTTGTATCCTGCTGCGCATACGTCCAATATCCTTCAGAATTTATGTCTGCTGCACCTGAATTACAAGCACTTATAGAAAAAATATCATTATAAGCAAGCAACGTAGATGGGATAGAAAAAACAGAAGTTCCGTCTAAAGTCGTGACTTTTGCAGGAACACCACAGTCAGCAAGGTGGTCCGCATCACATATATTATTAATCTTAAGAACTTTGGTCAGGCCTTCCGTAACAAAAGTTTCAGCCGCTGTATCTTCTGTCGCGCTCAATGTTCCGTAACCATTCAACGATGGCATCAGAGCGATTGTCTGAGAAAACCTTGCATAAAGCGCCTTGCGCTGTGTATTCCATGTGCGCTCGTTTATGTTACCGGTCAGCGACGGAAGCGTTATCGCCGCTACTACACCAATAATCGTTAGAGATAACAGGATTTCGGCCATCGTAAAAGCAAGCCCCGCCGGCTCTCCGCCCTTCGCGTTAATTTTCACGTCGTCCGCAAGCTCGGAACCCGTATATAGAACCGGCTCAGCCGGCCCCCCCCCCCCCTGCACAAATTGATACATTACTATGTTTTTTCATAATTTCATCCTTTCTTTTACAATCATTATGTACCATGTTTTTGCGTTTGTCAATAAAAAAGCTCCCTTATGGGAGCTTTTAATTAACGTCTGCGTTGGAGTTTCGCTAAAAGTTTTAAAAGTTCGATGTACAACCATACAATCGTAACCATCAAACCAAATGCGCCGTACCATTCAATGTATTTTGGCATTAAGCGGCGACTTGCCTCTTCGATAAAATCAAAATCTAACAACAGGTTAAATGCGGCAATGCCAACAATTAAAATGCTTAGACCAATACCGAACGGCGTCGCTGCATTAATCGCCGGAACTCTTATTCCAAACAAACTCAAAATCAAATCAATAAGATAAACACCCGCAACAGTTATAGTGCACATAATTACACCCGCACGGAGTTTTTCCGTAACTCTGATAACTCCTGTTCTAAAAAGAATAAGCATGACCGCAACACATAAAAGTGTAGCTTTAATTGCAGTTTGAACAATCCCTGGGAAAGAAGCTTCAAACATATAAGAAACGCTTCCAAGGAAGGTACCTTCAAGCAATGCATAGACAGGAACGAGATACTGAATAACCGATGAAGTCCGCTTAAAAATGATTACGAACCCGAGAACGAAGGCCGCGATTAAAGAAACAACCGTAAGTCCCTGCGCGAGATCCATAAACCCTTTAGCCGCCAAATTCCATGTAAAAGCCGCCGCAATAAAGACAAGTAACAAACTGATAGCTGTTTTGTTAATAGTACCGTTAACGGTCATTGGCTCGCCATCAAGCACTCTTTCATCGGCCAGAAATTCGGGATTAAAGGCCGGATTTCCGGTGTTGCGAGGAACGATGTTGTTTTGTTCGTTATTTTCCATAAAATTCTCCTTTTATACATATAACATTATATAATAAGCGTGTTAAAAAATAAAAAAATTAACAATAAATTAATAAAAGGGTCTTTACAAAAAAAATGTTTGATGTAGTATAAGAATATAGAGAGATTCCTCAGTAGCTCAATGGCGGAGCAACCGGCTGTTAACCGGTAGGTTGTTGGTTCGAGTCCAACCTGGGGAGTTTTTCCATATAAAGAGCGGGTTTATACCCGCTTTTTATATGGAATTTTTTGGGTTGAGGGGAGAACCAACTGTGAGAGTCCAGCGCGAACGAGCTGAGGCTGAAGCGCTTTTGTTTGAAGCGGCAGGGCCGCTAAAAACAAAACGCGGAATTGCCGTTACACGCGAGTGAGCAAGAGAACCTGGGGGGGGGTATTGCAAAAAAATACCGACCTCGTGTCGGTATTTTTTTGCCACAAACTCTTTATGCTTGAGAACCAACTAAGGCGTGAGCCTTCTTGGTTCGAGCGCAAACAAGCTAAACTTTTTCCTGCAAGTGGCTTATTGCCATATCAAGAATCAATTTTATATGATTATCATCCAGTGAATAAAAAACATGTTTACCGCTTTTTCTGGATTTAACAAGGCGGGCTTCTTTTAACGCTTTCAACTGATGGGATAATGCAGATTTTGTCATATCCAGCAAAACAGACAAATCACACAGGCACATTTCAGCCCCCTCCAGTGCGCATAACAATCTAATTCTTGTATAATCTCCCATAATCTTATAAAAACCCGCAACACTTGCTAATAAGTTTTCATCAGGCATTGTACCTTTCATTTTTTCGACAAGTTCTAAATTATGTGCAACGCAATCTGTTTGTTTTTTAGTCATAACTTCCCTCCATTTTCATCATAACAACGATTGAACAACAATTCAACTATTATTAAGAAATGCAACAATTCACAGTCACAACGATTGACAGTTGAGCAGGTATTCAATTATAATACTAATAGTTGAATACGTGCTAAACTGTTGAGGTGGATTATGAATAGCAATATTTTATTGAAGAAAACACAGTTGGTTATTGGCGTTACTTTATTAACGATGGCGGCCGAAATTTATTTTGGGTTTATAACCAATTCTATGGCCTTGCTGGCTGACGGATTCCACATGGGAACACACGCGGTTGCACTTTTCATCACTGTGATTGTTTGTTATTTTGCAATGAAATTTAAAAACAAAGAAGAAAAGTTCAATGCTCTTGGCGGGTATACAAGCGCGATTTTATTAGGTTTCACATCCCTCGGAATAATTGGGGAATCTATTGAACGCTTTTTCAATCCGTTATCAATCTCTTTTTCAGACGCGATTATTGTTGCAGTCATTGGCTTGATTGTTAACGCCGTTTGCATTTTGCTTATGGGAGAAAATCATTCACACGAGCATAACCACTGCCATCATCACGAACACGAAAACCTCAATTATAAAGCTGCGTATATGCATATTCTGGCTGACGCGTTTACATCATTGCTTGCAATTGCAGCGTTATTGTTGGGCAAATACTTCGGCTTGGTATTTCTTGATCCGGTAATAGGCTTAACCGGCGGTATTGTTATTGCAAGATGGGCAATTGACCTGCTGAAAAAATCAAGTAAAATTCTTCTAACATTATGATATAATTAATCGCTATTTAACCGCAAGAGAATAACTCGTCCGGATACGGGAATAAATTTCTTCAATTCCGACAGAGCCATCAAGTACGATAGTTAACCAGTGTTTTTTATTCATATGATAACCCGCAAAATAAGTTTTGTTATCAACCAACGATTCTTGTTCCTGCGGGTTCATTCTTATATCAATAACCTCAACCTTTCCATCTCCTTCCAGACCGAGTTTCTCACGTTTAACAGTCAAAATCGCAGCGTACCATTTAGATGTATCCTTGCGACGCAAAACAGCATTATCCGGAAACTTTTCCCATAAATATTCCGGCTCGTCGCCGTACTCTTTTCGCGCAAAATCTATAACCTGTCTTGTATACGGAGATTTGAAAACATCCAATTCAAAACATTTTTCCTCGATATCCTGTAAAACCGTTTCGTATTCCTCACGGATTTTTCCCACGAATGAACCGTTGGCGCCCTCAATCAAGTGTAACGTATAAAGTTCGCCAGTAGAAACTTCAACAACTTCAGTACCCACATCACCTTTATTCGTAACGCAAACAGTCAGACAAAACTCACCGTCCAATAATTCTGTTTTATAAATATATTTCCCGTGCACACAGGCAAAACCGTATTGCACAAGTTTATCAAAATTTACTTTTTTATTCTCAAACATATATAATCCTTTCGCATGCTTGACAAGAGTTGAAACATACTATATTATAACATATATGAAACTTTCTGTACTGGTGGATAATAACACAAACATGGGTAATGAACTTACCCCTGAACATGGTCTTTCGTTCTATATTGAAGAAGCAGATAAAAAACTCATTTTTGACTGCGGCACTACTGACGCGTTTATAAACAACGCCCACAAAATGGGAATTGATTTGAAATACGTAACCGATATCGTTATTTCCCACAGTCATACCGACCATATAGGCGGGTTTTTAAAATTGCAGCTTTTATACCAGAAGTTAAGAAATACAGGGTTAAAATTTAACCCTAAAAATATTATTGCCCATCCCGATATTTTTGAAGAGGAAATTGTAGAGGAAGGTGCCCACGGTGAAGAAAATGTTCGCCTTGAAAAAGATAGTATTGATGAAATTTTCAACATAAATGTTAACAAAGAACCTGAAAAACTTTGTAAAAACTTATATTATTTAGGCAGTATTCCTATTGAAAGAGCCGTAAAACCGGATTATGCACCTGATGAAACCGCTCTTTGTTACAAATCCGACGACGGTCTTGTCGTTATTTCAGGCTGTTCTCACAGCGGAGTGGAAAACATAATAGAACACGCTAAACGTGTAACCGGTGAAAACAAAGTTAAAACTATCATCGGTGGAATTTATCTTATCAATCGTTCATCAGATGAGATTAACGCTTTAGGCCAATATCTTAAAAATCAGGGGGTAGAAAAGATTTACCCTTGCCACTGCACGGATTTGGAATCAAGACTTATACTCTCCCGTTACGTGAATTTAGGCGACGTAAGCGTTGGCTGCAATTTTGCGTGGGATTAGATTATTCTAAAAAATAACCCGTAAGGGTATCGATTTTCCCTTGAAAATCTGTTATTCATAAAATAAACAGAAAGGGAAAATTATGATACTACTTTTACGATGGATTCTCTACACTCTTGCAGTAATGCTTGTTGGTTGGATTGTACCGGGGATTGATGTCGCTAATATTCAAAGCGCAATGTTAATCTGCGTAATTATGGCTTTAATTAACATATTTATCCGCCCTCTGGTAACAATCATTACACTGCCGATAAACCTCTTAACACTCGGGTTATTCGGAATTATCATCAATGCGCTTTTATTCATACTCGCAGGTCACTTCGCACCGGGGGTGCATATTGACGGGTTCCTTAGCGCTCTCTTAGGTTCGCTGGTCCTATCATTCCTCGGCCTGATTATTGATTCAATCACAGAAAGAAAATAATTTTAAAAGAGGCAATCTTTCGATTGCCTCTTTTGGTTTATTATAACTTGAAGTTTAGACCACCCTGGAAGCCGACCCCTGTTCTTCCACCATTTCTGATAATGAACTGGAAGTATGCACTGAATCTGTCTTTCCAAGTTTTTGTAGCCCCTATACCATATTGCAAGAAGCCGTGGCGCATTCTGACGTGCGGAAGCCATACATCATTACCTGCACGGCCGCCGGCGTAACCCAGAATGTTATAGAAGTATTGGATTGTAGCGTAAACACTCCATGTTTCGCGTCCGTAAATAAAGTTAATTCCTGGTGCAACGTTAACCCCGTGCATCATATCCGCACGCATACTCATATCACCGAAGTTTGTATGCCAATTTTGTTGACCGTAGTAATTGTATGATGCCAAGAATGTCGGTTGGATAATAAAGTGTTTTGAAGGATGGAAATTGTATGCCGCTTTTGCCGCTGTACCCGCAAACCAGTTTCCTGTATTGTCGGTAAATCCTGCAACATCCATATTATTTGTGAAACCGCCGCCATAAGCAAGGATGGAACCAATAAATTCATTTTTCATAAAGGTTGCCATAGCACCTGCCTGACCTCCGTTTTGGGTCATACCAACACCATTAAATGATTGGTGACCGCCGGTATAGCCGATATATGCGGTTGGAAGCATTGTCCAGCCTTTTTTCAAATCAAGCGCAGGGAAGTCCGCACCGATTAATGCACCCCAGTAAGTGTTGTTTACGTTTAAGCCCTGAGTCATCCCCATGCGTTCAACTACACCGAAAGGTTTTACCCAAAGACTGCCGTCTTTTTTATTATATTGATACGGTGCGAATTGCGGATAAGCCGCAGCGTATTTGTTAGGGTTGGACTGTGAAAGATATTGCATGTTGATTTCTTGAACGTGATCAAACAGAATATTGTTCACGACAAGCTGGTTTTGCCAGCTGGCGATTGTTGCGACCTGTCCTCTAAACACCTGCGGATTGTATCTTGTCAATGACGCTCTGAATGTTCCGTTTCCGGCACCTGTAGGGAATAAACCGTAATAACCGATAGGGGTAAATACTTCTTTATTCGTTGCAGTGAACATTATGTTTTCATAGCCCGGATTTGAAGTATTGAATACCGTAATTGGAACATTTTTGTCAATCGGACATTTATTTATGAATTGGAAATCACTGATATTCAATGTTCCTTTACCATCAGCGGTAATGGCGCCTGCAAGAATCCTGTCGGATTTCCAATCTCTAGGCGAAATATCAATTGAGAAGTTACCTGTCGCGCCATCTGCAAGGGTAATATAATCAGCATTCGCGTCGTTTAGAGTTCCATTCATCATAAGCACATCAGAATTTCCGGCAAGCGAAATGCTATCAGCGCGGAATCCGTTCTGTGCCATTTGCAATGTTGAATTATTAAGATTCAGGTTTTCAAACACAGCTTTTTGAGCATTTGCAAAAATCAAAGTATTATCAGCAGTAATATCTTTTGTTGCAACGCTGTTTCCGATTAAGCCCACATAAGCCCTTTTACCATCAGCAGAGCCGGCAGCCGAAAGGTTTGTGTTCACTTCGATGTCACGACCGCTCTGAGCAAGGAAAGAAGCACCATTTGTAACTTCTACAAGTTCGTTGAACACTATGTCATTTCCGGCGTGGGAAAGTGCAATAAGTTTTCCGTCAGAAACCTGTACTTTATCATTAAAGAACAAATCAATATCGCGATATGTTGAATAAGTAATTTCGGCATTTTTATCCTGATTAATTGCGCCTTGAATCTTATCAGCGAAAATACCTATTTTTTTGCCGTCAATATTTCCGAATTCAAGGTTGCCGCCAAAGCCGTCAGCGTCAACAAAAGTCAGGTTACCGGAGTTATCAACTAGCATGTTGCCGGTGAAATTACTTGTTCCGCCGGAGAAAATTACGTCACCGGAGCCTTCTTTATTAATTTGGCCATTCGCGCCGACAAGTTCAGCTTTAAGGTCAAGATTATTATTGCCAACAAGGTTCATTGTAGAATCAGCACCGCCGAATGTAATTTTCTGGCCGCTTCCGCCCATATTTACATTGTCGCCTATATCAAGAATACCAAAATCATTAATATTCGTATTGCCAAGCAAAGTGTCCCCGTCATTGAGAGCAACTCTGCCTGTATCCTCCGCGGAGGTTCCGGAAATATTCAACAATCCTTGAATATTCGTATTAACAGCGTTTTCAATATAACTTCCGCCTGCAATATTCAGAATACTGTCGGCAGAAGAAGTAAATCTACCGGACTCAGCGTGCAATGCACCGTTTGACTGCGCGGCGAAATCAAGGGCACCACCTTTAAGATTAACAGTACCTGCCCACTCGCTGTCTTTATCGAATGCAACACCTCCGTTGTTACCAACATTTAAAATACTATCGGCAGAAAACGCCACATCAGCGTCTTTTGCAATAAGGCTGCCATCTGCAATTGTAAGTTCAGAGCCGGTAATATTAAGAATTCCGCCCTGAGCCATCAATTTACCGTTAGAAGTTATTTCATTAAGGTTTAAAACACCGCTTTGTGCAAGACCGATTGTTCCGGCCCAGTTATCAGCCGCATCGCCGGTACCTGTCAAAGAAGTTTGACCGCCGGTGATGTTTAATGTTCCGGAATCTGCAATATTAACAATTGCATCTGAAGCAATTGTTCCGGCTGATTGATTAACCGTGCCGTTTCTACCTTCCGCACCTATATTGAAAGTTCCGCCCGTTACTGAATCGTCAGTGTTATTCAGTGCAAAGTTTCCTGTAACAGTTGATGTTCCGCCGGTCTGGTTAAATTTACCGCCGGAATTTTTAGACGCATTATTTAACGCTAAGTTACCTGATGAAATATTTACATCTCCGTTCCAAACGGTGTTGTTATTTAACGCAACGTCACCACCTGTAATATCAAGAACTGAACCACCGTTGATTGTCGTATTTACAGCGTCAGAGATTAAACTACCTTCTGCGACTACAAAATTTTGTGAACCTCCGGAAATAACAAGATTTCCTCCTTGACCATTGAATGCGCCCTGTGTTCCGTCTTTTGTGCCTTCAAAAGTGAATATACCACCATTATTGAGGTTTACAGCACCGGCCCAGACAGAATCGGTACCAAGTGCAAGACTTCCATTGTTAGTAACATTCAGTATACTGTCACCCGCAAGATTCAACGCACTGCCTGATGTAATATTACTTCCGTTAGCAAGTGTTAATTCACTGCCGGTAACATTCAACGCACCGCCGGATGCAAGAAGCTTGCCGTTATCATTTTGGATTCCGTTAAGGTTTAACGTTCCGCCGGTCAAATCAACAGTGCCTGCCCAGCTATCTGCCCCGTCACCGGTACCGTTCAATGTCGCCTCACCGCCGCTGATATTTAACGCACCCTGACCTGCAATATTCAAGGCCGCATCAGAACCGATTACACCATTAGACATATTTATAGCACCAACATCAGACGCAGAACCGATATTTAACGTTCCGCCGGTCACAGAATCATTCGCGTTATTCAAATCAAGGTTACCGACAAGGTTTGTAGTACCGCCGGTTTGAACATACTGACCCGTTGCAGCCTTAGAAGCATTGTTCAAATTAAGATTTCCGTTAGAAATATTAACATTACCGTTCCAAACAGAACTGCTGTTTAATGAAACATCACCACCCGAGATATCAAGCAATGAACCGTTATTAATCGTTGTATTTACATTGTTGGAAATCAATCCGCCTTCACCGATAACCAGCCCTTGAGAACCGCCGGCAACATTTAATATTCCGGAGTTCCCGATAAATGTTCCGTTACCGCCGTTTTTGGTACCTTCAAAATTAAATGTACCGCCGTTAAGTTCTACCGAAGCGTTTGAATCCCATAAATCTCCGGTTGTACTTCCGCTATTAACCGTCAAATTACCGGTTTGACCTATAGCGACTTTTCCGTTTGTAATATCAAAAACTGCGTCCGCAATAACCGTACCATTAACATTAATAGTAGTGTTTTCACCGGTAAATTCAACTTTACCGCCGCTCATAACGCCGCCTTCTTTCATATCAAAGATAGACCCGTCGCCCATATTAATAGTACCGCCGGTTACGGTGCCGCCATTATCAAGAATAAATGATGAATCCGTTACATTAATTATACCGTCAGTAATAGAACCGTTTCCGTCAAGTGATAACGAAGAATTGTTATCAAGATTTAATGTACCGCCTGACTGGGTATAAGCACCATTTGATGTATTATGACTGAGATTATTTAATGTCAAAGTACTACCGTTATTGGTAATCGAACCGCTCCAGTTATCACCTTTGTGCAAAGTAACATTACCATTATTTTGCATTACCAGAGATGAACCGGTCCGGATATCAGTTTTACCGGTAGAATTAATCGTACCGCCGTTAACAGTAAGCGTACCGCCTGATTGAATTGTTGTATTTGCATTTCCGTTAATAGCGCCGCCTGCATTAACATTCAGGTTGCCTCCGTTCTGAACGGATGTTGTCCCGCCAGATATTGAGCCACCAGAATTTACAGACAAATTGCCGCCATTCTGAACAGTGGTAGTTCCGCCGGTAATTGCGCCGTTATTCCCGACATTCAAAGCACCGCCCACATTTGTCTGGCCGCCTGAAATTACAGAACCGCCTTCTACATTAAGCGTATTGCCTGAACCCACTGAAACAGTGCCGTTCGTAATTTTACTCTCTGCATTACCAAGAGTTAAGGTAGAACCATTATTTAACGCCAGCGACCCGCTGTTCTGAACATAGTTTCCACCGCCGCTCGCCGTTGAATGCGTAAATCCGTCAAGAACAACTGAACCGGCATTATTAACATCACCTTCCCACGCATTATTGCTATCAAAAATCAGCGATGAATTTTTTGCGACATTAACCTGCCCGCCGCCAAGAACATTTAACACATTGTTATCACCAATCCTGACTCCATCAAGATTTAAAACGGCATTTTCAGATCCGGCCCTTGTAATTGACGAACCGCCAACAGTAATGTCAACACCTTTAGCCACAACTTTATTTGTAGCATTGATTGTTGCTGACGAGCCGTTTACAATATAAAATTCACCATTTTGAATTTCATAGTTATTAAACATCTTTGAACTGTCACTTAACTCTAATTTCCCACCCTTATGAGTGTATTTTCCGGTAAATCCAGAAACATTTGTATTATTTTTGAATGAAACAGTGCCGTTTCCGATTTTTTCAACACTACCATTACCTGCAATAGCGCCGTCATCCTCAAAAATAACGCTGTTGCTGTCGCCTTTTAAGGTAAGTTTAGCGGCCGTTCCGTCTAAATAAACAGAACTTCCCTGCTGTGCAGTATTGCCTGAAAAGGTTATGTCACCTGCTGTAGAATCCAGATTTAAAAGGCCTGAATTATAAATTGCACCGCCCTTTTGCGCAGAGTTTCCGGTAAAAGAAGTTCCGCCCGCAATGTTTGTGGTAGCAGGTCTTTCTGAATAATAAGTGGCATTATAAATCGCACCGCCGTTATTAGCCGCTGTGTTGTTACTAAATGTATTATTTGCCTCAACATTAACAACACCGTTATAATTAGCGATTGCGCCGCCATGACTGCTTGTCGCACGGTTAGAATCAAATTTTGAACCGTTACCGGTATTCAACACGGTGTTTCCGGTAACATCATACATCCATACCGCACCGCCGGAGCCGGAGGTATTTCCGGTAAATTCACCTTTTTCAATATCAACAAGACTGTCGCCGTTATAAATCGCGCCGCCTCTGGTTACAGAAGAATTATTTGAGAAAACGACATTACCCATTGCAACGCTTGGCGCACCTTGAATAAACATCGCCCCGCCGTTAGATTCATCGCCATTAACAGAATTTAGCGCATGGTTATTATTAAAAGTAACGTTTCCGATAGTAGCATTTACCGCATTAATATAAATAGCGCCACCCGCAGGGCCATCCTGACCATCCCAGCCTTCATATCTCTGGCTAACACTCTGAACCCTGTTGCCATCAAAAACAACTCCGTTCGCAATCGTCAAAGTTCCGCCGGCCTGATAAATAGCACCGCCAAATACCGCCTGATTGGCAGCTTCTAAAATATTATTACTAAAAGAACCTCCGAGTATACTCAAATTATACCCGTTGTTAAGTATCGCACCGCCATTACCGGCGTTACTTGTAGAAATTCCGGAGAAATTCCGGATAATAAGAGTAACGTCTTTATCCATAATCAGCCTGTCATCAGCACTGGCTGCTGAAAATGTCATAATTGACAATAAACCTGCAATCGCAAGCGTATTCTTAAAAATTCCATTCATACTACACTAATTCCTATTTTAATAATCGAAAATTATAGTGGAATTTTACCTGAAATACATTAAATTGTAAAGCGTTATCCCCCTTTTATAGGAAGCATGTTACAAATTTATTACATATACAAAATAAGACAGGATAACAAATTTATCCTGTCTTATTTACCCTGGATGCGATTGTCTTGGTCGCTCGCGTTTAACGGGTCTGCGGTTGTCGTCTGCAATAGCTTTGCTATTTTGCCGACAAGCCTCCGCCCTCAGCTCGCTCCCGCTCGAACGCAAAAAAGGCTTTCTCATCGCTATCACAAGAAATAAGGCAGGATAACAAAAGTTATCCTGCCTTATTTACCCTGGATGCGATTCGAACGCATGACCTACCGCTTAGAAGGCGGTTGCTCTATCCAGCTGAGCTACCAGGGCGAAATGTTTACTTTATTATACTAGCATGAACATTTTCTTTTGCAAGAGGGAATTAATTCACTCTTGATTAGCACTTTCTGCTCCTGACAAATTTAAATCAACAGCTTCGCTGTTGCTAAATTTGAAACGTCGCTGATATTATGTTACGTGCCCTGCCAGCCACACTAACGTGTGTCTGCACCGGCACTTCACATCGGCGTAGCCGCAAAAAAAGACCCCTATGATCGGGGTCAAGGTTGGTTATTTTGGTTATGTTATTGGTATTATTTATAGTCTAGTTTGTACTATAAAAGAAAGGGAGTTTTGTAATCATACAAAATCCCTCAATTTTTATTTTTGCTGATTCTCCAGCAAATAATTTACAAAAATTAACAAAGCCCGCTTACGCGGGCTTGGATTAACGTTTTACACATCGGACATTTTCAGGAATTGTTCTGGTACAGCCTGCTGAATGACCGTTACTTATATCAACATATTCTGCGGTAGGTGCATTCCCCAGTACTGAAAGCTGCGCAGTCCAATAAACACCAGACCTCATTCCGACAAGTTCACGGTTAATAAAAACGGAGAACATCTCGTTTCTATTTGGAAGCCGGCTTTCTATATCAATCTTTTTACATTCCGCTGTTGCGTCAAACTGGGCTACTTTCGCACCATCACGTGCAAGCGGAACCGGTGCAACGACAACGGGATCAACAGAATTAAACACCGTCATAAAACCGATATCTTTGCCAACAGTATTAGGACCTTTATTACCGTTCAAATCATACACAAAATTCGCACACATTATATGCTGGGCGAACGGCAAAACGCCTGATGGCAACTGCGTCATACAATTAGGATTATAATAAACAGCAATACTTTCGCCGTTTTGAGTTTCAAAAGCCGCGGCTTTTGTATTTAACTGGGAATATGAGTGAACTATTCCGGTTCCATTGTAGTCATTCCAGGAAACATTTATTATTGCGCTATTGAGCATTCCCATAGTGGTTGGAAACGCGCTGGTAACATCCCCTTTCATTGTTGTAAGCTGATTAGGAATACCGCAATCCGCAAGGTGGTCAGCGTCACAGATATTGTTAATCTTCAAGACTTTAGAAAGTCCTTCCGTCACAAAGGTTTCAGCCGCATTGTCCTCGGCTGATGTTGAATCGTTACCCTCAGTAAGGGTTCCGTAACCGTTCAACGAGGGCATTAAAGCTACCGCCTGCGAAAATCTTGCATAAAGCGCTTTGCGCTGGGTGTTCCATGTGCGTTCATTAATATTGCCGGTCAGTGACGGAAGCGTTATTGCCGCAACTACGCCGATGATTGTGAGGGATAACAGGATTTCTGCCATCGTAAATGCGTAACGTGGGTACTGCGCTTCGCGTAAAACGCCAACGCTCGCGCCGCCTCTCGCAAAACAATACTCAATTGTTTTGCTCGGCAGAGTGCGAAAGAGCGCGGTCTTCCGCGTCGCGCGCTCGACTCTCGCATAACTCCGCAGT
>CAMUPF010000013.1 GCA_947090755.1 uncultured Candidatus Melainabacteria bacterium | reverse complement strand
CGCTCGTCTCTTCGCAAGGCAAGCCTTGCTCCGTGGCTCTGCTCGGCTTGGCCTTCACAATGGCCGAAATACTACTATCACTAACAATTATCGGCGTGGTAGCCGCAATAACATTGCCGAGTTTGACCGGCAACATTAACGAAAGAACATGGAATACACAACGAAAAGCTTTATACGCAAGATTTTCTCAAGCACTTGCGTTAATGCCATCATTAGGTGGTTACGGAACGTACAAACTTGCCGGAACTGACGCAGAAGGTAATTCCACAAGCGCGCAGGACACTGCCGCTGAAACCTTTGTTACAGAAGGATTATCAAAAGTTATCAAAATTAACAACATTTGTGACCACGACCATTTAGAAGACTGTGGTATCGTTACTTCTTACACAAACCTTGCCGGAAGCCAAAAAGTTTGGCCGACTAAATTAAGTGAATTGAACAGTATGTTTACAGGAACATTCAATGATGGCCCGAACGGTAGCGGTGGAACAAATTATACAAATCCACAAAAAAATATTGACACCTTTGCTGCGGCGTTTGAAACGCAGAACGGGGAATCTATTGCAGTTTACTACAACCCGAACTGCCAAAGCGATATGCAAGAAACAGTTTGGCACTATGCTCAACCCAAAATGTGTGCTAACTTTATTTATGACTTAAACGGCAACAAAGGGCCAAACACCGTTGGTAAAGATATTGGGTTCATTACTGCGATATATTCTTCTGATCCAGTTGTAGTTGCTCCGGTACCGTTAACTTGAAACATATCAGCTGCCAAAAAACAATTTGAAGCCGGCGAAGCATGCACCGAAATGGATGTGGAATCCAGACTTCCTAATATTGATGAACTTTCCGCAATGTTCTACAACAAAGAGCTTATTGGGATTGCGTCCGGTGGTTTTTGGTCCGGCTCTGTCATTTCTTCTGGAGAGTCTGGCACAGCATGGCGCCAGAGTTTCAATACGGGCAACCGCTTCCCACACACGCGGTCAGGTAGCGACAATGTTCGTTGTGTTAAACGTTAATTACGTTCTAAATAATACTACAAGGCGCGGAGCGTTGCTCCGCGCCTCTTTTTATGTAGCAATAATAAAAAAAACCGCCTAAGGAGTCGAAAGGCGGTTAATGGTTCTTCTCGGGATAGGTCTACCCGAAAAGTTTTATCAGTAAAAGAGACATCACCAACAGTATGGAATATCTTTTTAAAAAGTCAAATTCTCGCCGAGCAGTAGCTTCTATCGTGAGGTAATCGCCGGCAACACAACAACCTTATCAACACAGCAATCAAACTTTTCAACCGGCAATTCA
The DNA here is from genome assembly GCA_947090755.1 of uncultured Candidatus Melainabacteria bacterium. GTDB lineage: Bacteria > Cyanobacteriota > Vampirovibrionia > Gastranaerophilales > Gastranaerophilaceae > Gastranaerophilus. Next base: position 44,949 of record CAMUPF010000013.1, on the reverse strand, counting down.
TCAACAAGCAACATTTGCGGTACCGCGACCACTTTCACACAATCCCCACCTAATGACGGGATAAATCTGTCATAAAACCCGCCGCCATAACCTAATCTAAATCCTTTCTTATCCGCCATAAGGCAAGGAATTATGGCAAAATCTATAATCTGCGGGGCTACGGGTTCTGAACAAGGCTCAAGGGTTCTAAATTTCGATGTCTGCAATTCACAACCGCAGGAATAAGGGCATACAAGAAGATTTTCACCGTCAATGCGCGGAAGATAAAAGTTTTTATCACAATCACAAAGCTCCAGAAAATCAAATTCATCCGCAAGCGGATAGTATAAAAGAACATTTTTCGCCCTCAAAAACTCGGGCATAACACGGATTTTCGCCGTCGCAGTGCTGCTCAACACCTGAATATCCAGCCTGCGTCTCATTACTTTAGCTTTTTTCCTTAAATCAGTTTTTTCCACCTTCCTATTATAGCAAATTTTTACAAAAATTTACAGACATGCCCGCACACTGCGTGATAAAATGTTATATTATGAGTACAAAAAAGATTATTTTATTATTATTGGTACTGCTTTTTGCAGTTTTTGTAAGATTTTACTGGGGGCTTTTCGGAGGGAATATCGTCGGAGATGAGCCGTTTTCATACAGTGTATCAACGCCTTCTAACCTCAATGACAGCGGAGAAGTTTTCAAAAAGAAATGGAACTATTTCCGTCTGAAAGCAAACAAAACATACAAAGGCAGATATTTAAAAGAAATTTTCTTCAAGCCAAACCCTGGGTCACTCGGTAAAGACTTAGGAATGATGTGGAAATCTGTCAAAGACGACGGCCACTCAAATTTCTACTATACATTATTTAGAATTTATAACTCCGGCTTAGACGATTTTAACCCGTCATTTATGAAGATTTTCGGTATAATGTTTAACATATTCCTGTCGTTGTTTGCGTATCTTGTAATGTTCAAACTGCTAAGGTTTATATTGAAAGAGGACAAACATATACCGTTAGCGATGCTAATTTCATTCCTCAACGCCGGTGCTATTTCGTGTACAATGTTTGTGCGTGAATACCAGCTGCAAATGATATTTTTCATCCTTGCAACCTATATTTTTACAAGAATCTACTATTCAATCGAAAATAAAGAAGAACTTTATAACGGCTGGAACCTCTTTTTATGCACACTAGGTTTGACGCTGTTTGTACTTTCTGCGTATTATTCGGAAGTTTACATTGCAATTCTGGGCGGTTGTTTATTGTTTAAATCGTGGAAAGCGAAGCGCACAGACTGGATTATCGCGCTTGTAACGGTTTTCATCGGCCACCTGATTCTTGCAAAACTCCTGTACTGGGGATTTTTCAACTTTATCGGAACCCACGACTTCCCTCAGGACACACCGTTTAACCTTAAAAGAGTCTGGGACAGGTTCGTTAAAAACAACGGATTCATGTATAAATCCCTGTTCTACTGCCCGACACTTGTTTTAGGCGCGCTCGCTGCCGCATTAAACTGGAAAAAATTCAAAAGCTTTCAAAATACAAAATATAATTTCTTACTTCTTCCGGCCCTACTGGCAGCAATCTGGAGTTATGTAATCATATTTATTTCACACCTTGACTATATGAGATATGTAATGGCAGGGTACCCGATTATGGCAATGGCTGTAATCTGGCTGATTGTAAACCTCGACTCAAAAATCTGGAGTTTTATTTTCGGGCTTTTGTATGTCGTATACTCAATGCCGCTCACGCTTCACTTTATACCAAAACCCGTAGCGTCATTCATTTATTTCGCACACTTCAATTTCGGACACATGAAACCTTTACTGGAATCTAAACTTCCGATTTATTTTAAGAATGATAAAAACTTCCCGATTTATGCGACTTCAGAGGTAATTCTTTATACAAACGATGACGCGAATATTCAAATTGTGACAGATATGGACTACTTTACGTCAAAAGAAAATCCGCACAATGAGTTTATTGTTGTCACCAGAATTCCTGAAGATTTCGACAAAACCGACAAAAAATGGCCGCGCGTTGCAAGAAAGATTCAAAAGCAGGATATGGAAGATTACTGCATGTTCAGCGGCTGGCACTGTTTCCCTGTCACGAAAAAGACGTATCACAAAATAGATGCGCTTATGGAAAAAATGGACCACGAGGCTATTGAGGCAGAAGAAGCCGAAAAAGAAAAACTTGAAGGTAAAAATGCTAAAAAATCTAAACCAAAAACCAACGCTCCTGACCCGTCAGAGCAGGGATAGTTTAATTGAAGAAGAACATTTCGGCTTTATCACAAGAGTTTCAAAAACCGGCGAGGTATTAGAAACTTTTGGTGACGACGCCGGAGAACCCTTTTACCTTCGCTCCTGCGAAAAACCGCTTCAAGCAAGCCTTGCCATTTATTACGGACTTGATTTGACGGAAGAAGAACTGGCGCTTGCCTGTGGTTCAAACGCCGGAGAAAAATGCCATTATGAAACAGCACGCGGATTTGCTGAAAAATTCGGCATTAAGGCTGAGGATTTAAAATGCGGCGTGCACAAACCGCTTTCTAAAACCCGTCAGGCTGAAATGCTTCTTAACGGCGAAACAGAAGATGTTTTCCACAACAATTGCGTTGGCAAACACCTTACGATGCTCGCGCTCTGTCGAAAACTCGGTTTGCCGCAAGCAAATTATGATAAACTTGAACATCCACTGCAACAACTAATTATAAAAAAAGTTAGCGGACTTTGCGAATTATCAGACACTTACCCGATTACCAAAGACGGCTGCGGGGTGCCTGTTATGTCAATGCCGCTAAAAAATATGGTCATCGGTTATTTAAATCTTTTCTGCGATCCGCGCTACGAAAGACTCACAACCGCTATTTTACATAATCCCTACATTTACGGCGGCGAAGACCGAACCGACACTAAAATTATTCAGGAAAGCGGCCTTTTATGCAAAGTCGGCGCCGGCGGGCTTTGTATCGTAGTGAACCGTGAAAAACAAGAAGGTTTTGTCGTAAAAATTTCCGACTGTGATATGAAAACACGTGAACTTGTAGTCATAGATTACATTAATAGATTAGGTTTGGGAAAAATCGCCGCAGATTATTCAATAAGAACCCTCCACGGCGAAAAAATCGGCGAAATTAACGTTTTACACACCTGATAAAAGCAGCACTTCCCGGCGCTCCAAGATAACGACGTCCCGTATCAAAACTTTGATGCCACAAATTATTAGTACTGGATATTACAGCCGAAGACCAGTATAACCCATTATTAATACCTATAAATTTCATATTGTAAAACATTGCAGATAGTTCATCACGGTTTGGAGCCCTACTTTCTGTATCCTGATTTTTACAAAGAGAATTTGTATTGGTCCACGATCCTGAATTTGAAGCGTTTGTTGCAAGAGGTTGAGGAGCAACAACAACAGAATCCGTAGGATACAAAGCAGTAATAAATCCAATATCCTTACCAACAGTATTAGGCCCTTTATTTCCATTTAAATCATATACAAAATTCGCACACATTTTAGGTTGGGCATAATAGGCATTTATTTCTTGCATATCACTTTCGCAATATGGATTGTAATAGACGATTATAGATTCTCCGTTTTGAGTTTCAAACGCTGCTGCCTTAGTATTAATATCTTTTTGCGGGTTTAAATAACCTGCTGCTCCAACTTCTATAAAAAGACGATTCATTTCTCCGAGTGTCGTAGGAAAACTACTAACATTACTACCAGCTAAATTAGTAAAACTTGTTGCAATTCCACAATCAGAAATGTGGTCGGCGTCACAAATATTATTTATTTTTAGTACTTTACTAAGACCATCTGTAACGAAAGTTTCGGCGACGGTGTCGATAGCTGATGTTGAATCAGTACCTGCAGAGAAAGCTCCATAGCCATTCAATGCAGGCATTAGGGCTATTGCCTGCGACATACGTGCATAAAGTGCTTTTCTTTGCGTGTTCCACGTGCGTTCGTTAATGTTACCGGTCAAACTCGGAAGCGTTATCGCCGCGACCACTCCGATGATTGTTAGGGATAACAGGATTTCAGCCATGGTGAAACCATGACCCGCCGGCTCTCCGCCCTTCGCGTTAAATTTCACGTCGTCCGCAAGCTCGGAACCCGTATATAGAACCGGCTCAGCCGGCCCCCCCCCCCCCTGTCAATATTATTACACTGCTATTCGGTTTCATATATTTACCCTTCCTTTCATTTACCATTATTATGCAGCATGTTTTACAAAAAATCAAGGGGCCGAAGCCCCTAAATTTTACAGATTTTCGAATCTTTTTGCCATATCAAAATCTTCAAGTGCCTCTTCTTGACGGCCGGCGCCTTGTTTCGCAATAGCACGGTAGTAATATAATTTACCGTTTTGCGGTTCATCTTTGATTGCTTCATCTAGATCCAGTATACCTTTACGGTAAGAATGAATGTTTACAAACAGGATTCCGCGCTCTTTATAAACAACCCTCTTATCAGGGTTCAGGCGCAATACCGTTGAATAATCGCCTACCGCATCGTAATTTTTACCTAATTTTTGATAAATTCTGGCTCTATCCAGATAAACATCATCGTTATATTTATCTTTTTTAATAATTGAATCGTAGTAAACAAGCGCTTCTTTAGGATTTTCACCGCGAACTTCCATCTCTGCTACTTTCAAATGATCATCGCTGGTTGCTGAATCTTTCTTGATAGCTACAATTTTTTTGTAATCATTTGAGGCTTTATCAAATTCACCAAGTTGTGAGTATGCTTGTGCACGATAGAAGTGGTATTCTACGTTATCTTTATCCTGCTCAATTGCAAGCTTCAAGTCTTCAATGGAATCCGTGTAATTTTTCAGTGCCATTTTTGACATTCCACGATAGAAATACGCTTCAGGCGCTTTTTCTTTTTTAGGTTTTACTGACAAATATTTTGACGCGTCCGCGATTGCAGAATAGTATTCACCCATATTGTATCTTGCTTTTGCTCTGCCCAGATAAGATTTAGGATAAGCAGCAGAATCAGTATCGATTAAAAGGGTATAAACTTCATTTGCCTCTGCGAATCGGCCAACATTAAGCGCTGAATCAGCAAATCTATATCTGTATTCAGAGTTATCAGAATCGGCTCTTAACGCAAGTGAGAATGCACGATATGCATAAGCAGGGTTTCCTTTACCTTCAAACGCACAGCCTTCAACGAAGTATGCATGTGCTTTATCCGCGTCCATTTTTAATGCCATTTCTGCGTCCCTGATTGCACCGTCAAAGTCTTCAACTTTTAACTTCAATGCAGCGCGTTCGACAAGGTTTGCAGTATTAGAAGGATCATTGCTTACAACTGAATCATAAAACGCAACGGCAGAATACACATCTCCGGTTGCAATTTTTTCTGCGGCAAGACGTTTTGCAACTTCTACATCAAGAATCTGTTTTTCAGCCGGCTTTAACACATCATTTGCAGGCGCAGTAACTTTATCTGCGACTTTATCTGTAACTTTATCAGCAATTTTTTCATCACGTGCCGCAGTCTTAACAGGTTTTTCGGCAGGTGTCTCCTGTACTGCAGCGGCTTTTTCTGTTGGGGCAAGGCCGACAGTTACAACACCTAAAGATTTTGCGACTTTATAATCCTTTTTCGCGGCGTTTTTATTACCCGATAGCTCATAAGCTTTTCCTCTAAAGTTATAAACAAGTCCATCATCCGGATTATCTTCCAAAGCAGCGTCAAAGTCTTTAATCGCGGCTTCGTAGCGGCCTAACTGATATTCGGCAACACCTTTATAATAGTTTGAATTTTCATACTTATAGTTTGATTTTAGAACTTTTTCAAAAGAATTGATTGCAGATTCGTATTCTGCAACATTCATTGCGGCCAAACCTTTACCGTAATATGCATCAAAATAGTCTTCTCTCAAATCTGCCGCTCTTGAAAAGTTCACATAAGAGTCCTTATACATACCGGCTTTATACTCTGCCCTTGCAAGTTCAAAGTGATAGTCAGAGCGTTCATCAGCAAACCTGATGGCTGAGCGCATATTTTCAACGGCGTTATTATAATCTTGATTTTTATAATAAATTCTGCCGATATTAAATCTTGCTTCATACAATGAAGGATTAATCTCAAGTGCGACTGCGAAATCTTTCATCGCACCTTCAAAATCCTGAAGTTGATACTTAGCAGTACCGCGCTTCAGATAAGCGTCTGTATTATACTGATCCAATTTTAAAGCAGCGTCATAGTCAGCAATTGCATTTTTAAACTCTCTCGCGTCCATGTGAATATTTGCTCTGCTTATATATCCGAACGAATCATTTGCATAATCGCGAATATAATCAGTCCACAATGTGATTTCTGCTTGCTGATCCATTGTATACTCTGCAACTGCAGGCGCTGCACATAACATACTTACGCTTAGCATACAGGATGTTATTACTAACGCAGCCAAAAACTTATCTTTTTTCATTATCGCTACCTCTTCTAAGTATCAATTATACCAATATAAATAAAGTTTAACAAATTGCGCTTCCGCTGTCAATAAAAACGGCTCGTCTAAACGGTTGATTTAAAAAAAAATATGGCACGCATTAGCGTGCCATTAAATTCCTTTTTTCCTATTCTAATCCGACGTGCATAACTTATATTATGCGATAAAATTTGTTGCTCCAAAGCGGCTTGCACCGTGAAAGAATGATTGTTTCAACAATCCGCTTAAGGATTTTTTTATAACCGTACGGTTTTGTAAATCTTTACTGTTTACAGCTTCTGATGTTTCTTTATACAAATCGCTTACTGTTGTTGAAAATAATAACATCTCTTGCATATAAACCTCTCTTTTTCTTTAATCTCTCTGTATTTATATAAACAATTCGAGAAGAAAATTATTGCCTTTTTCAATATGATTTATATATAAAGTATTAAGTTTTTGTAACAAAGCTAAAGTTTTAATAAAAACATTCCGATAACAAAACGGTAAAATATTAGATAGGAGTAATATATGGCTATTGACGGAATCGGTATTAATGCAGAAAACTGGCGTGCTAAGCCGCTAAAAGAATTAGTTAATAATTTAGATGTTGTACAGGAAGAAGATTCGGATTGTGCGAAATGGGCACAGGCAATGTCAGCTGTTGCGAATGTGCCTGATAATGTAACGTATGATATGGCCGGCGGCTCTATTGAAGAGTTTACAGCCGAACTTGAAGCCATCACACAGAATGGACTACCTGTAGAAGAGCAACCGGAAGACGCTCCGCCGGAAGACGTTGAAGGTATTGGCAAAGCCGATGAGGTTCCGCCGGAAGAGGAAGAACCTGAAGTTGGCGATATTGATGAAGCGGCTGATGAAGAAAATAAAGCTGAAGCCGCAACTGCAAATGACCCTAACGCACAGGCTAAAACAAATCTTGTTGCAGAAGAAGGGGCGGATGAACCAACCTCCGAAACCGCTGACGCAACGGCGGCGGATTCAATAAACACAGATAACGAAGCGATTCAAAAACGTAAAATTAAAAAAGGAGAAAAACAAGAACAATAATAAGAAAGGCGCGGGCTCAAGCCCGCGCCTTTCTTATAACAACGCTTTTAACGCCAGCAGAATGAGTATTAATCCCGCACAAACTTCAAGATATTTAGTATCAAACTTTTTCAGGAAACATCCACCCCAGAAGCCGCCCAAAGACATTAAATATGACCCCGCTGCGATTATTCCGCAGGAAAGCAAAAGGGGCGTTTCGGTGAGTTTCAGTGAAATTCCTGCACCTAACGCATCAATACTTGTTGCGATTCCAAGCAATAAAAATACCCTGAACCCCAGCCGCGTATTGTGTGATTTTTCATCAGGTTTAAGAGCCTCGATAATAAATTTCCCGCCTAAAAACATAAATATTCCAAATACAAGAGATTTTGCAAACGGCGCTATATAATCATATACAATTCCCGTCAAAAAATAACTAATCACAGGCATTCCGCCTTGAAAAAGCCCCATTATCAGTGCAAGAATATTTGATATTTTACGTCGTTTAAAACGAACGAGAAGCCCCTGAGAAAAAGACACAACAAGACAGTCCATCCCGAGCGCTATTGATAAAAATATTATTTCAATTAAAGTCAATTTCCACCTCGAATAATCTATCCCACGGGAATTTATATCTTATACAATTATTGCACGGAAAAAGCTTTAATAAAAAATTTTCAAACGGGCGCATTCTTTCCTGCAAAAGAGTAACGTCCGGAACTGCAAGCGATTGGCGGACATTAGCCTGATAGGCCCAATCGTCTAAAAATCTGGTTAACATCAACCTGTTAAATGCGTCTTTGTTAAATGTTCCATTTTTCTGTGCATTTAAAGTGATTTTGAGTGCTAAAAGAAGGCTTCCGAGCGTATTAGCCGATGTATTCCACGCAGAATATCCAAGAAGATTTTCAATACCCGCCTCAAACAAAGACCCAACAAAGGCATTATCACTTCCATTCGCGAAACGAACATCTGCAACTACGCATGGTAATTGCGGCTCAGCCCAATGTTCTGAAAAAGGTTCTGTGTAAACCTTCATAACAATTTCACCCTGCCGCTCAATAAAATTATTAACATAAAGCTCACAATCCGCATTTTGTGCTACCTGCATGCCTGCAAGTTCTATCTGGCTGCGAACGCATTCCGCCAACGGAATATCTTCGTAATTTGAAATAAGATTTTTTTGTGACTCCTCTAAAAATACCGGATGAATTTTATAATTTGCCTCAAGTGCCCTTGCTAATAATGTAAGCGGGATTTCATCCGCACCGGTTTTAACAGTCGCTCCGAGGGATTTTAATTCGTTTGCCTCCAGAACATTCAAGCCAAATTCAGCGCAATCATCTTTTGAAAAAATAAGTGTGTCAAAAATACCATCTTTTTGCCAATCTAAATAAACCTTATTAATCTCAAAATTTCGGCTGCGCGTTGCCAGATAATCCTCAAGGATTTCATCCGGAACCTCCGTAACGCAGTTGTTTTCCTTATGACGATTCCAGGAGTATTGAAAAATTTTCTTCCCCCATCTATCCCAGTAGGATTTTTCCTCTTGATTGATATTATTATTAGAAATTCGCATTATACTTGAGAATGCATAAACTTTTTTGCCGCTCAAAAAAGTTTTAAGGTTTTCAAGCCGTTTAAGAATCTGTTCAAAAGAATCAGAACTTCTTCTGGAAGGAATAAGTCCGCCGTATGCAATGGTATCCAGCGAAATCACAAATGCGTCAATATTATCAAGCCCTCTTAGCCATGCCATAATCCCATCGACATCCGCACACTTTTTTAAATCCCCTAAAAGTTCACGCGGGGGCATAAAAAGTTCAACAGAGGAGTCAATCTCTGCTGTCAGCGCCGGTAACGTATAGCAAACCGGCCGGTTATCTATTGGTATAAATCCTATTCTCATAGGAAATATTATAGCACATAAACCGCCCGAGGGATTTTCGCGATAAAGAACGTGAGCGAAAATCAGGACTGGCGTATTAGACAGCACTCTGCCGAACAAACGATTGAGTATCGTTTGTGAGAGGTACGCGGATTGGCAAACCGCGTTTGCCAAACAGGCGGCGGAGAACTGCTTTTCTTACACTACGCGGTCGTTATTTCCGCCTTTGAAAAAATCTCTTATAGAGTTCATAGAGGTTTCAAGTATAAAATCTATTGCCTCCTGCGTTTCATAAGCAATATGCGGCGTTATAATAACATTCTCGTAGTTTACAATCTCTTTAACTATTTCAAGTTCATCAAGGCAACCTGCCTGACAGATTTCTACCGCCGGACAGTGTGCCTCACACCTGAAAGTATAGGATTCACAGGTCAAAACATCTAACGCAGCACCGGCAAGAATCCCTTTATCAAGTGCAGTCTTTAAATCTCTAAGATTCACAAGTTCACCACGCGAAGTATTAATAAAATAAGGTTTTTGCTTCATCTGTTCAAACATTGGCATCGAAATCATATTATAATTTTCATTTGTATACGGCAGGTGTAAAGTTATAATATCTGCCTGTTCCAAGACATCCGCCATATCAACATAGTTAACCCCTGCCTTCACAATAAGCTCTTCTTTGGGAACAACATCGTATGCCAGCACCTTCATACCAAAAGCATGCGCAAGCTGACAAACACTTCCGCCTATTGCGCCGGTACCAATAACACCCAGAGTTAAAGACGTCAAATCGCGGCCCAAAAATAAATGGCTTTCTCTCTCTCCTTTTTTAATATAAGTAAAAGCAGGGATTAATTTTCTAATAAGAGCAAGGATTAATGTAAATGTATACTGTGCAACAGTTGTTGCACCATAGTTCTGAACATTTGTAACCGCGATTCTATTTTTACGGCAATATTCGGTATCAATATGATCAACACCGGTGGAACGCGCTGCGATTATACGCAAATTTTTAAACTTTTTTATTACCGACTCACTAACAACAGAATCAATAAACACACTTATAACCGTAACATTTTCCAAAACCTCAGGCGCAATATTATCAACTGTCGTTTCATTCAAACTTTCTTTAAAAAACTTTATATTAAAACACGATGTATCAAACGCCTCAAAAAACTTCTCTTCAGGTTTTCTGTAATCAAATAAGAACATATCTATAGACATTCGCAAAAACTCCTTTTGCCCACAATATTCCCCGAATATTTAACAAAAACATCAGACGAAAGAGTAATATTCCGCACATCAAAAAATCGCCCTCACAGACAATGAACAACCCCTCAAAAAATCGTATCTTGAAAGTACGAACGAAAGGAGTTCAACAAAATGAAACACGATTTAATAATAAGAGAACCCGATTTGTACTTCGACAGTATCCATCAGGAGTTAAATAATTTTTTAAGAGATACATTCCTGACGCACGCAGTAGCAAATCCGCTAAATATAAAGAAAAATTCAATATGGCGTCCCGCGATTGAAGTTAAACAAACAGACAAAAATTATAAAGTAAAAGTTCAGCTTCCCGGCGTAAAAAAAGACGATATTGAAGTAGAATTAGACAATGATTTTATGACAATTACCGCAGAAATTCAGGAAGAAAAAGAACAGAAAGAAGAACAAGAAAAAAATGAACGTTACCATACCTGCGAATTTCGTTATGGCAGATATCAAAGAACAATTTCTTTCGATGAACCGGTGAAAACCGAGGACAGCCATGCGGAATACAAAGACGGCGTTTTGATGATAACGGTGCCGAAACAAGATGTAAAAGAAAGTAAACCTAAGAAACTTGATATAAATTAAAAAATATCGAGTTTCACGGACTTGTAAAGTATCATTTGTTAAACGCAGGCCGGTCAATAATCAATTGTGCCGGGGCCGGTAAACATGAGATTCTTTGCGGGTCAAACGCTTTTCTGTACCCATAATTATTTAAAGCCGGATTAAGTCCAGATAGTTTGGACCGTACACAACCAGCGGCGGGTATAAGGGAAGCGGGGCTGTTTCGGATCGGTACGACTCCGAAGTTATACAGCCATATATAAGGGGAAGTCCGTAATGGAATCTTCCCCTTTTTCAAATTATCGTCTTACACAACGCACCTGAAATCGTTCATCCCGCGAATACGGCCAAACAGCACCTGCAAAAAGATTAACCGCATAACCAAGTGTTGTTGAATACAATTCAGAAGACCAGAAATAAGGATCGCCATTTACATCACTTTTCGCGAATCCCCATAAGTTTTTATTCACAAATATGGAAGCCAACTCCTCCCTATTAGGCAAACGGGTTTCTGAATCCTGTGCGGTACATAAAGAAGACGCCGACGGCTGGGCACTTCGTCCGGCATTATTATAAACCAGTAAAGGAGAAACAACCACTGAATCCGATGGATAAAATACTGTAATAAATCCAATATCCTTGCCCACAGTATTTGGCCCTTTACTTCCATTTAAATCAAAAACAAAGTTCGCACACATTTTAGGCTGGGTATAATACTGGCCATCACCTGAATTTTTCTGTGTACAGTATGGATAATAATAAGCCAAAACACTTTCGCCATTCTGGGTTTCAAATGCAGCAGCCTTAGTGTCAATCTGTGAATGAGAATAAGATGTTGCTTCTGTCCATACAAAAGAGCCGTTAAACATATCGTTTAAACTGACAAGAGTTTTTATGTCATCACGCTTTATTTGCGCGGCAGTTCCTAATGGTGTAATCACATCCGGAATCCCGCAATCAGCAAGATGTTCGCTGTCACAAATGTTGTTAATTTTTAGAACCTTTGCCAAGCCCTCTGTAACGAAGGTTTCTGCGGCGGTGTCGGCTGTAACGCTGTGGTTTTCATCTTCTGTCAAGGTTCCGTAGCCATTTAACGCGGGCATTAAAGCGATAGCCTGAGAGAATCTTGCATAGAGTGCTTTGCGTTGCGTATTCCACGTACGTTCGTTTATGTTACCCGTAAGCGACGGTAAAGTTATGGCCGCGACTACGCCGATTATTGTTAATGACAGTAATATTTCTGCCATAGTAAAACCATGACTCGCCGGCTCTCCGCCCTTCGCGTTAAATTTCACGTCGTCCGCAAGCTCGGAACCCGTATATAGAACCGGCTCAGCCGGCCCCCCCCCCCCTGCTGACATGTTTACTATATCTTTCATTTCATCCTCCTTTTACCCTTATTATGCAGCATGTTACGACAAAAATCAAGCCCCTTTACAGGGGCTTTAAATTATATTTTTGTAACAACTTTATCAATCAATCCGTAATCACAGGCTTCCTGCGCTGACATATAGTGGTCGCGTTCGGTATCTTCCTTTATTTTTTCAATTGATTGACCGCTATTTTGAGCAAGAATGCCGTTTAACATTTCTTTCATTCTCAAAATCTCTTTAGCCTCGATTTCGATATCAGTTGCCTGACCTTTTGCACCGCCAAGAGGCTGGTGAATCATAATTCTTGCACCCGGTAATGCCATACGTTTGCCTTTTGTTCCGGCAGAAAGCAAAAACGCACCCATGGACGCTGCTTCACCCAGACAAATCGTACAAACATCAGATTTTATAAGGTTCATTGTGTCATAAATAGCCAGACCCGCTGTGATAACACCGCCAGGACTGTTGATATATAACATAATGTCTTTTTCAGAATTTTCGCTGTCCAGAAGCAATAATTGCGCAACAATTGAATTAGCAACTTCATCGTCAATTTCAGACCCTAAGAAAATAATTCTTTCTCTCAACAGTCTTGAAAAAATATCAAATGAGCGTTCGCCGCGTGAAGACGCTTCAACAACAGTCGGTACATAACCCATTATTTTCATATATGTTTCTTGATTCATATTAAAACTCTCCTTTAAAATCATTCTAACACAAAAATTTTAAGTATGCAGTCTGTTTAATTTTTCTTTGACAGAATTGACGTCAAACGTAAGCGTACTATAGTTTTTAAGCGCGGATGAATACGAATCAGCGGCTTTTTGGGTGTCACCTGTTTTTGTAAACGCTTCGCCGAGTATATAGTACAAATCCCCGTTTTCACCGCATTTTTTAAGTGAGTGCGACAAAACATCTACCGCATCATTATACAAATTCTGTTTAAAAAGTACTTTTGCCCAAACTTTGTACGCGTCGACGTCTTTAGGATTATAGGTTACGGTTTGGCTTAAATTTTCAAGCGTGGCGGCAATATCGCCGGACTCAAAATCAATCGCCGCAAGGTTATAATATGCCCAGCTATAATCAGGGGAAATCTCAAGAACTTTCTCAAATTCTCTGCGGGCAGAGTCAACATCGCCGGAAATCTTAAAAATATTTCCCAGATAAAAATGCGCATATAAATCTTCAGGGTTCAACTCGATAGTGCGCTCAAAATAATATTTTGCAGGCTCATATTTTTCCTGTTTAAAATAACAGAAACCTATATTAAAATAAGTATTTGAATCTTCATTATCAGAATCAAGAACAGTTTCAAAACACTCAACAGCCCTGTCATACTGAGCCTTATCAGTATAAACAAGTCCCAGATTATAATAAGCGTCTACATCCTCAGGCGCAAACTTCACAGCGTTTAAATACGCCTGCTCTGCATTGTTTAAATCTTTTAACTTTTCATAAACAATACCAATATTATAATATAATTCGCTATCCTCTTTGAAGATTTCAACCAGATGTAAAAAATGAGCAAGCGCTTCTTCCTTATACCCGTTATCCAGCAATAGCATAGCTAACTGGCGCCGCGCCTGAAAATTTGACTTATCGGTGCGCAAAAGGTTCTGTAATTTTTCTATTTTTTCCAAATCTGACATATAATAATTATAATAAACAACTTAATATGTTTCAACGTATTGCAAAATGTTCACAAATTGGTTAGAATAGAAATGTAAAAGAGAGGGAAATATGATGAAAAAAATAATTTCGTTTTTAATATTAGCACTATTTTTAACACAATCAGTAATGGCTGCGCCATTTAACGCAAACGCTAAAACAAAAAGAATTACGGCAGGTACAAAGTTTGAATTAAAGCTTATGAACCCTGTTTCAACAGCAACGAACCTTGAAGGACAGGATTTTCAGGCAATTTTGTTAACCGACCAGACACAGGATAATGACGTAATTCTTCCAATGGGTTCATTAATCAGGGGTTCAATCAAAAAAATCGTTCCGGCGAAAAAACTTTCCCGCGGTGCAATTTTGTATCTTGATTTCGACCATATTGTAACGCCAAACGGCCGCCAGATTCCGTTGAGTCTTTCCATTGTGGGCCGTTCAGATATGACTTATGACGGCGGAATCGCGGCATCACAAGGTTACAAACAGGCTGTAAAAGAAAACTGGGATAAGACCGTTGATATAACAAAAACCACAACAGAGTGGGGAAACGAAACCTTTGAAGACTTTGCAGGCGGCTGGTTTAGAATCCTAACAGTTCCGGTTTCAGCACTTGCAGGCGGAATCGCGGGCGGGTTCTATACAGTAGGCGCAGATGTTTACTCACTGTTCGCCAGAGGCAAAGACGTCAACCTGAAAACCAACGACGTAATAAACGTAATCCTTGTTGAACCGATTGATATTCCAGTTATATAATAATAAAATTAAAAAAGCGGGCATTGCCCGCTTTTATTTTACGCACCATATTCTTTGCTTTGAACCTACACGATATGTGGTTGCTCTGCCTGCTTTTAGATACATAACCCATCCCCACTCATAGGAATTATCGAGTTTTGTTGAAGTCCAGATATAATTATTTTCTGTAAGGTTAGAATCAATCAGCCTGAAATTGTAAAACATGGACATTGCTTCAGGCAGGTTAGGCAGCCGGCTATCAGAATCAACTTGCCTGCAAAACGGACTTCCGCCTGGCAAAGTTGTCCAGCCGGAAGCTTCGTGCAGGGGAACCGGCGCCACCACTACAGAATCGGTCGGATAAAGCGCGGACATAAAGCCAATATCTTTCCCCATTGTATTAGGGCCCTTGGTACCGTTTAAATCATACACAAAATTCACACACATATTGTTTTGTGAATAGTTAGAATATAAAGTTACTTCACTTAAAGGGAAAGGCATAAAAGAAGTACATCTTGGATTATAGTATGCAATAATAGACTCACCATTGACAGTTTCAAACGCAACGGCTTTGGTATCAATTGCAGAATACGCAAAATTTGCCCATCCAACCCCGTAAGACGAGTTAAACATATTATTATACTTAACTAAAGTATTATAAGAAGTTGTAAAGTTATTAAGAGTAGAACCGGCGAAAGGAGTTATCTTGTCAGGGATTCCGCAATCCGCAAGGTGGTCGCTGTCACAGATATTGTTGATTTTTAGAACCTTTGCCAAGCCCTCTGTAACGAAGGTTTCAGCCGCAGTGTCGGCCGTGACGCTGTGGTTTTCATCTTCTGTCAGCGTCCCGTAACCATTCAACGCAGGCATTAAAGCTATTGCCTGACTCATTCGCGCATAAAGCGCTTTTCTTTGCGTGTTCCATGTACGCTCGTTTATGTTACCGGTCAATGACGGAAGCGTTATCGCGGCTACTACACCTATGATTGTGAGAGATAATAATATCTCCGCCATGGTGAATGCTTAGGATGGGCGGCTAATAAAACTCCCCCCCCCCCCGCATAAACTTAATAGATTCTTTTTCATTTCATTATCCTTTCTTTATTTTAATTATGCAGCATGTTTTTAGTTTAGTCAAGGCTCCTATTTCAACTTATTTTTCTGTATAAACAACAAAATAGCTTCATCAATTGATTGCGGAGTTTTTAGCGTTGCTTCATAATCAATAGTTTTACGGCGTGAACGATTCAGTATAGCATTCCAGACGGCAAGCCCCAGATAAATTACAAATGATGAAATCATTACCGCAAACATTACGGTTGCAAATTTAATAATCGCTGAAACCAATTCATTATTCTGCGGCTGCGCTGCAGTATCAAGCGTTTCGCAAAATCCGATTTGCGAAACGCCAAATACTATTAACGTTAATATGAATAATCTAAGCTTCATCTTCTGTTTTTTTAGTTCTAGGTTTGCGGGTAGTTTTAGAAGAACCGCGGTTTGGACGGCGTTTTGGTTTTTCTTCTGCGGCCTCAACGGTTTCTGCTGCCGGCGGAACTTCTTCTGCAACCGGTTCCGCAGTCACAACAACTGCAGCTTCTTCTTTGGCTTTAGTTGATTTTCTGCCACGTTTCGCCGGTTTCTTTTTAGGCTCTTCAACAACGGCTTCGGCCGGTGCCTCTTGAACGACAACCGGTTCCGGTGCTACTACGGGCTCAACTACCGGAGTCTCTTCGATTTGCGCTAAAACCTCTGCTTCCGGTGTCGTTTCGCCATCTTCACGGTACCGATTGTTTCTGTTACGTTTGTTGAATTTATTACGACGATTTTTCTTGTTATTTTTTCTGTCGAAATTATTTTCTTCAACACTTGCATTTTCTTCAACCTGTACGGTTTCAACAGTTTCTGCAACCTCTTGATTATTGTTGTTATTTTTGTTGTTGTTTGATTTTTTATTGAAAGTCGCGATAGGCATTTTTGCCTTGGCAACTTTTGCTTTCATTTCTGCTTCGGCTGACGGTGTTGCAAAGTTAAACTCGTTCATAAAGTAACCGCTGCCCTGACAGTGCGGACATTTTTTTGTGAAAATTTCTGACAAACTTTGACCTTGACGGTGACGTGTGAGTTCGACAAGTCCTAAATCAGAAAGCTGGCCGACCTGCGGTTTCGCTTTATCAGGTTCAAGCGCAAGTTCCATTTCCTCCATAATAGCGAGTTTGTCTGCGCGGGAAAGCATATCGATAAAGTCGATAATAATCATACCACCGATGTTTCTGAGGCGTAACTGACGCGCGATTTCATGAACCGCTTCAATATTAGTTTTGAGAATCGTTTCATCCTGAGTGGAAGAACTTGTGAATTTACCGCTGTTAACATCAATTACGGTAAGCGCTTCTGTCTGCTGGATAAAGAGGTAGCCGCCGGATGGCATGTTAACTTTAACGTTCAGAGCCGCTTTAATTTCTTTGTGAATATCTTCGGCGATTAAAAGCGGTTCCGTGCCTTTGTAGAGCGTTACCTGAATGTTTTTATTCATGTGCCAGTTCTGGAGAATATTTTGAACACGTGTCATTGCAAATGCAGTATCCACAACGATTTCACGAACATCGTCCGTGCAAGCTTCACGGATTACACGATACAAAAGGTCTTGATCACGATAAATCAAGTTTGGCGGTGTAAGGCTTTCTGCAGAAGTAATAATATTATTCCATTTTTCCAATAAGATTTCCAAATCCTCTTGAATGTCGGCTTCTGATTGGCCCTCTGCCTCTGTTCGGATAATTACGCCGACTCCGACAGGTTTAATCAAGCTTACGATTGATTTCAGACGAGCACGTTCTTTTGAATTTTCGATTTTTTTACTAACGTTAATCCCCGGTTCGTGCGGGATAAGAACCAAAAATCTTCCAGGAAGGCTGATTTCGGTTGTAACGCGCGGGCCTTTGTGTCCTGTAGGTTCTTTTACAACCTGAACAACCAGTTTTTGGTTAGGTGAAAGTTTGTCTTTCAACGCGCCTTTGCCCATAACGTCCTGAGCGTGAAGGAATCCCATTTTGTCAGAACCTACATCAACGAACGCCGCATCAATACTTGGTAAAATATTGTCAACGCGGGCGAGGTAAACATCACCTAATAAAATGTCGCCTTTGTGAATAAAAAAGTCTGAAACTTTACCGTTTTCAAGAACAGCCGCGATGTTGTCGCGCTCAGCTATAATAATTCTTTTTTCAGGGTTAGAATTATTATTGTGTCTAAATTTGTCATTTGCCATGATAAAATCCTTTTACTAATAACTATAAACTTTTCATATTTTCGTCAAAGAAAGCAATGCGTGTAATATTAAACTGCACATCCGGTGCGATTAATTGCATTACAACATCCGCTCTTACCGCCGGAATTTCGCTTCCCTGACCGGTTTTTAAGATTATGAACAGACAGCCATTCTCAAACCTGTATGATTTTATTGAATTTTTAATATCTGTTTTTTTAAGTAAACCTTTTTTGTTTTTCTTCTCAATAAAAATCTCGTGAGAAGTCAAAACTTTGTTTGTATTATAGCACAAAGTTTCAAAATCGTAAAGGTCTTTGTTGAAAATTTCCACTTTGTATTCTGCCCATTGCGCAGTGTTGTCAATGGATTTAAGACTTCTGTCAATCTTGTTAATTTCCACAATTTCACATCCGGACGGCAAAACTTTTTCCAACTTTAGTTTGACTTCATCAGGCGTTAAGTCGTCCCAGATGTCAATATCAACAAGTTCGCAGATACTTTCAGAGAACAACGGAAGCGCAACGCCCATAGAAACACGCATCGTCGGGTTAAATCCGTATGAAAATGCCATGTTCAGGCCGCTTCTTGAAAGTGATTTCAGGAATGTATTTTGCCAGTCAAGATGTGAAAAATACTTCAATATTCCGCACTTTGTAAGCTTTAAACGGAACCGGAACGGAACCGCATTGTGTTCTTGCGGTTTTCGCGGTGTTTTGGCGACGATTTTGTCCGCGTTTTCATATTTAGATGCCAGAACCTTACGGGTATTCAAGTTCGGACAAACACCGCAGCCAACGCATTTGTGTTCGCATGTCGGAGTCAGATGAAACTCGTTTGAAGTTTCTGACATCGCAGCGTTATATTCGTTTGCAAACCACTCTTTATTTACCCCGATATCAAGGAAATCCCACGGCAAAGGTTCGTTTACGCAATAAGTTTTCTGTGCAAGGTCTGACAACGAGAACCCGAGTTCTTCCGCAGTTTCTTTCCAGACATTTTTGTCAAAATTTTCACCCCACGCGTCCAAATAACAGCCCTTTTTGTAAAGCGCTTCAATATAATCACAGAGTTTTGTATCCCCGCGGGTCAAAACAGCTTCGATTTCAGACACATATTTTTCGTGGTAGTTTATTTTTAAGCCTTTAATATGTTTTGTTTTGTCTTTCAAATAGTGAATGTGTTCGGTGACTTTGTCCAAATTCATCTGGCCGCACCACTGGAACGGAGTAAACGGTTTCGGCACAAAAATCGAAAGTGTGCAGGTCAAATCCAACGAGTGTAAAAGCCCTTTTTCTTTTTTGATAAGTTTTGAACGATACTTAATTTTGTTCAAAAGTTCGGCCAACTCATCCATATCTTCAAGAGTTTCGGTCGGAAGCCCACAGATAAAATAAAATTTAACACGTGACCAGCCATTTTCATAAAGGGTCAAAACAGCGTTCAAAATCTGTTCTTCTGAAATATTTTTCTTGATAACGTTTCTGAGCCGCTGACTTCCGGCCTCGGGCGCAAGCGTCATCGTTGATTTTCTAACGCTCTGAACGAGGATTGCAAGTTCCAGATTAAACCCGTCAATACGCTGGCTCGGAAGCGAAACAGAAATTTTTCGCTCGTCAAAATCAACTGCAAGTTCCTTGATAACCTCTTTAATATTAGAATAATCGTTTGATGAAAGCGACAGGAGCGAATACTCATCATAACCGGTATTATTAACGAGTTCGCGCGTAATTTTGACGATTTCTTCACCGGTGCGCTCACGAATAGGCAAAGTTACATGCCCCGGCTGACAAAAACGGCACATTCTGCCGCAGCCGCGACGAATTTCCACCACTGCACGGTCCTGAACGGATGATGAAAACGGTATCGGATAAGTTTTTGGGGCTGTTTCGTATTTCAATTGCGCAATACGTTTTTTAACCCCGCCGCCGACTGACGCACTCCACCTGCCGGAATTTTCACCCTCAACAAGAGCTTTTATGCGTTCTGCACGCGGCAAACCCTTTGTGCGTTCCAAAATTTCGCACGCCTCTACAATACTGTCCTCGCCGTCACCTATCATAAAAACATCAATAAAATCCGCCATCGGCAACGGGTTAAACGTACAAGGACCGCCCGCCATAATTATCGGGTCATCCTCACCCCGTTCGTCATTCCTGTAAGGAATCCCACTCATTTCAAGCATTTTCAGTACTGTCGGGTAAGACAATTCATACTGCAGCGAAAATCCCACTGCGTCAAAATCCCTCAACGGCCGCTTACTCTCAAGGCCATAAAGCGTTTCCGGCTGAAAATCTTTCTCCGGCGCGTAAGCCCTATCCGCCATAAACTCTTCGCGGTCATTCAGACAATTATATAATACGCGTAAACCTAAATTACTAATCCCAATTTCATACTTGTCAGGAAAAACAAGCGCAAATCTTACTTTCGCCGCATCAAAATCTTTCTTAACCGACAAAAACTCATCACCAACATACTGATAAGGCTTATTCGCCTTAAACAGTGCCTCGTGGTACTTTCTAAAAAAACATGTCATTTTTGTGTAAACCTACTACTTCAAGTAATTAATAATCTCAAGAGCCAGTTGTTTTCTGATTTCATCCGGAGCTTTTTTTAGATATTCCATAGCATGCGAAACCTTGACGTTTTTGTCATACCAGCGGCGCATAATGTAGTTATACTGGTCGTCCAAAGACATTTCAATATCAAAATCAAAATCCTTGAGTTTATCAATAATATGGTCAGCGCAGCGAACCTGCATATCTTCACTCATCTTTTCCAGTGTGGCAATAGCCTTACTAACCGTCGGATCTACATCATACCAGCGTTTAAACAACATGTCTCCCTCGCTCCTTTTCTTATCTATAAGAATACAATAATTTTAAGAAAAAATCAAGGCGGCCTGCTTAGAATGACAATAACTTCAACGCAGCTTGGAGAATTTCTTCCGCGCTCGCGCTATCGCCAAGTTCCGGTGCAAGTTTCGCAAACGCAGTTTTAATCTCGTTTTTCTCATATCCCAGCGACAACAATACTGACTGCGCGTCTACAAGGTTTGAATTTTCTTCCCTGATTTTTTCCACAAAATTAGGCGCTGACCAGTCTTTTTGATAGTTAATCAATTTATCTTTAAGTTCAAGAATAATTTTTTGCGCCAATTTAGGGCCGACGCCTTTGGCAAGCGTTAATTCCTTATAATTGCCTTCGATAACAAGCCCGATAAGTTCAGAAGCCGAGAATTTATCAAGAAGTGTGAGCGCCATTTTTGAACCGACGCCCGAAACAGAGGTTAAAACATTGAAAATATCGCGGTCTTCTTTTCTGACAAATCCGCACAGTGACATTTTGTCTTCTTTGTGAAGTAAAACCGTATAAACTTTAGCCTCACCGTTTTCAATATGGTTAAAATCTCTTGCCGTTACTTCCAGCAAATACCCTAACCCGAAAGCTTCAACCGTTACGAAAAAACCGCGTGGAAGTGCTGATTTTGCGGTAATAACTCCTTTTATATAATCGTACATGTTTAAACTCCCAGATTACCTTTAATTTCTTCGACACCGTGCTGTAAGTCGCGGTTTGTTTTCATTTCGTCACGAACTTTTTCGTATGAATAAAGCATTGTCGTATGTTTTTTGTGCAAAAAGCCGGCAATTGATTCAAAACTTGCGCCCAGAAGCTCACGAATCAAGTAAACAACGATATGACGCGGCGCTGAAATCTTCTGGCTTCTTGCCGGACTCAGGAAGTCTTCTACCGTAACGCCGTAGTATTGCGCGATTGCCTGTGCAATTGATTCCATTGTAAGTTCATCGGAATCTTCTGAACAATTCAAAACCTTTTTGACATACTCAACAGAGAGTTCTGCACCGTCTATTTCTGCAAACGCACTGATTCTGTTATAAGCGCCTTCAAGTTCCCGAACATTATTTTTATAACTCTTAGCGATTAAATCATACACATCACACGGAATATGAAGTCCGTCTTTTTCGGCCAGATTGCGCAGAATCGCAATACGAGTTTCAAACTCCGGCGGTGTAAGTTCAACCATAATGCCCATTTCAAAACGGGTTCTGAGTCTGTCGGGAAGAGTCGGTATGTCTTTAGGCAGACGGTCGGAAGTGATTACGATTTGTTTGCCGTTATTATGAAGCGATTCAAAAGTGTGGAAAATTTCTTCCATCGTACGCTCTTTTGATTCTATAAACTGAATATCATCAATCAAAAGCACATCTACATTACGGAATTTCTGGCGGAATTTATCCATTCTTGAAACCCTGTCGCCGCCTTTTTGAATACTTGAAATAACCTCATTAATATATTCTTCTGTTTTAACATATTTCACACGAAGTTTCGGTTTATTAAATAAAATATGGTGGCCGATTGCCTGCATAAGGTGGGTTTTACCAAGCCCTGAAGCACCGTAGATAAAAAGCGGGTTGTATTTTTGTGCAGGTTTTTGTGCAACAGCGGTTGCAACAGCGTATGCCATCCGCGAATTTTCACCTACTACAAAATTTTCAAATTTATATTTAAGATTAAGATTAACCTCAGGACGCATTTGCGCTGTGCCTTCGGCCATAGCCTGTTCTTTTTTTACCGGATCTTCAAGCGACGGACGCTGTTTGGACGCCTCTTTTTTCTGAATTTCGTTATATTTTTTTGCATATTCCGCATCAAAATTCAACTCAAAATCCACATCTTTACCGCAAACCTTGCATAAGGCTTCTTTAATCTCTTTATGATTAGCCTTCAAAAGTGCAACGGCAAACTGGTGTGGCGTCACAAGATAAAATTTGTTATGTTCAAAACTATTGGCCGCAACAGCTGTAAGCCACGAATAATAAACATTATCCGGAATGACGTTGCGCAAAAGTGCTGAGGCTTCCGCCCATAACATTACGAAATCCACACTCCCTGTATAATCAACTTTATCTTTATTTGTTATGCTAAAACCCAAACTCATAGACAAAATTTTACAACAAAAGGAAAATGTTTAGAGCGATATGTTTTCATTTGTAACGATTTTTATTGTAAATATTTTTGAAGTTTTCAAACTTTTATTGTAAATTTGAAGTATGGAATTAAGAGATAAGGCAGCGACACTGCTGGAAAACAAGAACATTATAATGTTCACCGTTACGTGTGCATTCATTCTGGGTGTAATATCTTTTTATAACGGCTCGGAAATTCTTATTGCAATTTTTGTAACGCTTGCGGCAATCGGCCTGTCATTATCAAGGGTTATTTCACGAAAAATTGCGATACTGACAGTGGTTATGTTTTATCTGGGATTTTTCAATTCCTGCCTGCGCATAAAGGATTTTGACGAACTTGCTCTGATGGCTCCGGCGCAAATGACAATCAGCGGCCGGATTGTAAGCATTCCCGATACAAACGGACAAACAAGCAAATTTTATATGCAAAGCGACGCCCCTAAGGGTAAAGTCTTAGTCTGGGTTAACGATAAACAAAGAAGGTTTGAGGATTTCAAAGTTGGGAACCATGTAGAAATCAAAGGAAGTCTTCGCCGTCCACAGCAGGTAAGCAACCCGTCACAATTCAATTATGCAAGATTTTTGCAAAATCACGGCGCATATTCAATAATTTATACGACACCTGAAAACTGCGCCCTTTTAGACATAAAACTCACACCTAAATGGCTTTTTCTGCAAAAACTCAACAATTTACGGGGAAGAATTCTAAAGATTCACCGACAATACCTGAAATCTCCAAACCTTGAGATTCTAGGCGGTGTAGTTTTCGGTGACGACGCTGTTGCCCCGCCCGAACATATCAAAAGTTCGTTTATCAATTCCGGCCTGCTCCATATTCTGGCTGCGTCGGGGATGAACGTTGCGTTCATCTGGGGCTTCTGGTTTTTCTTTATGAGAAGGCTGCGCGTGGAATACAGAATTACGCTTGTTTCAGGAATTTTTCTTGTAATTCTTTATACACTTATGACCGGACTTGGTGCGTCGGTTGTCAGAGCAGCGCTTATGCTTACGTTCGTACTTGTCGGAAAACTCTTTGACCGTGACGCACATAGCGTTTCACTTTTATCTTTTGTGGCACTGTTAATGCTAATTTATAATCCTGCATATCTAAACGACATCGGATTCCAGATGTCATTTGTCGCGACACTCGGGATTCTGACAACCGGTCAGGCCGCACATCTGCGCATGAAAACTGTTAAACTTCCCGAAGCCATTAAAGGAGATTTGGCGATTCCGATTGTTGCACAAAGCTGGGTCGCTCCGACTCAAATGTTCTACTTCAACACATTTGCACCTTATTCGGTATTTGCAAATATTGCAATAATCCCGTTTCTTTGCGTTATAAGCTTCGGCGGATTTATAAGTTCAATCCTTGCGATTTTCTATCCGTTTACAAAATATTTGTGTCTTGCGATTGATTTCGTTCTAAACCTGTTTATCTCTGTAATCGTAAGCATTTCAAATTTCTTTTCTGCACTTCCGCACTCGCTTATTACCACATCAAAACCTCCGGTTCTGGCGATAATTTTATACTACTTACTTCTCGGAGTTATTACATTAATAATTAAAAACGGTCTAAACAAAAAGCTTGCCATCACAGGTGCTGCACTCTTTCTGACAGTTTGCCTGACATTTGTAAAACTCCCGTCAAACAACTTTGAAATCATAGCGTTTGATGTACAAAACGCAGATTGTTTTCTGGTAAAAACTCCTAAAAACGATTATTACGTCATTGATACGGGTAAATTCTCCTACCGCAGCACCAACCCGCAGGCCGCGATGATAATCGGAAAGTATATGAAGGACAACGGAATTCGCAAAATCAAAGCGCTGATTGTAACACACTTTGATAACGACCACGCCGGCGGTGCGGCTTATATTGTCGAAAACTTCAAAGTCGGCAGAGTCTACGTTAATTCAACCGAACAAAAAACCGCCACCGCAACAACACTTTTTCAAGCACTAGATATTACCGGAACCCCGTTTGAAATTCCGCAAAACAACAGTATTATCGAAAGTGACGGTTTACAAATAAAACTTTTGCGCTCCGGAATATACGGCAGTGACAACGAAAATTCAATCCAAACCCTTATGACCTATAAAGATTTTGACGTACTTTTCACCGGTGACGCCGGAGTAAAAGGGTTTGAAGCGGTCAAAGGATTCCTTCCGGCCGATATTGACGTTCTAAAAGTCGGCCACCACGGCGCGAAAAACGTCACCAGCGCTGAAATGCTTCAGAGAATCAACCCTAAAATTGCGATTATTTCAACGGGATTAAACCGTTTTGGCCATCCGTCCAAACAGACTTTAGAGAATCTTCGTGTGCAGGAGGTAAAAGTTTTCCGAACAGATTACGACCACGCGGTAAAGATTTCAACCGACGGCAAAACGATTAAGACTTATACGTATAATTCTACACGTAGAAAGTTCGTTAATATTTATACTTACTAATCTCAACGAAATAATTTTCAAGCGCAACGTAGCCGCGGTAGATTTCGTTGGAAAGATTTACATAATGGTTCGCAGAAAGGAACTTTAATTCTTTGGTTCTGATTTCAAGGATTTCATCAGCGTCAGAACGAAGTTTAGCGTCAGGGCTTGCAGACCATTTTTGCAAAAGAGCAAGTTCTTCAAACATTTGTTTTACAGTCGTATATTCTAACGTATTAAAATCATATTTATCAAGCAACGCTTTTTCAGTTTTGGTTATTCTGCCGCTGACGGCCTGAAACCTGAAAACGCGCTTAATAATTACATAATTATCAGCAAGTTTTTTATGAGAGAACGGAATATTATTTTTGGCAATCAACGCTGAAAAAGAACGCGACGTAAACACATCATCAGCATAAGAAAACGCACTGCGCTTGGTTAAATCCAACCCTGATTTATCTTCCAAAATTTCGTCCATCATGTAAAATTCCCTCATTTCCATTAATCATAGAACAATATAAAATTTAAGGCTAGTATTTCGGGCAAACTTTTAACATTTGTTAAAGAATGTAGAAAATCGCCAATGTTTCGACTAATTTATTATAAAGGGGAAATTTTAGCATGGCATTCACAAAAGAAAGAAAAGATTTTAAAAACGTTAATCCGGATACATTACCGCCGCAAAGTATTGAGGCCGAAGAAGCCGTTCTCGGCGCGATATTAAAACAGCCGAATGTACTAAACAAAGTCGTTGAAATGCTGCGTCCGGAATCTTTTTACATGCCTGCACACAGACATATTTATGAGGCAATGAAACACCTGTACGATTCGAACGAAAACATCGACATCGTATCGGTTTCAGAAACCTTAAACTATAATTCCAAACTGGAAAGCGTTGGCGGCCGCGCGTATATTAACGACCTGCTTGCAAACACAGTTACAACCGCAAACGTTAAATACTACGCAAAAATCATCATGGAAAACGCGATTAAACGTTCCTTAATCAGCGCGGGTTCCGAAATCGTTGCAAGCGGCTACGAAAAACAGGTTACCGTCGACGAAGCTTTAGACAGCGCCGAACGTTTAATCTTTGATATTGCCTCAAAAAAATCCACCACAGACCTTGTTCACGTAAAAGATATCGTTCTTGATACCTATCAACGTATTGAATACAACTACGAACACAAGGGCGAACTAACCGGCGTTGCTACTAAATTCTACGAACTTGACGCAATGACAAACGGCCTTCATAAATCAGACTTAATCATTATCGCAGCCCGCCCTGCAATGGGTAAAACAGCGTTCGCTCTGAACATTGCACAAAATGTCGCGATTCAGTCAAAAGTTCCTGTCGCAATCTTCTCGCTTGAAATGTCAAAACAACAGTTAATGCAGCGTATGTTGTGTTCGGAAGCGGAAGTTGACACACAACGTCTGAAAACCGGCAATATGCAAAGTAAAGACTGGGAAAAACTCGCAAACGCAATGAACGAATTTTCACAGGCACCAATTTATATCGACGATACAAGCGGCTGTACAATTACCGACTTACGTGCAAAATGCCGACGTTTAAAAATGAAAGAAAAGAATTTAGGCCTCATCGTAATCGACTACCTGCAATTGATGGAAGGTTCCGGCCGCGAAGACCGTATGCAGCAGATTTCTGCGATTTCGCGCGGCTTGAAAGTACTTGCAAGAGAACTTGATGTTCCGGTAATTGCGCTTTCGCAATTATCCCGTGCGGTAGAAAGCAGAACGGACAAACGCCCGATGCTTTCAGACCTTCGTGAATCCGGCGCAATCGAACAGGACGCCGATATTGTAATGTTTATTTATCGTGACGATTATTATAAAAAAGTTGAAGAAGAGGGCGAAGAAGCGGCGGCAAAATCCGCCAACGGCGAATCCGAAATCATAATTGCAAAACACAGAAACGGCCCTGTCGGCAACGTTAAACTCTTATTCCAGGGCAATATTACAAAATTCAAAAACCCGATTAAGACTGATGCGTTTTAAAACACACTGACTTCATCAGGAATCAGAACTTTGAAATTTAAACATAGGGTAACGCCCCGAACCTCCGAAAGCCACACACCCTTGTAATGTGATAATAAGGGGCAGATAAGGAGGCTCATATGAGGGAAGTAATTAAAAAAGTCCTACGGCTAATAGGACTTTTCTTAACAATTATTTCTGAATTCATATAGGGTGTGATAAAGTCGGTTGGGCTGGTACAAGCCTGACCGGCTCCCTATGTTTTTATTATAAACCATGTCATAAAATATTTCAAGTGGGTTATACAAACTTATTTTTTAAGCGGTAAAAGGGTGTTTAAATCAACATCAAGTGCAAGAGCTATTGAAACTATTGTATTAAATTGAGGATTTCCTTCTCCACGTTCAATTTGGCCCATTGTATCTATTGAAATTCCAGCTTTTTCAGCAAGTTGCTGGCGAGTTAAACCTTTACGAGCTTTTTCAGCCCTAACGTTGTTGCAAAATTCTATATAATAATTTTTTACATCCATATTTGCATTATACATGGTTGACAGCACTTATAGAATAGATTATAATACATGTTGCATGGATTTTAATCTATAACAAGAAAGGTATAAACTATGGACATCAACACAAAAAAAGAATTAACCAAAAGAATTAATCAAAGACTTGAAGCTTCATTAGAAAGCCTGGGAAGCCTTTTTGACGCTCTTTGCGAAATCCAAAGCAATCTTTACACCATATTTTGCTTACAGCATATCGCCAACAAAGATATCGAAGACGCTGTCACTATTGACGTAGAGTAGGCTTTTATCCTATAATTTAATCATGAAGAAAAAGTTTTTATTAATATTGATTATAGGGTTGGCTCTCAGCATTCAGACCGCACATGCCGGCATGGTTGCTCAATGGAAAGAAAACGCCGCAGCAAAAAAAGAACTTAAATTAACCGAAAAAGCTATCAAAAACAGTTTCGCACAGCAAACGCTTTATTCAAACAATCACGAATACGAAAAATTAAAAGATTTCTATTCAGAAAACTACCGTAATTCTGACGCGTTCGATAAAAATACGACTTTTCAAATCATCAAAGAAAACTACGAGCTTTATCCTGATTTGAAAATGACTACTAAAATTAACAATATCAACATAAACGGCAAATATGCAACAATTGACGTTTATGAATACGCGCAGGCTTCTAACCTGAAACGCGAAGATGTTGAATTGACAGGAGATTTAGAAGCGTTTGCACATACAATTTATTATATGGAAAACTTCAACGGCAAATGGCTTATTACCGCAGAACAAGCCATTGAGGAAAACAATTCTATTATCTTTGGCGAAGCAAAATATCTTGACTTTAAGCTTACTGCGCCGCTGATAATTCCGGCAGGAGAAAGCTATACATCAAAAGTTGAAATAAATAACCTTCCGCGTCAGGCTTTATTGATGGGTTCAATAACCCAATCACCCGCGATTTTCCCGTTAAAAGAAGAGGATGACGACGCGTTCCGTGTGCTTGAAGATATTGAACTGGAGAGAATTTTTATCGCAAACAAGAAAAATATTAACGAATACAATATCTCCTCAATCGCGATTACACGCGGGCAGCCGCGGCCAAACGGCGGAGTAAAACTTTACATGAGCGGGCTTGCATTCCTGATGACAAGAGTTAATGTAATTCCGGAAAACACGCATTACGAAAGAGTAAAAGAGGGAACAGATGAACAACACGACTAAAACACTTTATTTTATAAGCCTTTTTGTCTTTTTAATTATCGTCGATTTGTTTTTGTCAAACCTGCTTGTAAACAGTATGGCGCACGGACTGCATTTTTCAACACCGGTATTAAAGCTTCATTACCTTGAAAACACAGGCGCGGCGTTTAATATTTTACGTAATGCACGCGAGGCCTTGATAATTTTTTCTTGCAGCGCAATCACATTGCTATTCGTATATGTGTTCAAAAACCTTTCACGCCTTGGGGCTTCAACTTTATTCTGGATTGCGATGCTATGTGCAGGTACGTTCGGGAATATGCACGAACGCATCGAAATCGGCTGTGTTCGCGACTTTTTTGAACTTACATTTATAAACTTTCCTGTTTTTAATATTTCGGACATAATGATTAATGCTAGCGTTGCGGTGCTTGTCATAACCATTTTATTCAAAAAGGTTCGCTAAATGATTACTCTAACGGTTGATGAGAACAATGAAGGTAAACGGCTTGACACATTTCTGGCAGAAGAATGCGCGGACTTTTCACGTTCAAAGATTCAAACATTAATCAAATCCGGCGCGGTAAAGATTAACGCCGCAGAGAAAAAACCTTCTTACACCCTGCGCGAAAAC
This sequence comes from uncultured Candidatus Melainabacteria bacterium, assembly GCA_947090755.1. Lineage (GTDB taxonomy): Bacteria > Cyanobacteriota > Vampirovibrionia > Gastranaerophilales > Gastranaerophilaceae > Gastranaerophilus. The sequence goes on along the minus strand of CAMUPF010000013.1, from coordinate 14,877 downwards.
GACGTAATCACACTTACGCTTCCGGAAGTTGAAGAAATAAAAATTGAGCCGGAAAACATCCCGCTGGAAATCGTCTGGGACGACGAGAATATGGCTGTCGTAAACAAACCTTCCGGAATGCTTACCCATCCGACAATACAAGAACGCACCGGAACACTTGTCAACGCGCTTTTGTTTAAATTCGGGGATAATCTTTCTGACGTAAACGGAGATTTGCGCCGCGGGATTTTACACCGGCTAGACAGAAACACATCAGGACTTTTGATGATTGCCAAAAACAACGCGGCACACGAATTTCTGGCCGAACAAATTAAAAACCATACAATAGAAAAGAAATATCGCGCAATCGTAAACGGCAACTACAAAGAGGATTATGAGATTCTGGATTTTCCTATTGGCCGCCACCCGAAAGTTACCCACAAAATGGCAGTAGTACCGGAGGGCAAAGAAAGCCGTACAATTGTAAAAGTTCTGGAGCGCTTCAAAGACGCAACCTACTTAGAATTAACGCTGATTACCGGCCGCACTCACCAGATTCGTGTACATCTGGCGCATAAAAAACATCCGGTTTACAACGACACACTTTACGGCGGAACAGGCAAAGCCGCTACGCAAGAACAGGTTTTACAGTCATTCCGTCTAAAGTTTACAAAACCGTTTTCTGATGAGATAATAGAGGTGGAAATTCCGCCGGATGAAAAACTTACTAAAGTACTAAATTATTTAAAAAATAAGGGGTAAAAATGAAAGCATTTTTAACATTAATACAAATTTTAGCATTAGCGCTTGTGGCTTTTTGGGGCTGGTACTATTACCAGAACGGAACCGCACATATCTTATACGGAGCGGCCGAATGCTTTACCGGCGTAATCTGGGGCATAGCGCTTGTCGCCAACAATCTCAAAAATCAGGCGGGTAAAATTTCCGCAATCGAGCGTAAACAGGAAAAAGACGCTATAAATTCAACCGAAAGTCAGGCAAAAGTAAAAGTTTTAGAGGCCAAAATCCAAACGCTTGAAAAAGCACTCGAGAATGCATTAAAGGGTAAGTAAAAATCTCACCTCTTCGTCCTTTGACATTAGTGGATTTTTCAACTTTTCTTTTAAAACCGCGTCGAAAATTTCGGCGTACTGCTTAGACGGTTTAATTCCAAGCGATAAAAGGTCATCGCCCGTAATAGAAATCTTAATATCCTTAATCTGCAAATAACGTTCAACAGGTCTACGTTCAGCCCAAACCGCATATAACGCAAGGGTTTCCGGCGCGGTACCGTCAAACGCTTTATAAATTTCAAAATCATCATCAAGCGGCGTGTTTTTCAATGTTTCAAAATCATTTAACACTCGTTGTTCCTGCTTTGTAAGTTCCAGCCGCGACAAATCCATACCGCCGACGTAAACCATCCATGGAACTTGAACCCCAACCGCCGCAACAATTTCAGGAACATTTACCTCCGGACGCTCAATCGCCACAGGCGATACAAGTTTATAGATTCCTTCATCATAAAAACGTTCAAAAGCCTCTTGTGAATTAAGGTTAAAAGTTTCCATAATTTCTTTTTTTATACGCTTATAACAGGTATCGTAATTAATATTTGCAAGATACTCCTCTTGCAATCTGCGGGTATTTTCTTCCAGCACGAACCCGAAACGCACAGAAAACTTCAGCGCACGAATAATTCTGGTCGGATCATCAATAAAACTTCCATCGTGTAAAACCCTTAACAAGCCTGCCCTTATATCATTAAGACCTCCGCTATAATCAACAATTTCGCCGGTTTTAACGGATTTTGCCAGCGCATTTACGGTAAAATCCCTGCGCAAAACATCTTCTTTCAGCGAACATCCAATTTTATCCACAACTGGAAGGTGGCCGGCACGCGGATAAGTTTCGCTTCGGGTGGAAGCAAAATCTATTTCAACGCCTTCAACATTAACTCTAACGGTTCCGAAATCAGGGTTAACACGAACGACTTCACCAAACTTTGAACAGTGTTCAATTGCGTTGCCTTCAAAAACAATATCCACATCAAAACTTTCGCGGCCAAGAAGTTCATCGCGAACCACACCGCCAACGTAAAAAAGCTTTCCGGTTTCATCTGTTATTCTCATACTATAAGAATAACACAAAAAGGAGCATATTGCTCCTTTTTATCGTTTAACACATATAACCATTCCCACTCTATCTCTTGGCCAATTTTGTACATATCCCAGAAATGAACTGACCAACCAGGCGCGCGTTAAATCCCCACTATATACCGTAGATGTCCATATATCATTTTGATTATTGAGTAAATCCCTATTATAAAACATCGATATAGCTTCGTGAACATTTGCCACCCTGCTTTCAGAATCAAGCGTCCGGCAAGTTTTCGCTAAATCATAATGAGAACTTGTTAATGATCTTTTTATCGGCATAGGTGCAACAACAACAGAATCTGTGGGATATAATGCAGAAATGAACCCTATGTCTTTACCAACCGTATTCGGACCTTTAGTGCCATTTAAGTCGTAAACGAAATTGGCGCACATTTTAGACTGGGAATAATAAAAACTATTTTCCCCCATTGAAGGTTTACAATTAGGGTTATAAAAAACGACGACACTTTCACCGTTCGCGGTTTCAAACGCTGCGGATTTTGTATTAACCTGTGAATATTTGAACACATACCCATCCGGAGTTACATAAGAAGCCTGAAACGCAGAATTATAATTTACCAGCGTCTTCAAATTAGTGTCACGAGATAAACTGGCTGCGCCGTCAATAGTTATAATTTTATCCGGTATTCCACAGTCAGCAAGGTGGTCGTTATCGCAAATATTGTTAATTTTTAGAACTTTACTCAGTCCATCAGTAATAAAGGTTTCAGTCGCTGTGTCTTCTGTATCGTTTAGGGTTCCGTAACCATTTAATGCCGGCATGAGCGCTATTGCCTGTGAAAATCGCGCATAAAGCGCTTTTCTCTGCGTGTTCCATGTGCGTTCGTTAATATTACCTGTTAGCGACGGAAGCGTTATCGCCGCGACTACACCGATGATTGTTAGGGATAAAAGGATTTCGGCCATCGTAAATGCGTAACGTGGGTACTGCGCTTCGCGTAAAACGCCAACGCTCGCGCTTGCGCGAAAGAGCGCGGTCTTCCGCGTCGCGCGCTCGACTCTCGCATAACTCCGCAGTTCAATGGTCGCTCGCGGAGTTATGCTCGTGGCTCTGCTCAGCTTGCTCCCCCCCCCCCCCTGCGTAAATACTTACAATATTGTCTTTCATAAATTCCTTTCTCCCAAGTTTCACTCGGGTTCGATTGTAGAACCGCCTCAGGCGGCCTCACTTTCTGTATACATTAATTATGCAGCATGTTTTTTAATATGTCAACCGTTGTACATACGCACGGGTCACAATTAAGAAACCGCCTTGACCGGCGGGTCAAGTTTTGATATATAATAGTTTTATGAATATTGTAGACACACATTCGCATGTTGATATGATTGAAAACCTATCGCTTGATGAGGTTATTGCAAACGCACACGACGCAGGCGTTAATAAGATTATTGTACCCTGCGCTTACCCGCACGACATTGACAAAATTAACGAACTTACGCTTAAACACAAGGAACTTTATGGACTTTTAGGCGTTCATCCATCAGAAGCACGCGACTGGAATGACGATTTAATCGACAAAATCCGCGCAATAGTTGACGCAAACCCAAAAATCGCAGGCATTGGCGAAATTGGGCTTGATTACTACTGGGATAAGTCTTTCAACGATATTCAAAAAGAAGTTTTTATAAAGCAAATTGCACTTGCAAACGAATTAAATCTACCGATTTGCGTTCACGACCGCGAAGCACATCTGGACACGCTAACTATTTTAAAAGAGCACAATCGTGGCTCCAAAGTCGTTATGCACTGTTTTTCAGGCAGCGTTGAATTTATGCACGAATGCCTGAAAGAAGGGATTTACATAGCACTGGGCGGCATCGTAACATTTAAAAACGCCCTCAAACCAAAAGAAGTCGCGCAAAAAATTCCACTTGACAAACTTCTTCTTGAAACCGACGCACCGTACCTGACTCCGGTTCCGTTCCGCGGCAAAGAAAATCAACCTGCTTACACACGGCTTGTGGCGGAAGAAATCGCGAATTTGCGCGGAATCAGTCTTGAAGAAGTGGCACTGCAAACCACCCGCAACGCCCATCAAATCTACAACCTCGGAGAAATTTAATGAAAAAAGAACGGCTGGATAAATACCTTGTTGATTTAGGATTTTTTGAAACAAAAAGTAAAGCTTCTGCCGCGATTCTGGCGGGTGACGTCAAAATTAACGACGAATATATCACAAAAGCAGGATATCAAATTAATATAGAAAAAGAACACGACATTCTCGTAAAACAAATGCCGTTCGTATCCCGGGGCGGATTCAAGCTTCAAAAAGCACTAAGAACATTTCCAATTGATGCAGAGGGGCGAATTTGTTTTGATGCTGGCGCTTCGACCGGCGGATTTACGGACTGTCTTTTACAGCACGGCGCGAAATTTGTCTACGCGGTGGACGTCGGTTACGGGCAGTTAGACTGGAAAATCCGCTCCAGCGCGCAGGTTAAAACAATCGAACGCACAAACCTCAAAATCGCCGGCTATGAAGAAATTTACGCAGAAAACGAACCCGTTGCCGACCTGCTTGTAAGCGACCTGTCATTTATTTCACTCACCAAAGTTCTGGAAAACCTTAAAAAACTTCTTGCACCGGATTTTCACGAAATGATTTGTCTGATAAAACCTCAATTTGAAGCCGGCAAGGACAAAATTGAAAAAGGCGGCGTTGTAAGAAGCAAATCTACGCACGAAGAAGTTATCAAAAATGTTTTGGATTTTGCAGTTTCACTTGGTTATGCCATCAACGGGCTGACGTATTCCTCAATCAAAGGCCCGTCAGGAAACATTGAATACCTCGTCTGGCTTTCAACAGACCACACAAATGCCCGGAATTCCGACATTAAAGCCATCGTAGACGACGCATTTTTAAATTTGAATGGTTAGTTTAATACTTCAAAGCGCTACTCTAAAAGTATATTGATTAAAAAATACCATTGGGGTTAAATGGTTGTATGAAAAAATGGTTATTCGCAATTACATTATTTTTACTTGTTGTCTTGAATGTCGCATTTATCGAGTATTCAAACGACAACTCGCGCTTAATCGAAGAACTTGAACACAACCACGACCATGTTTCTTATCAGAAACTTTTCGATAATACATGGGCTGAAATCAAAGACAATTATTACGATGCAAGCCTGAACAGCCAAATCTGGTACAGATGGAAAGAGCATTACCGCGGCAAAATTAAAACCGAAGCCGATGCAAAAGTCGCAATCGACACAATGCTCGCCAGCCTTAACGACCCTTATTCCAAATACATGGACAAAGAAGAATACTCCGAACAAAATTCTTCCATAGCCTCCAAAATAGTCGGAATAGGCGTCAATATCGCCTCAGTTTCAGGTAAAATAACAGTAATTAATGTTATGGACGGTTCTCCGGCCCAAAGCGCTAATCTTCAAGCCAACGACATAATCTACGCCGTTGACGGCAAAGAAATCAGCGGTATGCCTATCGCTGAAGTCGCAAACCTTGTCAAAGGTAAAGAAAATTCAACCGTTGACATCACAATCCTAAGAAACAACGAAAAAATCAACAAAAAAATCGTCAGAAAAGAAATAAAAATTAAAACCGTCAAATCCTCAATCGACAAAAATATCGGTTATATTCAAATTTCGACGTTTGTAAGCGTTTCAACTCCGAACGACTTCCTTGAAGCGCTTGAAAAAACTCAGGACACAGACGGTTTAATCATAGATTTGCGCGGGAATACCGGCGGCTTACTTCCAAACGCCGTATTTATCGCAAACTTATTTATCCCTGAAGGCAATATCGTAAGTATCGTCGGACGTGACGGGTACAAGTTCGACATTGCCGCACAAAACCTTGATTTCAAAATCAACAAACCCCTTGTTCTTCTTGTAGACGGAAATTCCGCAAGTGCCAGCGAAATTCTATCCGGTGCGCTTAAAGACTACAAAAAAGCCGTTCTCTTAGGAACAAAAACTTACGGCAAAGGCATGGTTCAAAAAATCATCCCGCTTCAAAACGACACAGGACTAAACCTTACCATCGCCAAATACCTTACCCCGAAAGGCAGTGATATTAATCAAAAAGGCATTGAGCCCGATTATAAAGTTGAATTTACGATAAATGACCTAAAAAATCAAAACGACGTACAACTCGCGACTGCCAAGAACATCCTTAATAATATGGTTTCTCATAAGTAAAAATCCCCGAAAATGCTTATATTTTTTAACGCTTAGGGGTAATCTTTTTACAACACGGGTCTATTAGAATAATAATACAACAATAGTTATTTATGTGGAGTATCTTATGTTAATGAGTCACGATTGCAACAGATATAATAGAATAGAACTAAAAAACGTCGACAAAGACATTGTTTTATGGCTTGAAGATATTATTGACGAAAACAACGGACGCATCGAGCGTAAAGAATGGAAAAGCAAATATAACAGTTATGTGGTCTACGATTACGAACCTTTCTGCACGGAGGGGTTTGAGATTAATATCGTAGTAACCTCCTTTGACGATGCATATTTAAAATTTATAAAATATCTCTACGATGAAAAAATCAATACAATTGAGTTTTTGAATAATTGTATTAATGCATAATAAGGCGCGGAGCTACGCTCCGCGCCTTACCTTGACAGCGACGGGGAAATAGTTTAAAATAAAAATATAAAAGAAAGGATACTGTATGATAAGTTTTGAACCTGAAAACCCTTGTAGTAAGGGCCTGAACAGACGGGGGGGGGGGCAAGGCGAGCACGCTAACGCAACGCCGGTACTGCGCCTCGCGTTAAACGCCACCGCTCGCGTTAGCGGTCAAGAGCGCGGTCTTGACCGTCGCACGCTCGTCTCTTCGCAAGGCAAGCCTTGCTCCGTGGCTCTGCTCGGCTTGGCCTTTACCATGGCGGAAATTTTGTTATCTTTAACAATCATTGGTGTGGTCGCGGCGATTACATTGCCTAGTTTGACAGGCAACATTAACGAAAGAACATGGAATACGCAAAGAAAAGCTTTATATGCCCGTTTTAGTCAGGCGATAGCACTCATGCCATCACTTAACGGATATGGAACGTTAGACGACACAAACGATACAGCCGCTGAAACTTTTGTCACTGAAGGGTTAGCAAAAGTGCTTAAAATCAACAACATCTGTGACGCAGACCACCTCACTGACTGCGGAATTCCGGATAAAATCACAACGACCGAAGGGAATCTAATAGATAACTTCACAAACAATCATAATACCATGGCAAAATTCAACAATATGTTCAATGGCTCGTATTCCCATTCAGGTTGGGGCTCTGCTGAAGACAACGTGACTTCATATAGCCAAAGCGACACTAAAGCCGCTGCATTTGAAACCCAAAATGGGGAATCCATTCTTGTATTCTACAATCCACATTGCCAACAGGATTACAACCAAACGAACTGGCATTTTATACAGCCCAAAATTTGCGCAAATTTTGTTTATGATTTGAATGGCAACAAAGGGCCTAACACCGTAGGTAAAGACATCGGGTTTATAACCGCGCTTTACCCATCTGATTCTGTTATTGTGTCCCCACTACCTATTGGGAAATGGAAAAACAATTCTGTTCAATATTTACAAGCGGCCTCAGCCTGTATGGCACAAGATTCTGAAAGCAGACCGCCTAATAGAGAAGAAGCTGCCGCATTATTTTGTAACAAAGAACTTCTGGGCGGATACAACGGATCACAGCACTGGGGAAGTATGATTATAACCTCCAGCCGGAACGACACCGGAAATTTCTGGACTCAATCACTTGCGACAGGCCACCAATGGGTACCTGAAAACAGCAGAACCGCTAATGGTTATTTACAATGCATTAAACGATAATGTTAGAGATAATGCGCCAGCCGGCCGGCTGGCGCATTGTTCCTATAAAAAAACTCCGAGTAGTATACCTAGTCGGAGGAAATGTGTCATAAAGGAAGTGTGTAATGTGGAGTTTATATAAGTAAAACCTCGAACCTAATTAAAAGCAGTTCTTCGTCGCCTGCTTGTCCTGCTCACGCAGGCCAACCCGCGACTCCGCTGTCTAAATAAACTGAATTATTCCTGTTTATTAGTTGATATCATAGTGATTAGGTTGTCGAAAACGTCTTGCAATGGCGCAGTAAAGTCTACGGCCATTAATTCCTGCAACGGTGCCGATACGTCGGTATTTAAAATTTCACCCAACGGCGCAGATACATCCGTGTTCAAAAGATTTATAATTCGTTTCTTGAACGATTTTTTCTTATGCGGTTTGCCCACGATATTTCGTAAATCGATTACTTCTTTTTTCAAATCAACGCACGAAAAGTCATCAAGTAATGTTTCAAGTACATTCAGTGTTTCAACCTCGTTAATCTCAATATTGTCTTTGAAGGCCTCAATATTTATATCCTTAATGTCAGCCATCGCGTCCTGCAACGAAATTTCTTCAAAACATGCCGCCTTTTTACAATCCACAGGAACAAATATTTTTTCCTTCGGGTAAGATGTATTTGCCATAATCAACTCCTTTGCTGTAAAATTTTTATCGTACTTGTTGATGACAAACTTTAACTTTTGGACTATTATTTTAACAAACTGTTACAAATCATGATGAGGATATATGAAAATCAGAATAATTTTTGCATTAGCTTTAATCTTTTGTGCCGCAAGGCTTTCGACGGTACTGGCAAACGACAGCAGCAGCTTCACCGAAAATCTTAAAAACTGCTCGGAATACTACGGCAGTCAAACTATTGAACTTAATGACATAAAACTTACGACAACAAAACAAATCCACGGACTAAAAGGCGAGAAATGTTCATATCAGGAAACAATAGCGACAAAGGATTCCAGCTACAGCGTGAAGTGCATGCTCTCAAAAGACAACGTGAAAGAACTTGTTCAAATCATGGAAGATTTTGAAAAAGATGCCGGCAATAAGAAAATCGACCTTAACGACTTCACACAGGTGGAATCCACATCCGTTGTCACAGGCTGGACAAAATACCTTCAAAATCCCGAAATTTGCTCAATTGAAATAGATTAAACAAAGTTGCTTTTTATGAGTGTTTGTAATACAATCATCATGTATATAAACAAGTGCTTAAAAAAGGAGGAAAGCTAGTTTATGGAAACTTATGGAATCGAAAAATTTGGTATTATAGGACCAAAAGCAGTTTACCGCAATTTGACTCCGGCTCAATTGACAGAAGCTGCATTACGCTTAGGTGAAGGTTCATTATCTAATACAGGTGCTCTTGTTGTTACAACAGGAAAATACACAGGACGTTCTCCTAAAGACAAATTCATCGTTGATACTGAATCTATTCACAACGATATCGCATGGGGTAAAGTTAACCGCCCTATCAGCAGAGAAGCATTCAACTCTATCAAGGGTAAAATCGCTGCTTACTTACAAAACAGAGAAGTATTTATCTTCGACGGTTTTGCAGGCGCTGACAAAAAATATACTCAAAAATTCAGAGTTATCAACGAAATGGCAAGCCAAAACTTGTTCATTCACCAATTATTAATCAGACCAACTGCAGAAGAATTGGCTAACTACGGTGAAGCTGATTACACAATTCTTTGTGCTCCTGGTTTCAAATGCGACCCTGAAGTTGACGGCGTAAACTCAGAAGCTTGCATCGCTATCGACTACGAAGCACACGAAATCATCATCTGTGGTTCTCAATACTCCGGCGAAATCAAAAAATCTGTATTCGCTACAATGAACTACGTTATGACTAAGAAAAACGTATTGCCTATGCACTGCTCTGCTAACATGGACCCAGCAACAGGCGAAACTGCTGTATTCTTCGGTCTTTCAGGAACAGGTAAGACAACTTTATCAGCAGACCCTAACCGTAAATTAATCGGTGACGACGAACACGGCTGGTCACCAGACGGCGTATTCAACTTTGAAGGCGGCTGCTACGCTAAATGTATCAACCTTTCAAAAGAACACGAACCGGAAATCTTCAACGCTATCAAATTCGGTTCATTAATCGAAAACGTTGTTATGGACCCTGAAACCCGTGAATTCGATTTCAATGACGGTTCATTAACAGAAAACACACGTGTAGGCTACCCTATCGAATACATCGATAACGCTCAAATCCCTTCAATGGGCGGAATTCCGAAAGTTGTTATTTTCTTAACAGCTGACGCGTTCGGTGTATTGCCTCCAATTTCAAGATTGGACAAAAACGCAGCTATGTACCACTTTGTAACAGGTTTCACATCTAAACTTGCAGGTACTGAACGCGGCGTTACAGAACCACAACCTACATTCTCAACATTGTTCGGCGAACCGTTCATGCCAATGGACGCTTCTGTTTACGCTAAAATGTTGGGTGACAAACTTGACCAATACGGTACTAAAGTTTACTTAGTTAACACCGGTTGGGCAGGCGGAAGCGCTTCAATGGGTGCAAAACGTATGAAACTTGCTTACACTCGTGCTATGGTTACAGCAGCTCTTAACGGCTCATTCGATTCAATCGAATTCAAACATCACGATGTATTCAACGTTGATTATCCTACATCTTGCCCTGGCGTTCCTGATGAAATGCTTGACGCACGCGGAATGTGGGCTGACAAATCAGCTTATGACGCATCAGCTAACAAATTGGCACAAATGTTTGCAGATAACTTCTCTAGCAAATATCCTAATATGCCATCAGAAATCGTTAACGCTGGTCCTAAAGCAGTTGCTAACGTTTAATCTGAAAGATTATAAAGTGGAAAACGGTCTGACGCACGTCAGGCCGTTTTTTATATTGACAGCGTTCAAAAAATAGTTTAAAATCAAAATAGAAATGGAGGTATCATGAATATCAAAAAGTCTGAAACCCCTTGTAGTAAGGCCCTGATGAGTCGGGGGGGGGGGGTATCGTGCGTTTACAATGGCGGAAATCCTGTTATCGCTCACAATAATTGGTGTAGTCGCGGCGATAACGCTTCCGTCACTTACAGGCAACATTAACGAACGCACCTGGAATACGCAAAGAAAAGCTTTATATGCCCGTTTTAGTCAGGCGATAGCACTTATGCCATCACTTAACGGATATGGAACGTTAGACGACACAAACGATACAGCCGCTGAAACTTTTGTCACGGAAGGATTAGCAAAAGTGCTTAAAATCAACAACATATGTGACGCAGACCACCTCACTGACTGCGGAATTCCGGATAAAATCACAACGATGGAAGGCGGGCTATTAGATAGCTTTACAAGCAATTATAGGACTCTGGCTACGTTTAACAAAATGTTCAATGGTTCTTTTTCTCATTCCGGATGGGGGTCTGCGGCTGACACTGTTTATAGTTATAACCAAAAAGATACTAAAGCTGCCGCGTTTGAAACCCAAAACGGAGAATCCATTCTTGTATATTACAATCCAAACTGCCAACCTGTAATATATGATACCGGCTGGTCTTATACTCAACCCAAAATGTGTGCAAACTTTGTCTACGATTTAAACGGCTCTAAAGGCCCAAATACTGTCGGCAAAGACATTGGTTTTATTACTGCACTCAACCCATCAGACCCTATTGTTGTAGCGCCAATGCCATTAAATCGGCGGGCTAATACCAGTGCACAAAATTTGCATAGCGCAATAGGATTGTGCAAAGCGCAGGATCCGGAAAGCAGGTTGCCTAATCGTGATGAGGCAATGTCAATGTTTACCAACATATCACTCTTAAAAGCCTCGACAACTGATACACAAATATGGCATGGTATAATTCTAACCTCAAGCAAAAACAGTCAGGGTGCGCAATGGAATCAAAGTATGAGTACCGGTCATCAAATAAGTGATTCTCTCAGCGGTGGAGGGAATTATTATGTGCACTGCATAAAAAGATAACAGAACCTTAGGCGCCAGCCGGCCGGCTGGCGCCTTCCTCTATTCCTTCACCCCGCCAAGCAAAATATCGTTTATAAAATATTTCTTACCGATAATGAACACTGCAACCACAGGAATCGTACAAATTGCCGCGCAGGCAAGAAGTTCACCCCATTGCGTAAGTTCACGAAAGCTTCCTTTATAAATAGCAAGCCCGACCGGAAGCGTTCTGAGAGCCTCGGTATTCGTTGAAATCAGCGGCCACATAAAACTATTCCATGTTGAAACAAACGTAAAAATCGCAAGCGTCGCAATCACAGGAAGCGCAAGCGGAAGAACAATTTTAAAAAATGTTTGGAAATAATTACACCCGTCAATCCTCGCGGCCTCTTCTAAGTCTTTAGGGAAGGCCAGAAAATACTGCCTCATCATAAAAATCCCGAACCCGCCAAACATCGCAGGCAGAATCAATGCAGAATAAGTATTTATCAAATGCAATTCTCTCATCATAAAAAACAGCGGAATAATATTCACCTGCGGCGGAATCATCATTGTAATAAGAATTATCAAAAACACAAGGTCACGGCCGCGAAAGTTAAACCGTGCAAACGCATATCCCGCAAGAGCGGAGAGAACCACCTGACCAAAAGTCGCCGCCAGCGCAACAAACAAACTGTTCAAAAAATATCTTAAAATCGGAATATCGGCAAAAAGACGCCGATAATTATCAAGACTTAAATCAAGATGTATAAATTGCCCCGGATTCGAAAAAAAATCCGCATTATCCGCAAAGGACAGATTCAGCATTGCAAAAAACGGGTACAGCATGCTAAACGCCATCGCATAGAGCAAAAAATATCCAACAATCTTTCTCATTCCATGATTATACATCAAATTTGTGCAATAATAGAAATATGAAGAAACTGAAAGATTTTGAAAAAGAGATAAATAAATGTTCAAAATGCGGCCTCTGTCAGGGCGCCTGTCCGATTTACAAACTTACCGGCAATGAATGCGCTGTATCCAAAGGCAAATTTGTCATGCTTTCAGGGGTACTCAAGGGCGATTTACAACTTAACAAAAACATAAATTCATACCTCGATCTATGCACAAAATGCGGCAAGTGTTCAGAATTCTGCCCTGCCGGAATAAATGTTTGCGAAATTCTCCAGACCGCAAAATACGAATACATTTCAAAACAACCTTTTTTCAAAATATTAAAAATTTTTCATAAGCTTTTCGACACTATTATACGCCGTTGCCGCAGTCCATTCCGCGCAAAATCCTCAGGCACCCGTGAAATCCTTTATTTTAAAGGCTGTGTAAACAAAATTTATCCCAAAACCGAAAATGCACTAAAAAAAATCCTCAGCCATTCAGACATAAAACTTACAGACGCGGACTTTTCCTGTTGTGGCCTGCCGTTTTTCTCTGCCGGAAACCTTGAGAGTTTTGATGATGTAAAATCACGCAACAGCGAACTTATAAACGCCTCCGGGGCAGACACAATTCTCACAGACTGCGCAAGCTGTGAAAGTACATTAAAAAGTTACGGAACAATTAATAAAAATTTTGTCAACGCAGAAACTCTTATCGCCAAACTTGATTTGAAATTCAAATTCAAAAAGCATTACAAAGTCGCGTTTCATAAGCCCTGCCACCTTGAAAACACAGATTTTTTACAAAAACTTATGGCAAACTGTGAGAACGTTGAATTTATTGAAATCCCCGAAACCTGCTGCGGCTTAGCGGGCGAATTTTTCATAAAGAAGCCCGAAATAGCAAACCAAATCGCCCAAAAGCGCGCCGAAGAAATCATTTGCGGCGGTGCAGAAATTGTTCTAACTTCCTGCCCCGCGTGCGTCATCGGCTTGAAAAAGGCGCTATTGGGGAAAAATATAAAAGTCTTAAACTTAATAGATTTCCTGTCACACGCGGACAATATCACTAACATTTAATATAGCAAAAGCGGGTGTTAAAACACCCGCTTTTATCTATATTAGCGACGAATACATCTAACCCGATTCTTATCACCAATACCACCGGTAGATCTAAATCCATTATCCGGATTAAGTCCCCAGGCTTTCTCTGAGTCATATCTAGTGCTTGACCAATAGTGATACGGAGCAGACAACCCTACTAAATCTCTATTAATCAGCATGGAACTCAATTCCTGAATATTTGGCATTCGTGCCTCACTATCAAGAGAAGTGCAGGTTCTTGCGCCCGCAGCCCACTCTATACCAGTTGCGTCAGCCTGTTTAGACGATAGCGGCATCGGAGCGACTACAACAGAGTCTGTCGCATTAAATACCGTTATGACGCCAATATCTTTACCTACAGTATTCGGTCCTTTATTTCCATTTAAGTCATAAATAAAATTGAGACACGCATTGGATACAGTAAACCCAAATACATTACCTCCTGGGGTCAACGACTCTTGATTTAAGTATTCCGTACGACACCCCCGGTTATAATAAGCAACAATGCTTTCACCATTCTGTGTTTCAAAGGCAGCGGCTTTTGTATCTTCCGTCTTATAAGAACAACCTGCGGCTGATGTAAGTGAAAAGGCTTTATGTAATGAATACAATGTCAGAGGAATTGTCTTTTGGCTGCCAAGCATATTCGTATAAGAGGTTACGATTCCACAATCCGCAAGGTGTTCCGAGTCACAGATGTTGTTAATTTTGAGAACTTTTGAAAGGCCTTCTGTGATAAAGGTTTCAGCGGCTGTGTCGACGGCTGACGTAGACCCGTTTGCTTTTGTCAAAGTTCCATAGCCGTTTAACGCCGGCATTAATGCTATGGCCTGTGACATACGCGCGTACAAAGCTTTTCTTTGCGTATTCCAGGTGCGTTCGTTAATGTTGCCTGTAAGTGACGGAAGCGTTATCA
>CAMUPF010000012.1 GCA_947090755.1 uncultured Candidatus Melainabacteria bacterium | reverse complement strand
TTACGGTGTTGGTAGATAATGCATACTGCTTGTCATCTATTGTTATGTTTATATACCGTCCTGTAGAATCCTGTTCGAGGTAGCAATTTTCGACGCCTTTAATTTCTTCAACTCTTTGAGCGGAACCATTTTTGTATGCTGCGACGAAGGATTGAGTGTTGCCGCGTTCGTCTAAGACTGCGCCTTGAACCTCGTTTTGGTTGTAGAAGATAGCTTCATACTCACCGGTGGAGGTATTTTGAACATATCTTACGTAGTATTTATCTGTATTGCCGTGAGTTTTTTGTAAAAGCTTCAAGTAATCTTCTTCTTCTTTGATCAAGTTTTTTTGCTGGTCAGCGGATAAAGAATCGTAGTATTCATCTACGCCTTTAGCCGGTGGAGTGCCTAAATCTCTTAAAGTAACCGCGCCGATTTTGTAGTTAGCACCAGCCTTTGTGATAATGCTAGGTGAAGCAGCAACGATAGAGAAATCGTCAGTCCAGCTTCTAATGTAGCTAACTTTGTATGAACCATTAGAACCTGCGATTAAAGATGTAATCTGGTTAGTCAAAGCGCCGTCGTTGAAAGTATAGACAGTCTGAGTGAAGTCTTCAACAGATGGAGCAGTAGGAACAGACATTCCTAACAAATCGCTGTAGTAAGAAGCTGATTTGTTAGAAAGGGCAGTTCTTTGCTGGTTAATCTGCTGTCCTTCAAATTCGACGTTATTCATTCTAGCTGTCAAGCCCAGAAATCTGGCTTGAGATGCTGCCATGCCCATCGCTTTCGACCTTTCCTTGCTTTTGTGTTTCCGTGCCATGCATGTCGGTAACATGGTTTTAAAACTTTAAATACCCCTTCCATGCCACTTTACAAATCTTAACACAAATACAAGAAAGCCCCGAATCACGGGGCTTTTACATGCTTTAACAATTATTAATTATGCGACTGCATATTTATCCAATGAAACAAAACCGCTTAAGGTAGAGCTATTTGCACTATATTTACGTGTACCAACTTTATTAGACGTGTTTCCTTCGACTGTTTCAAAAGAACCATCAGAATTAACCTTTGTAACGATGCCGGTATGAGATTTACCGCCGCGTTTTTCAATCATAATGTCGCCCGGCTTTACATTTTGAGCAATGAAATCACTTTTGTTTGAAACCGCAGTTGTGTCTATATAACAGTTATTACTTTCTCCCCAATCCCTTAGTCCGGCAACACTTGAAGAACCGAATGATGATGGTAATTTAGAGCCAAAAGTTTTTCTAGTGTTCCAGGTTACGAAATCTGCGCACCAGTGTTGAGATACGCCGCCAGAAAACAACCTGTTGCCGGTAGCATCATTGTTAACTTTACCAACCCAAGACATTGCATTATTTACCAAATCCAACTGTAAGTTACCGGTTCTTCTCGTAAGGCTTCCAAATGAAAGATTGCTGCGGGTTGATGATTTTGCGCGGCTTCCGGCTGAAGTATTGAGGAATGAGAAGTCGTAAGAATTACTCTTTGGAGCAAATGATAAACCGCTAAGCCCATAGCTTGAACCGGTACTTGTTCCGCCAAAACTAAATAAAGGGGCATAGGAATTAAATCCGCCAAAGCTTGGAATAAACGAAGGCGTATAAGCATAATTACTAAATCCAAAATTTAATGCGCTGATAAATCCCATAAATATCCCTTAATTTCCTTATTTATATAAAGTATATTTGGGATATATAATTGCCTATTTATTACGGTTTGTTAAAATTTGCTCCCAGTTCCAAGCCGATTGGACACTATTTTGAAGTTTTCGTGACGGCTGCCAGCCAAAAATTTCAAGCGCCTTAGTGTTATCAGCGACAAGAATCGCCGGATCGCCCTCACGACGCGGACAGATTTCATACGGAATTTTCATGCCGGTTACGTTTTCGCAGGCCGCAAAAACTTCTTTTACAGTGCTTCCGGTTTTTGTTCCGAGGTTGAAAACATTTGTGTCACCGCCATCTTGAAGATATTTAAGCGCAAGTATATGAGCGTCAATCAAATCGTTTACGTCTATATAATCGCGAACGCAGGTGCCGTCTTTTGTATCATAATCATCTCCGAACAGTTTAAATACTTGTCCGCTTCCAAGAGCCGCTTTTAATACATTCGGAACCAAATGGGTTTCAGGTTCGTGCCATTCACCGATTCGGCCTGATTCATCTGCACCGGCTACGTTAAAATATCTTAGCCGGACACTTTTTAACCCGTATGCTTTATCAAAATCATCCATTATCATTTCCACGGTAAGTTTTGTTTCACCGTAAGGATTAATCGGTTTTTGCGGGTGGTTTTCGTCAATAGGCGTGTAAACCGGCTCACCATAAGTCGCCGCGGTAGATGAAAATACGATCTTTTTACAATCGTGTTTAACCATTACATCTAGAAGGTTCAGGGTACCGCAAACATTATTTTGAAAATATTTATAAGGTTCTTTAACGCTTTCACCAACCTGCGAAAAAGCTGCAAAATGAACTACTGCATCGATTTTATAATCATCAAAAACCGCATTTATATCAGATGGGTTCTTCAAATCACCCTTAACGAATTCAACCCCTAAGTTTTGCACGGTTTCAATATGACCGGTTGAAAAGTTATCAAAAACCAGAACTTTTTCGCCTGCCTCTTTAAGTTTTAAAACGCAGTGGCTTCCGATATATCCGGCTCCGCCTGTTACTAAAATCATTTTTACCCCTTTTTCTTAAATTATTATACACTAAATATACGATTTTTAATAAATATCTTCCCCTTAAAGGTTGATTTTACGCTATTTTGTATATCCTTTTAATATAATAGCGCTTATAATATTTTATAGAATATTGACTTTTAAAAAATCACCATTATAAGCAATAAAGTAGAGTAGTAAAAAATAAATTTTGTATAGAAGGAGAGTACGCTTATGGGTATGGCAGCATCACAGGCAAGATATCTGGCTTTAACCGCAAGAAAAACCAACACGGAATATGAAGGCCAGCAAATAAATCAGGAAAGAACAGCCCTTGCAAACCAAAGTGCTGATGCTTTCAACCAGTATTTAGCGCTTGAAGTTCCGACAGCACCGAGCACTCAGGACTTCACAACTATTCAATATACTTATCAGGACGGTAATGTTGAAGAAGCCATTGAAGAAATGACAGAACTTTCTGATGCTTCTTCAGACTACAATTACCTCGTAAAACACTACCACTATTCAGATGTATTTACCGGTATTAAAAATACAAAAGTAAATCCTCAGGTTAGAACAGGCTACGATACGACTTCAAACCTTATTCCTGCGGATAAAATCACAAGCGACGGCACCAATTACACCGTAGACGGTTTTCCGGTGTCTTCTTACGATCCCGCTAACATCGAAGAAAAATCAAGATACGATATTCTTAAAGATAAATATCCTGACTTCGCGACGATTCCGCAAGAAAATCTCGGCATTTACACCGATGACGCACAGGTAATGCACTTCGTCGACAAAACAACTTTAGGCGCAGGTGACGTTCAGGAATATTCAATTAACGGTATCGTTCCTGCTTACGTTGGCAACAATGAACTTACAAAATATGAAGCCGGAAAAGATAAAGAACTTGATTTAATGCTTGAACAAATCAGAAAAGATAACCCTTCTGACAAAATCGCAGCCGCAGAAAACATTTACACCTATACTTCTATGGGCAGAAAATATTTTGCAACAGAAGAAGAACTTATGGCCAGCGCAAACTCTTCAATGAACGCTGCTAATCCGAGCGAATATCAGACAAATTTAAATACATATTACGCGGAAGCGATTAAAACAAAAATCACTTCAACGGACAAAGCATTCATTGAATTCGACGAATCCGGCCGTGCAACATCAATTAACTATGAAAATTCAACTGCAACATTCACCATCGAAACCGAAACAATTACCGATCAGGCGGCATATCAGGATGCTATGAATCAATACGAATACAACAAGGCAATGTATGAAAAAGCAGTTGAAGATATCAACGCAAAAACCAAAATTATTCAAGAAGAAGACAGAACGCTTGAATTAAGATTAAAACAGCTTGACACCGAACAAGACGCGCTTCAAACAGAAATGGAAGCCGTTGCTAAAGTTATTGAAAAGAACGTCGAAAGCACATTCAAAACATTCAGTTCATAGCGCGAGCGCCGGCTGAGCCGGTTCTATACTTGGCTAATCGTTAAATTTCACCGATAAGCCCAGTATAAAAGACGGTTACACCGTCCGAGTCGAGCAAGACAAAATTTAGAGAGGTCATCATGTCATACAAAAACGACAGTTATTTAGTAATAGCAAACAAATTCGGGTCTGCGGGCAGCGACGCCAAAGCGCAGTTGTGGGAAACTTATGACAAATTACGCGACATAACCGTTTCCGGAACCGGCGCAGGCACCGGCTGGGAAGGCACAGGCGGCTTTTTGTATAATATGGCAACCTTATTTTCTCCGTCAAACTTTGCAACAACTTTCGGCTCCTCAGAAATCATGAACGTAGCCGGAACCTCTTATCACTCAGGTGTTTCAGGCGGAAGTTCTTATGGTATTGATTCACTTTATAACTATTCAGGCTTCCCTGGCGGGGCTGCTTCATTATTTGGCAACTCAGGTTTCTACACCGGCGGAGCATCACCAATTTCCGGCTGGGGAACTAATACCGGCTACATTACCGGTGGTGCGTCAGGTATCGCAAGCAGTATCGCAAACGTGGCAAGCGCAAGCGCTTATGGCGTCGGAACCGCAAGCGGTTTCGGGTTCGCCAAAAACCTCGTACTACCTGTTGCAGGCTTAATCTCAGGATGGGGCGGAATTATGCAGTCAGCCGCACCATACTTAGGGGAATACGGACTTCCTGCGCTCGTTATGGGTAACTTAATGCAAGGTACTTCATCTGCAGCATTATCTGCTTATCAGAGAATAACCGGAAACGTTACGACAAACGCCGATACAATTTTGACAAACAAAGTTCGCAACATTGAAACCGTTTGCAAAATGCTTGATACTCAAGGCGATGTCGTCAAGAAAATGCTTAAAGAATCCATTGAAGGTGACAGTAAAGCTATACAAAACTTATAACTTTTCATTAAAGTTTTTTCTTTTTTGTCCGATAGAGCATGCATAACGTTAAGACAGATTTGGCTTACAAAATGTAAAGAACTCGTAACATGATTTCGAAAAAGCGCAATATTTGTGCATAGAGGGTTTTTATATATTTGTAGGTCTAAAGTGTAAAGGAACAGTAATGCTTCGAGAAACTTTAGAGATGAATATAAAAAGATTAGTTGATTTCTTAATATATTCAAGAAACTTCATTATAAGAAAAAGCCCTGTCAAAGCGTTAGTTGCGTCTTTTATGGACGGTGTCAGAGATTTTTTAACTATGAGAAAAAAGTTAAAAATGGCACAATACAGGTTGAATTACCACCAGCATCAGTTGATGAAAATGGAACAATTAATCGCAAAAAACAGCCAGCATACGTTTTTGAAAGGGGCCAATCTTAACGAAACAAGATAAGGAAAAAGTGTATGGGTGTGTTAGTAGCGTCAATGCGTTTGCAGTATTTAACAAGTCTTAAATGCGATTTGGAATACAAGATACAATTGATTACTCAAGCAAAGATGAACTTGATGTCGTCTAATGATGACTTAATGCAAGTCGGTACTGACTATGACACCGAATCCCCTATTGTGAAGACTTTGCAGCAGCGACAGGCCAAGATGAAGTTATTAGAACAGCGGCTTGATCAGCAAATGAATAATTATCAAAACCAGTTAAGAATGGTAATGACTGAATACGAATCAGCAAGAGGTATGCTCGATAGAGATATCCAAAGCACGTTCAGATACTAGTTAATCTGAAGAAATAAACTAACGATATCGTTCAAAGATGCTGATTGTTTTTGATATTTTTGAACCTGCGCTTCAAGAGTATTAATTTGTTTTTTGCATTCTAAAATGCTGTTCTGGCATTCGCGTGATGAAAGATTAATGTTTTCTTGAAGTTGTTGTGCTTCTTGAAGAACGGATTTCATAGAAATACCCAAAGCCTCCATTGTTTGTTTGATGACCAAAGCGCCTGCCTGACGGGAAACACCGCTTGGAAGCTGTGAAATCAACTGGCGTAAAACCGCAACATTGGGCGGAACTTCAAGACCGTTAAAGTCATTCGCAGATGGATAAACATTATTTTGTACAGGGTTTACAGTTGTGAACACCGGTTGCTGCGGCATTGCATTGAAGTTATTTTCTGCGACAAAAACTTCCGGCTCCATTGTATGTGTTTCTGTAAAATCCGGCTGTATAGTTTCAACAGTTTCTTCCGGCTGCGGATTCACAGTATTATTAACAAATTCCACTTCGCTCTGTTTTTTAAGCGCATCAACTATTCTTTTTCCAACGCCTTCTGTCATATATGTATTCACGGATATATCCCCTTCTATTATTATGTAACTTACTTATGTCATTATATTAAAACAACGGTTTATTTTCAAGCGGTTCTGTAAATTATTGTAAAAAACATTAAAGTTATACGGTAAAATTGCCGAAATAAAGCTTATATTTACAAGGTAAAAGAGGTGTATAGTGTCTGAAAAAGTTCAAAAAGTGGGTGCAGCAAGCGCAAGACGTGATACTGCAAAAAGCAGTAATAAGAAAAAAGCCCAAAATAGCAACGTGAATTTCAGCAAGGCTAAATCTAATTCTACCCAAACGCGCACAGTTGTGGTGAGGATTCTTGACGTTAAGGCACTAAAGACACCTGAAAAATATTTGAATACGGGGAATATTCTCACCGTCATGGGGAATTACGAAAAAGAGCACAAAGGTAAAACACTGCTGGGCGACTTTCTCAAGGATGATTCCATGACACGTGAGGAGCGCAAAGCCGGAGCCATTAAAACCTTTGAAATTCTTTATCAAAAAGCGATGACCGGCGCTAAAACCGCTTTCCAAAAGCAGGAACTGGCAAGATTAAGGGCCGAGTTTAATAAAGAAGTAGCCTCTGAAATGGATGATAGCTGGTTTGAATGGGGAATTTCAACCTCCAAAGTCAACGAAATAGTTGAAACTGTTCAGAAAATGTATACGGCTGATTCCACGGAACTTGCCGGCGAAATATTCACCCACGCGGATGACAATCACTTTTCATACGCAGATAAAGACTTCCGCTATCTCTTAGAATCAATCAATGCGGGCAACGCCATTGAGGTTGCGAATAAAGTTAAAAACCATAAAAATAACAAAGACCACACATCATTATTAAGAATCCTCAACGATGAATTCACAAAACCGTTCGCGGATGATGAAAAAGAACAGAAAAAAGCATTGATGAAAAATTTTGTCAACTCCTATTTTACAGCGGCCGGCTACAAAGATTCACCGTATTTTGACGAGGCTAAACAACTATTAAAAGACGGCAAAATCGGAGAACTTGAAAGTTTAATGGATTCATTGCTTTTAAAACAGCCTAAAGATATTGCCTCTTCACTTTTCAAAACAATCGATAAAAACTCTTTTGCGCTAGGTCGAACTGATGTAAAAGTTTTAATGGATAAAGTCAACTCATCAAATGTCACCGAAGTTTTAGCAGAATTCAAAAAAGCTTCAGGCGGCAAATCACTGCTCACACTTATAGATGAAGAATGGGGTGATGAGCCGGTTAGAAAGGCTTATATTTCAAAAATCACCAGAGCACAGGTTGACGCCTCCGGTTTTGGGACAAACAAGACCGTTTTAGAACACGTAAACGCTTCGTTAAAAAACGAAAGCGTTAATGACATCGAAAAATTAACCGCATCGCTCGGTAAAAATAAAGATATTGATTTTATGAGTAAAACCCTCTTTGAAGCGCTTTCAAAAGACAAAAACAATATTGATAAAGAATATGTTCATTATTTACTTGATGGTATTGACCAGAAAAATGTGGTTAAATTCCTCGAAGCCTTCAACAAACTTTCGGGCGGAATTCCAATCACACAATTTTTACAGAAAAAAGGCGACGTAACCGCGCAGGAATACATCCTTTCAATAACAGATAAGTTACTTGACGCTAATAAAACGAAATTTGAAAACGAAAATTTCAGTACAACATTTGAAATTTTACAATCAGATGTACAAAAATATATTCGTAAAAATATCAAAGACGCGGACGATATCACAAGGGTTGTAAATTCGTTTCTGAAAACAACGACAAGAGATATAGCCAAAAATATTGAAGACATCGTTTCTGATAAAACCGGTGCGGCGGATGATATTTCGTTAAAACTATGGGTTTCACGAATCAATAAAAATAATGCGCAGGGCGTAATTGAACAGTATCGAAAGATGTACGACAACGAAACCCCTATAAACGCAATTATTGAAGAGCGCGGAACAGATGTCGGTACAAGACAAAAACAAATATTATACATTTTGTCGGCCGTCGTTAATCAAATCGGTGAAGACAAAGTTAACAGCGGAATTGTCGCAGATTTTACGACCCGTTTGAACAAAGAATTGTTCGGTTTCGGGCCGGCCTCCGCGGACAAGCTTAACAAACACCTTGCAGCGCTGACAGCAGGGATTTCTAAAGAACAACCGCCTGTTTCTGAGCAAGAAATCATCACACCAATTCAAAACGTAAGACCTAATATCGCAAAAATTGATATCGGTAAAAAATACGGTGAGTTCTCATGGCAATATTCTAACCTTAAAAACATAAAATCCGCAGAAGATGTAGCGAGGTTCACAGGTGTAAGCCTCGATTACATAAACGAGTTGAAAGAAACCGAAGGGTACCGTAAAACCGCCTATAAATGCAGTTCAAATAAAAAAACTATCGGTATAGGCCACAATTTCCATAACGCAAGAGCGGCGGAAAGAGCTTATCTTGATAAACACGAACTTTCAGAAAGCGAAATCTATCAAATACTTGCACACGATATTGTTGACGCAATCAATAAACTCCAAAAAGCCAGAGGTATCGACACATCAAAATTAACAGCTGGCCAATACGAAGCGCTTGTTGATGTATCCTTCAACGCGCCAAACTATATGAATACGCTTTCCAATAAGACAAATGCGGCACTTGAAGTGCTCTCAGGCGGCAACGCGGCTAAAGCGACAAAAGCCTTTGACGAGGCGGCTTATGAGTTTAACCAGCAGTATTCCAACGCAAATATTGCGTCAGGACTTTGTAAACGACGGGTTCGAAACATTTTAAGATATATGGGCGTCAAAAATTTAAGCCAGCTTCCTAAAGACTCGCAGGCTCGCAAAAGAATTATAATTCTGGCCTTGAACGGTTACAACGCCTCTTCACTAATTCGCAAACGCGATTACATAGGAGATATCTGTAAAATTTTGGATATAACACTTGATGAATTCAGTTCATTAGAATATCCGGCAGGATATAAACCATAAAAACGGGATAAACCCGTTTTTATACATTTATTCCGCGATTAAGATATTGTGCGGCGTTGTAAATTTGTTCGTCAGTCATTGTCGGCTTTATAGGCGTCCAGCCCGAATATTCGCCTGAACCGGTTGTTTGCTGTGGATTATTTTGCGCTATGAACGGGAGTTCTCCCGGAAGTTGTTGTTCTTCATGCTTTTCTGCAAAACTTTTACCCAGAATCTTTTCACCGAGCCATCCTGCCGCAAAACTGCCGATAAGACCGCCGACAAACGGTATTGGTATTAACGCCTGACCGACCATAAAGCCTGCTGTTTCAAGTCCGAGTTTAGCCGCAGCTTTTCCGGTTTCGACCAGCCCTGTTCCGACACCGCCGTCTTTATGAGTGAATGCTGTTATTAAATTTGGAAGCTGGAACCCGACGGCCATTAAACCGCCAATCAACGGCATACGTTTCATTAATGCCTTATTTGCACCGCCGATTTTTCCCCACGTAACGGATTTGCCTGCCGCTTTTGCCGCAGCACCGCCGGCTTTCCACTCTTTAGAGAATACCTCCGGAATCGTCCGTACCTGATGCCAGAAAGTTTTTAAATAACTGCCGCCGTTAGCTTTCCGTAAAGCTTCTTCATGCGCCTCAACCGACTTGAATGCATCTTTAAATTTCGTGCCTAAATTAGTTCTGTCCATGCCGGCCCACGGATTGCTGTACCAGTGTTTTCTGGCCGCCTTGTTCGCAAACAACGACTTATCCATAGAAGTGATAAATTCGTCCATACCGGTACCGAATGTCGAATGCAGATACACACGGCCAATCCGTTTGGCGTAATTTAGATATGTATTCGATGCAACACCGCTTACATTCATAGTAAACCTACCTTAAAAAATAACCTTTACCTACCTTACATATATAAAGTTTTTTAAGATTAAAAAATTGCGTATATAATTAAGATTTGTAAACCTGTTACGCAGTTGCCTTTTAAATATCTTTATAGTATATTTTAAGTAAATGAGGGGTAAGTGGTACTAATGTTGGATTTTGCGGCCATAATGGAAAGATGCGGACTTGTGGAACTAAAAAATATTTCACGTTCCATAAGGAAAATTATTACCCTCGAAAAACACTATTCACGCGATGAACTTGTTCTTATTTACAATTATATTTTATCCAACGTTAAAAACTCCGAAATTCTAATGCATACAATTCGCTGTGCGGACAAAATCCGTGACAATTCAACGCTTGACGCTTTACTTGATATTCTGTTGATGAAAAATAATTTTGAATGTACGCAGGAGGAAAAAGATAATTTTATCAGTGTTCGCGCAATGAGCGCCAAAGCAATCGCGAACCTTAAGGATACTGCGGCGGTAACACCTTTACTTTATTGCCTTAATAATAAAGAAGAGAACTACAAAATCCGCCTTGCCTGTGCGGATGCACTCGGAAAACTTGGCGACCGATATGCAGTTGCGCCGTTAATTGAAGTCGTAACCGACCAGAATGAACGTTCTGTTTACGTAAAAGAATCCGCGGCCTGTGCGCTGGGTCTTATTGGTGATGTTCGGGCGGTTGAGCCTCTTGTAAATATTTTAAATTCAAGCAAAGGGATTTTGAACAGGTTTACTTTCCTGAAAGAACGCGTTATTGAAGCTTTGGGCAAACTAAAACTTGGCAGCAGTGATCTTGTTTTCACTGCGCTTAAAAATTCTCTTGTCGACGATTCCGCACAGGTAAGGATTTCGGCCATAGAAGCTATTATGAACAGCGAGCACCCAAAATCCTCTGCAACAATCAAGCCGCTATTGCAGGACAGCGATGAAGAAGTCAGAAAAAACGCGCTAATTGCGTTATATAACATTGATGGCCGCGACATTTTAGACGAGGTTATCAGCCTGCCGATTTACCCTGACAGCCTGAAAGAAGAGGCTGAAAATTTAATTGCCGAGTATGAAGAGGAATACGATGTCAGAAAACGAAATTAAATCAATAATTTTACTCTCAGGTGGTCTGGATTCAGTTGTAAGTCTTGCGATTGTAAGAGAAGAATTAAACGTTACCCTTGCCTTAACATTTGATTACGGCCAGAAGTCTGCCGCAAAAGAAATTGAAGCGTCAAAAAAAATCGCAAAATTTTACGGACTTGAGCACAAAGTAATCAAATTGGATTGGTTGAAAGAAATTACACACACCGCGCTGTGTTCGGATAAAGAGGTTCCAACCGGCGACGCACTCAAGAATGAAGAAGATTCCGCAAAATCAGTATGGGTTCCGAACCGCAACGGTCTTTTTCTCAACATTGCAGGCGCGTTCGCTGATTCTGAAAACTACACCAACATAATCATCGGCGCAAACAAAGAAGAAGCACAAACCTTCCCTGACAACACTCAAGAATTCATTGAAAGAGTTAACAAAGAATTTGAATACTCCACACGCGTCCATCCGCAAGTAACGGCTCCTTTGATTAACTGTGACAAAATCGAAATCGTTCGACTCGCACTAAAACACAACGCACCGCTTGAATTGTTAAACAGTTGTTACGCAAACACACAAAAACATTGCGGGAAATGCGAGTCTTGTGTTAGACTAAAAAGAGCTTTAAAAGCAAATAACGACACCGTTTATATAAAGAAATTATTTGAGGAATAATAATGAAAACCCTGTTCATAAACGAACCGATAAAATATGAAGGCCACCAGCTTTGCCCGCACTGGATTTATAAAAACTTCAAGATTCAGGGCGATGCGATTGTAGCGTTTATCGGCGAATGCGAAGTAAAGTTGACTGAAATGGTCGATATCGAAGACGTTATAAACAACGAACCTATTTACAGCAAATCAATGTTGAGTTTTATATCGGAACAATTCAACGTAGAATTAGTAGAAGGTGTTTTCCGCCAGCGGCTTTTGATGTGCATTATCAAAGAAGCGTTAGAAAAACGCGGAATTTTTGTTGTACGCGAAGGCGACGACCTTTTTATAAACGGTAGAAAGCTTTCCGTTTCAATCGCCACAAAATCTATAACTTCAACCCTTATCCACACAGGTTTAAATATAACCTCCGACGGTACACCTATTCCAACCGCGGGATTGGAAAGCGATTTAAATATCCACGATATTAATTGCTTTGCAGAAGAAGTTATGCTAAAATATTCTCAAGAAATTGATGATATTGTTATGGCAAGCACAAAAGTCAGAGGAGTTTAAACTTTATGCCAAGAGTGGAGCAGGTTCAACAAAAAGCATTAGAAGAATTTAGAGAAAAAAACAGAGCGGCCGCTAAACGCAAAAAAGAAAAAAATACACGTCAATTAGGCGAAACCGCTATTACGTTTGTCTGCTTATTTTTCCTGCTGTCACTGTTGTTTTTGCAGGTTGCTAAAAAAATGACTCCGAAAATCGACACTTCAATAGGTTCTAACGCCGCGGAAACTACCGAACAGCTTGAAGGCAAAGGAACTATTGACGACAGATTAAAGCTTATACAATTTAATGACTCTCTTGCTTCCGGTGAACTTCAACGCCAGAGAGAAAAAGAAATTTTCAACGACGCACTTGAGGAAAAAGTTGTCCTGCCAAGCGCGCATAAAAAAGAAACTCAAAACGAAGAAAAAGCCGAAACCGATGATTTAAAAGGTAAGGTTCAGGATATTATTTCTAAAAATCTTACAGAAGTGCAAACGATGGAACCAAAACCAACCGCGGCACCTGTTCCGGCACCTTCTCAAGCTAAACCTCAGCCAAGCGCGAACGAACAGGCGGCAAAATCTCAGGAAGATTTGAACAAAAAAATCGCTGCGATTCAAAATAATGCAGCACCGATTCAAAAATCAGCGGACTATAAAGTGCTTGTCGGCAAATATCAAACCGCAGAACAGGCACAACTGGCAAAATCTATAATTCGCGAAACATCTTTAGGCCAGAACGCATTTGTAAAACTTGTTGACAATGTCTACACAATTCAAATCGGCTCATACTCAACATCAGAACAGGCATACGCCGTTGTTCAGGAATTAACTACTAAAAGCTTTCCGGCAAGAGTCTATTACGAAAAGCCTAAAGCCTCAAACAATTCTATTTTCTAGGCATTCAATTGAACGTCTGGCAAGAAGTTCGTTTTTGAGTTTCTTGTTTTTCCGTTCTTTTTTCGGAAGTTCAATCGGTTCTAAAATTCCCCAATTAGAATTTATCGGCTGGAATTTGGTATGATTTTCATCGCTTATATAATGTGTCAGAGCGCCTAAAATAGTAGTGGTCGGAAGTTCCAACAACTCTTCCCCTTTTACGTAGTGCGCCATGTTTATTCCTGCCAGAAGCCCTGAAGCAATAGATTCTGTATAGCCTTCCGTACCGGTAATCTGGCCGGCAAAAAATAAATCTTTTCTTGCACGGGTTTGCAATGTTGCATTCAAAAGTTTTGGCGAATTTATAAACGTATTACGGTGCATTACGCCATAACGTACGATATTCACGTTTTCCAACCCCGGAATCGATTGAAGGAGTTCTTTCTGTGCACCCCATTTAAGATTCGTTTGGAAACCTACCAGATTATAAAGCGTCTTTGCAGAATTGTCCTGACGCAATTGTACAACCGCATAGTTTTCAATACCCGTACGCTTATCAATCAGCCCCACCGGTTTCATCGGGCCAAAACGCAGAGTATCAACCCCGCGGGAAGCGATTACTTCTATCGGAAGACAGCTTTCAAAAAACTTCGCACCCTTTTCAAACTCTTTCAACTCAATTTTTTCTGCATGAGTCAAAATATCGTAAAACCTTTCATACTCTTCCTTATTCATCGGACAGTTGATATAAGACGCCTCACCTTTGTCGTAACGGCTTGCATAAAAAGCTTTATCAAAATTTATACTGTCAACTTCAACAATCGGGGCAATCGCGTCAAAGAAATAAAGGTGTTCGCTCTTCGTAAAATCTTTAATTGTATTGGCGAAATCAGAACTTGTTAACGGTCCGGACGCAATTATAGTCGGCCCGTCAGGGATTTCGGTGATTTCTTCATTAAAAACCGTGATATTAGGATTTGAGCGGATTTTTTCCGTAACTTTTTCGGAAAAAAGTTCTCTATCAACAGCAAGCGCACCGCCGGCCGGAACCTGACATTCAAACGCTATATCAATCAATTCTCCGCCTAAAATCTGCATTTCACGCTTCA
This sequence comes from uncultured Candidatus Melainabacteria bacterium, assembly GCA_947090755.1. Classification (GTDB taxonomy): domain Bacteria; phylum Cyanobacteriota; class Vampirovibrionia; order Gastranaerophilales; family Gastranaerophilaceae; genus Gastranaerophilus. Next base: position 34,294 of record CAMUPF010000012.1, on the reverse strand, counting down.
ACAGCCCGCTTGCGTTGCTGATATCATGCGCCCCCAGACTATTTGAGCAGACGAATTCCGCAAACTTCTCTGTTTTATGCGCGCCCGTCGTTTTCTTCGGTCGCATTTCGTAAAGATTAACTTTTATTCCGCGTTTTGCAAGCTGTAAAGCCGCTTCCGAGCCCGCTAAGCCCGCTCCAATGACACTTACTTCCATAAATCCAGTTTATAATACTCCAACGCCGCAGTCAAGCCGCAAAATTCCCGCAATCGTACGAGGCCGAAAGTTTTATAAAATGATAAAATCAGAAAAAAGGAGAATTAAAAATGGCTGACAACGTAAAAACTATAAACTGTCCTGCCTGCGGCAAAGAAATGGTGAAAATTTTCATGCCGGAGCAAAACATAAATCTTGACGTATGCGTAAACGGTTGCGGCGGAATATATTTTGATAACAGAGAGTTTCAACAATTCGACGAAAAACATGAAAATATTGACGCACTTGTCGAGGCAGTTAAGGGCAAAATCTTCACACTTGTTGATGATTCCCAAACGAGGATGTGTCCGGTATGCGGCGCTAAAATGGTCAAAAATTACAGCAGTATCAAAAAAGATGTACAACTTGATGAATGCTACTCCTGCGGTGGAAAATTTTTGGATCACGGTGAATTAATAAAAATCCGTAGTGAATACGAAACAGAAGCCGACCGAAGCGCAGATGTTTTAAAGGCTGTCTATAATACAGCCGGCCTAAAAACGCCGCAAGCATATCAAAACCAAAAACCAATCAAGAATCTCTTTGATTCATTGATACGAGGAGAATAATTAAGCGGGGCTTACCCCGCTTTTATATTATCTTTGAATACATCTAACACTATAAACCCTTGTATCATCCTTCGGCACTACATAAATAACCCCGTTAGAGGTATCAATCAACCAGCCATTTTTTGCATCATATACGGTTGATGCCCAGAGTCCTTGTTGAGCAAATGGATTTTCTACAAATAACAGGCTGTTATACCATAATGCCATTAATTCTTCTTTATTGGGCAAACGAATTTCGGAACTTGCCACAGAACAAGCTTTGCCGGCATCCGGTTGTGTGTAACGAGCACTGCTAATAGTTTTTGCCAACATTGGTGCAACCACATTTGTATCTGTCGGATATAAGACGGTCATTATGCCGATATCTTTTCCCACGGTATTTGGCCCCTTATTGCCATTCAAATCATATATAAAATTGGCACAAACAACAACACTTGAATAATAAAAAGTTGAGTTCATATCAAACTGGCAAGCAGGATTATAAAAAACAGCTATACTTTCACCATTCTGAGTTTCAAATGCAGCCGCTTTAGAATTAATAATAGACATAGAAGAACCACGTCCATCCCCATAACATCCAGCGCCTTTGGGATTAAGTTCTTTAAGGTTTTTCGGCATATCTATATTATCGCCGGCGAAGGTTGTAATTTTAGACACAATACCACAATCCGCAAGATGGTCAGCGTCACAAATATTGTTTATCTTAAGAACTTTTGAAAGTCCTTCAGTCACAAAAGTTTCAGCGGCGTTGTCGGCCGTCACACTGTGATTTTCGTCTTCTGTTAAAGTTCCATAACCGTTCATTGCAGGCATTAAGGCAATCGCCTGACTCATTCGGGCGTACAAAGCTTTTCTCTGCGTGTTCCAAGTGCGCTCGTTAATATTGCCGGTCAAACTCGGTAACGTTATAGCGGCTACTATGCCGATGATTGTTAGGGATAAAAGGATTTCGGCCATTGTAAATGCACGACCCGCCGGCTCTCCGCCCTTCGCGTTAAACGCCAACGCTCGCGCTTGCGGCCAAAAGCGCGGTTTTGCCCGTCGCGCGCTCGACTCTTCGTAGTTTCCGTAAAATTGACGCTCGGAAACTACTTCGTGGCTCTGCTCAGGGCTCCCCCCCCCCCCCTGCGTACATGTTTACTATACTTTTCATTTCATCCTCCTTTTACAATCATTATGTAGCATGTTTCAAGGTTTGTCAATAAAAAAAACAGCCCGAAGGCTGTTTTTTTATTATTTACAAATTTTATGCCCAGTCGTCAATTTTATGGATTTCAACACCCGGAATCATATCTTTATTGGCCGATAAATCATTAAATAACTTTTCTTCTGCGGCTTTAGTTCTACCCCATACCACAGTGTTTCCGTCTTTTGGAACGCCTAAAGTAAAGACATCCTGATCCAAAATTCTTTTATTTGAACCTTTAAATTTACGTGCCGGATCGCCGGAGCCCAGAAAATCTACGAATTTAGAGAATTCTGTCTGTGCCGGAATTTTCTTGATTACAATTCCTTTGAACGCTGGTTGTTGTACTGTTGGTTGTTGGTTTACTGATTTAATCATATTATCTTCCTTTACTGTTATGCGACTTAATTAACATTAATGAATAAATTTAATTGCTAAACATAGAGCGCAAATTTACATTTATTAACAAAAAAGAGGGAAACCCGAAAGAATTTCCCTCAATCTTTTCCATACTATGTGCTATAAATTTGTCCTGCCGGTTACTTTTTCAAGAAGTCAGGGATTTCTATGTTATAGAAATTTGAGCTATCGCGTCTTACCGGTGACGGGTTAGAACTCATGCCGAGTCCTGCACCGCTGAACATTGAATTGCTGCTTGAAGAAGTGCTTCCCATTCCGAGAGATGAGTTTGCGAAGAAATCTTCTGCTCTCAATTGTTTAACTTCAGTTTTTTCTTCCGGCATCTGATTTTTCAATTCAAAACCTGTTGCGATAACAGTAACTTGAATTTCGCCTTGAATATTTTCGTTTACTGCAGTACCAACAATAACTGTAGCGTCGTCAAGAACCGCATTGTGGATAATGTTTGCAGCGTCTGTGATTTCGTGAAGAGTCATATCAGGGCCGCCTGTGATGTTAACGATAACACCACTTGCGCCGTTGATTGATGTTTCAAGAAGTTGAGAGTTGATAGCGATTTCAGCGGCTTTAACAGCTCTGCCTTCGCCCTGACCACGGCCGATACCCATAAGAGCTGAGCCTGAAGCCTGCATAACGTTTTTAACATCTGCGAAGTCAACGTTGATTAAGCCAGGTACGGTGATGATATCAGAAATACCTTGAACACCGCGTAACAACACTTCGTCAACAATAATAAATGAGTCTGTCAGAGAAACCTGTCTGTCAACAACCTGTAACAATTTGTCGTTAGGAACAACGATTACAGCATCAACAGCTTCTCTTAATTTTTCCAATCCTTGAACAGCTTGATTTTGGCGTTTTTTACCTTCCCAAGAGAATGGTTTTGTGACAACACCGATAGTCAAAATGCCAAGTTCTTTAGCGATTTTAGCAACAACAGGAGCCGCACCGGTACCGGTACCGCCGCCCATGCCGGCTGTGATAAATACCATATCAGCGCCTTCAAGAGCCTGTGTGATTTCTTGTTGTGCTTCTTCTGCAGCCTTTTCGCCAACTGAAGGATCACCACCGGCACCTAAACCTGATGTTGATTTTGCGCCGAGTTGAATTTTATTCGGGGTACGTCCGCCTTCTAATACCTGTAAATCAGTATTCATCAACCAGAATTCAACACCGGAGAGTCCTGCTTTAATCATTCGGTTTACAGCGTTACCGCCGCCGCCGCCGACACCAACTACTTTAATATTAGTAGGGTTGATAGGTGATCTGCGAATCTCCATTTCGTTACTACTGGAGTTTGTATCTTCCTTTCTTGCAAAAAGATCTGCTAAATTTTCCACTTTTGTTACCTCATTATCATATTATTGTTTAACTTCCAAACATCATACCCCTAGTCTAAATCTTAAGGATGATACTCTTAACAACATATTATTTTAAATAGAAAAAAAGTACAACAAAAAATCGGCAATTATGAACAAAATTTAATAAATGTAAAATTTACTTAATTTTTCGTGTAAATAATACGCCTTTTGACGGGATTGTGTCATAATTACTGACATGATTGATATAGATAAAATTGTTAAGAAACTTAAAGAAGCAGAGCAGCCCAGAAGCGATTTTGTTAAACTTATGGATTCATTTGACGACCCGTATCTTGTTTTGATTGCTTGCATTCTGAGCCTGAGAACAAACGACAGAACAACTTATCCGGCAACTTTAAGGATGCTGGAACTGGGTAGAACTCCTGAGGATTTTGCAAAATGTGATGTAGAAACTCTTTCAAAAGCAATTTATCCGGTCGGATTTTACGCAAACAAAGCCGCGCAAATCGTTGAGTTATCTAAACAATTAGTCGAAAATTATAATTCCGTTGTTCCGGATGAAATAGAGGAACTGTGCAAATTTAAAGGCGTCGGCAGAAAAACAGCAAACCTCGTTTTATCGGAAGGCTTCAAGAAACCGGCTATTTGCGTAGATGTGCATGTTCACAGAATCTTTAACAGAATCGGCTATGTGTGCACAAAAAATCCTGAAGAAACAGAATTTGCGCTAAGAGAAAAACTTCCTGTAAAGCACTGGATAGACATAAATTCACTTCTTGTAACACACGGTCAGAATGTATGCAAACCAATCAACCCGAAATGCACACAATGCCCGATTAAGGACTTCTGCAAGACAAACATTGACACGGTCCAAAACATAGTTTAAAATAAAAATATAAAAATTTGGAGGTATTATGAAAAAACAAATTCTGAAAAGTCGTATAATATGGACATTCTGCTCAGGGGGGGGGTAAGATTGCGTCAGCCGGTGCTGACGGTGTTGGCTTGCGTGAGCAAGACAAGCAGGTCAGCACTACGATAGCGACGTTTCAAATTCCGCAATTGTTTAGTACAATTGCGTGGAATTTGTCAGGAGCGAAAAACGTCGCATTTACAATGGCCGAAATCTTGCTGTCCTTAACGATTATTGGTGTGGTAGCGGCGATTACATTACCAAGTTTGACTGGCAACATAAATGAGCGCACGTGGAACACACAGCGAAAAGCGCTTTTTGCCCGTATGTCGCAGGCTATTGCCTTAATGCCGGCGTTAAACGGATACGGGAATTTAACCGAGGACGCAGACGGGAATATTACAACCGACACAGCCGCTGAAAGTTTTGTCACAGAAGGCTTAGCCAAAGTCCTTAAAATTAACAACATCTGTGACCACGAGCATATTCAAGATTGCGGAATACCGACAAAAATAACCGCCCTTGATGGCACAATGCCATATTCAGCATATTCTACAGGCCTGCCGGATAATCTTTTCGATTACAACACAGCATTTAAAACAGTAAGAGGTTCAACAAATAATCATGATTACTCCCAAGTAAACACAAAAATTGCAGCTTTTGAAACCGTTAACGGTGAAAGCATTGCCGTTTACTACTATCCTCGCTGCAGTGCAACCATAAGCGAGGTTCCGTGGGCTCCAACACAAAACGAAATGTGTGTGAATTTTATCTATGATTTGAACGGAAACAAAGGCCCTAACACAGTAGGCAAAGATATCGGAGTAATTACAGTACTGGGCGCAGTCGACCCGATTGTCGTGTCCCCGTATCCGTTTAATCGAGATACAGCGAATGTTGCACAGGAAGACGGGGTAAGCGAATGCACTAAATTTGACCCTGAATACAGGACTCCAAATAGAGAAGAACTCGCTTCAATGTATTATAATTATCAACTCTTTTCTCTCGGGCTAGGCGCACACTGGTCTTCATCATTATGGAGCAGTGGAAACGATGGCTTAAAAGCCTGGGGAGTAGACGGACAATTCAGGAAATTTTATAACTTTCGCACTATAGCTTATGCAATAAGATGCATTAAACGATAATAAACGGCGGAGCCGTTTGGCTCCGCCGTTTTCTTTTTTACTTACCCAGGCCGGTAATATTCACCCTCTAAAAATTTAGCCATGTTGGCAATAGATTAATCGCCTTTTTTACACTTAAATAAAATGTGTAAAGAAACTTGAATTAACCAAGAAGAGGAGAAAGTTTGTTATGGAAAGTAACTCTAATGACCAACATCGTATGATTAAAGTTGTGATAGTGGAGGATTTTAAACTTACAAGGGTAGGCTTAAGATGTGCGTTGAACGAAAATCCGGACATTAAAGTCGTAGCTGAATTTGAAAACGCAATAGACGGGATTAAATATGTAGAACATTATAAACCGGATGTCGTCTTGATGGATTTAGGACTTCCATCTATGAATGGTATTGAAGCAACACAAAAGATAAAAGAAATTTCACCTGAAACCCGCATTATTGCACTAACGTCGCATGACAGGGGTGAAGAAGTTGTTGCGACATTGAGTTCAGGGGCAAGCGCTTATTGCTTAAAAGATATTGAGCCTCAAAAGCTTGCGGGGGTAATCCGCGATGTTGCAACAGGGGTTTGCTGGATTGACGCAATGGTTGCGGCTCAGGCCCTAAGTTCTCTGCCTAAGGTTGAAAATGTCGGCTTCCTGCCTTGCAAAAATACTCAGGAAGGCCGCGTTCCTCTTACTGAACGTGAGTTCGAAGTTTTAAGACATCTCGTTTCAGGTAAAAGCAATACCGAAATCGCTAAAGAATTAATCGTAAGTGTTCACACAGCAAAAGCACACGTTTGTTCAATTCTGCAAAAGATGTGCGTAAACGACAGGGTTCAAGCCGCGGTCAAAGCTGTTAAAGAGGGTATAGTGTAGAATTGAGGCCGGACTTCCTAGTCCGGCCTTTTTAAAAATGTTATCGTTTTACCGCCATAAGTTTTTTGTTTTAAGACTTCCCAATCCGTAAAATCCACATCCACTACGTGTTCAAGTATCACAAGCCTTGCTATATTTTTTACTGCGTCAAGACTTGTTTCGTATACGCCTGAAAAGTATGGCGGATCAATGTAAACAACGTCAAACTTTTCATTCTGTTTGGCAGCGACTTTCAACGCGTCGCCCATTATAAAATCAATCAGACGTTTAGAAGAAAACTTTTTATAATTATTTTTCAGTATTTGTGCAGCTTTGGGGTTCTTTTCGGTCGCAACGAGTTTCACAAAACCGCGCGAAAGCGCTTCAATGCCCATAATTCCGGAACCGGCGTACATATCATAAAAACTTTTACCCTCAAAATCAATCAGAGCTTGCAGTGTATTAAAAACTGCCATCCGAACCTTCGAAAGCGTCGGACGCGTTATTTTTTCATCGGGCGCAACAATTTTTTGCCCTTTAAATTCACCTGCTGTTATTATCATATTTATTATTGTACAATAAAAAATTTATATTATAATAGTGTTAAGAAGAGGTTATTATGGAAACAACAACAGATGTAATAGTAGTTGGCGGCGGGCCGGCCGGAATTTCGGCGGCAATCACAATCGCAAGAGCAGGTTTGAAGGTTATTTTAATTGAGCGCGGAAGATTCTCCGGTGCCAAAAATGTTTTTGGCGGCGCGATTTACACAAAACCGACAAAAGAAATTTTTCCTGACTTTGAAACCTCTGCGCCGCTTGAAAGAAAAAATATTATGCATAAATATGCAATTCTTGGCGAAGAAGACTCAACCGTTGTTTCATATAATAATAAAAATGCCGAAGCCTCCAGCTACACCGTAATCCGCGCGAAATTCGACCGCTGGATGGCAGATGAAGCGAAAAAAGCCGGTGTAATTATTGTTGAAGAAACCGTAGTAAAAGAGCTTATCGTAGAAGAAGGTTTTGTAGTCGGCGTTAAAACTGAACTTGAAGATATCGGCGCTAAGCTTGTAATTCTGGCGGACGGTGTAAACTCCCTTCTGGCAAGACAAATCGGACTTCGCGACGACATTGAAACAAAAGATGTTGCTCTCAGCGTAAAAGAAGTTATAAAACTTGATAAAGAAAAAATTAACGACAGATTTAACCTTGAGGATGGTGAAGGTTGTGTTTACCAGCTTTTCGGGGGCTCAATGCTCGGCAAACTCGGCTTAGGTTTCCTTTATACAAACGAAAATTCTGTCAGCATAGGCCTTGGTATCACCTTAAACGAACTTACCGAAAACAAAATTACACCTTATGAACTTCTTGAAGGTATCAAAAAACACCCGACAATCGCGCCTTTAATCAAAGGCGGTGAACTTCTTGAATATTCAGCGCACCTGATTCCGGAGGGCGGTTATAAAAAAATCCCTCAGCTTTGTGCAAACGGCGTAATGATAGCAGGCGATGCGGCAATGCTTGTAGACAACCTGCACTGGGAAGGTACAAACCTTGCGATGATTAGCGGAAAACTCGCCGCTGAAACAGCAATCGAAGCAATCGAAAAAAATGATTTCAGCGAAGAATGCCTTAGCGCTTATTCTGAAAAGCTTGAGAATTCATTTATCCTGAAAGACCTTAAGGCCTACCGTTTCTTAATGGAAGCCGCTCACGACCGGCGCGAATCCTTCTTCGGATATTATTTCAAAAAAATTAACGAGTTTTTTGAATCTTTCACCTCGGTTGACAGCATTCCTAAACGCGAAAAATACTGGAATTTCTTGAAAAATTTCGTTATAGGACGTAACATATTAGAAATATTCAAAGATATCTGGGGCGTTCTAAAAATTCTTTGGGGGATAATCGTACCATGAGCGAAAATATAGAAAAAAAATTAGCAACAGTAAAATATAATTGTGACGTCCACTGCCATCTTCACCCGAATCAAGCCGACTGCCTGATTTGCGAAAGTAAATGCTGTGAATACGTCTGCCCTGCCCATGTCTACGAATGGTCAGAAGAACGTCAGGAATTAATGGTAAATTTTGAGAACTGCTTAGAATGCGGCGCCTGCAAAATCGCCTGCGAAAAGAAATCTTTAGGCTGGGAATACCCGAAAGGCACCAAAGGCGTAATTTTTAAACAGGGATAGATCTTTCTTAGCCGTTAAGAATTGTAAAAGACACACTCAAATTTTTTGATTTTTCCTATTTTCCGTTGTAAAATGTTTAGCAATACATTATTACAATGCTGGGTCGGAATTAAAAACCTTACCAGTCAAAAAATTAAGGAGAATCGAAAAAGATGTCAAACAAAAACTTTTTATTCACTTCTGAATCAGTAACAGAAGGACACCCTGACAAGGTTTGTGACCAAATTTCAGACGCAATCCTTGACTCACTTTTAACAAAATGCCCTCAATCAAGAGTTGCCGCAGAAACTACCGTTACAACAGGTATGGCTTTAGTTTGCGGTGAAATTACTTCTGATTGTTACGTAGATATTCCGCAGGTTGTTAGAAACACCATTAAAAATATCGGTTATATCGGCAGAGAAGGCGGCGGTTTTGATTACAAAACCTGCGCAGTTTTAACAAGTATCGACGAACAATCTTGCGATATCGCAGGCGGCGTAAATAAAGCGCTTGAAACCCGTTCTGAAAACGCTGACACTTCTGTATCTGAAACAGAAGCAATCGGCGCAGGCGACCAGGGTATTATGTTCGGTTACGCTTGTAACGAAACACCTGAATTAATGCCGTTACCTATCAGCCTTGCACACAAACTATCATACAAATTAGCACAGGTTCGTAAACAAGGTATTCTTAACTACCTCAGACCGGATGGTAAATCTCAGGTTACAGTTGAATACATCAACGGCAAACCGGCTAAAATTCACACCGTATTGATTTCAACACAGCACGACCCTGAAATTAACGGGGAATGCGATAACTCTAAAGTTCAGGAAATCATCAGAAACGATATCAAAAAATACGTTATTGACGCAGTTTTTGCTAACGAAGAAATCAAAATCGACAGCGAAACAAAAATTCTTGTTAACCCGTCAGGAAGATTCGTAGTCGGCGGCCCTCAAGGTGACGCAGGACTTACAGGCAGAAAAATCATCGTTGATACTTACGGCGGTTACTCTCGTCACGGCGGCGGCGCTTTCTCTGGAAAAGATCCTACGAAAGTTGACAGATCTGCTGCTTACGCCGCAAGATACGTTGCTAAAAACATCGTTGCAGCAGGCTTAGCTGAAAAATGTGAAATCGAACTTGCTTACGCTATCGGTGTTGCAGAACCGGTTTCTGTAATGGTTGATACTTTCGGTACAGGTAAAATTTCTGACGAAGAACTTTCAGTTCTTGTTCAAAAGAACTTCGACCTTAGACCGGCAGCTATCATCAACGGTTTTGACTTGAGAGGATTACCTGCGAAAAACGGCGGTAAATTCTATCAATTACTTGCAGCCTACGGCCACATGGGCAGAACAGATATCAACGTTCCCTGGGAATCAGTTGATAAGGCTGAAACGTTAAAATCACAAGCTTGCTCATCATCAGCTTGCTGCTAATAAAATAAAATTTAATCGGCGGGGAAATTCTCCGCCGATTTTTTATTGACACGGACTGAAAAACAGTTTAAAATAAAAAGGTAAAAATTGGAGGTATATAATATGAACACAAAAGCTGAAAACCCTTGTAATATGGGCCTGAACAGTAGGGGGGGGGGGGCAAGCCGAGCACGCTAACGCAACGCCGGTACTGCGCCTCGCGTTAAACGCCACCGCTCGCGTTAGCGGTCAAGAGCGCGGTCTTGACCGTCGCACGCTCGTCTCTTCGCAAGGCAAGCCTTGCTCCGTGGCTCTGCTCGGCTTGGCATTCACCATGGCGGAGATATTGCTCTCATTAACAATCATCGGCGTGGTCGCCGCGATTACATTACCATCATTAACAGGTAATATTAACGAGCGGACTTGGAACACTCAGCGAAAAGCACTTTACGCGCGTTTTTCACAAGCAATAGCCCTAATGCCCGCACTTAACGGGTACGGAACAATAGCAGAAGCAACGGAATCAGCTTCCGCAATCGACACAGCCACCGAAACTTTTTTGACAGAAGGGTTGGCAAAAGTACTTAAAATCAACAACATTTGCGACAACACTCATTTAGCCGATTGCGGAACAGTTTCATCTTTTACCAACATGGCAGGGTCAATAATTTCATTACCAACAACACTTTATGAACTAAACTCATACTTTAGAAGTATCGCATACTCAGGAAGTTCATACACGACACAAGATACTAAGGCCGCGGCTTTTGAAACCCAAAACGGGGAAAGCATTGTTGCATACTATAATCAGTCCTGCAGCACACAATATTTAAATCAGGAAAGCTTGACAGCTTATGGAAATGTATTCGGATTCCCACAGTCAAATATGTGTGTTAACTTTATTTACGACTTAAATGGTAACAAAGGGCCAAACACGGTAGGCAAAGACATAGGCATTATGACAGTTTTTAACGCGACTGACTCTCTGGTTGTCGCTCCAATGCCTTCATCAGCCAATAACGCAGGAACGGCGACATGGCCTAATGCAGCAAAATTATGTACAACCGCGGATTCTGAATCCCGCCTACCAAATATTGACGAACTTTCTGCGATGCTTATAAATAAAGATATTTTAAACTTAACGACTACAACCAAAATTTGGTCCGGAACGGTTTATAACTCAGAACGAGCATGGGATGTATTTTATACTTCCGGAATCAGAAATTCCGATATGAAAACACTTAACCTATCAGTTCGCTGCGTAAAACGATAAATTCAAAGGGTGGCGCCGCGGTTAAAACCGCGGCGACTTATCTTTATACTCCGAACGGTGGAATTTTGTCATTTACCTTTGACACAGACTTTGTCGACGTGATAAAATTACCCCGTATAATGGAGATTTTATGAATTTAGCACATATTTTTCAAGACCCGCCTATTTTAATCGTTCTTTCGACTTTTGTATTTGCAACCTGCTATACAATCAAATCTTACAAAAAAGTCGGTAAGAACCTCGTTGTATTTAACGATTTCATTTCGAAGTTCAAGAAAAATGACTTAAATTTCAGGTTCAACGAGATTGATGAATGGATGTGCAGCAATCCGTATGTTGCACCGATGTGGCTGGAGTTCAAAAATACGCTTGTTTTCTCGGAATCCGTTGCCCTAAAAAACGAAAACAATCAACTTACATACAAAGAAGTTTCATCAACTGTTCAAAATATTCAAACAACCGTTGATCCGCTTTATTTCTTTAACGAAGATACTTTAGCGTCAAAACAATTTAACGCTAAATTAATCGGCACATTTCCGACAATCCTGACAGGTTTCGGGCCGTTATTTACATTCTTAAACATCGCAATCGCGTTCGGTAAAATCGACTTTTCTACTCAGGAAAGAACCGTTGCCTCAGTTGCGAACCTTATGAGTTCCATGCAGGTCGCAGCGCTCGTTTCCGTTATCGCGGTAGGTGCGTCACTTACTTTTATGATTATGGAAAACGCTCTGTTCGCAATGATGATCAGAAGGAAACTTGCGGCGGCTGAAGACATGATGGCAAAATTATTCGACAATATTTCGTCCGAAAAATTCCTGCTTGAACTGTTGAAAGAAACAAAAATACAGAATAATTCAATATCCAATCTGCTCTCAATGCTTCCGGCCAACTTCAAAGTAGCGTTGAATTCAGGTATTGCAAGCAACCTTGTTCCGTATCTGGAAAACCTTATTTTCGGTATCAACCAGATGAACAAACAGCTTAAGGAAACCGCTAAGAAAACTGATGATGTTGATGATTTGTTCTAAAAATTTTTAAAGGTAACAAACAATGCTAATGAGAAAAAAGGGCGGGAAAGAAGCCGCCGGTGAAGGTAATATTTTCTGGACGACAATGTCAGACTTGTTATTAGGTCTGGCGATTATCTTCATGGTATTGTTTGTGCTTGCGATGACAGGGTTTACACAGGATTCTGTAAAAGCTAAGCAATCACAGATGGAAGCATCTAAAGAACTGGTCGAAAAGCTGAAAGAAGCAAATATTGACGCCAAAGTTGACGCAATGACGGGGGATGTTAAAATTTCAGATTTGGAACTGTTTGAGGTTAACAGTTACGTACTTTCACCGAAGGGTAAACAATACCTTGACAAACTCGTTCCGATTTACATAGAAAACATATTTGCCAACGCAGAACTTGAATCTAACATCACGAATATTGTCGTTCAAGGCCACACGGATTCACAACAATTCGCAAACCTTTCAACCGAAAACGAACAGTATGTGAGGAATATGACACTGAGTCTTCAACGTGCCAATTCTGTTGCCGAATACATTTTCAGAACCAATTTTAACAAAATGTATGAAGACAAACTGCGCAAAATGCTTGTTGTTGAAGGCAGAAGCTATTCTGATCCGGTGCTTGTAGACGGAGTTGAAGACTTTGACAAAAGCCGTCGCGTAGAATTGAAATTAAAAGTTAAAACATTTGATATTTTATCAAGAATGGGGTTTGTAAGTTTCCATGATTAATGAACATTCTATTTTAGAAACAATTAATATGATTAAACTTCATAATCTTGATATCAGAACAGTTACGATGGCAATAAGTCTTCGTGATTGCATTTCGCCTGATATCAATGAGGTTTGCGACAATATTTATAATAAGATTACAAAATACGCGAAAAACCTTTGCGAATACGCCGGAGAACTGGAAAACGATTATTCTATCCCGATTATTAATAAACGTATCGCAGTAACCCCGATTTCGCTGATTGGCGAGGCTTGCAAGAATCCTGATTATGTAAGGATTGCGAAAACTCTTGATGAGGCAGGAAGAAGCGTTGGCGTTAATTTTATCGGCGGATTTTCTGCGCTGGTTGAAAAAGGATTTACAAGAGGCGACAGACTTTTAATTGAAAGTATTCCGGAAGCCCTGGCACAGACTGAATGCCTTTGTTCATCAGTGAACCTTGCAACATCAAAGGCAGGAATCAATATGGACGCGGTTTTGAAAATGGCCGAAACAATAAAAGAAGCGGCACGCCTTACAGCCGACCGCGACGGAATCGGAGCGGCAAAACTGGTTTGTTTCTGTAATTCTGTAAACGATAACCCGTTTATGGCAGGCGCCTACTGCGGGATGTCAGAACCTGAATGCGCCCTAAACGTAGGGGTTTCAGGCCCCGGAGTTGTCAGAGCGGCAATCGAAGCATTACCGCAAAACGCAGATATGAGCGTTCTGGCAAACACCATCAAAAAAACAGCGTTCAAAATCACGACAACCGGAGAACTTATCGGCCGCAAACTTGCAGATCGTCTTGATATCCCGTTTGGCGTAATTGATTTATCACTCGCCCCGACACCGGCCGAAGGCGACAGCGTTGCGGGAATTTTTCAGGCGATGGGGCTTGAACACGCGGGCGCTCATGGAACAACCGCCGCACTTGCAATGCTCAATGATGCGGTTAAAAAAGGCGGGATTATGGCAAGTTCTTACGTCGGCGGACTATCAGGAGCATTTATTCCTGTATCAGAAGACGCAGGTATGATTGAAGCCGCAACAAAGGGTTATTTAACATTTGACAAACTTGAAGCAATGACTTCCGTGTGCTCCGTCGGGCTTGATATGATAGCGATTCCGGGCAAAACAACTGCAGATGTTATCGCAGGAATAATTGCCGATGAAATGGCAATCGGTATGATTAACAAAAAAACAACCGCGGTTCGCGTGATTCCTGCAGTGGGAAAAGACGTAGGTGATAAAATTTATTACGGCGGCCTTCTTGGAGAAGCACCGATAATGCCTGTAAACACACTTTCGCCGGAAATCTTTGTAAGAAGAGGCGGAAGAATTCCTGCACCGATACATAGCTTGAACAATTAAGCCGCAAGGCCCCTTGGCATAATTATATGCGATAATCTATGCCGTGTTTAGCAAAAAGATTATCGAAAAAATCTTTGCGGGCAATAACATCTTCCATACTAAGACTCATATCAACACTACGTTTACTGCGGGGAGCAATTTCTTGAAACCCATATTTAGCATGAAACCCGATTGCAGTATCTTTTGCGTTAATATCGAATTTTGAAACCTTATTTTCTTTCATCAACATTATACTTACAAGCCGCAAAATCTCACCAAACGAAAAATTTCCCCTTCTATATTCGGTCGCAGTTTGAATATAATGTCCATAAATAGAATTTGACTCCGGCTTAAACGCAAAAATTTCCTGACAAAGAGGTTTGCCACAGACATTTTTTAGTTCGGTAATAAATCTATTAGGCAAACTCCCGTATTTTTCGGTAGCGATATTGAGGCGTCCGACAATCGGATGCTTAAGCTGCAAACTTTCAAGAACTTTATTGCCCTGCGGCACAATTTTGAATGACGGCGAATTTATCATACCAATTAAAAAACCGCACAAAATCTTTTTTGTTACAATGCGTTAAAAGCAGTACTCCGCCACCTGCTTGCCCCGCTCACGCAGGTCAACCCGTGGCTACGCTGTCTAACACGCCACTCCAAATTTTTGCGAAACTATCGCAAAAATTTCTCGGGCACCTTAAATTTATATAAAGATATAGCCATCGTAATTTTTTGAGAGTATAATTTATTTGTGAGCACAGTTTTAAGGTAGATTTTATATGCAAAACACTCTTGAGAGAAAAGTTATTAAAAATATAGATTTTAACTGCGATTTAGCGCAAATGTTCGGTGTTTATAAGAATGATGCCGAGTCTGAACTTCTTAATTACGTAAGTTCGGTAAACATTTCGTGCGGATTCCATGCCGGTGATCCGATAGCCATCAAAAATGCGTTAGAACTGGCTAAGACCCACAATGTTGTTGTGGGCGCCCACATAGGATTTAATGATATTCAGGGGTTCGGCAACAGACCTGTAATCCTATCCGATGAAGAAATTGAAGCAACTGTACTTTATCAGGTCGGTGCGATTATGTCGTTTGCAAAAAGCTTTAAAATGGAAATCGAACATGTTCGCCCGCACGGTGCTATGTATAAAATGGCGGCTGAAAATTATGATTTTTCAGCATCAATTGCTAAAGCCGTTAAAAAATGTTCTCAATGGCTTGTTTACTACGGCGCAACAGGTGAAAACATCGCCCGCGTTGAATCAGACCTTAACGTAAAAGTTGCAAAAGAAGTTTTCTTAAACAAAATCTACAACGCTGACGGTTCAATCGACTACAGCGCAAAAGATATTGTAAACACAGAAACTTCAATCACAAGATTAAAACAATTACTCGCAGCCTCACAAGTGTACAACAACGAAGGCGGTAGAACTTACGTAGAAGCAGACACAGTCCACTTCTCAGGTTCTGCACCTAACGCAATTGAAGTTCTTCGCGAAGCAAGAAACGTTATCACACCGCTTCCGATTAACTACAAAAATGTTGTTGCCTCCGGCTGGGTCGGTGCCTGAGGCACATCCGTATTTGGCCGACCGGTAAAACTTTAACGAAAAAAGGAATTAGGGATACAAAATGAACATAAGAGAAAAAGAAGTAAAATTAGCAGAAAAAGCAAGATGGTTAATACCGGGTTTGCAGGTCAAACGCTGGTTTTTGCTTTACCTTTTCAGCGCAACACTAATTTTACTCGGCGTATTGATAATCTTCGGGTTTAAACCTGTATATTATATAATGGAATTTATAAAATACATAGCAGATGTTGTTCCTACTAACTGGCTTGCGATTTCTATGGTAACGGTTGGTGTAGGACTGTTTTGTATCTCTTGGTCAAAAACAAATATGTCACTTTTAGAAGCCAAAAGTTCCGACAACTACGACATCTTAGAATCCCTATACCGCAGACGCAAACTCAATAACGGCCCTAAAATCGTTGCAATAGGCGGCGGCACAGGTCTTTCTATGTTATTAAAGGGAATAAAAAATATTACCAATAATATCACTGCAGTAGTAACAGTCGGCGACGACGGCGGAAGTTCCGGACGTTTAAGAAGCGAACTCGGCGTTCTTCCTCCGGGTGACATCAGAAACTGTATTGCTGCGCTTGCAAAAGACGAAGACCTTGTAACAAAACTTTTCCAATATCGTTTCAAAAACGGCGAAGGACTTGAAGGACACAGTTTCGGAAACCTTTTCTTATCAGCCCTGTGCGCTATCACAGGCGATATGGTTCGCGCGGTTAAGGAATCCTCAAACGTACTGTCTATCCGCGGTGTGGTTCTGCCTTCAACCTTGGACGATATGAAGCTTATTGCGACAATGGAAGACGGCCGCGTAATCTACGGGGAATCAAATATCCCTGAAGCACACGGCAAAATCAGGAAAATTTACACTAACCCGCAAAAATGCAACGCTCTTCCTGAAGTTTTACATGCAATCCGCGAAGCTGATTTAATAATTCTGGGCCCAGGAAGCCTTTACACCAGCGTGATTCCGAACCTTTTAATCTCAGGAATCTCAGAAGAAATTATACATTCTAACGCAAAGAAAATATACGTTTGCAACATAATGACCCAGCCGGGTGAAACTGACGGCTACGCAGTTTCTGACCACCTTCAGGCATTATTTAACCATGCCGGAAGCAGCAAAATTGTTGACACTGTCATTATGAACGACTTTATTCCGTCAAATTTAGCCCAAAAATATCAGCAGGCCGGCTCTTTCCCTGTTTCAATCGATTATGACAATATCGAAAGAATGGGCGTAAAACTTTTCACCAAAAAACTCATTGAAGACAATAAAGACGGCCTTGTACGCCACAGTTCAGCCCGCGTAGCACGTGCAATATACTACTGGTTCCGCCGCGAAAACCGCCCGAACAAAAACTCAAAAAAGAAAGAACCGGCAATCACTGCAAAGATTTAGAGGGTTTCAGATGAAAAAAGTTAACACTAAATACATCAGAGAAACAAAACTTCAAGGTAAAAAATTTTCAGCACTTACTGCTTACGACTTTTCTACCGCACAAATCCTTGATGAAGCGGGAATTGATATAATTCTGGTTGGCGACAGCCTTGCAATGGTCGCCCTTGGCTATGAAAATACAAACAGTATCGGCATGGACGAAATGAAAATCTTCACCAAAGCCGTTGCAAAAGGCGTTTCACGCGCAATGGTTGTATGCGATATGCCTTTTATGAGTTACCACAGCGACATTTCAACTGCAATAACCAATATTGGTGAAGCAATCAAAGCCGGCGCTAATGCAGTCAAAATTGAAGGCTCCGGCGAATATATTTATTCGCTGGTGAAAAGATGTACTGAATTCGGGATTCCGGTCATATCACACATCGGCTTCACCCCGCAGGCGATTAACGCAATAGGCGGCCGCTATATTCAAGGCAAAACCTTTGACGCAACACAGGAACTTTTAGCACAGGCTAAAAAGCTTGAAGAAGCCGGTGCATTCGCGATTGTCCTTGAGATGGTGCCCGAAGAAAATGCAAAATATATTACCGAAAACCTTTCAATCCCGACGATTTCCTGCGGGGCCGGTAAATTTTGCGACGGACAGGTTCTCGTATGCGACGATGTTTTCGGAAAATTCAACAGATTTAAACCTAAATTCGCCAGACGCTACGGCGATATGCGCAAACTCATCTACGATTGCGCACAACAATACGACAATGACGTAAAAACAGGAAACTTCCCCAACGATGACGAAGTCTTCCACACAGATAAATGAGAGGCAATATGAGATTAGTACATAAAATTAATGAAGTAAGAGAGCAGGTAAGAGAGTGGAGAAAAGAAGGTTTGACAGTTGGTTTTGTACCTACAATGGGCGCTCTCCATGCCGGCCACCTGAGTTTAATAAAAAAATCCGTTGAAAAATGCGACCGAACCGTCGTTTCAATTTTTGTAAACCCTATCCAGTTCGGGCCAAGCGAAGATTTAGACAAGTATCCGCGTACACTTGAGGCTGACTGCGAAACCGCAAAAGACGCAGATTTAATTTTTGCACCCTCACCCGCTGAAATGTACGGGGAAGGACATATTTTATCCAACGATTTCTTAACCTATGTAATTCCGCCATACTTCTATATGGATAAGCTTTGCGGCAAATCCAGAGTTGGCCACTTTGACGGTGTATGTACTGTCGTAAACAAATTTTTCAATATAGTTCAGCCGGATTTTGCTTTCTTCGGCGAAAAAGACCGCCAGCAATTAATCATTATCAAAAAAATGGTTAAGGATTTGAATATTCCAATCGAAATTATCGGCTGCCCGATTGTCCGCGAAGAATCAGGTCTTGCCCTAAGTTCCCGCAACACATACCTGACACCGGAACAATATCAGGACGCGTTAGCTTTAAACAAGATTCTGTCAAATATTAAAAACTGCTACAAAAACGGAATCAAAGACTCAATTGCGCTTAAAGAAACAGCCTTCCAATATCTCAACAAAAACCACAATCTCGAATATCTCGACTTTAGAGATGAGGAAAACCTCGAAGAAAAGAGTATAATAGATGATAGAACTATTGCCTTCATCGCTGTTAAAATAGGAAATGTTCGACTTATAGACAATTTGTCCCTGAAATAATATATCATGGAGTTAGAATAATGCAGGATAAAGATAAAGCCAAACTTTCAAAGCTGATTAATAACGTTTTAGCGTTTTTAAAAGTAGGCCTATGTTTGTTTTTAGGTTTAATAATTATAATCTGGGCGGCCCAAATCGCAGAAATGGAAGCAGTAATCCCGTTTTATGATTCCATAAACAACTTTCTTTCAAACCTGAGTTACGTATTCTATACACCAACCCGTGACAGTGACGAAACGGCCGGTGCGTTAATGTATATGGCTCTGGCGGTAGTATTTTTCCTGATGCTTTTTGAAACAATCACCGACATTACGGCTGATATTCTTAAAATATGCGATAAAAAGCAGGAGGAAGCCGTAATCGAAGAAAACGAAAAAATTAATAACGACTTACAGCACAGATACAAAATGCACCTAAAAACGGCAATTCGCTTTATCGTAACATTTCGGCTCTCAATTAAACCTCAATTTTTTGAAAATCAAGCCTTCAAAGATGAGAAAATGGAAACAGCATTAAAATTGAAGGCTGAAAAAATGCTTAAAGAAATAACCTCAATGATAACAATGAGCGTAAAAACTCCGGCAAAAGAATTCGGCGATATGCTTATATTTAATGTAAAAGACGCCGAAGAACTTAATCAGATGCTTTTCTTCATATACAGTATCTGCAACGTAGAAAAATATGTAAAAGAGGGATTAGATTTCAATATGGCCGTAACGACCTACAATGCATTGGAATCCTCCCAACAAGCACTTACAGACGCGACAAGACTGATGAATCTTCACTCCAGCAGAAAAATTCTTTGCTACCAAATAGTATCAGAATGCCTTAATCTGCTACCGGAAAACAATTTCAACGCTATAAACAACGGCGAATACTCCGGATCTGAAAATAATATTTATGAACTTGTTAAGAAACATTAACATATTTCGTTGCATTTTTATATGTTCATGATACGATAAATGTATAAACCGTAGACAATTGGTGAACCGACTAAAAGGGAATCGTGTGTTCTCTTAACAAAAAGGTTCTTAAAACATCAGCCAATCGAGGCTTTAAAACAAAAACTTTAAAGACTATGTACAAGATTTTGCGGTTTATGGACTGTAAAGTCTTTTTTAATATTAGACAGGTCGATTATAAATAAGGTAATAAAAAAGGAGCCGAAAATGTCAACAAAAGCATTTAAATCAGAAAAAGTCGAAGCTATGAAAGCTAAGATTGAAAAAGCCCAAGTTGCTATTTTGACTGAATACAAAGGCTACAGTGTAGAAGAAATCACAAAATTAAGACGCGCACTTCAAAAAGAAGGCGGCGACTATATGGTTACCAAAAACACTTTGGCTAAAATCGCTCTGAAAGGTACAGAATTTGAAGTATTATCAGAGTTAATGAGCGGCGCAACAGCAATTGCATTTGGTTTTGAAGATCAAGTTGCACCTGCAAAAGTACTTGCTCAATTCATCAAAGAAAGCAAAAAAGGTGCTATGCTCGGCGGTGCCTTAGACGGTAAATTGTTGGACGCAAAAGAAGCAGAAGCGTTATCAAAACTTCCTTCAAAAGAAGAACTTTACGCAAAAATTCTTGGTTCAATCAACTCACCTGCATCAGGCATTGCAAACTCACTTTCAGCAGTTATGTCACAACTTACACGTGCTATGGCAGCTGTACGTGATCAAAAAAGTGCGTAACGGATTTTGCGTAGGCTGAAGTGAGGCTTGCCGAACGGAACGCCGAAGTAGCGAGGACAAAGCGAATGACAGCGGTAGCGAAATGAGCGACTTGTCCGAGTGAAGCAATAATCCAAGACAGCCGGTGTGGAGCCGGAAAAATACTTAAAAGTACAAAAACATTTAAAAACTTATAAAGGAGAAAAAAATGAGTAAAGTAGAAACAATTTTAGAAGAAATTTCATCATTAACATTATTAGAAGCAGCTGAATTAGTAAAAGCTATGGAAGAAAAATTCGGCGTATCAGCAGCAGCTCCAGTTGCAGTAGCAGCAGTAGCAGCAGCTCCTGCAGCAGCAGAAGAAGCTGGTTCAGACGAAGTTACAGTTGTTCTTGCATCAGCTGGTGCAAACAAAATCGCTGTATTGAAAGAAGTTCGTGCTATCACAGGCTTAGGCTTGAAAGAAGCTAAAGACTTAGTTGATGGCGCTCCAAAACCAGTTAAAGAAAACGTTAAAAAAGACGAAGCTGAAGCTATCAAAAAACAACTTGAAGCTGCTGGTGCATCTGTTGAACTTAAATAGTTTTTCTATAAAGGTTAAACAAAAAAGGTATGGATTAAATCCATACCTTTTTTTGTTTATAATTTTAACTTTTTAATCGCCTCTAATTCATCTTGATATGGCGAAATACCGATTAATTTATCAATAATCGGCGGCATTTTTTCGATTACGTAATCGATTTCTTTTTCTGTCGTGTACTTGCTGAGTGAAAAACGAATACTTCCGTGAATCGCTGTAAACGGAACATTCAAAGCACGCAGGACATGGCTGGGTTCCAGCGCACCTGATGTGCAGGCACTGCCGGAACTTGCACAAATTCCAACGTCACTCAGGTGAAGCAAGATTAATTCGCCCTCAATGTATTCAAACCCGATGTTTGTCGTGTTAGGAACACGGTTTGTCACACCGGTATTAAGCCGTGCATTATAAATATTTTTCAATAAACTTGTTTCAAGCTTGTCACGCAACCGTTTAACTTCCGTTGCTTCGTATTGCAGCCCGTCTTTTGCAAGCCCTGCCGCAACGCCCATGCCGACGATGTAAGGAACATTTTCGGTTCCTGCGCGTTTGCCACGCTCCTGATGGCCGCCGATAATTAACGGCGTAATTGGTGTTTTAGGATTAACATAAAGCGCGCCGATACCTTTTGGAGCATGGAATTTATGCCCCGAAACGCCCAATAAATCAACACCTAACTCTTGAACATTTATATCGATTTTTCCTGCCGCCTGAACCGCATCAACAAAAATCTTGGTTTCTTTGTTTTTAGACTTAACGATTTCCACGATTTTTTCTATGGGGAAAATAACACCGGTTTCATTGTTTGCGTACATAACGGACACAAGCGCTGTGTCATAATTTACGACTTCATTAAGCTGTTCTAAGTCTAAATCACCGTTAGAATTTACGTTAATATAGTCGACTTTGTAGCCCTCTTTTTCAAGCTGTTTATAAAGATTCAAGACGCATGGATGTTCAACCTTAGTTGTCACAACATGCCGCTTATTTTTATCCATATTAAGGACACCGCGGATAGCAGTGTTTGCGCTTTCTGAGCCGCCGGCGGTAAAAATTATATTCTTTTCGTCCTCAGCGTTGAAAAAATCCTTCATTTGCCCGCGTGCATTTTGAATAGCACGTGAAGCAGAACGTGAAAAGTCATAAATTGAAGACGGATTACCGTAATTTTCTTCAAAAAACGGCATCATTGCTGATAAAACGGCACTATCGACTTTTGTTGTCGCGTTATTATCTAAATATACTAAAGTCATTATTCAACCTCTACTACTTCAATATTTCTGTCAACGGCTTCTTTGAGAGTATTTTCAACGAAACCTTTCAGGGTCATCATGGCGTTTTTACAGCCGGAACATTTTCCGCGAAGTTTCACAAAAACTTTTGGCCCGTCAATATCAACTAAAGTTATATCACCGCCGTCTTTTTGAAGTTCAGCGGCGATTTGAGTTTCTATAACCTTGCTGATTTTAAGAATTTTTTGCGCCGGAGAAAGTGATGATTCTTCATTCGCCTCTTTTTTGTAATAGGTGTCGATTATGTCTTTGATGGCCTCTTTACAACGTCCGCATGCTCCGCCGGCTTTGGTGAAATTGGTAACTTCTTCAACCGTTTTAAGCCCGTTGTGTTTAATCGCATCCCAAATCTGGTTTTCAGTCACGCCAAAGCATGTACAAATAATTTTTTCGCTTACTTTCTCTTGGCGAAGTTCATCCAAATCTACATAATCATCATAATTTTTAAGCGCGTCTTCAAGCGCTTCATATCCCATGACAGAACAGTGCATTTTTTCCGGCGGAAGCCCGCCAAGCTGGTCTGCAATATCCTGATTGGTAATCTTTTTAACTTCGTCAATGGTTTTACCGATAATCATTTCGGTCAAAATGCTTGAACTTGCAACAGCCGACCCGCAGCCAAATGTTTGGAATTTAGCGTCAGTAACTATATTATTTTCGATTTTTAAATATATTTTCAACTGGTCACCGCATGCCAGAGAACCCGCGACACCAATGGCGTCAGCGTTATCAATTTTCCCTACATTGCGGGGATTTCTGTAATGTTCTATAACTTTTTCTGAGTAATCCCACATAGTGTTTTCTCCCTTCACCCCATTTTATATCAAAAAAAGTATTTATAACAGCGACAATACGCTAGTGTAAATTTTTATAAAAATTTATGAAAAATTTCGCTTGACATTTTTTTTGCGTTGAGTTATAGTAGATACACTAAATGAAGTGTTACCCCAACACTTGTTAAGACGACTATTATACATTGTGTATCGTCACTATCTCGATATTAAATGATATAGCTGGAATAGAATGTAGATTAGACTTAATATATACATTTACCTAAAAGTATTAATAAAATACAAACACCCCTAAAAATAAAAAACAATCCAAATATTAGTTTAGCATAACAAACATAAACTATACATTTACCCGATATTACCTTGTAGTAGGATTACCCCAAAACTATCAGGTAATTTTTTTTGGTCGACTGAGTCGACAGCCATATACTAATCCCGTGCGCGAATTTATCAATAATTTCAAAAAATTTAGAGTTGACTCAATGATAAAAATAGTTTAAAATAAAAATATAAAAATTTGGAGGTATTATGAAAACTAAAATCCTGAAAAGGCTTGTAAAACGTGGCTTCCTGCTGAGGGGGGGGGGGCTTCACAATGGCAGAAATCCTGCTGTCATTAACGATTATTGGCGTAGTTGCGGCAATTACGTTACCGTCGCTCACGGGAAATATTAACGAACGAACATGGAACACACAGCGTAAAGCTTTATATGCAAGATTTTCTCAAGGATTGGCTTTAATGCCCGCATTGAATGGTTACGGGACTTTAACGGAAGGCAATGAATCAAAATCCGCCGTCGACACAGCGGCCGAATCGTTTGTGACAGAGGGTTTGTCCAAAGTTCTCAAAATAAACAATATTTGCGATAGCGACCACCTGCAAGACTGCGGAATAAGCAGCAAAATCACTACAATGAACGGTTCTTTAATTACTTTTCCGAACAAAATGTCTGAATTAAACCCGTTGCTAACAAGTGTCAGTGCTTCTTATGGATATACATCATTTTCAACATTAGACACGAAGGCTGCAGCTTTTGAAACAATAAACGGCGAAAGTATTGCAGTATTCTATAATCCCAATTGTCAAATGTATATGAATGAACGCTCCACAGCCTATTACGGATATTATTACTTTGTTTATCCTAAAATATGTGCGAATTTCGTATTTGACTTAAACGGAAACAAAGGCCCTAATACTGTCGGAAAAGACATAGGTTTTATGACCACACTATATTCAAGCGACAGTATCGTAGTCGCGCCACAATTACCTAATAAAATGGCTGCCGGCACTAGTGCTAAAGTCACCCAACAGGGAGCAGTTAGTATATGCAAAAATCAGGCTGAAGAACTAAGATTGCCAAATATTGATGAATTAGTCGCCGTTTTTGTCAACCAAAATTTAATATACGGAACTTCCTATAAGACATCTACAGCCTACTGGTCTTCAAACCATGCCCCAAACAATTATGCGTGGGGCATGGGTATGGAAAGTGCAGCGGTATGGAGTTATGATACAAGCAATGCCAAGTGGTCAGTACACTGCGTAAAACGTTAACCGGAATAACAAGTCTTACGGCGAATTAAAAATTTTTCTAATTCGGTTATAACCTTAATCGAAAGGAGTAACTTATGACGAATCTAGAAATCAAAGAATTACGCAACGACACAGAAATGGCCAAAAAATACTTTATGAAATGCCTTGCTTACACTCTAGGCCCTGTAGAGTTAAAAGACTTAATGGAAGAGGGTAAGGTTAGGGTAATTGACGTGAGGGGCGAAGCGGATTATGAAATTTCGCACATCCCGGGTGCGATTTCCATGCCTTATGAAACGATAAGCGAGCGTATTGACCAGTTATCAAAGGACGAAACGACTGTTGTTTGTTGTTATAACCAGCAATGTCATTTAGGCGCAAAAGCGTGCCTGAAACTTGCGGATTACGGCTATCCGTGCATGCATTTAGAAGGCGGCTTCAAAACATGGAAAGAAGAATTCGGCTTCGCAACGACATAATTTTAGGCGGTGTCTTTATAAAGAGGCACCGCCATCTTTTAGTTTTGCCATCGCGTTCTTCGCCCCGTCTTTTTGTTTCGCAACTTCTATTACAAATTCACTGGCTTCGTTATCGCGCGCAATCGCCTCTTTTAATGCTGTCATTTCTTCAAACCCTAATTGCGTAAGGTCGCATTTCTCAGGATCGCGGGAATAGATTCGGAACAACTCTTGCGAATTGTAATCAAGCCCCGGAAGTTTTTGAAAATAACTGTGCATTTTATAAAAATGAAACAACAAAAAGTAGAAATCGTTACAGTCTTTTTCAAGCACAAACACAGGTTTTGTCGAAAGCCCGAATCCGTTTCCGGCAATAAGGTTCAGCATTAGAGCTTCAAAGCCTTTGCGTTCCAGAACCAAGCCTTCTTCCGCATTCAAAAGTGCAAGAATTTTGTACGCGTCCTTCAGGTAGACAACCTTAACGCCCTTTTGCTTAATCAAATCAAGTAAAAATTCCACCGTAAAATTTGAATTTTTTACGATATCAAGCATATTTTGCTTAACGAGTTCAATATTCTTGTTTGTTTCGGTGTTAAGAGTCAATGAGCAGTTACCCGCGATAACCCTTTTTGATGTAGAATTCGTCGCAGAAGTACGAAGGTGTTTATCAAGCCGAAGCCTTAAACCTCTTTCCTTCATCGCCAATAACATATAAATAACTCGCTGTACGAAATTCATACCTATATATTACACTAAAAACTTGCGCTTGTAAATTTATTTGATGTATAATAAAGGCAAGATAAGGGAGAACTTTTATGGAAACATTGAATAAAAACGAAGGGATTATAACAAAAATTATCGGGCCTGTAATCGACGTTGAGTTTCAACCGGGGGAAGTGCCTGAAATTTATACAGCGCTTGAAATCACAACGGATTCCGGCGAAAAAATCGTAACAGAAGTTCAACAAATGCTTGGCTCTAACCGTGTAAGAACCGTTGCGATGTCCTCAACCGACGGCTTAAAACGCGGAATGAAAGTTATAAATACTAACGAACCAATTAAAATCCCTGTGGGCAAACCGATTTTGGGCAGAATTTTGAACGTTATCGGCCAGCCGGTTGACGAAATGGGAAATATCGAAACAGACACATATCTTCCAATCCACCATGAAGCACCAACTTTGACCGATCAGAATACTAACGTTGAAATTCTTGAAACAGGTATCAAGGCAATCGACCTTATCCAGCCATATCAAAAAGGCGGAAAAATCGGGTTATTCGGCGGCGCCGGTGTCGGTAAGACCGTTTTGATTATGGAACTTATCCACAACATTGCATCTGAACACTCCGGAGTTTCAGTTTTTGGCGGTGTTGGTGAAAGAACACGTGAAGGTAATGACCTCTGGAATGAAATGAAAGAATCAGGCGTTATCGACAAAGTTGCACTGATTTACGGTCAGATGAACGAGCCGCCCGGAGCCAGAATGAGAGTCGGACTTTCAGCACTTACAGCCGCTGAATACTTCCGTGATTACTCAAAACAAGACGTATTGCTATTTATCGACAACATTTTCAGATTTACTCAGGCCGGTTCAGAAGTTTCAGCGCTTCTAGGCCGTATGCCGTCTGCCGTTGGTTACCAGCCGACACTGGCAAACGAAATGGGTGAACTTCAAGAACGTATCACTTCAACTAAAGATGGTTCAATCACCTCTGTTCAAGCGATTTACGTTCCTGCCGATGACTTAACCGACCCTGCACCGGCTACAACATTCTCTCACCTTGACGCTTCCACAGTTCTTTCAAGACAAATCGCGTCACTCGGTATCTACCCTGCCGTTGACCCGCTTGAATCATCTTCACGCGTTCTCGATCCGAATATTATCGGAACAGAGCACTACGAAGTTACAACCAAAGTTCTTGAAATCCTCCAAAAATACAAAGAACTTCAAGATATTATCGCAATTCTCGGTATGGACGAACTTTCCGAAGAAGATAAAGAAACCGTTAACCGTGCAAGAAAAATTCAACGTTTCTTATCACAACCGTTCTTTGTAGCAGAACAATTCTCCGGTATTGCGGGCAAATACGTAAAACTTGCGGATACAATCAAAGGCTTCAAAGAAATCGTTGAAGGCAAACACGACGACCTTCCGGAACAAGCGTTCTATATGGTCGGAACGATTGAAGAGGCAATTGAAAAGGCCCGTACGCTGGCTGAATAGGAGTAAAAATGAAAGTAAAAATCATTACTCACGAAAAAGTTGTATTTGACGGCGAGGCCGATGAAATTATTGCCAAAAGTACCGAAGGCGAATTCGGTATTTTAGAAAATCACGTTCCTTGTATGAGAGTGCTTGATATTTGCGTTGCCAAAATCATAAAAGACGGCGAAGTCAAACTTTTCACCGTAATGGGCGGGGTTTTGCAGTTCAAAAACAACGAGGCTTTAATCCTGACTGATATAGCAGAATGCAGTGCAGAAATCGATTGCAACCGTGCAAGACTTGCTCTTTCACGTGCAGAAGAACGTTTAGCGGACGCTAAAGCAGAAATTGACGCAAAACGCGCAGAAGCGGCAAAAGCCAGAGCTCTTGCACGTCTTAAAGCAACAATGACGAAATAGCAGCCGGCGATAAAAAACATGACTAACATTAGTTTAAAAGACATCTATATAAGATTTTTCCGAATCGGAACATTACTTTTAGGCGGCGGATATGTAATCCTGCCGCTTTTGCAGTCTGAAATTGCCGCAAAATACGAAGAAATTACCGACGACGAGGTTTGCGAATATTACGCTATTTCGCAAAGCCTACCCGGTGTAATCGCGATTAATACAGCCGTTTTTGTGGGCTACAAGCTTGCCCGAACCAAAGGTGCAATTGCGGCTATAACAGGAATGGTTACCCCCGCATTTCTTTGCATAATCCTGCTTGCAAACCTTTTAGCACAGGTCGTTCACGTTTCATTTGTTCAAAGCATTTTTACAGGCGTCGGAATCGGTGTCCTTGCGCTGCTTTTTCAAGCGGTTAATGAAATGTGGAAGAAAAGTATAGTCGATAACGGCGCACTTGTAATATTTTTTGCGTCATTCACAGCGCTTCTGGGACTTAAAATTCTCCCGATGTACATCGTTATCGCAGGGATTCTACTCGGAGTTGTAATCGGATTTTTTAAAGGGAGAAGAGCATGATTTTGTGGGATTTATTCCAAAACTTCTTCAATATTGGCATATTCTCCTTCGGCGGAGGATACGCAACACTGCCTTTCCTCTATAATATTTCCGAAGTCTACAACTGGTACACATTTGATGATTTAAGCAATATGATTGCGATTTCATCAATCACTCCGGGGCCAATCGGCATTAACATGGCAACTTTTGCAGGGTTTAAAACCGCCGGACTTATTGGTTCGCTCGTTTCAACAACCGCTATTGCGCTTCCATCATTAATATTTGTTGTTTTAATCTCAAAAGCACTTCGAAAATTTCGTGAAAATATTTACGTCCGGTCGATAATTTACGTACTAAAGCCGCTTGGGTGCGGGCTTCTGTCGGCAGTCGGCGTAAATATGTTTATAAATAACTTTCTGGGCGAAAACATAAACCTATACAATATAGTATTTTTAGCAATACTAATTCTAATAAGCCTGCACAAAAAACTTAATCCGCTATTTTACCTTGGAATTTCGGCGATTTACGGAATTATAGCCGGTCTACAGGGATTTTAACTACCACTTTTTTAACCGCTGCCGGCAAATTTTTATAAGCCATTTGCGGTTGATGTGCTTCATGAGGATAAAGCAAAATAAACTTACCTGCCGCAAGAACGACTTTATTCAAAACTCTTTCAGGTTTTGCAAAAAACATTACATCGCGTGCAGAATCGTAAGCTTCGCTGACATCCAACCCCTCAATATCCGTGTAATCCAATTCCTCGACACCATCAAGCATAATCTGAATATCAATATACTTTTTATGTGCCTCCGGTTTGCAATTTTCGTGTAATTTAGTCGTATATTCATCGACATTAGCGTATGTCAAACCGTCATCGCTCAGATAAATTCTACCTGCCGGAATATCAGCCTGCAAGCCGCTGATAAATTCTGCAATTTTCCCATCAATTTCAGCGTAATTTTTAATATTTTTTATATCGTCAAAAATCATTATTTAACCCTTTTCAACTTTTTAACAAGACGGATTTCACAATCTGCGTAATCCGGATTCAGGGTTTCGACATTATCTACATCATATTTACAATAACTTGTACCCTGACTCAAATATCCGGAACGGCAAGCCGCTGCTCTGAATGATAAAGAACGCGCCTTAACTGTTTGAATATTAGAATCCGGTTCAACCTTAACGATATCAAACGCCATCAATGAAGAATTATCACCGGCGTCTAAGCCTACATAATCATATCCGCGCAGACCGGCAACATTCCCTACCCCCGGAACAACTTTACCGGCTAGAGTTATATAAAAAGGCATAATATCATAATATAATTTATCTTCACCCTTTCCGTGACCATTCAAATCAATCCAAATTGTATAACCGTTTTGCTCAGAAGCAACCACCTGCGCTTCAGCATCGGCTAACACCGCTGTTGAAGCCTGATTAGCAAAATATATTTCCA
Source organism: uncultured Candidatus Melainabacteria bacterium (assembly GCA_947090755.1). Classification (GTDB taxonomy): domain Bacteria; phylum Cyanobacteriota; class Vampirovibrionia; order Gastranaerophilales; family Gastranaerophilaceae; genus Gastranaerophilus. The sequence continues at coordinate 4,083 of CAMUPF010000012.1, read as the reverse complement.
TACCGTTTGTCAATTTCATTGCCACATTAGCGCCGTTTTGAGGTGTCGCATTCGTAACGCTGCAATTAACTGTACCCACGGTATTAAAATAATCGCTTAAAACATTACACAGCGTTCCGGAATCTGGCTTGAATGCTCTGCATTTTGTCGGGTAAGCCACTTGTCCGCAGGTTGATTCCTCTACCTTCGCTGTAGAACCGGCAGGAGGGTTCAAATACTTTTCGTTCATAAGCGCCGTGTCAACAACATTCACAAGGTTTTTATACGCCGAGTAATAAAAGAATTCACGTTCATAATCCTTTTTAGATGTAAAAAAAGTAACGCAAACTGACACCAGAACAGAAAGAATTACCATCGCAATAAAGATTTCTGCCAGTGTGAATGCTTTTTTTAAAATCTTAGGATTACTACTCATCATCATACTCCTTTTTTACTTCAATTCAGCCATTGCGCGTTCATAATCATCCTTATTCGGCGCTTTGCCATGCCAGCCGGCGTTGTTTTCCATAAACGAAACGCCTTTACCTTTAACAGTTTTAGCAAGTATAGCAACAGGCTTTCCTGCAGCTTTTGCTTTTTCTATTGCGCAATAAATTTCGTTTACATCATGCCCGTTAATCTCAAGCACCTCCCAGTTAAAAGCTTCAATTTTGGCTTTAAGATTATCCAGAGATTTAACGTTCTCGGTGCCTCCATCAATTTGAAGCCCGTTTCTGTCAATAATCGCAATTATATTATCAAGTTTCAGGTGCGCTATATGCATAAACGCTTCCCATACGCTGCCCTCCTGAAGCTCACCATCACCGAGCAATGCATAAACTTTATTAGATTTATGGTCAAGTTTTAATGCCATCGCAATTCCGCAGGCAATTGAAAGCCCCTGTCCCAGAGAACCGGTCGGAACCTCCACCCCCGGACAAAGTTTCGTCGGATGGCCCTGCAAGCGGCTGCCAAATTTTCTAAACGTCATCAATTCTTCCTGCGGGAAATAACCTAATTGCGCTAACACGGAATATAACACTGCAGAAGCATGACCTTTAGAAAGTACAAATCTGTCACGCGCTTCAAAATCTTTGTCCTGTTTCCATAACGGCACCGTCTTCATGCATTTATGAAACAAAACCGTAAGCAATTCAACAGAAGAAAACGCACCGCCAATATGACCGGATTGAGAGTTAAAAACCATTGAAAGTATATTTTTCCTTGTTTCAAGGCATAATTCTTCTAATTTTTTCACTTCAATATCATTTAACATTTAGAAACCCTTTCTTTAACCACTCTCAACACAAATAACGGCAGAGCCGGAAATATTCTCTTAAACCTTGAAGGTTCCTTTACCGTACGGTAAAGCCATTCCAAACCCGCTTTTTGATAAAATTCCGGTGCTCTTTCAACCTTATTAGACCATACATCAAAACTTCCGCCGACACCAATAAACAATGCCTGCGGCATATCACTTTTAAGTCTGTAAATAAATTCTTCCTGCTTCGGTGAACCCAGCGCCACCAGAACCAATTGAGCACCGGATTTCTTTAGTTCTTCAAACATCACCGTTTCATCATCATAAAAACCATTATGCAGATAAACAATGTTCAAGCCGTTAAATTCTTTTTTCAAATTTTCAGCGGCAAGTTCAATAACCTCCTGCTTCGCCCCGACTAGAGCCACAGGAAGTTTTTCTTCATAAAACTTTTTAACCATAGATTTCGCATACTCAATACCTGCGATTCTGTGCACATTATTTTTACCGAGAATCTTAAATCCGATTTCAATGCCCACGCCATCAGGAATAACAAGCTGCGCATTTTGAATAATACTTTTCAAGGACTGATTTTCACGGGAATTCATAACCATTTCAGGGTTCAAAGTGACAACCTGTCCGCGGGTTTTAAACCCGTATTCAATCGCCTCGTCAATAGCAAAAGTGTCAACCTCTAAATCCTGTAATCTCTCTGTCCTGCGTTCCATATTATTATTATAAAGCATTTCCTTTGTTTGGTAAACCCTATTTAAAACTTTTTATCAATTTATACAAAAATTCATCGCCCGTTTGCGTTTGTAATCCTTTAGGAATAAAAATTTCTGAGAAGCGTTCAATGGCGTAACGGTCGGTCATTCCTGAAATATAGTCGGAAATAACTGTTTCCAGTTGATCAGCAGGCAGTTCATTACGCAGAAGATTTTTATAATAATTAAACAATTCTTCCACACATCTGGAGGCTTTTTTCTCCTCCATTTTTGCCGGCGACCCGACATAGACATTCTCAAACATCCACTCACGAAGACGTGTCGTATAACTCCAACCCTCTTCACTCATACGGATTTCGGGCTTGCCAAGTGAACTGTAAATAATATCTGAAACCATGCGATTCAATCTTTTTGACGGTGTAGACGAATAATAGCGGATACAATCTTTTGGTAAATCCTTCTCCTCGATAAGCCCCGCTCTTATTGAATCCTGAATATCATGATTGATATATGCAATTTTGTCCGCAAACTGTACTACCTGCGCCTCGGGAGTTTCGGGCTTATACCCCCACGAATGAGTCAAAATCCCGTCAACTGTTTCCTGACAGAGATTCAAATCCTCTAATATTTCAACCACACGAACACTCTGAACATTATGTTTAAACCCGTCCTTCAATAAACGATTCAACACACCTTCGCCGCAATGCCCGAAAGGAGTATGTCCCAAATCGTGTCCGAGCGAAATAGCTTCTGTCAAATCTTCGTTCAAATTCAAAGCACGCGCCATAGTTCTTGCGATTTGCGAAACCTCAAGCGTATGGGTTAAACGGGTTCTAAAATGATCATCATAAGGCGACAAAAAAACCTGAGTCTTGTGTTTCAACCTGCGAAACGCTTTTGAATGAATAATCCTATCTCTATCACGCTGAAAATCCGTCCGGAATGGACAACCCGCTTCTTCCCTTACACGGCCGCGCGTAAACCTGCTTTTGGTCGCAAATTCACTAAGAGTTTGAATCTCTCTATCCTCTAAGCCTCTTCTTATGCTGTCGTCAACAATATTATGCTTCATACCACAAGTATAGCACAAGGTGAAATATAAACAAGAGGCGGCATTCAAACCGCCTTATTTAACGTTTAACACAACGAACATTCCATGGATCCCTACTAGAAGGTCCTCGATGGCCTGTATTTAGATTTTGACGCCAAAAAGTTCCGCCGCCGCTTGACGTAGAAGTCCATATTGCCAAACCTCCCCAGCCACCGCCTAATAATGACCTATTATAGAACATTGACATCGCCTCATGGATATTCGGTAATCTGCTGTCCTCAAAATTTCTACATTTATTAACAGCGTCCTCATGTGAGCCCGAGCCACCATTAAAATCCTGAGGTACCGGCGCTACAACAATAGAATCAGCAGGGTATATCGCTGTCATAAAACCGATATCCTTACCCACTGTATTTGGCCCTTTATTTCCGTTCAAGTCATAAATAAAATTTGCACACATTTTCGGTTGAACATAACTAAAACTATTTTCACCCATATCACTTACACAAGAAGGATTATAGAAAACAAGAATACTTTCACCATTTTGCGTTTCAAACGCTGCAGCTTTTGTATCTTTTTGAGAATATTCGTAATGCTGGGAATTTGGCCCACCAATATCTGTTGAGCCGTTAAACATACTATTCAACCCAACTAATGTTAAAGGAACATCAATAGGATTCTCTCCGCCAAGCGGGGAAATTTTGGTCGGAATTCCGCAATCAGCGAGGTGGTCACTATCACAGATATTGTTTATTTTTAATACTTTAGAAAGCCCTTCTGTTACGAAAGTTTCAGCGGCTGTGTCTGTTGTATCGTCCAGTGTTCCATAGCCATTTAACGCCGGCATTAGCGCTACTGCCTGACTCATTCGCGCATAAAGCGCTTTTCTTTGTGTGTTCCACGTGCGTTCGTTAATGTTGCCTGTCAACGACGGAAGCGTTATCGCCGCGACTACGCCGATGATTGTTAGGGATAACAGGATTTCCGCCATCGTAAAACCATGACTCGCCGGCTCTCCGCCCTTCGCGTTAAACGCCAACGCTCGCGCTTGCGGCCAAAAGCGC
>CAMUPF010000011.1 GCA_947090755.1 uncultured Candidatus Melainabacteria bacterium | reverse complement strand
TACAACATAATCTATAATTTGTTGTGCGGGTTTATGTTTTAAATTTTGTTTTTATGGTACAATTATCCTGAAACTAGAAGTGTATAACTAAAGGGTGCGTTTGGTACAAACTGATTCGTCAGGATTGGCGCACAAGAAAGGAAAATTATGGTACCTGAAACTAAGAAATTCGAAATCGAAATCGGCGGAAAAAACGTCGTTGTCGAAACAGGGAAGTATGCACAAAGCACTAATGGTTCTGTAACAGTAAGATACGGCGACACTATGTTGTTCGTTCATTGCGTTGTTTCTAAAGAACCAAGAGTCGGAATCGACTTCTTCCCATTATTAATTGATTATGAAGAAAGAATGTCTTCAATCGGTAGAATCCCAGGCGGTTACAACCGTTCAGAGGGTAAAGCAAGCGACAAGGCTATCCTTGTTTCTCGTTTGATTGACAGACCTATCAGACCTCTGTTCCCTAAAGGTTACAGAAATGATATACAAATTGTAGCGCAATTGTTCAGCTACGATCAACAAAACCAGCCTGATACATTGGCAATGTTAGGTGCTTCTTGTGCATTAATGTTGTCCGGCGCTCCGTTTGAAGGCCCTATCGGTGCAGTTCGTGTTTCTAAAGACGAAAACGGCAATATGATTGCTAACCCTACTCACCAGCAGGCTGATAAATCTGACCTCGACATCGTTGTTGCAGGTACTCACGACAGCGTTATCATGGTTGAAGCAGGATGTAAATTCGTTACAGAAGACGATATTATGAACGCTGTTGAGTTTGCACAGGCTGAAATCAGAAAACAATGTGACGCTCAGGTTGAATTCGCAAAAGCTTGCGGCGTTGTTAAAGAAGAATTCGTAAACCCTTACGATACATCTGAACTTAAACAAATTATCCACGATACAGCTTATGACGCGATTTTCGACGCATATCACAACTTTGACAGAACCTACAGACAAAATAAACTTGAAGAAGCTAAAAAGGCTGTTAAAGAAAAAGTCGACGCGCTGGATGAAACTCACCCTATTAAAGCAATGATTGAAGAAACAGGCATTGACTTTGTTGCGGAAGAATTCAAAAACGCTGAAAAGAAAGTTATGAGAACAATGATTCTTGACGAAGGCGTTCGTGCAGACGGCAGAAAACCTCACGATGTTCGTCCAATCTGGTGCGAAGTCGGAGTTATTCCTCGTGCGCACGGTTCTGCGGTATTTACCCGCGGCCAAACTCAGGTTCTTTCAGTCGCAACACTTGCAGGCCCTGGCATGAAACAGGAACTTGACGGCGTTGACCCTGAAACTGAAAAAACTTATATGCACAAATACATCTTCCCTGGCTTCTCAGTTGGTGAAGTTAAAGCCTTAAGAGGCCCTGGCAGACGTGAAGTCGGACACGGAAACCTCGCAGAACGTGCTAACGTTCCGGCGCTTCCGTCGCAAGAAGAATTCGGATACACTATCCGCGTAACTTCTGACGTCTTAGAATCAAACGGTTCAACATCAATGGCTTCAACTTGCGGATCTTCAATGGCATTGATGAACGCAGGTGTTCCTGTTAAATGTATGATTGGCGGCGTTGCAATGGGCATGATTACCGAAGAAGGCAAAGAACCGGTTGTATTGACAGATATTCAAGGTATTGAAGACTTCCTCGGCGATATGGACTTTAAAGTTACCGGTAACGACGACGGAATCACAGCGCTTCAAATGGATATGAAAGCAAAAGGTATTGCAAACGATACTTTAAGACGCGCTCTTGCTCAGGCAAAAGAAGGCCGTTTACATATCCTCGGCGAAATGAGAAAAGTTATTACAGCACCGTCTGAACAACTTTCACCGTTCGCACCAAGCATTACAACAATGACAATTCCGACAGAAGACATCGGAACAGTTATCGGACCTGGCGGTAAACAAATCCGCGCGATTATTGATGCATCAGGCGCTGAAATTGATATTCAAGACAGCGGTGTTGTAACAATCACTTCAAACGATCAAGAAGGTGCCGCAATCGCTAAGAGAATGATTAACGAAATTACTTTCAAACCGCAAGAAGGTATGATTAGAAAAGGTAAAGTCGTAAGAATTATTCCTATCGGCGCGTTTGTTGAACTTGCACCCGGAAAAGACGGTATGGTTCACATCTCTCAAGTTTGCAAAGAGAGAATCGAAACAATCGAACCGCACCTGAACGTTGGTGATGAAGTAATCGTTAAGGTTATAAAAATCGACGAAAAAGGCCGTGTAAACCTTACAATCAAAGGTGTTACAGACGAAGAAAAAGCAAGCGTCTAACGACATTTGAATGACATTTTAAAAGCCACTGTGTTAACGCAGTGGCTTTTTTGTTTGGTAGAACACCGGCTGACGCTATGAGAATGAAGTAAACGAACGTTCTGTGTTTTTGCTCATTACGTTTTTCAGTGATTCAACTTCTTGTAAAAGCGCAGAGTGTTCTGTATCTAATTTTTTGAGTGCCATATCATATTCTTTGTCTTCGGCTTGAATTTGATATAAACTTTTCTTGTATTCAGCCTCCGCTTTAGCGATTCTTGAGTTGTCGTCGCGTTCTCTGATGTCGCTTGTACTAGAATATTCAATGCCGGTCCAGAGAATATCGCCGTTTGTTTGAAGTGCAGCCTGTTTCATAGTAACAATGCCGTTTGTTAATGCGAATTGCAGCCAGCTTGTGTCATTGGCAAGATTTGTGTCTATCACCTGATAATATTTATTTGTTTGCTCGCCTTTTGCGTTGAAGCTTGAAACTCTTAGTTTGTCATCAACAATATAATAGTCAAAGTTTGCCTGTTCATCATCAACGGTTGAAATTTTATCAGGCTTTTCTTGACCATCCATTGCGTACCAGAGGTTAATATACCATTGAGCAAGCGGCTTGTCGTAGATTTTCACTTGCGGCTTAGGCATTTTTGGTTCTGGTCCAAGGCTTCCTTCGAATTTTGGCATTTCTTCTGTAAAGTCCTCAAGAGGTGGAACCGGGTCAGGTTCTTTCGGGTCTAGGCCTTTCATATCGCCTTCTACATAGTTTTCTACAACTGTTTCAACGCTGGCACCAACATCACTTAGTGACCACAGGTTTAATGACCCTGCGCCGGAACGCATTTCTTTACTATTTAAGATAAGATAATACATATCAATAGTTTTTTGGTATAATGATTTTTTCTCGTAGGAATAGTTTCCTCCTCCCTTATCTATTTCAATAAAGTCGCTGGCTAATTTGATTAAATCTGTAATCGGTTCACCATTTCTTCTTGCTTTTTCATATAGATTTTGAGTTCCGTCTGTTCCAACATCTATACCATCACAAACATATGCATCTTGATGGGTTTTCATGTTTTCTCCAACAGAATAAAGGGCTGGTATATGATAAGAACTATCTTCCCATAAGCCGGTTATTTGTGAGCCAGCACTTGTCGTGTATGGTGGATACGCAGTTCCGCTACTATCTTTTAGTAAGTTATTTAATACGTGTAAAAGACATCCTGAGTCTCCTCTTTTTGCTTGGGAATAGTGATATGCTTCACTACCTGTTGTTGCAGCAGTGAGAAAGTTGCTGTATAATTTAGGTAAGCTAGACAGTCTAAGATATTCTTCCATTGCTTTATTATATGCTTCTACTTTTGCAAGATGGTCTTTAAGTTTTTTATTATAGTCGTCAAGTTTTTCTTGATAACTTGCTAAGTTCCTATTAAATTCTTCAAGTTGTTGGTCGTATTTTGCTTTTTGCTCATTGTAATCGGCTATATCTTTATCATACTGTTTCATGATTTCTTCAAACTCTTTACCGCTGCGGTCAAAAAGTCCGTATTCGTTAAGAAATTTGAATAATGAATCTGATTTTTGGAAGTTTTCAGCATCTTTTGCACTTACAAGAAGCTGGCCTTCTGTGTTGTATAATGAATACTGATTTTTAAGCGGTGTGTATTGGTTTAACGCGTTAAAAGTAAATGCGACAGTTTCCTGAATCCCCGTATCATTGTAAGAAACATAATCAAAAGCTTTGGAATCCAGGGCTCCAATATATTTATCACGGGCAGCAACATTCGCTTCTGACAACATAATCTTGTTGTTAGCAATGATTTCGGATTGCAATTCGTTATTGTTTATCCGTTGGGTTATGCTAAGTAATCTTGCCTGTGATGCTGATAAGCCCATAGTTATTTCCTTTCAATTCTAATATCGGCATTATTAAAGGCTTTCTTTAGAGTAGTGTTAACTTTTGTTACAAATCTATAAAGGTTATATACGCTTTAGGCAATTTTTAAATACAAAAATACTTTATAGAAGTATAGGAAATCGATTATTAAGAGAAACAAACACGAGAAGTAAAGATTAAGAGAAAAGGAGTATGAGTATGACATTCGGAAATTATGACGCAGGACAATCCAGACCAGTAAGCTCACCGCTTTTTAATGGCGGAGTACGCAAAGCTGAGGCAGGAAAAACAGGATTTGACTTTAATTTTGGATTAAATAAAACAGAAAAAACATCTTCATCTTGGGGTGTTGAAAAAACAACAAGCGTAACTCCTCAAGAAAGGGTTGAGGCTGCAGCAGCAAAAAATGTTGGAACTCTGACTTCCTTTGCGGAAAGAGCTGAGTATGACCGTCAGGTGGATGAAATGTTAAACCCGTATATTACACCTGAAACACGCGAAAGAATGGCAAGCACAAGCTTTAACGCTGCAATGATGCTTGGCGATTTTGAAGACGCTTATAAATTGTTGTCAGCTTAGACTTATAAATTACATTTACTCTCTCTTAGAAAAATACTTCTTTTCATTAGGCAGACTTCGGTCTGCCCTTTTTATTAAATAAATATAAAGCTATTCAATTTCTTTTTATTTTGTACTACAATAAGTCTATTGTAGGAATAAAGAGGAGAAGTTTATGATAGATAAAACCGCAGTGATTCACCCGTCGGCGCAGATTGCAGAAGATGCTATTATCGGGCCTTATGTTGTTATCGGTGAAAACGTTAAGATTGGAAGCAAAACCCGTGTTATTGCTAACGCGTATATTGAACACGCTGAAATCGGCGAAGGCTGTACGATAAGCCCGTTTGCAACAATTGGTTCAGAACCGCAGGATTTGGGCTACAAAGGCGAACCTACAAAGGTCATTATCGGTGACGGCACTATCATTAAAGAAAACGTTACTATTCACCGCGGCGCTAATTGCGGTGACTGCACAACCAGAATCGGTAAAAAATGTTTAATCATGGTTGGCGCACACATCGCTCATAACTGTGTTCTTGAGGATCAGGTAATCTTAGCAAACCTTGTAACGCTTGGCGGCCATGTACACGTTGGCTTTGGCGCATTCGTCGGCGGAATGAGTGTATTCCACCAAAATATCAGAATCGGCGATATGGCGATTATCAGCGGTTTCTCAGCGTCACGTCAAGATATTCTGCCTTACTCAAAAGGTGAAGGTCGTCCGCCTGTTCCGGATGGTTTAAACGTTATTGCAATGAAACGCAGAGGGGTTTCACAAGAAGTCAGAACCGCAACCAACGCGGCGTTTAAACTTCTTGTTTCAAAAGACCTGAACACTACTCAAGCCATTGAGAAAATCAGGGCTGAAATTCCGATGAATGAATATATTGAAAAAATGATTGATTTTATCCAGACTTCAAAACGCGGAGTGCTTTTGAAATCCTATAAAACAGGACATCAATCATTGGAGGCTCAAGATGAGTAATGATGTTTTAAGAAAATATGCAGAAGTTCTGGTTGACTATTCGACAAATGTTCAGAAAGGCGATTTGGTTATAATCCGTTCTGACAGCGTCGAATCTCAGCCGTTATTGAAAGAAATTTATAAACGTGTAATTGAGCGTGGCGGAAACCCGCTTGTACGTATAGCGCTTGAGGGTGCCGGTGAAATTTTCCTGAAAAATGCGTCTGATGAGCAGTTGGATTTTGTCGACCCGATTACGATGATGGAGTACGAAAAGGCTGATAAGTTTATTTCTATCGGCGCACCGTTGAATACAAAAAATATGAAACGTGCTAACCTTGAAAAGCTTGCATGTCGTGGAAAAGCCACCAAAAAGCTTTCAGAAATTCTGCTCGGCCGTTCTGCACGCGGTGAAGCAAGTTGGGTTATCGCTGATTATCCGACAAATGCGCTTGCGCAGGAGGCTAAAATGTCGTTGGCTGAATACACAGAATTCCTTTATAATTCCTGCTATTTGAACCTTGACGACCCTGTGGCTAAGCTTCGAGAACTTGACGAAAAGCAGACAAAATGGGCAAATTACCTGAATAATGTCAAAAAAGTTCGAATTGTCGGCGAAAAAACAGATATTACGTTCGGCGTTGAGGACAGAAAATGGATTAGCTGTTCAGGTTTGAATAATTATCCTGACGGTGAGGTTTTCACCTCCCCTGTCGAAGACGATGTTAACGGCGAAATTTTCTTTGACTTTCCGCAAAACTACCGCGGCAACGAAGCGCGTGGTGTGCATTTGACGATTAAAGACGGTAAAGTTATCGGGGTTAAATGCGAAAGCGGAGAGGATTTTGTAAACTCAATGTTCGATATGGACGAGGGTTCGCGCGGAATCGGTGAAATCGCTATCGGCACCAACGATGAAATTCAGGAAGTCACCGGTAACATTTTGTTTGACGAAAAAATCGGCGGCTCAATTCACATGGCAGTCGGCGCGTCTTATCCGGAAACAGGCGGAAAAAATGTGTCAGGGCTTCACTGGGATATGATTAAGAACATGAAAAATGGCGGCAAAATCTTTGCTGATGATGTTCTAATTTATGAAAACGGGAAGTTCCTAATCTAGCACTTCGCACATGCACTCATACGCAACATCTATTACGTAATCCATATCGGGTTTTTCGATGATAAGCGGAGGGTTAAAGTAAATAACATCACCTAAAGGGCGCAATAAGACGCCCTTTTTTAACGCCTTTTTATAAATCTGATAACCGTATCGGTTCTTTGAGTCGAAGGCGCGTTTTTCGGCCTTGTCCTCAACGAGTTCTATTGCGTTGATTAGACCGATATGCCGGATGTCACCGACATTTTTGTGGTTCGCAAATTTTTCTTTGATGCGGTTGTGGAAATAAATAGCTTTTTCCTGCGCTTTTTCGATAATTTTTTCTTCTTCTAAAATGTCCAGAACAGCGCATGCCGCAGAACAGGCAAGCGCGTTGCCGCTGTAAGTGTGGCTGTGCATAAACGCTTTACCTTCAAGATAATCAGCGTAAAATGCGTCATATATTTCCTGCGTTGTAATCGCAATTGCCATCGGCATATACCCGCCTGTAAGTCCTTTTGATAAGCACATTATGTCAGGTGAAATTCCGGCCCAATCGCATGCCCACATTTTGCCCGTGCGGCCGTAGCCTGTTGCGATTTCGTCCGCTATCAGGTGGACATTGTATTTATCACAAAGTTCACGTAATTTTTTTAAATATAGCGGCGGATAAATCTTCATTCCCGCAGAACCCTGCAATAACGGTTCCACAATAAGTGCGGCTGTTTCATTCCCGAATTTTTCAAAGGTTTGTTTCGCTTTTTCTATACAAGGGCAATCACATTCCCCGTGTAAATGGCCATAAGGACAACGATAGCAGTCCGGCGCTTCAATTCGTTCTATATCAAGCAAAATAGGTTTGTAAATCTCTGAATACAAGTCGACGCCGCCGACAGACAACGCCCCGATTGTTTCACCGTGATAAGCGTCAGTAAGCGCCATAAAACGTTTTTTCTGTGGGTTTCCGGTCTGATAATGATATTGAAAACTCATCTTCAATGCCATTTCAATCGCTGATGAACCGTTATCAGCAAAGTTGAATTTGCACAATCCGGCCGGCAAAACCTTTGACAGTCTTTCGCAAAGGTTGATTACTGTTTTATGTGAAAAATTTGCGAAAATTACGTGTTCAAGTGTATCAAGTTGCTTTTTAATAGCCGCGTTAATCTTAGGGTTGCAATGGCCAAGAAGGTTACACCACCACGAACTTATTACGTCGTAATATTTTTTGTCGTCAGTGTCATAAAGATATATTCCCTCGCCTTTTTCGATTACAATTGGCGCCAGTTCCTCATAATCCTTCATCTGTGAGCACGGGTGCCAGATATACTTTAAATCTTTTTCCTGCCATTCGTTAAGATTATTCATAAATTTTTTCTAATGCTCCGTCTATAAAATCTATACGCGTTCCATTGGTCTTGACCGTTCCCAGAACCTTTACTTCACAAATACGTTCAATAACTTGCAGATTATCTCTGTGCATAACGTCTTCTATATCAAAATTGTTCAAAATAATCCCCTTAACGTTAATCATTGAACGTTTCAGAAAATCTACTGTCAGATATGTTGTGTTTATAGTTCCAAGCCCTGCGTCTGCGACAATGATAACGTCAAGTCCGAGAACATCGGGTAAGTCGTACATAAACAGCTTAATATCTAAATCTAAAGGTGTTATTATTCCTCCTGCACCCTCGACAACGGTAAAATCATTACGGTTGGCATGAACTGTAAAATCTTCAATGATTTTTTCTAAAACTATATGTTTCCCTTCCATCTGTGCCGCAAGGTGTGGAGAAACGGCCGGTTCAAAGGCGTAAGAAACTCTGTCAAGCGGATTACCTTTTAACCCTGCAGTGGTGCATACAATCTGTGCGTCATCAGCAATGATTTCATCGCCATCAACAATAGCACCACTCAATACCGGTTTGTAATACCCGCAGTTTGAACCCCACTGGCGTAATTGTTTTACAAGCAGTGCACTCACATAAGTTTTTCCGATATCAGTACCTGTTGCTGTTATAAAAATACCTTTACCCATAATCATCTCTCTTTCTCAGATTTTCGCTCCTGACAAATTTTAAGCGGGTGTTATTAACACCCGCAAAATTTGAAACGTCGCTGACATAATGCTCGCCTGCTTGTCACGCTCACGCGTGCCAACACCGCGAGCACCGGCTGACGCGTTATAGCGCTGCGCCCGGAACATCGAAGAAGTAGTCGTAGTGACGAACATCCGGATAATTATTAACCGGTTCCGGAGCCGGTGCCGGTTTCGCTTCTACGTGTTTTTCTTCAACAACTTCTTTGGTGCTGCGTTTATTCAACAATGCGTCAATATCAGGCGCAAGTGTTAATTCAAAGTGGAAACGACCGAATTTTCTGTCTGCTTCGTATGCGTTATTAACTAAAGGATAACCCCAGTATAGGCGGCCGGTTAAGCTTCCTGGAAGTTGAACTCTTAAGCCCATACCGATTGAAGCGAGGAAGTAGCTTCCGTCGAATCTGTCTTCTGCTCGTCTAGGGAAGATACCTGCGTGGTCGAAGAATACCGCACCTTTAACAGCTCTTCCGAGGAACGGGATTTCGCGTTTGCTTGTTCTGATTGTGCTTGGCATAATAGGGAAGATTAATTCGCCGCTTAAGAAGTAACCGTTTTTACCAATCATGATACCTTCGTTGTAACCTCTAACAGTGAACAAACCACCTGATTGGATTTGGTCGAGGTACGGAACATATCTGTTTTGCGGGATGATTTGGTAGTTACTTCTAACTTGACCGATTATACCGTGTGAGAAATCGTGTAATCTTGTAACGCTACCGCTGTATTTAAAGTAGTTAGATGCTTTATCTAAAATCGGGAATGCATAGTAAGCGGATTGGTTCAAGTACCAGATACCGTGTTTAGTATCTTTACGTAAGTTCAACGCTAATTCCGCACTGGTTACCTGATCGGTTGTGTGGAACAAGTCGTCTAAATAACTAATTCTTGCACGTTTATAGTTGATAGCTGCGTAAGATTTTAATTCTAAATCAGGGCGTCTAACCAACGGTTGTGAATAGTACAATGAATATTGGTAACCGCGGCTTCGAATGTCAAGTGCTCTGAAGTCGCCGTATCTTAATTTTGCAAATGTTGAGGTGTATAAGAAACCTATACGACCGTCTTTTTTGTTAACCGGAACGTTATAGTCAACGAACGGGCTAGTCGCGCCGCCGCTGAAGTAAGAACCGATGGACAATTTATCTCTGTTTTTGAATAAGCTGTCCGCGTAAATCATTGCACCGCCACGGATGTGACCTGTTGAATAACGGCCTGCGTTATCCATTACGCCGACAACGTGGAACGGAAATTTTTCTTCTGCGTTGATTTCAATATCAGTTGTTCCCGGAGCCTGACCTGCTTTAAGGTTAGCTTTCAAGCTTACACCTTCGTTATATCTGTTAAAACTTACAACATCTTTTTCCAACTCAACGATATCAAAGACATTGTCTTGTTTCTGGCCTACACGGTCAGTAATATATTTTGTTCTGGTCCAGCGGTTTCCGTTAACAGTGAGGTTTCCGACTTTACTTTCGATTAAGCCGATACGGACATTTCCGCCGGTGATTGTTTGTTCCGGTAAATATGCGCGGGCTGTTACAAAGCCGCGGGAAGCATATAATTTATTGATTTCGTTAACGGCATTTTGAATTTCGCCGATGGTAACGTTTCTGCCTTGAATTTGTGAAATAATAGCATTGATTTCATCAGAAGATAGAATTTCAGACGGATCAACAGTTACGGTTCCGACATAAACGCTGTTGTCGGTTTGGATTTGCGAAACGCCTGCGTTCATTGAGTTGTTGTTGAAATCCCGATTATCTTCGACTGCCGGCATTGGTTCGGTGTATCTTTGTTCATAATCCTGACGTACATAGTTTTCGTAGCGTCTTGTTTCCATATTATTCAGGTCGTGAAGCTGATTTAAGCCGGTTTCTTGCTGAAGTGAGAATCCGTTAGGGTTGTATGCTGCGAATGCACTATTTACGCTTAATGTAACCATTGTCACGGATAACATTAATTTGAAAAAGTCTTTTAATATTGAATTATTCATCTTTATTTTTACCTATCTTCCAATACTATCTTTACAAATAAAGTTAAAACATGAATAAAATTTTAACTTTTTTTACGAAGATTTTACAAAAATTTACTTTGATATATTGTTTTTATATACCAATTATGCAATTTTTTTCGACAAAAATCAACCTTCTATTTAATAATATTTACAAAAATAAACTAAATGAACGAGGGAATTAAACCGAACATTTGCCAATTTCTCTGAGCATTTCTAAATCCTGTTCAAAAGATTTACCTGTTGTTGTCAGGTAGTCGCCGGTTAGGATTCCTTCCACGCAGTATTTCAGTGCTTTTTTCTGGTTTTCGGCTGATAATCTCATCCTTCCGCCGCAGAATCTTAGAACTGATTTCGGATTCGCAATTTTGAAGACTGCAAGAGTTCTAAGGATGTTTTCTTCGTCGATTTTGTCGTGGTAGTTTTCAAACGGAGTTTGTGGAATAGGCATTAGTATATTAATCGGAATTGAATCCGGTTCTATTTCGGCGAGGATTTCCGCCATTTCAATTCTTTGAGCAACGCTTTCACCCATCCCCAGAATTACACCGCAGCATAGTTCCATACCATATTTTTTCACGAGTTTGCAGGTATTGATACGGTCATCAAATGTGTGTGTCGTACATACCTCTGGATAGTAGGAGCGCGCAGAATTGATATTGTGGTGAAATCTTTTTAAACCGGCTTCGGCAAGACGTTTTGCCTGTTCTTCGTTTAAGATTCCGATAGATGCACAACTGCTTATTTCTCCCAGACTGTTTATAGATTTAATCATCTCAAGCATTCTGTCAAAATCGCTTTCGTCAGGAGTTTTACCTGATGTTACAATCGCGATTCTGTCAATTCCGTTTTCCTGTGCCTCTGCCGCTGCTTTGTATACCGTTTCAACGTCTAGAAGCGGAAAGGATTCGATATCTGTTCTGTAGTGTGAACTTTGTGCGCAATAACGGCAGTTTTGTGAACATTTTCCGTTACGTGCGTTGATAATTGAACAAAATTCTATATCCTGATGTAAGTTTTCAGAAGCCTTTTTCAATAGTGTGTCAAGGTCTGAGTTATATAAATCTAATAATTCCTGTGTACTGTATTTAAGCATTTTTTTACTCCTCTGTGCAAAAAATTTTAGAATGAATACTTTTATATGTCAAATCGGGGAATGTATTTTTTTATAATTAGGGTTAATTTATAGCGAAAAGGAGATTTTTATATGTCAAGAAAATTTATGAAAAGTATCGAAAAAATCATGGAAAGCAGCGATTCTAAAAAAGTTGTGATTTTTACCCAGCACCTTAAAATTGATGGTGAAGTTTTTATTCCTGAAGGCAGATGTGATGAGTGCAATGACGACTACGTAACACTTCAAAACGCACTCGTTTGCAGACTTAATGACTACTGTGAGTGTGATGAAAATGTTTGTGAATGCAACGATTACGTATGTTTCAAATACGATTGGCTAAGCATTTGTGAAGAAAAAATCGTCGCATTTTCTGTTGTCTAATTAATTTATAGGGGCGCAAGCCCCTATTGTAGCAAAACTTTACTTTACATATAAATATATTTAAAATAATATAGTTCTGGATATGTATATTATTTGGAGAGAGAATGAAATTTATATCAGAATCTATAGAAAATTTTAAGAAAACACAGTTTTGCTATTGTTATTCAAAAATGATTCCTTATGTAAAACCATATTGGTTCAGAGCAATTCTTGCGGTTTTAATTTGTATCCCTATCGGTTCTCTGGATGCGGTAATCGCGCTTTCACTGAAACCGTATATGGATTTGGTTATGGTCGAAAAGACAGTCCAATCCCCCTGGTATATTCCTTTCGGAATCGTAATGTTTACGGTCGTTCAGGGAATGTTAAACTACCTTGCAACGTATTTGAATACCTGGGTCGGGGGTAAAATTACTAATGATTTGAAAATGGATTTATACAAAAAAATGCTTACGTTCCAGACAGCATTTTTTGATAAACAAAATTCCGGAGATATTGTTTTCAGATTT
The DNA here is from genome assembly GCA_947090755.1 of uncultured Candidatus Melainabacteria bacterium. Classification (GTDB taxonomy): domain Bacteria; phylum Cyanobacteriota; class Vampirovibrionia; order Gastranaerophilales; family Gastranaerophilaceae; genus Gastranaerophilus. The sequence goes on along the minus strand of CAMUPF010000011.1, from coordinate 41,883 downwards.
AACAACGACGCGGATTCTGCGTGCGCAGGGCTTTTGAATAACTTAAAAACCTTCGTTTCACGTTTGTTCTCTTCTCTATCTCTTGTATGCGTTCTTTTTTATAACTCATGGCAGTTAGCGATTATTGCAACAATCGTTCTGGGCGGGGCATTTCTTCCGCTTGCAAGTATCAGAAAACGTATCAAAAGTGTTATGGAAAAATCAGTTGCCGCAGCATCTCAGGTTATTACCGCATATAATGAAACTTATGCAGGAAATAAAACTATTACCTCTTATAATTTGAAAAATTATCAGGAAGGAAGATTTAAACAAATTTTACGTGATATATTCGGGTTCCAGATTAAAATCGTTCAGCGGACTTCATGGCTTTCTCCGCTTATGCACGTAATTGTTTCTGTCGGTATTGGTGCGGCCATCGGATATGGCAGCCATTTGATTTTAACAGGTAAAATCACCAGCGGTAACTTCGTTTCATTTATTACTGCGTTAATTATGCTTTATACGCCGATTAAAAACCTCGGGAACAACTTCAATGCGGTTCAATTCTCCTTTATGGCTATTGAGCGTGTATTCTCAATTCTTGATTCTAAACCGGAAATCGTTAATAAACCGGACGCAATTGATTTGAAATATATTAATAACGGTATTAGTTTTAAAAATGTAAGTTTTGAATATATTCCAAATGTTCCTGTACTTAAAAATATAAATCTTGAAGTGAAAAAAGGCGAAACGATTGCTCTTGTCGGTAATTCCGGCGGAGGAAAATCTACTATCGTTAACCTTATTCCAAGATTCTATGATATTGTATCCGGTGAGATTCAGATTGATGGCGTAAATATTAAAAACTATACGTTAGAATCTCTTAGGGAGAATATCGCGGTAGTTTTTCAGGACAATTTCCTGTTTTCAGGTACGATAAGACAAAATATTTTACTTGGCAGGCATGATGCCACCGAAGAGGAAATACATCAGGCGCTTCAAATGGCGTATCTGGACGAATTCGTTGCAGGTTTGAAAGATGGTTTGAATACAGAAATAGGTGAACGCGGGATTTTGCTTTCCGGCGGTCAAAAACAGCGTGTCGCTATTGCCAGAGCCTTCTTGAAAAACGCTCCGGTCGTAATTCTGGATGAAGCGACTTCTGCTCTTGATAACAAGTCAGAAGCAATTGTTCAAAAAGCTATTGATAACCTTATGACTAATAAAACAGTATTTGTTATCGCTCACAGACTTTCAACTATTCAGAACGCAGATAGAATTGCTGTCATTAACGAGGGTCGTTTGACAGAACTCGGTTCGCACGAAGAATTGATAAAAATTCCTAACGGCCAGTATCAAACCCTTTATAATATGCAATTTAAAAAACAGGCTGTTGTATAGATGAAAAATATTGCGTTGATTTTGGCTTCGGGAAAAGGTGAAAGAAGCGGGCTTAACCAGCCTAAACAGTTCTATGAAGTTGGCGGAAAAACTTTACTGGAACATGCTCTGACGGCGTTTGAAAACCATGAAGCTATTGACGAAATAATAGTTGTTTCACATCCGGACTTTTTAGAACGTACGAAACGGCTGGTTTCAGGGGCTTCAAAGGTTTGTTCAGTTGTTGCAGGCGGAGAAACCCGTCAGCAAAGTTCCTATAATGGTGTTTTTTCTGTCGGGGATGTTGAGGCGAATGTTTTAATACATGACACTGTACGTGCGTTTGTTTCGCGCGATATAATATCAGCATGCGTAGAGGGGTTAAAAGAACATGACGCTGTATGTGCTGCTATTGAAACTCCCGATACTATTTTGGAAATTGATGAAAACGGCCGCATAGCCGCTGTTCCGCAGAGAAAGCTTTTAAGATGCGCACAAACACCACAGTGTTTTAGATTAAATTTGATTCGTCAGGCGCATAATCTGGCATGCCGGAATGGTGTTAGCGTAACCGATGACTGCGGTTTGATTTTAGCCTCAAAACTCGCGGATATATATGTTGTCGCAGGGAATACCGACAATCAAAAAATCACGTATCCGCGTGATTTAGAACTTGCGAAATTAATTTATGAAAAAAAGACTTGATTTTAAAAAATGTTCATGATAGATTAAATTTTGTAGCCGATAAGAGATTAATAAATAGCTCAATTGGTTATAAATGAGGGCTGCTAGCTCAGGTGGTTAGAGCGCACCCCTGATAAGGGTGAGGTCGGTGGTTCGAGTCCACTGCGGCCCATATTTAAAACTCAATAATAGCAAGGCTTTTAGACCTTGCTTTTTTAATGCGATTTTTTAGAAAAATAGTTTTATGTACTATTTATGGACTAAGCCCGTTTGCAAACTCTATCAAAGTCAATCAAAATAAATCAAAGAATTTAAACTATTGAAAATTTGCCAAAGCTTCTACTGCAAGAATTTCTTGTTCTCGCATGGTGTGAGCATATCTCATTGTAGTTTGAATACTTGCATGGTTAAGAATTTGTTTAACAACAGGGAGTGGAACACCTGCGGCAACCATTCTCGTTGCTCCTGTATGTCGTAGGTCGTGAAATCGTAAGTTTTTAACATTAGCTAATTTACAAACAGTTTTAAAACTTTTTTTAATATCTGTATATTTTGTACCGGTATAAGGGTTTGTAAAAACATATTTATCATTATTTTTACATTTGTACATTTTTAAAAGTGTTTCGTATAGTTTATTGCTCATAGGGATTGTATTTTTCTTGCCGTTTTTAGTGTTTAGGGCAGAAATTTCTTTTTTCTCAAAATTGACACAATCCCAAGTCATATTTAAAATTTCACCTTTTCTCATGCCTGTATTCAAAGCCATAATAAGAATAGGTTTTAAATATGCATGTTCGCCGTTATGAATGCGTTGCAAACGCTCTTGTTCTTCTTGTGGTAAGTTAGAAAAAGAAAAATCATCATCACACACTTGAAATATCCGTTTTTCTTCTTCAACTGATAAATGTCTTTCAAGTTTATTTGTTACTCGTAATTTTTTAACATCTCTTACTGGGTTTTCTCGAGCAAGTCCATTTGCTATTGCTAATGAAAACATTTTGCTTAATGCTGCAATTTCACGATTTATTGTTGCAGACGAAATATATTTTACGACTTCCTTGCCGTCAACAATTCTTTTTGCGAAAGCTGTTTTTTGCCTGCTTTCTTTGTAATTTTCAATAACTTTTGGAGTAATATCAGCTATTGTCTTGTTTTTCCAGTGTTCTTTAAACCGTTTTGCAATTCTTAATGCTGTATCAGCGGCACAAAGATTTGTTTGCGCATACTTGATATACATATCAGCAATTTCAGTAAAAGGTTTTTGCCCGATATTTTCTGCCAAATCAAGTCTTCCTCTTAAGAGGTCAGCTTTGAATACTGTTACATATTTTTCTGCTTCTTTTTTGTTTGTAGCCTCTGGAATAGCACGACAATAACGTTTTTTGCGTATCATACCTTCAAAATACCAATGATTATTTCTTTCGTAAACCCTCATTATGTTCCTTTCTGCGACCAGAATTATACCTGTATATTAAATTAAATCAAACCTTTTGGCACGATCAAAAACAAAGATACAGACCCTACAGAAGTGTAAGGTCTGCACTTCGTTGCTTGCAGCTTTATTCTAGGTCGTTGGTCTCTATTTCGATGTCTTAACTTTATCTTGGCATTGAAGCATAGTATTAATTATACTTTTGACAGTCTGATAAAAGTTATTCCAACAAATAGTTACTAGCAAAACATCTGTACTTCCACTGGTTTTTACCTTGATAAAACCTAAAAAATCAAGTATTACCATTGTACTTTCAACTTCGTATGCATTCATTGCGATGTTGGAACCAATATCCTCATAGCAACACTTAAAATAACAATTTTTATCTACTGTATTGTTATATATTGCTTCGACATATTTTTCGACAAGAGTCCAAAATATCGTTATGCACTCAAGAGAGAGTACTGAAAAATCCTGATGTGCATCGTATAAAACTTCCTGGTTGTCAAAATACATTATTTTTCCCCTTTCTGTTTATCACTTGTATCTTCATTAGCCATGTTTTGAAGTTGAGGCACACTAGTTGTTATTGTTATACAATATTGGTGAATTTTACTCCAATTGAGAAATATTAATGTATCATATGGGTTAACAACAACGATGAAGTCTAAAAAACCTAAAAAACTAAGTACTTCAATTGAATTCATAACATCATCAAAACTTAGTCCTAAGTCTTCTGCAATAACATCCAATGAACATCCAAAAGAATCATCACTTTTTACCCCATTGAACGCATGTTCCACAACATATTTCCCCATTAGTTGCCAAAGTACCGTTATATCTTTAGCACATAATATTTCAAATAGCTTATATGCCCTACTAATTGCATCCTGTTTAAGCATTTTCATTTTCCTTTCTGCTCAATTCATGTAATTTTTTCAACTGTTTCACTGCAATATTTTTTGTTACAACAAATTGCTTTTTCTGAAACTGATTGATATATCCGATTTTTGCAATAAGTGATTGCAATTCTTCAATCGACATGTCCGCAATCTTCTTTGCTCGCAACATTTCTACAACCTCATGTCCTGCTTTAAATCTAACTTGCAATTCACCAGATTGTGTTGTTTTTGCACCCGTTATCAATGCACCTTTATAGCCAAACCGTTTAATTTTTGCAGACTTTAAGAAAAGTGCATGGGTGTTTAACACATTTTTTATGTATTTGATACAATTATCCGAAATATGTTTGTTCGCTGATAATGTCATATCATCAACATATAGCGTGAATTTAATCTCCTGCTTTTTCATTTTCTTGTAAATAGTATCAAACAGAGTTTTATGCACCAATGTTGACAAAATCGAACTTGTAGAAGCACCGGTTGGCAGATGGTCCTTATAGCTAGTGATTTTTAAGATTAGCTCTAAATCTACTCCGCTCAAACCGATTTCTTCCTTAAAAAATTTACGAATAAATTTTTCTTTTGTGTTCGGATAAAAGTGCGAAATATCCATGGTTATTGTTTCAAGCTGATTAAGGTGTTGTTCAGCATTTTTAATGTTATTCAACATTTTCCAACCACTGTAACAATAATCAGGACGTTCAAATTCTTTTTGTAGAACTTTTGTTATTATTTTTTGATAATCAACGATTTCTTCACATGGTTCTTCTATTATTCGTTGTTTCTTGTTCTTGTAGATTTTGTAAGGGTTTTGCCAAAGTTTATGAAGGCAATTTGTGTCTTTTTTTAGCACTTCAAGTACACCCAATAATGCAAGACGCACTACGGGAAAATCTTTAATATTTTCCATTTTTTCTCCTTATGTTGTAAATTTTATTAAAGGGAGAAGATGTCAGCATTCTGTATGAATGGTAGCCCTGACTTTTTCAGCAACCGAAATCTCCCGAATTTGCGGACATTTTTTGCGATAGCCATTCGGTGCAAAAAATGTTCGTAAAAAGAAAAGAAAAAGAACTGATTTAGTATTATTACTAATAGTAGTAAATATACTAAAGGCAATTTATACATTTCTTATGTAATCAATCAGATGATGAAACAATCAATCAATTTTCCCTGCCGATTACTTTTGCTACTTTAATAATTGCTGAAAAATTTTGTTTTTTTTGAATCTGTTTTTCTGTTTTACCTCCTTTTTATGAGTTTTGCTCCATCAATGAACCAATCAACCAGTTCGTGTTTGATAAAAACGGGTTTTCTTCCAAGCTTTCTGTAAATATGCTCTGGTAAACATCCGTAATGCAACCAACTGTAGATTGTTGATAGTTTTACGTTTAGAAATGTTGCCACTTCTTCACATGTCATCAATGTTAAGTTGTTTTTTATTTCTTCCTTCATTATGGTTCCATAATAGCAGGGATAAAAAAAACAATATAATCTAACTGCTATAACTTTTTCTTCATGAAAATAAATTGTTAAAAGCAATAATATCAAGGACTTTGATACTTATTGTAAAAAACAAGCTAATAAAAAAGCGTGAGTTTTTTAATTAGTAATTTTTGTATAAATACTTGATATTATTGGATAATAGCTTATTTCATAAAATTAATCGTTTTTTTTATAAATTTGTCCATTTTGTTGAGAACACAGATGAGATTGTTTGAGACAAACTTCTACATAGACGGTAATATTGCTTCATTTTATCCGATTTTTTTAGTTCCTCTAATTCCCTATAATCAAAATTGTCAAAATAATCTTCTTTAAGTTTTATCTCTTTGCAAAAGTCTAAAAGACATTTTTCTTTCTTCTTGTACACTTCAAGCATAATTTCTGGTAGCCACAAGCTTGAATCTTCGTCTATATTTTCTATGGATACAGATTTTTCTTCTTCATCATCATCTTCTTCTTTTTCTTTCTTATACATGGCATGTACCAATTCCAGTATAAACAAGTATATCTTTTCGCCTTTATTTATTAAAGAACCAGATTTTTCTTTTTCTTTATACTTTTTAAGTTCATTTTCCAGTAGAAAAAAGTCAAATTTATCTATTTCAATTTCCACAGATTCAAAACCATTATTTTTCCTATATATTTTGAGCAGATTTTCATATGTTATTTTAGACATTTCCAAGTTCAGTTGCTTGATTTCATATTCTACATATTCAGCTATTTTTCTTTTTGTTGCATTTTCATGAGTTGCAATATATGAGAATTTTATAAGTTGCTTTAAATCTTCTAGAATTTTTTTACATCTAGGGCATTTTCTTTTTGCACCTTTTTCATTACTAGGAGAACACCATACACATGGTTGTATGTTTTCATCTTCCAAAGTATTCATGATTTGTTGATTCAGTTTTGAAAATTCTTCAAATGTTAGTAAATCGTAAGTTGTATTAGTTGTATTTGCCTTAATTTTACGCAATTTAAAATTTACAAGTATAGGTTGTTGGGTAACAATATTTATTATATAAGGACGATTGCCAAATGTTTGCTTATAATTACTTTTGCATGAATCAGGTAACTCTTCCAATTTGAAACATTCACTATTAACAAGTTCAAATTCTGTTATATCAGGTTTTGCATTTATTATTTTAATTTTTAACAAAGATTTATTAAAAAATATATAATAAAAATGATATTTTTTATAATTTTTAAGCAAAACTTTCAACATTTTCTTATTATCAAAATCAATTTTATAAGCGGAATCATAACTATCAAAGCCATTACATAACGAATAGATGTGAAAAACCAATGAACATGATTGCTCTGAATTAAACATTTTTACAAGATAATCTAATAATGCTTTTTTATTAATACTCTTATTGTTATTAAGCAATGCTTTGTCAGGGGTAAAATTAGCATTTTTAAATAGCAATCTCCAATCTTTATCATCAAGACAAGATAAAAGCTTGAACATATCTTTTATGCTATCCTCATTGATGTCTAAAAAATAAGGGTTCCAAGAATATCCTAAATCAATACCATACATAAAAGTATCCTAGCATTTTGCTACAAGTTGTGCAATATATTAATTCATTTTATAAGCAATAACAGCGATTTTATATAAAATTAAAATTGTTAAACAATTATTCTATATGCGAATAAACAAAAAATGGATGCCGGCTAGCTAACCACCGGCTCAAATCGCTATAGCTTCTCCATTACTAGCATTTTAAATCATCATAACAAAAATAACAAGAGCAAGACATATATTAACTCATTCTGCGAGCAATAACAGCGATTTTATCATGCGTTTTAGCGAGTAAATGACAAATTACACATTGATTTAATTTACAAACGGATTATCAAAAGAATACCAATTATAAAAATAACCGTATAACACATAATTTTTATCAAGCACAAAATGATATTCAACAAGTTTAAAATTATTTTTAGCCATGTTCTGCCAATAATCATTTTAAAAGCAACTTCTTTTTTCTGCTTTCTAACTTTGTATAATTCTAACTCTACAACATTATTTTGTTTCATATTTTTATTATAAAATCTTAAATAATTTTGCACCAAGGGAACGAGTTGTTCCCATTTTCATTGATTCATCAGTATATTCATTAGGATTTTTTATTTTCAAAGTTTCTCTAATTATTTTTCTTGAAGAAGAAACAGGGCTGAAATTACCATTTTTTAAATTTTCTTTCACTACAATTTTCCCAGAAGAATACTTATAAATCCTATATTTGCGATTTTGACCAAATGATTTATATTTAGGGTTAATAACATCTTCAATATAATTGATAAATGCTTTTATTGTTTGCTTGGTATATTCATTTATAGGGTTTATTCTTGCATGATTTTCTTTTTGTAGCAGTTTTTGTAAGATTTTTATGATTTTATCCCATGTTAGTGTTATGCAATTATCATTATTAATAGTTTCAACTTTCTTGCATTCTTCCGCTATGTCTTTTGGTACTAAATAACATAAGATAATGTCTTTATGCTCGTTGTTTTCTATTTCTTTGTAATACTCAGATCTAATTAATCCGTCATATTCATTTTGTAATTGTCCTGTTTTTTGTGAAGATACTAATATTTTGTTTTCTACTGCTATTATGTGATTTTCGGTTTCAAAAACCATATCAATATAACATTTTTTACAAGTTTCAACTTTAAACTCTAGTAATATTTCAAAGTTATAAAGTATTTCGTCTTTGTTTATATTTATAGCTGTTAAAAAATCTTCTAAAAATGTTGTTCCAAGACCATGGTCTTCATTTGGACTAAGTAAATATCCGAGAAACGAACTTACATTTTCTTCATTAATACAGCCTTTTCCATGGCTTAATGCTTCAAAAATATTCATTTATAATTTCCTATATTTTATAGCCACAACTTTTTAATTTTTTTTCGCAGATTTTGATAACATCACTGTCAAATAATTCTCTATATTCATTTTTAATCATCACAGCTTCAACAGACAAATCTAATCGTCCCTTTTCCCACAACTTTTCTAATCCTGTTGTAGCCTCTTTTGTTACTAATTTCGATACAACTTCAAAAGCATTGTTTCCTTGTAGTTGCAACATTTGAATAAATCTTGTAGGTATATAACCAATCTTTTTAGATTCTTCTACTGCTTGAAGAATTTCTTCGTTAAATTTATTTTTTAAAAATTTTGTTTCCAACATTATTTACCTCATAATTTTACAATTTTTTCATTTCCTAGGAATAAAAATTTGAATTATATCATATTCAGGTTCTTCTCCCGCTATCGCTTGTAAAATCCTTACAACAATACAAAAAATAATTAATCCTAAAAGGATTTTAAATATCCATTCTGAAATCAAAGCAATAAACATGTACCAACTTGGTATTGTTATTACACAAATTGATAATATACAAATGATAATGAGAGGAAGGCTGTATATTAAATATTTTTTATAAGAATTTATATTTGCATTAAGCTCATCAAATGCTATCTTTGCATTCCAAATCAAACAAAATATTGCGATTAGTCCAATTGATAAGTTTGTACACCAAGTTCCAAGCATTAATTCACCTTCATATCGAAATGCAAACGGTACAAATGTTGATATTGGGGTAAACCAATCATGTCCATTTTTTATTGCGATAAAAACAGTTATCCAAGCTAAAACAAATAAAAAGAGATAAGCACACAAAAGAAATGGTATACTAACCACTGCAAAAACAAATATCCTATATAATACAGATAAAAAGCTTTTACACCTTTTAATATCTAAGTTGCTTTTTAAGTTGACACAAAAATCGCTAAAATGCTGTTTAATATTTTTTAACCAATTATTAGTTGCTGGTTCTTGAATTGTATTATCAGAAGTTTTGATTTCATCTTGAATAATTTGAGATTTTGACAAGCTATAAGATAATGACTTTAGATCATTACTTAATTCCTCTAAATTTTCATAAGAATTATCCTTGCTCACTAACTTATACCTTTCAAACCTTATACTAAAATAACCCCATCACCAGCATGATATTTTAAATCTCTAAATAAACCACCAAGTAAAAGCAAATCCCAAAACCATAAAATTCCAAAACCACCCAGTGTAAACAACAAAAATTTTCCATAACCGGGGCTACCAGAATAGAATCTATGAGCACCAGTAAAACCTAAAAAAACACACAGTAAAAGAGTAATAAAAAATAAACGTTTACGATATGGATAGGTATGATACGAATTTGACATATTTCACACTTTTCAACTATTTCTAATCACAAACAACTAATAGTTGTCCATGATGATACTCTACAATGGAAATACATTTTAGTCAATATATGTGATTATATTTAATCACTTGTATTGTTTAGATGTAATCACATGTAATTTATTTTAAAGGAAGTTGAGGAGTACCATGGAACTAGATAAAAAGCATATTGCACAAATTATACAAGATTCTCGAAGAAAAATCGGACTTACGCAAGCACAGCTTGCAGAAAAAATTGATATTTCCGAGAAACATTTGAGCAAAATTGAGACAGGTAAAAATTACCCTGCTCTTGATACTTTTTTAAAAATTCTTTCAGTATTAAATTTAACACTAGGCGATTTTGGACTTCAAAATACTTCTGATTCTTACCCCAACAAATTATTTCTTCAAAAAATAATAAATAATTCATCTGAAAAACAATTAGACGCTTGTGCAGATGTTATTTCTGCTTTGCTTAAACATGTATAGCTTTGATTAAAATTTGTGTCTAAAGTTCGCAAAAACGGTTGATTTTTGCATGTTGAGCTTGTATTATAAAATTATAGGTAATCTTTATGATTATTTATTATTATCTATAATTACTTAAAATGCAAAAATTATTTCAATGACTAAAAATATTATTTTTAAACTGGGTACATTTAAAATATATCGTCGCTTCGGTAGTAATGTTTTATCTTTTAGTATTGGCAATATGCACTTATTCCTTATTAATAGGATTTTGAGCGGAATAGGTCAGATTGGTAAATATAAAGCTTGGGATTTTAGTCTTGATATGCATGGCGAGAACAGTTTAACTTTTACATCCTATATTGGCAGATACGCTGCTCATACGCTATGGTTTTTGGAATTTTCTATTTTTAACCTAATTTATTTTCAGTTTGACTTTTATGATACCAGAGAATGGAATTACTATACAGGCAAACGGGTTTACATATCTACAGAGGAAGAATACAATCAACTATTAGGCAATCCAAACAACAAAAAGCCTGTATATAAAGAACGTAAGAAAAAAGCAAAATGGTATTACAACTCACAATTTTTAAAAGTTTATAATTTTGATTTCTTAAACAATCCATGGGGATTAACTATTGATTGGGCTTGGTTTCCGACCTTATTTTACACAAAATTCAGTTTTGGAGTTGATAAAAAGTATTGGTTTAATATTAATTTTGACCTAAATAAAGAACAAAATAACGGTACAACAGGATTAACACTAAAAACAAATATATCACTGTTTTCAAGATTTATTGAGTTTGAAATTGGGCAAAATACGGTTTTGCGAGAAGCTAATTTATATCATGCAGAAGATTTTTTAACTTTAATAAACCATGGTGCAGACCCAAACATGCAAGACGAATATGGCTTTAATATTTTATCAAAACAAGTTGAACACAAAAATCTTGCTTTTTTGTGGTATGCCTTTAAGTATGTTGATTTAGCAAAAATAAATACTGATAATGTTTTACAAGAAATCTCTTACAGTTGGAATTACAGACAAGAAATTTTTGAGTATGTTCTATCAAAAATCAATTATGTTAAAAACTGGGAAGAAATAGAAAATCTCAAAGACGATTTTGAGCCTGTTGCTTATCAAAAACTATTAGCATTAAAGGATAATTCAATTCCAATAGCAGAAGAACAAATTACATGCAAACCAAAATTATTTAATTGTGGCTGTGATTTGTTTGCAGGACATGGTGAATTAGTACATTTTTTTATTAAACTTTTCAATACTTATTTAAAATTTGATATTAGGCATTTGGGTGAAACAGAATTTGAGCATAACTTTAAATTAAATTTTTCAAGAGATTTTGGCATTTCAAACTACATACTTGCCGATTTCAGCAAAGAGGGTATGACATCAGAAAAATGTATTGCGTTTAAATTTTTGCATAACAATGTTCGTCAACTCGGTATAAATATTACTTTTTTAGGAATTTGGCAAACTTTTTGGATTGGCTCATTAACAGAAGATATTTGCTACAATTACAAAAAACAACAATTGGTATCTATTGAAGAAGATATTTTAATCCACCAATTTAACAAAAAAATCGACATGGAAATTCAAAACAAAAGAGGAAAGAAATACAAAGAGTTTTACAACTCAAAATATATAAAAATTTATAACTCAAACTACCTAAATAAACCTTATGGCAGAAGTATAGAAATTTATTTGCCGTTTAATCATTATTTAAAATTCAGTTTTAACAGATTACATCAAAATGAACTCAAAAACGAAACGAATTGTGGGTTCACTTGGCTAATTGATGATACTCAACATCAAAATAAACATTTTGCAGTTGGTTTTTCTATGTTTAACCATTATTTTAAAATTGTATTATCGCCGAACACTCCTGCAAGATTTTCAATAGTTCATTCAGATAAATCATTAGCAAAATTTAAAAACAAATCACTGGATAATAGAACTATAAATAATTTATTCAAAGAAACAATGAACCCAAAAGAAACATGGATTTATAAAAAAGTTGTTGAATCCGGCATTGATTTATCAAATCTTGATTTTGATGAGTTAATTTATAATTTGGCATTTCGCCCATATTATAACAGCAATACATTAGGCTATATGTTACAAGTAGCAAAAGAAAACAATGTAAGATTGACATTTCAAAACTCAATATTTTTACCGGAAGAAGAAAAAGCAACAAAACAAGTTACAAATAACGAAATCATTGAATATTTAAAAACTGATACAGGGAATGACTTTACAGAATCTGCTTTAAATCAGTTAATCAAATATGTTGATCAACAAGAAGATATGCAAACGGCACAATGAAACAAGTTGAAAGAATTAAAAATTACAAAAATACTTTGTATGTTGAACAGGTTCAAAAATGGATTGAGCAAATTCGTATGCTGTTAAATATCCCCCAAAAAGAAATAATTTACACTCTCGATTCTTACCGTCATTGGAATTATTTTTTATGTGGGAACAAGGTTATTGTTACAGATATTAACTATCCAAACGGCATAAAAGAAAGTTCTTCAGTTTATTTATTGACCTTACTGACAAACAATCCAAATTCAGCAGAAGACATAAAATTTGAAACAATCAGAGAAAACCCCGATAACAAATACAAAATCAATACATTTCTTGCTTTATTGAATGAACCTTGTATGATAACCGAGATGATTGATTTAACATACAGTGAGATTATACAGTTTTTACGTAAATACAATCAATCAACATTTAAAACAGATAGATACCTATTCTATGTTAAGCCTGATAAAGATTACAGTTTAAGTTACAACATTTATGCGAAAGATTTAAAGCTAGATGTTGAGTTAAAAATATATGTCAAAATGGGTTTACCTATGACAACAGTATTTCCAAAATCTAAAAGAGAAATTTTTGTAGATGATTTATCACATAGTCTTTCAAACTATCAGATTGCACAATGTAAGCAAGCCTTTTGGGAATTTATACATCAGGATTGTCAAGAATTAAAAACTAACAATTTCTTTGCTTTAGAACTTATTAAACAAACAATACAGCCTGTTGAACAGGATTTTGGTTGGTTCGTTAATAAAGTTTTTGACAAAAAAGATACTGGATTTGTGAATATTTACATTGATGATTTTTTAACTTTTGATAAAAAACCGTATTTTTTCATAACAAAAAACGATGAAAATAAAATAAGAAAATTTGCTGTATTTAATTTTTTGAAAGCAGAATATAAAACAACAGGAATATTCAAGAATTGCCACAACAAAGGTAATACATGGAAATTAAATAAAACAGAACTTACCCAATTAGTAACGTTTTTAAAACAGCAATCAAAAAATAAAAATTGTACAAACTGGCAATATTTAGTTTCAACATACAACGATAATACAGGCGAAATACATGGTGAAATATTGCCAAATGATATTAAAATACCTGATTATACAATATTAGCGAATGATTGAAATATTTTTAACGGTACAAAAATAAAAAATTTAAAGGACTAAAAATAAATATGATATTTATAGCTTAAATCCTCATATAACACCTACTTTAACAGAATTATCAAAAATTATTTGATTAAAATTTATGACAAATAACTAGAAAACGGTTGAAATTTTTTGAAGCCCCATGTATTATAAAGATACAAGTATTATAAATAATTATTTATCGTTGTTTATAATTACAGCGAACATTAATGACAAAAAACATTATTTTAAACGCAGAAAAATTTAAGACATCACACTACAAGCAAATTATTTGTTTTAGTGTGAGTTGTGTTATTACGACTTTGAAAAATATGGGTTATAGCTTATGACAATAAATGACGATGTAATTAATATTATATTTAAATATATGCCACCACATAAGCAAGAAGAACTTATATCCAAACTCAAAGCTATTAATCTTGCAACTAACATAAACAAAGACCCTGATTTTCTTTTAGAAGCAGTTGAAGAACTTTCAAAAGAATATCCGTTTATTAAAGAATATATAAAAACACAAGAACAAAGTCGGAAGCAGACTTAAAATGCTTTCAGGTGAAAATGATTAAAGAAAAATTATACAGTTTTGACGATATTCATTATGTCAACTACAAATTAGATTTATGTAAAGAAAAAAATGAATTTTTAAAATGTTTAAGAGAATCAAAGCCGCAAAAAATCGAACAAATTGATACCCAAGGAACACATTGGGTTATTGGTTATAATTTCGGGATTGATAATTATTACTTTTATATAAATGGCGGTATAATTCATATTTCAACAATAACTGAATCCATTGACGGGCTGTTAGAATTTTTAACTTTAATTGCTTATCACGATAATACAGATTTAATACTTAATATTTTTGATGAGGGTTCATATAGTGCAATAACAGCAATTATGTTAGATGATGAAAATATCAGGTTTACAGTATTTGACTATGGTTTAATGGAAAATAAAAAAATTCTATCAGATATTATCATCAACAAAAATACATTATTAAAACAATTTCTTGATGTATTAGTTATTTTAAATTCAGATATGCACCAAGTTCAACGCAGAGAATATGTTATAAATTTGTTAGATGATTTTATAACTGATTTAAAATCATACTTTGATAATCCGCTTGAATTTAAAAATAATTACAACTATAGAGAACCTATAAGAGTTTTTGATATTGCATACAAGGATTTAGATGGAAAGTGGAAATTTAAAATTCACTTTGAAAATGAAGAAGAATCACAAATAGAATACTGGCAAAATCAATTGGCAGAAGGTAAGATTCTTGATTTTGATTATGTAGAACAAAGCCCACAATCACTATATTGTTGGCAGAATGATGAACCCAGAAAAAAACAGTTAACAGTAGAAGAATTAAGAAAATCAATATCACCTGACATGTTTGAACGTACAGAAGAAAGAAATTGGGTATATTCTACATATACAAAGAAATGGTATTCAACCAATGAAACCATGGATATGCCATTAAAAACACTATTTAAAATGGTACATACTATTGACCCTAATGTTTATAGCAATTATTCCGAAGATTATACAGAGGAACGAATTGTTGATATTATAAAGGATAACTTTGAGTATGGAATAGATTTTAAACTTAAATTCAGTTGTTATAACGATGAAAAACAAGAATTAAAATTTTGCACAGATTGCGAAAATGCAATAAAAAATGCCCTTAAAAAGCTTGAACAAGGGGAAGATGTACGAGTTGATGTCGATTGGGGTAAAATGTTTATTTGGAATGAGAAAAAAGAAAAAGACACAGAATCTCAAAAAATTTATGTTTTATCAAAATCAAACAGAAATTATTATATAGATGAAAAAGTCGATGTTGATGATGATGAAATTTATTGTGCTATTGAAGTAAATAAACAAGACTTTATAAATAGCTTTTTAAAAGCATTTGATGATATACATAAAACCTTTGATACAATGAAAAGAGTTATTTCAGTTGGGGAAAAACTGGAAATATCAAGAAAATTCAAGTATGCCTCTGGGAGTAGTATATTTAAGCATATTGACAATTTTATAGGCGATTATGCTTGTGTACAAACAGATTCTGACGGCTACGGAATTATTAATCAAAATTTTGAATGGGTTATTGCTCCTGAATCAGTTGCAGTATGGGGGAAAACACATAAGAGATTTGGCAAGGAATTAAAAGGGTATATAAAAAAATATAAATATCTGCATAATATTGACGGCAAATTATTTATTGCAGCAAAAGAAGATAACAAACAATTTGTAATAGATATTAACGGTGATATACAAATCCCACATGTGAGTGATAGAATACATTACACTTATATAAATAACGAATTGTATTTTGTAGCAGTTGATTACAATAAAACATACTTTGTTAATTCTAAAGGTGAAGATATTTTGACTTTGGAATTTCCAATAGATGAAAAGTTTTGGCTGTTGAGTGAAATTTTAATACTTTCTAAAGATAATAAATTCGGGATTCTTGACTGGAAAGGCAACATGTTGATTGATTTTATATTCAGTGATATAAAAGTTGACCCGAAAAACTTAAATTTCATACCCGGAAAATATCTTGCAACATGGGGATTTATAAACGCAAAAGGTGAAGTATTAAATTTTAAAAGAAAGGTATAAAGGGACATAAAATGATTAAAGAAATTGGAAAATTTAATATTAACGAAACTCCGCATAGCTTTGGTTATAACGCACATGACAATTATTGGTATAAAAATGACGATATGTCAGAATTAGAACCAAAAAATAAACCTGTTGTAATTGAAAATTTTACAATAAATGACTTGTTAGGTTCAAAAGATAAAACAGAAGAAGAAAACCAAAATAATTTACAGAATTTTGTTGCTTATCATTTTGGAAAAGAAACAGGAACAAAAGAATATTCTTTTACAATGTTTGACTTTCCAATGTCTAATATTTCTGTCGAGTTGGAATTATGGAATTTTGAAGAAATAGAACTTTTTGTAAGTGAACTTGAAAAAGGGGAAAATATTACAAGATATTGTAATAAAATTTGTGCTATCAAATTTTATGCTTGGCAAAAGGAAGATAACAAAGTTAGGTTTGCACTGCAAAAATATGTTCCGATAAATAATGATGAGAATGCAGATTTTAAATCTGAATTTATATATGACATCATTGTTGACAAAACACAATTAGCAAATGAATTAAAACGAGTTATAAAAAAATATTCAGACAAGATTGTTGATGAAATTAAGCAATACGAATTAGAAAACCATGAGAGTTTTACTAATCCACGCAAGCATATTGATTTGGCAAGACTACTAAATTATAAATATAAAGAACTTTTACAGGAAAATGAAGAAGCAGAACAAAAAATAAGAGAATCAGAGAGAGAAACTAATAAGCAAGTAGACGATAGTGAGTTTCAAAGCTATGACAATTGGACTGCTAAAAAATTTATAACAGCAACAGAACTTGAAAATTTTATAAATGAAATAAAACCTCAAATAATAAACAAACCTTTAAATAAAATTTTAATTACAGGATATTTATTTGATCGTTCCAATTATCTTGAATTTATGGATGGTAAATATTATGCTTGTGAGTTTTGCGGTGTTGATGAAAATGATTTTACAATTATTAATTATGCCGAAGAAGATTACAATCCTGATGATTATTTAGAAGACTATGTCGCAGACCTTGATGAGCCTGCAATACTTTATTTTGGCGATACTCAAGTCGAAATTGATTTTCATGAGCATAGCCTGATTCAAATGGGTATCAACACATTAAAAGAAGGAGAGTTCAATAGTTATATGGTTTTTGATAGAAAATGGCAAGATATAAGTAAACATTATCAAAAAAATCTTATCGGTCATACATTAAAAGATATTTATATTATAAAAACTGACCAACCTTCTATAACATGGAAAGTACCACGTGAACAAGGTGATGATATGTATGAAGAAATGGTTTTTGTATTTGATAATGGCATAGAACTTGCCGTTCAAATGTTAGTAGATTATATGATGCTTGCAGAGCGTAAAGTAGAAAAGTAAAAGGTAATAAAAAAATGGAACTATTAAAAGGTTATATAGATTACAAAATAGTAGAAAATGAGGATTACAAGTCAGGTGTAATGAACTGCAAAGATGAAATCCTTATCCCTCTTGAATACGATTCATTAGATAGTAAAACTTTGCAGGACAATACAGTCTGTTTTGTTGCACAAAAAGACGATAACTGGGGTTTAATAAATGCTAAAAATGAGATAATCATACCTTTTACATACAAAAACCTAAATTTCCCGTTTGAAAATGAAGATATTATTCGAGCAGTGAAAAGTGATAAATGTGGAATTATTGATTTGAAAGAAAATGTACTTATACCTTTTGAATACGATTATGTGTCAACCGACCCTGTTGATAGCAAATATTTTCCTGTTAGAAACAATAATTTGTGGGGCATTATAGACAAACAAAATAATATATTAGTATCTCTGGAATATGACGAAATTGATTATCCAAAAGGCGATTATGTACTAGCAAAAAAAGATGACCTCTGCGGCATAATTAATTTAAACAACGAAATTGTTATACCTTTTGAATACATGGATATATTTGATTATTTGCCAATCGGGATTAGAGTATATAAAAAAGGTAAAGAGGGTGTTGTAAATATTAAAAATGAAGTAATTATACCAATTGAATATGACGAGATACAAATGCACCCAAACCATACGAGTGTAGAAGTTTGTAAAAATAACAAGTGGGGAATTATTAATATTGCTCATAATGTGGTTATACCATGCGAATACGACGGGATTTCACTAGGTTCACCTGATTTTAATTATTTTACAGTAAAGCGAAATGATAAGTGGGGATTGATAGATAAAGATAACAAACTTATTATTCCGTTTGAATACGATGAAATTTATTATCCACAAATGGATTATGTAGTAGTTCAAAAAGATAATAGGTATGGTGTTGTAGACATGGATAACAATGTTATAATCCCTGTTGAATACGAATTTCTTGTGAACAATTTACCACTTGCTATTGTAGCAGAGTTAAACGGTAAATTCGGGTTAATTGATATTCAAAATCAAAACCTTACAGCATTCATATATGATGACATGTTTGTATCAGAAGATAAAATTTATGCTAGTAAAAACAAAAAATGGGGAAGGATAGATAAAAAAGGCAATATAATTGTTGATTTTAAATATTACGACCCTATGGAAATTTAAGAGGTGTTTTTATGAACAAAGAAAAATATTTTGTCGTTTGGTACAAAACTTCCGGTTCAGATACGTTACAGCACAAAAAAATGTATCTGCCTTATGAAGAATGCGAGAAAATATATAAGCAAGAAGGCTATACATATTATAATATTGCAGATTTATCAACTTATAAAGCTATGGATTTACACATATTAACAGATATTGTACATTTTGATGATAAGTATTATTTCCCAGAAGAACAAATTCCATATCCGACCTCTCACCCAGAAATTATGAGGGATTTTCAATCAAAAATAACTTTAGAAAACAATTTTTACTATGATGATGTTGATTATCAGTATATTTATAATGATGTAAAAATGGGTGAAACTTTTTACACAAGTGTAGAAATAGAATTTATTTTGCCAGAAAAAACCATTGAAATCGGACTTCTTGCACAAATTTTTATAATTGATTTCAAAAAATTTCTTGAAAATTTTGAGAAGAATAATTATGCAGTTTATCAAAATGAAGAATTTTCACCATTTACATGGATTGCTTGGAGAAAAGATGATAGAGTACGATTAATACATCAAGATTACAGAGCCGTAAAGGTTGAAATTTGTTTTGATGTTTTGCTAGATAAAGAATGGTTTATGCACTTTTGTTATAACTTACTTGATTCAATAACCCAATATGCAGAAGATGATTTAAAGCATTATAATGCATGGAAAAGAAAAAATAATTTAATATAATATTTTACCCTAAAGTTGTTCCATACCTAAAACCGACCGTTTTTATTTCATGAATTTATATGACGAAACCGGGTGATTTTTTATTCCTGAAAATGGATAATAAAAATATAAAACACCGGTTTTTATGATACAGCAAGCATTTAAGACAAATTACAAGGTGCGAAATGAATTGGAACTGGAATTTAACACAAGACGGAACATTACAAATTTTTAACGGCACTTCTTTGTATTGGGAAGTAGATTGTTGCTACAACTACACAGCAGAACAACAAAAAGCTATAGCAGGAGAATTTATTTCAAATTACCAAGAGTGGATTAAAGAATAGAAAGGTAAATTTTATAATGGCAACATACGCATATCTGCGAGTTAGTACAATCGACCAAAACACAGAGAAAAACAAACTTGATGTTTTGAAATTTGTAAACGATAAAAAACTGGGTAATGTTGAATTTATAGAAGAACAAATTAGTGGTAAATCGAATTTTAAGAAAAGACAACTCGGTACATTATTAGAAAGAATGAATAAAGGTGATGTTTTAATTGTTCCTGAACTGTCAAGAATTGCAAGGTCAGTAACACAAATTTTTGAAGTAATCGAAATCACCAAACAGAAAGGAATAACCTTATATTCATTAAAAGAAAACTTTTCAAATGACGATAATACAATATCATCAGTTGTCGCCAGTACTGTTTTTGCACTAATAGCACAAATTGAAAGAGATTTAATAAGTTTGAGAACAAAAGAAGCCCTACACGCAAGAAAAGCCATGGGAACAAAACTCGGTAGACCAAAGGGCAAAGGCAAATCAAAACTTGATGAACACAAAGATAATATTTTAAAATTGGTAAAACTAAAAGTGCCAAAGACAATAATTGCAGACAGATACAACACATCAACAGTTAATCTTCGGCACTTTTTAAAACAGAACAGTGAACAATTTAAAGCTTTGGCATAACAAAACGCTGTATGCTTTGTTATTATTGCGTTTTTGTAATACTAGACTTGACAAAATTGTATAAATCGTTTAAACTAAAAATAGTCATCTGGTAATGGCTACGGGTGGTCATAGGATTATTTCCTACAGAAACCGTAGAGGGACTATCAGGTGATTTTTTATTTTGTATAGATTCTGAATACAAGTCATATATAGCAAATTCATCAATAATTGTATCTTTAGAATCAAGCCTTTCTTTAACTGTAATCATTGTTAAGAACTCCAACCCACCTATTTTTAAAGGTATTGCAAACCTATGAATAATTTGACAGTTATATAATACTTCTTTTTTCAATTCCGCATGTTTAAGGATTGGTAATGCTGCATAAAATATTACATCAACATTAGCAATAATTTCTTTTTTAAGGTAACTGAACTTACCTTGAGTATCTTTTGTAAACACAGTTGAAATAATTTTGTTCAAGTGCTTTTTAGAAAGACCGGCAACCATTTTTGATTGCTTATTTTGTAGATATAACTTATTTTCATCCTTCAAAACTACGTTATGTATATCCGATTTCTTTATATCTTTTGTTTTCATTCCTTCAAACCTAAGGGTTTTAATATCTAAAATTTCAACATTATTAATGTTTTCATTATTGTAAATTTCGACATCAATAAGTTTTCCGTCTTTTCGTGTAAGTTTAAAGGATTTAAGTATAATATCTGCCATGACCTAATTCTAGCATAAAAGCTTTCTAACTGAAAATCCTGATATACACTACGATTTGTCAACTCAAAAGCTTATAACAGATTTTATGTACTATTTATGGACTTTTATGTAATTTTATGTAGTTTGATTTACTTTGATTGAGTATGCAAAAGTACTTCAAATGCAAATATAATAACAATAAATCAAACTCAATCAAAAATAAAAATGGCACTGATAAGGGTGAGGTCGGTGGTTCGAGTCCACTGCGGCCCATATAAAAAGGCGATAACATTAGTTATCGCCTTTTTAATTCATATTTTTATTTGAAACCTAACATGAAATTTTTTGCTATTGATTTTTAAAAATTTTTATAATTTAATATAAATACAGTCTGCGTTTGCGGGCGAGTTTTTTAGAAAGAAGATTATTTTAAATTGCCGAAAAATATTTCATTAGCTAAATCCGCAGGGTTTTGTTACGGAGTAAAAAAAGCCGTAGATACTGCCAAAAAGCTTAAAATCGACAATCCTGATAAAAAAATATATATTCTTGGAGCCTTAATCCACAACACTCTTGTTACGAAAGAGCTTGAAGAGTTAGGAATTTATACAGTGGATGAACTTCCGCAATGCTCTGATGGTGCCATTTGCATTATCCGTTCGCATGGTGAAACTCCTGAACGCATAGAGGCGATTAAAAAAGCCGGCTTTGAAGTCGTTGATTTGACATGTCCTGATGTGAAAAAAGTTCAGCAAAAAGCAGTAAATCTTGCAGATGAAGGTTATTTTGTGGTTATTATAGGCAAAGAGAATCACCCCGAAGTTGTTGCAATACGCGCAAACGCTTTACTGCACAGCGAAAATGTAATTGTTGTAAATTCACCGGATGAAATAGTGTCCTGCAAGGATTCTCTCAAAGCCCACAAAAGAATTGGAATTGTTATTCAAACAACGCAAACGCTTTCGCACGTTCAGGAAATAATTTCTGCTCTTGTTCCTCTGGCTAAAGAATTGAAGATTGAAAATACGATTTGTCCGAGCACTTCAAACCGTCAGAAGGAAACTTTGGAATTGGCTCATAATAGTGATTTGGTGGTGGTAGTCGGCTCCAAAACAAGTGCAAACACAACACACTTAGCGCAAATTTGTGAACCGCTTACACGCACAATTCACATCGAAACCGCAGAAGAACTCGAAAATTACAAAGATTTAATAGAAAAATCAGAAAATATTTCTGTGACGGCTGGTGCTTCCACGCCGCAAAACTTAATAGAAAAGGTTATAAATAAATTAAACAAAGGAGAATAAAACAAATGACAAAAACAATCGAAAGACCAATGGATGAATTTGAAAAATTATTAGAAGAATCATTCGCGAAATCCCACACAGTTGCTGATATCGTTGAAGGTACAATTATCAGAAAAGAACAAGAAGGCTATCTCGTATGCGTAAAAGGCGCTAAAACTGAAGCTTTCCTTTCTAAAAATGAAATCCCTTCAGATACAATTGATACGCTTGAAATCGGTGATGTTAGAGAATTCTACGTTGTAAAAGAAGAAAATGATGAAAATCATATGCTTTTATCATTGAAAAGAATTGCTTTCGCTCAAGCATGGGCACAACTTAATGACGCTAAAGTTCAAGGTGATACAATTCTTGCAAAAGTTGTTTCAATCGTAAAAGGCGGCGTTCTGGTTGACGTTGCTGATTTGAAAGGATTCATTCCTTCAAGCCAGTTGAGAACAGGACTTCCATTCGACGGTTTAGTTGATCAAAAAATCGAAGTTAAAGTTCTTGAAGCAGACCCTAAAAAAGGCAAACTTATTCTTTCTCAAAGACTTGCAGTTGCTGAACAAAGAAATCAGGTTGTTGACAATATTTTAGCAGAACTGACAGAAGATTCAGTTGTAAAAGGTGAAGTTGTAAGAATTGCAGATTTTGGCGCTTTCGTTGACATCAACGGAATCGATGGTTTGCTTCCAATCTCAGAAATTTCATGGGCAAGAATTAAACACCCGTCTGACGTTTTGACACTTGGCGACACTATTGAAGTTAAAATTATCAAAATCGATACAGAATTGAAACGTATTTCATTGTCATTGAAAAGAATGACTGAAGATCCTTGGAAACAAATCGAAGGTCAATTCTCAGAAGGACAGGTTATCACAGGTACAGTAAACAAAGTAACAGGATTCGGCGCATTTATTAATATATTCCCTGGAGTGGAAGCCTTGTTGCCTATTTCAGAAGTATCTGATGAAAACATCAATCCATACAACCGTTTCCGTGTAGGCGATACAGTAGAAGTTCTTATCAAGAAATTCACTCCTCAAGAACACAGAATCGCTTTGAGCATTAAAGATATTAACGCATAATGTAAGCAGGTGCAGATAATATAAAAGGTGTATTCGTTACGGATACACCTTTTTATATATTTACCCTCTTGCAAAAAAGATTTTCTTATAATATTATAAAATGGATAATTAATTATTGTGAGGTAAAAATGGATCAAATAATCAGAGTCGCGTGGGACTTGAACGAAAATACTGAAAACAGATATCAATTAGTTTACGAAATCGCTGAACTTGCTAAAAAACTCGTTGACGAAAATCAAGCTAAAAAAGCGCACGAAGAATACAATTTTGAAGAATCTTACGAAAGTCAGTATAAAAAGGAAAATCCTGTTGAACACGCTATTATGGTTAAAGCGTCTGAAGCTGACGACAGCCGTTTGGTAGGCTAACCCGCGGAGCCGTTTCTGTCGCGGAGCGTCGACTTGCAGTCAAGTATTATTTGTTAATAGACTTATGGAAAACACTATTAAATTCATCAATCAACAAACCAATAATTTTAAACCTGAGATTGGAATCGTTTTAGGCTCAGGGTTAGGCGAGTTGGCTGATGAATTTTGTGATGTCGGGGTGAATTATTCTGATATACCGAACTTTGCAAGTTCGACGGTTGCAGGGCATAAGGGGCGTCTTGTTTTTGCAAACATCAACGGGAAAAAGGTCGTTATGATGCAGGGGCGAATCCATTTTTATGAAGGGCATCCGTTGAGCGTTGTAACGTATCCGGTTAAAGTTTTAAAGGCCTTAGGGGTAAAAACTTTAATCCTCACAAACGCAGCAGGTGCTGTCAACCCTGAATTCAATCCTGCTGATTTAATGCTTATAAAAGACCATATTAATTTTATGGGAACAAATCCGCTTATCGGGAAAAATGACGATACATTAGGTGTTAGATTCCCTGATATGAGCGAGATTTATAAAGAAAATCTGCGCGAACTTGCAAAACAATGTGCGGCTAAATTGAATATTGAGCTTAAAGAAGGCGTATATCTTGCGACGACCGGCCCTAGCTATGAAACGCCTGCAGAAATAAGGGCTTACGGGCTTCTGGGCGCGGATGCTGTCGGAATGTCAACTGTTCCGGAGGGGATTGTTGCGAATTACTGCGGGTTGAATGTCCTTGGTATAAGCTGTATTACAAACCATGCCGCAGGCGTTGGACAAGCTATGCTTTCACATCAAGAGGTTATTGAAAGCGCTAATCTGGCTAAAAACAAGTTTAAAGGACTTATTAAAGAAATAATTGCTAATTTATAAAAGGGAGAGAATATGATTAAACAAGAGATAAAACCGGTAATAATTGCTATTCTGGCGGCACTTGGTTTATGCGTAACCGTTGAACTTGCAATGGTTTATTATAACGCACTATTTGCCGTGGACGCGGCGCCAAGTATTTGTTCGGTTAACGAATTTATTGACTGCGACGGCGTTGCACGTACAAGTGAATCCCAATTTTTCGGTATCCCTCTTGCTTACTGGGGAATGTTCTGGTACGCTTTTGTTTTCTTAATGCTAAAAGCTAAAGAATTAAAAAATTACAGACTCTTTAAATTTATGGAAGTTTTTAAAAATCCGCTGGATTATATCGCTGTACTGGGGCTTTTCTCTTTTATCGTTTCTATTATTCTTTTAATGATAAGCCTCTTTCAAATTAAAAAATTGTGTCTATTCTGTGCAATAACTTATGGTATTAACCTTGCGATAGCACTTGTTGCCACAAGACCATTGAGTGAAGGCTCTTTCTTTGGTTCTTTGAAACAGAGTGTTACGGATTTTCTGGACGCGATTAAAATCAAACCTTATGCAATTGCATTTGGCGGAGTTGTTCTTGCAGCCATTGCTGTGTTGACTTATACGACATCGACAATGGTCTTCGCACCGCATGTAAAAAATAACAGAGAATTTGACAGGTATAAAAAGGCAAAAATTGAAGATTATTTGATTTCAGGCAATCAGTTGGGTTCAAAAGACGCACCGATTAAGGTTATGGTTTATTCTGATTTTGACTGCCCTGTTTGTCGTTATTTACATATTCAGCTTTATTATTTGATTAAAAAATATGATAATATTGAATTTGTGCACAAAAATTATCCGCTGGATCAGGATTGCAATAAATTTCTTCCGTTTCCGGGGCATAAGACTGCGTGTATGAAAGCCAGATATGCAGAAGCGGCTATGTTGCAGGGTAAATATTTAGACCTTGCTGCACATATTTTTGCAGAACAACCTGAGGATGAAGAAAAAGTTTTAGAAATCGCTGAAAGTTTAGGTCTTGATATGGAAAAACTTAAAAAAGATGCAAAGTCTAAACAAGTTGCAGATATTATAGACAAAGATATCAGGGATGCTTTGGAAGTCGGCTTGAGCGGTACGCCTTCAATGATTATCGGAACGCATAAGAAAATGGGCTTAAACACAATGGAAGAAGCTCAAAAATGGCTGGAACGTAATGGAGCAAAAAGAAAATAAGATTTTATTACACGCCTGCTGTGCGATTTGTTCAGCACATCCAATAGAAATGCTTAAACATTCGGGTTATGAGGTTATAGTATACTTTTATAACCCGAATATTTTTCCGCGTGAGGAATATGAGCGGCGTCTGGAGGCGCAAAAAACACTCTGCGCACATGAGGATGTGGAATTGATTGTTGGGGATTATGAGCCTGACGTCTATTTTGATTATGTACGTGGATATGAGGACTGTCCTGAGAAGGGCGCGCGCTGCGAATTGTGTTTTAAACTTCGTCTGCAGGAAACTGCGCGCAAAGCGCGCGCCCTTGGAATCGATACTTTTACGACATCGATTGTAATCAGTCCGCATAAAAATTTTGCGACATTGACAAAAATAGGAGAAGAAATCGCGGCAGCGGAGGGCTTGACTTATTTGGCTGTAGATTTTAAGAAAAAGGACGGATTTTTGAAGACGAATAAGATTTCGCGTGAACTTGGCTTATACCGGCAGAACTATTGCGGGTGTAAGTTTTCTGTAAGACTTGACTAATTCCAAAACATGCTACATAATTATAATAAAGAAAGGAAGTGTAAATATGAAAAAACATAGCAATGTCTTAACATGGACAGGGGGGGGGGGGGAGCCGGCTTAACAGCCTGTCTATACAAATGGGCATTATGCGCCCATGTCATCCCGAACTTGTTTCGGAATCTATCCAATGTGACCGTAAGAGCGTAACGCCGGACAGATCCCGAAATAAATTCGGGATGACAATTATGGGATTCACGATGGCAGAGATTTTATTGTCATTGACAATCATCGGCATAGTCGCTGCGATTACATTACCGAGTTTGACCGGCAACATTAACGAGCGGACGTGGAATACCCAGCGCAAAGCACTTTATGCCCGCTTCTCACAGGCAATTTCGTTGATGCCAAGTTTGAACGGGTATGGAACTTTAAAAGAGGCAAGTTCGGAGGGCGCAAGTGATGCTGTTGACACCGCCGCTGAAACTTTTGTCACTGACGGGCTGGCTAAAGTGTTGAAAATTAACAATATCTGTGACTCTGAACACCTCGCCGACTGCGGATTTCCTGAAAAATTAACAACTTTCGCAGGAAATGCGATTAATTCTGTTCCGCGAACACTTGTTGAATTGAATAATATGTTTAACTCAACTTTTGTGAACGGATATGGGGCACGCTATAGATATAGTCAAATTGATACAAAGGTTGCTGCATTTGAAACGGCTAATGGCGAAAGTATTTTGACATATTACAATCCATATTGCGTTGCTGATATGGGAGAATTTGGCAGTTTTTATTCACAACCTAAAATGTGCGCGAATTTTGTGTACGACTTAAATGGAAAAAAAGGCCCTAATACCGTCGGTAAGGATATAGGAGTCATTACGGTTTTATATCCGTCGGATTCGGTCGTTGTTGCGCCGGTGCCGTTAGCAATTAATGCGGGTGTCGTTTCTCAGGTTAATGCCGGAAAAGCCTGTAAGGCACAAGATAGTGAAAGCCGCGCTCCTAATCGTGAAGAAGTAGCTGCTATGTTTTATAATAAAATATTATTTGATATGGGTTGGAATATCTGGTCAAGTACGGTTATTTCTGCAAATGGTGAAAATTATGGCGTTTGTATGTATTATGACACTGGTCATTGGGCATTACGTAACCGAAACGATAATATGAATTTGCGTTGTGTAAAACGTTAGTTTAATTTTATCCAATCAGATTTGAGCTTATTCAGGACGTTTTCTATGGCGTCCTGTTTAAGTAAAATCTTTTGCGTTGCATTGTTAATCAAGGTTATAAGTTCTTTTCTGTGCGGATAAAATGGCTGCGGCTGAATATTTTTTAATTGTTTGGCGCTTAAAACACGGGCCTGTGCAAAAATATCTCCGGAGGACGCGGTTGTATAAAATTTATCATTCAGCGCATCTTTGTTGGTTGCCAGAATATTGGTAAGCTTTGCCAGTTCAAGCTGGTTTTCTTCGTTTGTCAGGTAGAGTGCAAATTTTAGCGCTTCTTCTTGTTTTTGTGATTTAACAGGGATTATAAAATTCATCATTGAAAAGTTATATTTACCGCTTTCGCCGGTCAATTGCGGCGCAAGTTCTGTGCGTGCAAATGTTCGGGGCGCATTTTCTTTTATGAGGTTGAGGAAGTTTGAGCCGCCTTCAAACATAAGAATTTCTTCGGCCATAAATTTTTCGAGCGATTCGCGGTGAGTTTGTGTAAGGCTTTCTTTCGGAAAACAACCCGAGGTGTAGGCTTCTTGAATAGTTTGAAATAAGTCAATAGCGGCTTGTGAATTAATGTTGTCGGCAGAATTTATTCCGTATTTGTTTAGAAGTTTCAACATCGAATCGTTTTCCGCGAAGTTGAACATTAAAAGCGGTTTATCGACGCCTGCGTGACAATGGGTGAAAATTTCATTGTAAGTTTTTGGCGGCGCAGGCAGAAGTTTTTTGTTATAAAACGTAAGTGCAGATGTCGCGTACCACGGAATGAAATAGTTTTTGCCGTTATATTTCATACTCTCTACGATTTCTTGCGGGAACTGGGTTAAATCATCGCCGCTAATTTCGGTTAAGGTTCCTTTTTGCGCCAAAAGTGCAGAAAAATCAGGGTTTAGATTGACTAAATCCGGTGGCGTGTCACTCAGAATTGCCGCGAGGGTTCGTTTCTCACCTTCTGAAAACGGAATATCTACCCATTTGATTTTTATATCGGGATTAGCGGATTCAAAGTTTGCGATAACTTTTTCCATATAAGTTGAGAAATCGCGCATTTGAAGCGTCCAGAAAACGAGTTCGTCATTTTTCTTCTGCGGCCGTGCGAACAACGCTAAAATCACGATTACAACTAACGATACCAATATTAAAACACGTTTATTCATTCGACATTATACCCTTTTATGCTATAATTATACTATGAACAATTTATTTACGGAACTGGAAAATCAAAATAAGCAAATTCCGCTTGCAGAGGCTTTGCGGCCAAAAACTCTTGAAGAGTTTATGGGGCAGAGTAATATTGTGAGCGAAAAAAGTCCGCTGTTGAATCTTTTACAGACAAAACGTCTTTTTTCGTTGATTTTCTGGGGAACTCCGGGGTGCGGAAAAACTACGCTTGCGCGTTTGATTGCGACTAAAACCAGCGCGGATTTTATTGAACTTTCTGCCGTAACTTCCGGAATTAAAGATATTAAAGACGCAGTTGAACGTGCAAAAATGTCATTGCGAACAGGCGTCAAAACAATTTTGTTTATAGATGAAATTCACCGTTATTCAAAGACCCAGCAGGATGCGCTTTTGCCGCACCTTGAAAACGGTACGATTTTTCTTATAGGTTCTACGACTGAAAATCCTTCGTTTCAGGTGGTTCCGGCATTGTTGTCGAGGGTTCAGGTTATAAGGCTCAACACAATTGACGATAATTCAATGAAACGTATTATAATGCGCGGGTTTGAATATCTGGCGAAAACCTATATGCCGATGGATTGCGAAACGGGTGTTCTGGATTTTATTATTAACCTTGCGCGCGGTGATGCCCGCTACGCATTGAATATTGTCGAAAACGCATATTTTGCAAGCGATTTGAAAGATAATAAACGAAATTTAACGGTTGCGATAATCGAAGAAATTTGTCAGAAGCGCAACACAAGATATTCTCAGCAGGAGCATTATGACTGTGCATCTGCGTTTCAAAAGAGTTTGCGCGGAAGCGACCCTGATGCTGCGATTTATTATCTGGCGAAGATGATTGCGGCAGGTGAAGACCCGAGATTTATAGCGCGGCGGCTTATTGTTTGCGCTGCAGAGGATGTCGGGCTTGCAGACCCTAACGCTTTAAATATCGCGGTAAACGCTTACCGTGCTGTTGAATTACTCGGGCTACCGGAGGGCAGAATTCCGCTTGCAGAGGCTGTAATTTATGTTGCGCAGGCTAAAAAGTCAAATAAAGCAATTATGGCGATTGATTCAGCTCTTGCAGATATAGACGCGGGTAAAGATTTTCCGCCGCCAATGCATCTGCGTGACGCGCATTACAAAGACGCTTCAAAATACGGTTTTGGCGTTGGATATGTATATTCTCACGCTGCACCGGAAGTCGAACAGCAATTTATGCCGGATGAACTTGTCGGAGTTAAGTACTTGTAGTCTTGACTAAACTGTAAACATGGTACATAATAAAGAGAAAGGAGGATGAAATGAATAAGATTGTAAGCATATCAGCAGGGGGGGGGGGAGTGCCGTAAAAAGCACATCTAAGCGCTTAGGTTTTACTATGGCAGAAATCCTGTTATCTCTAACAATAATCGGCGTGGTTGCGGCAATTACTTTACCGTCGCTGACAGGTAACATTAACGAACGCACATGGAATACGCAAAGAAAAGCCCTATATGCCCGTATGTCACAGGCAATCGCTCTAATGCCGGCACTGAATGGTTACGGAACTTTGACAGAAGGTAACGAATCCGCATCTGCCGTAGACACTGCGGCTGAAACTTTCGTCACAGAAGGCCTTAGTAAAGTCCTTAAAATAAATAATATCTGTGACAACGAACATCTTGAAGACTGTGGCCTTTCAGCGAAGATAACTACTCCTTATGGAGATATTATTTCAAATTTTACGACAACAAATGGTAATACTCTTTTCGGTTTTAATTCAAAACTTGTACTTGTTAAAAATACAAAAGCTGTTGCTTTTGAAACCGCAAATGGAGAAAGTATTATTGTGTATTATAACCCTCAATGTTCCGGAAATTCAGGATTACCAGCAAACAGAGAGTCTATGCAGCAACGAATGTGTGTAAATTTTGTATATGATTTGAATGGTGCAAAGGGACCAAATACAATAGGAAAAGATATTGGTGTAATAACTGCATTTAATTCTACTGACAGTAACGTTGTTTCTCCATACTTTAGAAGTTATGGTAATAATAAAACCCCGTGGTGGGATGGTTTTTATACAAATCCGTTTCATGGAAGCCATACGCCATCTGAACTGACTGAAATATGTCGCAAAAAGATGGGTGATGAATATCGCGCACCAAATATTTATGAACTGAGTTCCTTATTTATAAATGAAAATTTATTTCAGGTTAGAACCTATACAGGAGCAGCAATATCTGCTACTAGGATAATGAAAACTTCCGGTGGATTTTGGCAACTGGGGTTAAATTCCGGTTCGTATGATGTACGCTGGGACGCGAGTGATGGGGGAAGCACACAGGGGTTTGTTGTTCATTGTATTGAACGTTAATACAATAAAGGCGAGAATTTCTCGCTTTTATTTTTTGTAGTATAATTTTTTTATGAACAAACGTTTGGATATTAATAAAATTTTGATTCTTGAAGCGGTTGTGTGGTTTTGTATACTCTGTATGTTTCTATTTGCTGTCAGAATGTACACTTATAAGCAGCACAAAATGACGAAAACCTATCAGATTTTTATTTCTGACGTTGACGGGCTGATTGTTGGCTCGCCGGTTAAATATATGGGTGTTCAGGTCGGATATGTAAGTTATGCAAAACTTCTTTCAAATGAAGTTTATGTCAAATTTGTACTTAACGATAAGGATTTTGTTTTGCCAAAAGGTGTTGTTGCCAACGTTGAATTTAACGGGATGGGCGGAACAAAGTCTTTAGAACTTTATCCGCCGACCGCACAGGATTTGAAAACAGAAAAAATTGTTAATATCAAAGAAACTTTCAGGCTCGCGCATTCGGTCGATTTACTGGATAATATGTTTAGTAAAATGGCGCTCATAGGCGGTAAATTCTCGTATTTTATGAAGCAGGTTATGCCGTTTATTGAGTTTGAAGAAACCGAAACTTACGCGGAATTTACTGAAAATCTCGAGCGGGTGAATCATAATATGGAAAAATTACCGGCGGTGAAAAAGGAGCGTTAATATGAATAAAGATAAATTGAATATTGTTCAGAATCCTGTTATTTTGACAAATTTGTACATAATGCGTGATAAGGATACAAAGAGCAGCGAAATTAGATATGCCGCAAGAAAGATTACAAGCTGTCTGCTTTACGAAGCGTCAAAAACCTTGCCGCTGGTAGATAAAGAGGTTACGACACCGCTTACAACTTTTACAACTAAAGTCGTTGACGAGGAAGTGGAAATTATTATTTCGCCTATTCTTCGTGCTGGGCTGATTTTCACTGATGAAGCCGTTGATATTTTGCCGCAGGCCGTAATCAGACATATCGGAATGTACCGTGATGAAGCGACTTTGAAGCCTGTCT
Organism: uncultured Candidatus Melainabacteria bacterium; assembly: GCA_947090755.1. GTDB lineage: Bacteria > Cyanobacteriota > Vampirovibrionia > Gastranaerophilales > Gastranaerophilaceae > Gastranaerophilus. The sequence goes on along the minus strand of CAMUPF010000011.1, from coordinate 9,112 downwards.
GGTATTACAATAAACTTCCGAAAAGTCTAAAAGACGCAAGCCGCACTTATGTCTTTATCACTGATCCGATGCTTGCAACAGGTAATTCATTGCTTGAAAGCGTTCGTCTTTATCTTGAGAAAGGCGTTCCTATCCAAAATATAAAAGCAATTTCAATAATCGCGGCGCCTGAGGGTGTAGAAAATTTACAAAAACACTTCCCTGAACTGGAAATTATTACAGCAACACTGGACGACCATTTAAACGAAAAAGGTTATATTGTTCCGGGCATGGGCGACGCAGGGGATAGAATGTTTAATACGTTGTAAAGCGCCTTTGTTTGTGCTATTAATTTGATTAAGAAATTAGAGGGATTTAAGATGACTATAAAAATTGAAGATTTACCAACCGTTTACGACGCGCAGAACACAGAGCGTGAAATTTATAAGTTCTGGGAAGAAAATGATTTATTTAAGGCTGATGCCAAAAGCCAAAAAGAACCTTATTCAATAGTGATTCCGCCGCCAAACGTCACAGGTGTGCTTCACATGGGCCACGCGCTTGATGAAACTTTGCAGGATATTCTGACACGCTATCACCGTATGGCCGGTTACGAAACGCTATGGCTTCCGGGTACTGACCACGCAGGCCTTGCGACTCAAAATGTTGTTGAAAAACAAATCGCTAAAGAAGGCCTTACACGTCATGATTTAGGAAGAGAAAAGTTCTTGGAACGTACCTGGCAGTGGACAAACGAACACAGAAGCACTATCTTAGACCAGATGAAACGCCTAGGTGCGTCTTTTGACCGCTCAAGAGAAAGATTTACTTTCGATAAAGGCTGTTCTGACGCTGTAAAAGAGGTTTTCGTAAGACTTTATGAAAAAGGCTTAATCTACAAAGGCGCCTACATTGTAAACTGGTGCCCACGCTGTATGAGTGCTATTTCTGACGTTGAAACAGAATACGAAACCGAACAAGGGCACATGTGGGAGATTTCTTACCATCTTAAAGGTGAACCCGGGGCAATTATCGTTGCTACAACACGCCCTGAAACGATTTTCGGTGATGTTGCCATAGCTGTTAACCCGTCTGATAAAAAATATTCTGAGTTGATTGGCAAAACAGTTGTTATTCCGCTTTCAGGAAGAGAAATACCGATTATTGCTGACGAATACGTTGATAAATCTTTCGGTACCGGAGCGGTTAAAATTACACCTGCACACGACCCTAACGACTACGAAGTCGGCAAACGCCACAACTTACAGCCAATCTGGATTATGAACGAGGACGGAACAATGAAAGATTGTCCGGAAGTTCCTTGGGAAATCCGCGGTATGGAAAGATATGCTGCGCGTAAGAAAATCGTTGAAATGCTTCAGGAAAAACAGGCGCTTTTACGTATTCGCGACCACGAACACAACGTCGGTAAATGCCAGCGCTGCAACACTACAATTGAACCGCTTCTTTCAGAACAATGGTTTGTTAAAATGGAACCGCTTGCAAAAGAAGCAATCGCTGCAGTTAAAGACGGAAGAATTAAATTCGTACCAGAACGTTGGGAAAAGAACTACTTAGGCTGGATGGAAAACATTCGCGACTGGTGTATTTCCCGTCAAATCTGGTGGGGACACCAAATTCCGGCATACTATCATAAAGTTACAGGCGAAATGGTCGTTGCAAAAGAAAATCCGGATCCTGAAAATTATGTTCAGGAAACTGATTGCCTTGATACGTGGTTCTCTTCAGGCCTCTGGCCGTTCTCAACTATGGGCTGGCCAAACACCGACAGTGAAGATTTCAAAAAATTCTACCCTACAACAACTCTTGTAACCGGTTTTGATATTATTTTCTTCTGGGTCGCAAGAATGATTACTATGGGGCTGGAATTCACCGGTAAAGCGCCGTTCTCAACCGTTTACATCCACGGCCTTATCCGCGACGAAAAAGGTCAAAAAATGTCTAAATCTAAAGGTAACACAATCGACCCTGTTCAAATTATCGACAAATACGGCTGTGACGCTTTGAGATTTACAATGACTTCACTTTGCACATACGGCGGTCAGGATATTAAGATTTCTGATGAACGTTTTGAATATGGCAGAAACTTCGCGAACAAAATCTGGAACGCTTCACGTTTCGTGTTGATGAACCTTCAAGGCGTTGACGATAAAGAAATCGATTTTTCAAAACTTACAATCGTTGACAAATGGATTCTGGACAAATTGAATTCAGTGGCTAAAGAATTCAACGAAAATATTAAAAACTTCCGAATCGGCGAAAACGCTCATATTCTCTATGATTTCTTCTGGAATTCATACTGTGACTGGTACGTTGAAATCGCTAAAATTCAACTCGCGGATGAAAGTCTGAAACTCAATACCCAACGTGTTTTGAGATACGTTCTTGATATGTCATTAAGAATGCTTCACCCGATTATGCCGCATATTACAGAACAAGTTTGGCAGTTGATTCCGAAAAATACTGACGTGAAGGCGATTATGGTTTCTGAATTCCCGCAATTCAAAGACACCTTGGTCTTCCCGACAGAACGCGAAGAAATGGAACTCGTTTTTGAAACAATTAAATCCGTCAGAAACGTACGCCAAAGCTTTAATATTCCGATGTCTGTTAAATTTGACGTTGAAATTCGTGCCGAAAAATCTGAAAAACCGGTGTTTGAAGCAATTGAAGCTTTAATCCAACGACTTGCGAAAGTTGAAAATATAACTTATGGCGATGTAAATGCACCGTCACCGAAAAAATCCGCAACCGCGGTTGTTTCAGCGTCAAAAATTATTATCAGGCTTGAAAACCTGATTGATTTCAACGCGGAAATTGCGCGTCAGAAGAAGAAGTTAGAAAAATTGGTTAACGAGAAAAATTCACTCGCGGGCCGTATGAAGAACGAAAAGTTTGTTCAAAACGCACCTAAAGAGTTGATAGAACAAACCAACGCGCGTATTGAAGAAATAACGATTCAGGAAAAAACAATCAATGATTTGATTGAAGAACTCCAAAGTTAGTCGAGGGGCGTAAGCCCCCTTGACTTATAATAAAACATGCTACATAATGATGGAAAAGGAGGATGAAATGAATAAGATTGTAAGTATTTTGACAGGGGGGGGGGGGGCGTGCCTTAACAGGCACATCTAAGCGCTTAGGTTTCACTATGGCAGAAATCTTACTGTCGTTGACAATAATCGGGGTGGTTGCAGCGATTACATTACCGAGTTTGACGGGTAATATTAACGAACGCACGTGGAACACACAACGCAAAGCCTTATACGCCCGCTTCAGTCAGGCAATCGCGCTAATGCCGGCATTAAATGGTTACGGAACCTTAACCGAAGATGAAAACCATAGTGTGACGGCCGATACCGCCGCTGAAACCTTCGTCACCGAAGGCTTATCAAAAGTCCTAAAAATTAACAACATTTGTGACGCTGACCACCTTTCAGATTGTGGAATTCCGTCCTCATTTACAAATCTGATGGGCTCAAATATTTCTGCGTTCCCTGCAAAAATTTCAGAATTAAACAGTACTTTTGTCAATTTTTCTGTGTATTATAGTTTTGGTGGTGGAACAGGTGATAGGTATAGTTATTCGCAAATTGATACGAAAGCAGCCGCTTTTGAAACTGCAAACGGTGAAAGTATTGCGGTATTTTACAATCCTTACTGCAAACCTGATAATAATGTAACTACTAATTATATGACTCAATCCAGAATGTGTACGAATTTTGTCTACGATTTAAATGGTAATAAAGGCCCGAATACTGTTGGCAAGGATATTGGTTTTATTACTGCCCTATATCCGTCAGACTCTCAGGTAGTTGCTCCGATTCCTGTAATTCAAAACGCGGCGCCTGCAACACAGCCCGACGCAGGAGCGGCTTGTTCAAAGCTGGATAGTGAAAGCCGCTTGCCTAATAGGGAAGAATTGTCTGCGATGTTTTATAACAAACTGTTGATTGGCGGTGCAACGAACTGGGATTATTGGTCAAGTTCGGTAAGAAGTGTTACGTCAGGATGGTATATGCATTATCCGACAGGTAGTATGAACGGTTGGGCGCGAACCGGTGCAAAAGACGTTCGGTGTATAAAACGATGAAAATAAAGGCGGCCGCAGGCCGCCTTTATTATTTAATCAATGCTTGTACTGCTTTAAAGTTCGGATGTTTTGAGGTTCGTAGCAGTTCAAAAAGAACTATTTCGAGGCAGGTGATTTTTGCCCCGTTCCCTTTCATCGCCTCAAGTCCGGCTTTGAATTCAGCCTTATTTCTGCTTGCGCAGGCGTCTTTTACAACGTAGACCTCGTATCCGGCGTCGATAAGTTCTGAAACAGTCTGGTGAACGCAAATATGTGTTTCTATTCCGCCGATGACAATCTGTTTTTTCCCGCTTGCTTCTACTGCTGTTCTAAATTCTTCCTGCTGCATTGCAGAAAATGCTGTTTTTTCAATAACCTGTGTACCTTCAACGTCAATATCAACAATTGTTTTGCCAAGCCCTTGCGGGTACTGTTCTGTCACAATCGCCGGAATATTTAATATCTTTGCCGCCTGCATTAACTTCGCCATTTTTATCGCTGAATCCGGTTTTTCCAGCATATTAACAAGCCGTTCTTGAAAATCTATTGCCACAACAAGGCAGTTGTCAGAGTTTAATAAGCCCATTAAAATTATTCTCCTATTGTTTTACAATTTGCTATAAATTTTTCTAAGAGGTCACACAGTGTCCTCGGTGTTAATTGTGTAAACGAAAGTTCAAATACTTCATCCTCAGGTGTATCAAGCCCGATATAATGAATATTCACATAGACCTTTGGCTTGTTCATCTGATATAGAATTCGAAAAGTATTGGTACTTTCGAAATTTACCAGTAAAAATTCGGCCATATCGTTATCAATGGAATATTTTATTTTTGTATTTTTAAAATTTCTTTCGTATTTTTGTTTGATACGGTAAAACGCGGGATTAACAGCTTTTTCGCATTTTGCAATGAAAATATTTCTAAATAATTTGAAATCGCCTTCGTTTACCATTATTAGCCCCTACACTTGCAGGTGTTTTTTGATACAGATGAAACTTCCGCCGGCTCCGAATACGATACCGACGAGGAATACTGTAATAATAACAAGGTTTAAGGCGTAATCTGTGCTCGGCACAAAGAAGAAGTTATGTACGGTCATAAGGTGTTTATGAACCATATACATAGGGATTATGGAGATTAAAGCACCCATAAATCCGTAATATGCGCCCTGCAGCAACAGCGGGAATCGTATGTACCAGTTGCTTACACCCATTAGCCGCATAATTTCGATTTCATCTTTACGTGACTGAATTACAAGCAGAATCGTATTGTTGATGATTGTAACGGTTAGTATCCCGATAATAGCAACAACTACTACCATAAGGCGCGAAACAATATTGTTTGCGGTATTAATTTTTTCCGCTAAATCTTTTGCATAGTTGACATCTTCAACATAAGAAAGTTTTCTTACCGAATCACATACCCCTTCTACATTAGTAGGTTTATCAATTCTGACATGCAGCGTATCCGGCAGCGGGTTCGATATATCCGGCAAATCCAGTTCTTTTTTTAGAGAATCCCAGGAAACTTGCTTAGGTATAAGCGTAATTTTTGTTACGTGGTCAATCCCTTCAATTTGTTTGGTCGCATAATCTATATTCGTGTCATTTTTAAGATAAACAGATACCTCAAGGACTTTGCCGAGTTCTTTTGCAAATGACGAAATAGAAAGTGTAGAGCGGAAGAAAACACCAAAAATCGTCAAAATCGCAGTCATTGTTGTGATGATTACGATATTAACCAGTAATCCGGTTCCCTTAAGGTCGTTAATAGCCTCTTTTACAAGTCTGTATAAAATTCTGACTTCACAGAGTTTATCGTTTGGAACATGTTTTTTTACGGATTGTCTTATTCTCATATTACTATTGTTCATAGGTACCTGCTTGTTTATCTCTGATAATTTCACCGAAACCGAGTGTAATAACGCGTTTTCTCATATAGTTAACCATAACTTCATCGTGTGTTGAAACAATAACGGTTATTCCTCTCTGGTTAATCTGGTCTAAAATCTGCATGATTTCCATAGAGTTTGTCGGGTCAAGGTTTCCTGTCGGTTCGTCTGCGATGAGTAAGCGCGGGCCGCTTACCAGCGCTCTTGCAATTCCGACTCTCTGTTGTTCCCCGCCTGAAAGTTCACCCGGATATGCCGTTAGCTTATCACTTAAGCCTACAACACTAAGTGCACTTGTAACGCGTGAACGGATTTCTTTTGTACTTATCCCGAGTGTTCTGATTACGTATGCAACGTTGTCATAAACGGTTTTATTTTGTAAAAGTTTGTAATCCTGAAAGACTATTCCCATCTGGCGTCTAAGGATAGGAACTTCATCATTTTTCAATTGGCCTATATCTTTGCCGCAGATTGTGACAAAACCGGAAGTCGGTACTTCTTCGTGGTAAAGAAGTTTCATCAGTGTAGATTTACCGGCACCTGATGCCCCTACGACAAAAACAAATTCACCCGGTAGGATATCCAGATTAATATTTTTAAGAGCGTATTTGCCGTTTTTGTATTTTTTAGTTACGTTCCTGAATTGAATCATTATTATTTCCTTAATTCCTGTATTTGTAAAGCTATTTTTTCGGCGGTTAGCCCGTAGAAGTCCATAAGTTCTGTCCATTTACCGCTTTGTCCGAATTTATCGTTAACGCCGATTCTGTGTACTCGGGTTGGAAGTTTTTCTGATAGAACTTCACAAACAGCACTGCCAAGACCGTTTATTACGGAATGGTTTTCAACTGTTACGACAAATCCTGTTTTTTCGGCGCTTTTGATAACGGTATTCGCGTCAAATGGTTTAATAACAGGCATGCTTATAACTTCAAGTTCAATGCCTTTTTCTTTAAGAATATCCGCAGCGATAAGAACTTCAGCCAGCGTTTCGCCGTTTGAAATAACGGTGAAATCTTTACCTTCTCTAACAACGTTTGCGGTGTAAGGCGTAAATTTATAATTTTCGTCAAAAATATCAACAAGGTTAGTTCTTGCAAGTCTTATGTACATCGGGCCGTTATAATCTGCCGCAAATTTTATAACCTCTTCGCATTCTTTGCAGTCAGAGGGAACCACCACCATCATATTTGGAATTGAGCGCATAAGTGCAACATCTTCCAGTGCCTGATGGCTTGCACCATCTTCACCTACGGTTACTCCGCCATGGGTTCCGACGATTTTTACGTTAAGTTTCGGGTAGCATATAGAATTCCTAATCTGGTCGTAAGTTCTTCCGGTCGCAAATATTGCAAATGTCGCTGCAAACGGAATTTTACCGGCGGCAGCCAGTCCTGCCGCGGTCGCTACCATATCCTGTTCTGCGATTCCTGTGTCAAAAAAACGTTCAGGAAATTTCTTCCCGAAAATTTGTGTTTGGGTAGAGCATGCCAGATCCGCATCTAAAACAACAATATCTTTATATGTTTCGCCCAGCTTAGCCAGAGTATCGCCAAAAACATTGCGTACAGAGCGTCTTTCTTTAGTATTAACGGACATCATACCCCCCATAATTTGTAAAACAATGTAACAACAATCACATTATAGCATAAAAATAAGTTTTATTGTAATACAATAAAGTTATGTAAATATATATCTATTTTATTTCTTTTGTTATCTCAGGGATATTGTTAAGAATTATTAAAAACAAATCGGGAATTTAGCAATTTTTTTTCTTGAGGGATATTAGAAGAATAGAAAGCGAATATAAGTTATCTGAAAGGAACAAATTATATGATTCAAGTACCAAGTATCCAAAATCCGTACCACTTGCAGCAACAACAGTATATGCAAAACCCTATGTATATGCCGCAGCAAGCACCTCAAGCGGATTACAACGCCGTAAAAATCGCTATCAACGGCGCAACAGTACAGGCTCCGGGAGCACAACAATCTCAAGCAGGTTACGCTGCACCAACCATGCCGTACTATTCTTACCCGCAGGCTGATTTATACAACTACCCACAAGCGGCTCAACAACCATATTACATGCCTGCACAAACAGTTCAACCTTGCACATGCCCTGTTTGCTCAGCACAGGCTCAACCGCAAGCAGTTGCGCAACAACCGGTAATTGAACAACCTGTTCAACCGGCAGTTCAACCGCAGGTTATTCAACAAAATATCAACGCTCCGGCAGCAGTTGCTGTTCCGGAACCTGCAATTTCTCAAGCTGTTGCTGCTGACGTAAAACCACAAGAAGAAGTTAAACCGGAAGCCGCTCAACCTAAAGTTGAAATTGAACAACCGCAAGAACTTAAACCGCAGGTTGATATCAACGCGTTTATCGCTGAATTAACAAACCCTGACTATGAAAAACAGGCATCAGCTATGGAAAACATCGCAATGATGGTTAATCAGGATCCGCAAAAAGCTACTGAATTGTTAGATGAAAGAGTTGTTAAATCTTTAACTGACATTCTTAGCGCAGATACAAAAGATTTAGTCGGCCCTTCAAAAGAACAAATGGAAGCAAGACAAAAAATTATGACTGGCAAAGAAGTTTCTGACGCCGAAAAAGAACTCGCTAACACAATGACACCAAAAGAACAGGCTGAAAGAAACAAAAGTTACGCACTTTTCACAATGGCAATCATGCAAAAACTCTTCGGTGATGAAGTACAAAAATTGTCAGGACAAGTAGTTCCAATCACTGAATTGCCGGGTGCAGTAAATGTTGTGGAACAGTTGAAATCAAACCCTAACCCGATGGTTAGAGCGTCAGCAATCGAGTCTTTGAGCTATATTGAAAGACCTGAATACAAAGACGACTTGAACACAATCTTTACAATCGCGAAAAACGATCAAGACAAAAACGTTCAAGAAACAGCAACAGCAGCTTTGGCTAAATTAAACAAAGCATAATTAATAAGAATTATATAATTTAATATCCTTTCTGTTGACTAGAGGAGGTTTTAATTGCCTCCTCTTTCTCTTTTGTATTGACATGTCTTGAAACATGCTACATAATAAACATATAAAAGAAAGGCAGGCAGGCTGAGCCTGTTCTACAATCGAACCCGAGCACGACTTGGGAGAAAGGAAATT
>CAMUPF010000010.1 GCA_947090755.1 uncultured Candidatus Melainabacteria bacterium | reverse complement strand
AACGTCAGCCGTAGATACAGCGGCTGAAACATTTGTGACGGAGGGGTTGAGTAAGGTCTTAAAGATAAATAATATTTGTGATTCCGCCCACCTGCAAGATTGCGGTGTTGCGACGGATTATACAAATATGGCAGGCAGTAAGATTCCTGTCGCTAATACGTTAGTAGGCCTTTATAGTATGTTTAACGGCTCGTATATCGCTCCAACCTGGTATGGCGAAGGAAGACCCAGAACATTTGTTTTTTCAACCAAAAATACGAAAGCCGCAGCTTTTGAAACACAAAACGGGGAAAGTATTTTGACTTATTATAATCCAGGTTGCGTTGGAGATATGGGTGAAACCGTAGAGTTTCAAATTCAACCAAAGATGTGTGTGAATTTTGTATATGATTTGAATGGGAATAAAGGCCCGAATACAGTGGGAAAAGACGTTGGGGTCATGACCGTATTTTATCCTAGCGATTCTGTGGTGGTAGCCCCGTATCCTTTATGGATTCGAGTTGGCTGGCAGAATGGAACGCAGGCACTCGGGTTTTGTAAAGGCGTTGATGAAGATGCCAGATTGCCTAATCGCGAAGACTTAATGTCTATAATAATAAATCAGGATTTATTAAAAGCTACGACAACATGGACAGGTTCGTTATGGAGTAGTTCAATTGATACCAACAATGTTTCGCAACGCTGGATGGTTCAGCCCAATGCGGGACTCGCATATACATGGAATATAAATACTGCGAGCAGTACAATATGCGTTAAGCGTTAAAAAAGCTCCCGAAAGGGAGCTTTTTTTATTCTTCTTCTGCAACAGCGGCTTTCGCTCTGCTTTTGCGTTTTGTCGCTTTTTCAAAAGCAATTTTGTCGTCAACAAGTGTCATCCGGATTGTGTCACCGGCTGAGTATTTGCCTGACAGAATTTCTTCTGCAAGCATATCTTCAATCTTACGTTGAATCAATCTTCTCAGCGGTCTTGCACCGTAAGCTTCTGAGTAGCCGTCTTTTGCAAGATGGTCTTTTACTTCGTCCGTAACTTCTACTGAAAGTTCTCTTTCTGCAAGACGTTTGAACAAATCTTTAAGCATCAAGTCAACGATTTGTCGGATTTCTTCTTGTGAAAGGTGTGCAAAGACGATTGTTTCGTCGATACGGTTTAAGAATTCCGGTCTGAACGCTTTTTTCATTTCTTCAGAAACAGTGTCTTTGAGTTTTTCGTACTTGTCTTTTGACTCATCAGATGAGGTTGAGAATCCGAGTCTTGACGTTGTGGTAATCATACTTGCACCAACGTTTGATGTCATAATGATTACTGTGTTTTTGAAGTTAATGTAGCGTCCTTTTGCGTCTGTCAAACGACCGTCATCAAGGATTTGCAACATGATGTTGAATACATCAGGGTGTGCTTTTTCGATTTCGTCAAAGAGGATTACAGAATAAGGTTTTTTGCGAACCAATTCTGTTAAGTGACCGCCATCATCGTAACCAACGTAGCCCGGAGGTGAACCGATAAGTTTTGCGGTTGAATGTTTTTCCATAAACTCTGACATATCAACACGAATCATATTGTCTTCAGAGCCGAAAATCGCTTCTGCAAGAGCTTTGGCAAGTTCAGTTTTACCAACACCGGTAGGTCCGCAGAAGATAAAGCTTCCGATAGGTCTGTTAGGGCTTTTTAAGCCGACACGTGCGCGGCGGATAGCTTTTGAAATTGCCACAACAGCGTCGTTTTGACCGATAACTCTATCGTGCAATGTTTTTTCAAGGTTAAGAAGTCTTTCGCTTTCGCCTTCTGTAAGTTTTGTAACCGGAACGCCTGTCATTGTTGCGATAACTGTTGCAACATCTTCTTCTGTAACGGTTGGTTTATTTGCTTCGTGTTCTTCTCTGTATTGTTGAGCCATTTCGCGAATACGTTCTTTCATGTCAGCTTCTTCATCACGAAGTTGTGAAGCGCGTTCAAATTCCTGATTACGGATTGCGTTTTCTTTTTCTTTGATTAAGTCTTTAAGTTCTTTTTCGAGTTCTTTGCCTTCCGGAGAGAGGGTTGAAACTTTAAGACGAACTTTAGAACTTGCTTCGTCGATTACGTCGATTGCTTTATCCGGTAAGAATCTGTCAGTAATGTATTTGCTTGACAATTTAACAGCTGCTTCGATTGCGCTGTCAGAGATTATTAAGCCGTGGTGTTCTTCGTATTTAGGTTTCAAGCCTTTGATGATTTCGATAGATTCGTCAACGGACGGTTCGTCGATGATAACTGTTTGGAAACGGCGTTCTAATGCGGAATCCTTTTCAACGTATTTTCTGTATTCATCAAGTGTTGTTGCACCGATAACCTGAATTTCGCCTCTTGAAAGCGCCGGTTTAAGGATGTTAGCCGCGTCGATTGCACCTTCTGCGGCGCCTGCACCGATGAGGGTGTGCATTTCGTCAATAACAAGGATTACATTACCGGCTTGACGGATTTCGTCCATAATTTTTTTCAAGCGTTCTTCAAATTCGCCGCGGTATTTAGTACCGGCAACGAGTAAGCCCATATCAAGCTGTATAACTTTTTTGCCATCAAGGATATCCGGAACTTCCGCATTAACGATTCTGCTTGCAAGTCCTTCTGCGACAGCTGTTTTACCAACACCCGGTTCACCGATAAGAACAGGGTTGTTTTTAGTTCTTCTTGCTAAGATTTGAATAACGCGTTCAATTTCTTTTTCGCGGCCTACAACAGGGTCAAGTCTAAGTTCTTGAGCGGCCAATGTTAAATCGCGGCCAAATTCGTCAAGGCTAGGAGTTTTTGCCTTGCTTTGAGAAGAACTTGAGGATGAGCCTGAGGTTGTGGTTGAACCGGAACCGGAGGTTGTAGTTTTTGTTTCGCCGAGCATTTTAACTACGTTTGTTCTTACTTTGTTAAGGTCAACGCTTAAGTTCTCAAGAACTCTTGCGGCAACGCCTTCACCTTCTCTAATAAGGCCGAGTAAAAGGTGTTCGGTGCCGATGTAGTTGTGGCCGAGTTGTCTTGCTTCATCCCATGAAAGTTCAAGGACTCTTTTTGCGCGCGGTGTGAAAGGGATTTCAACCGCAACAAAACCTGAACCGCGGCCGATAATTTTTTCAACTTCGGCTCTCGCGTCTTTGAGGTTAACGCCCATTGATTTAAGCGCTTTGGCTGCAACGCCCGTACCTTCGCCTATAAGCCCGAGAAGAACCTGTTCTGTGCCGACAAAGTTATGTCCTAAGCGGCGCGCTTCTTCCTGAGCAAGCATTATTACTTTTATTGCTTTTTCCGTAAAACGTTCAAACATAGTATGCTCCTATTCTCTCTTATTTATATTTAATCATACAGGGAAAATAAAAAAACTGCAAGGGGTTAAGGTGGATAATACAGCAAAAAGCGGATACCTTTTTTTAAAGGTATCCGCCTTGAATGTTTAAATTTTTCTATTATTTTCCGTAGCTGTTCGGATGTAATTCGTTGAGGAATCTTTTGGAGTTGATAAATTGAAGATTTTCAATTTTTTGTTCCCAGAATTGACCGCCTTCTAAGCCGTTCTTTTCTTTTACGTGTCCGTGTTCATCACGGTAAATATAACCTTCTTGTGTATATTTGCCGTCAGAACCCTGTACGAACTTGCGGACGCAATTGTTTGCTTCATCCGGAACGAGTACAATTCTTTTTGCCCCGAAAATGTTCCAGTCGCCGGCGTTCATATCTAAGTATTTTTGTTTTTCGCGTCCTTGGTATGGTGGGATGATATCGCAGGTAACCGCATCCTTACCGTTGAAAGTTGTTTTGCCGATTTTCATTTGTTTTACATAAGTGGTAGGGTTATGGTCGTCTTCCATGTCTACAACGTGAAGGCCGTAAACCTGTTGTTTTTCACTTGTATTCGGACCGTCAAATCTGCCTTCAATTGCGTGTTGTTCAAACATTTTCATGCCTTTCATCAACACTGTTGTTCCGTCTGTGTCTTCACCCGGTGTTAAAATATTTGTAATTCTGTCTAAAACCGGTTCAGGTTCGCCTTTGTACTCAGGGTTTGTTGGAACCTCAATTATTTCACCAGGAAGTTTTACTGTAATTGTATCATGAACGATTCTATCCTGAAAAACGGTATCCCTGACAACCTCACCAGGAAGATATACGGTATCTCTTACGGTTTCGCCCGGTCTATCAATGAAGACAGTATCCCTTACAACTTCCCCCGGAAGATATGTCGTATCGCGGACCACTCTGTCTTGATAAATAGTATCTCTTCGCGTTGGAATAGAGCGTTTTTCTAAGTTCATTGTTACTTCATGCTTGCCGGTCAAATCATTGTAATAATCTTCCTGCTGGCTGCAAGAGGCTAATGTTCCGCCAAGTGCTGCTGCACCGATTGTGCCGAACATTGCTGCGCGCATTCCGTTTGCACCTTTAAAATTTATTGTCGGTTTGAAATTTTTGGCTGTTCTTGCGGCAGCACCGTTTCTAAAAAATTGTTTACCTGCATTCAAAACTTTGCCTAATGCTTTTAATCCCATAATCGTATCCCCTTTATTTAATATACCTTACATTCATATAAAGTCTTCGGGGGGGGGGGGGATTGCTTAACAGGGCACACATGTTAACGAATGTGAAAATCGTATTTAAATATTATTGAAATCATATATACGTTTTCAATAAAACTACCAGTTTTGTGCGCCGTATTTTGAATAATTGTTAATATATGTGTCGATAGAGGCGATTAATTTATTAAGCATAATACGCTTGTGCTCTGAACATTCACCCTTAAGTTCCTGTTGGTATGAGTATTTTTCGGCTTTAAGTGCTTTAACTTTGTCGATAATTTTTTGTTGTTCTTCGTGGAGCCAATCTGTGAAGCCGCAGCCCGGAGGAACCAGTGAAAACGCTGTTGCAGGACAATGGCGGCATAAATCCTTTCTGGTATCGTAACGGGAACAAAGGTTATTTTTTTGAAGAAAACGACAGCGGTAGAAGGTTGTATTCTTGTCGTACCCGATATGTTCAACGGTTGCCCTGTCAACAAGCATAGCCTCTTCTATTGTTTCGTATGGCTCAAAAAGCTCCAGAAAATCGCATGCCCCTTGATCGCCGGCTTTAGCGAGTTCCTGAAGTTCTGTATAACTTTTTGATGTTGTTGCGACTCTGCAGCATTTCCCGCATTTTTTACATAAATTTTGCGGTCTGCGTTCCCAGAGAAATCCGTTCGTTTCATTCATAATTTTTATATTAGAATATTGATTCATCTTAGTCAATAGCGTTAATAAATCGGGGAATGTTTTAAATAAGTATTAGATTTATAACTCCTGTATGGAACATACGAATGTTGTAAACAAGCTTTTAAAAGCTTTGGGTGAAAATACAAAATTAAATAGGGATGAATACTCTGAGTATATTGCGTTTCACGGAATTCGCGGAGCGTATAATAAGCGCTGGCTAGCGAATATCGTTCCTGCGGATTTGTTAAAACTTTCCGTGAAAGAAGCTGTAGATATTATTGTAACGCTGTCTGAGGGAGGTATTTTTTACGAAGATTTTCCTGATTATATCGAGTCGCCGAACTACGGGCATAACTGGGGCCGACTTGCAAATTATATAGAACTCAATAACCGTGCGATTGCTTATATGGATTATGGCTGTACGTGTATGGGAATCCATAGCTGTATAAAGCTTTTGCCTGCGATCCCGCCGTCGGCTAAAAGCTGGGCGAATTGTGTTATTCTGTCGCAAATCTGGCAGAATATTTTCGGCGACGCGTACGAAAAAGGCCCGTTTGAAGAAAATTCTATTTACGGAATCCGGCTGAATACTACTTATAGCGATAATGTTATAGATTATTCGATTGTTGATAAAATTTCGCCCGAGGAGCAATTGAAAGCGTTTAATGACTTAGCGCATTTCAGGGGGATAAAAACGGGATTCCGGCATGTTATTTCGGCCGATCAAATTAAAATCGGTACTCCGACAGTCGATATCGGATTTTCGTGGGATAATCCGGAACATACAGAGCTTTATATAAATGAATGTGTAAAACTTATGAACCTCGGGTTTGAATGTATGTTTATTGATTCGGCTAAACACATTGGCGGGTACGATATGGGGAATTATCAAGGCGTCGGGGCGCTTCCGCAATATGGCCAGATGCAGTATATTTTACACGAAATCCGAAAACGATCCTGCAATCCTTGCATTTCGTTTGTCGGTGAAAAAAGTACGGATGACTTTGAACGCTACAGGTTTATGGGCTTGAATGCCGGTACCGATTATATTTCCGGCGATGATTTTTATGCGGTTCGTGAACTTTCTGAAAAACTTAAATATTGCAGGGTATACGCCCCCGGAGTAGAGGTTTCAAACGATAATCATGAAGGCGGAATGTCTTACGAGCAACGCTTAAATCGTATAAATACGGCGCTTTTCGGCTTCTATCTTGCAAGTGACAAACTTCCGAGTTTTATGCAGATGGGAGATTTGTTCCCGCTTCGATATGACACAAATACCCATCATTTGATGATGACAAACCCGTCATATTCTACAGACGGAACAGCGTTAAGTCACTGGCAGAATCTTTTTGCCGGTGAGGATGGCAGATATTACAACAAAAAGGCAGGGGAATTGTTCGCCCACGCCTTGAACTTATAAAGGAGATATTATGAACTTTAATCCACTTAAAGAAAAGGGAGTACCTTTGGAAAAACAGCTTAGAAGCTGGCATGACATTGTTAAAAGACCGTTTGACAAACACGAGGTTGACTGCTATTCAAGAACACGTCAAATTCTTATGAACGGTATTGAAGTCGAGGCGTGGAACTTTAAACATAACCTTGCACGCTTGTGTCCGGATCCTGAGGTTAAAAAGATTCTTGCTTATTCGCGCAGAATCGAAGATATGCACCAGACAACAGTAAACTGGCTTACACCTGCATGTCAGAATGTTTTAGAAACCACTCTTGGCTATGAACAGGTTGCAGTCGATTTAACTGCTTGGCTTGCACAAAACGAACCTGATGATTACGTTCGTGAAACCTTTAACTTTGGTTTGTTAGAAGACTTTGACCATCTTTACAGATATAGCCAATGGGCTTATATGGTTCACGGAATCAATCCGGATAGTATTTTACAGGGAATGACCGACGTAGTGGTCAGCCGACCGACGCAAAATCACCACAACTGTAACGCTATGCGTTTAAGAAATCACTATGATAAAGATACCGCGTCAGTACAGACAAAAGTTAATATTTTAACACTTGTCGCAGGCGAACAGCAAACACACAACTTCTACGCAGAACACGGTATGATGTACGGAAACGACGATTTGCGCAGAATGTACGGCGAAATTTGCGACGTGGAAGAAGAACACGTTACTATGTACGAGTCACTTATTGACCCGAACGAAACAGTATGGGAAAAACTTCTTCTCCACGAGTTTACAGAGGTTTGTACGTACTACAACTGCTATAAAGACGAAGTCGATGATAAGTTGAAATCTATCTGGGAAGAATTCCTTTACCACGAAATAGGCCACCTTCACGTTGCAGCAGAACTTCTGAAAGCGCACGACAATCGTGACCCTGAAGAGATTATTGGTAACAAAATCGTTCTTCCATGCCACTTCGAAACCCAAGAAACTTACGTTACAGACATTCTGTTGAACGAAGCGGATAAACGCCTTGACGGAACTGAAGAAAAAGGCTATACAACTATTGATGAACTTCCTGATGATTGGAAATCCTACGAAATTCAAGAAATAGTAAACGCAGAAGGTTCACCGACCGAACAGGCAATACGTTTGATTTCAACATCAATCGGACGCGATGTTACGGTTGCTGATAAAACTTTAGTCGATAAAGAACCGGAAATCGTGGAACGCGGGCTTGAACCTGAGGCTCAGGCGCCAAATACAGTTACCTCTGATGATTATGAGGAAATGGCAGACATTCCTATTATGGAGTTTTAAATACATTCACGCGGACCGGTTTACCGGTCCGCGTGAATGTTGACATTCGAGACTCTGTGTGATATCCTGAAAGCCAGTCATGACAGGGTGTTTAAGATGTTTTGTTGTGAATTTGGTTTTGAAAATGGATGTTTAATTGGAATAAAGACTTCAATGTTAATATCAGCGGGGTAGCTACCCTTCCCCGCTTTTCTTTTGCTAAAAAAAAAAGAGGTTTTTCAACCTCTTCTCTTTGGGCGATACGTGACTCGAACACGTGACCCCCACAATGTCGATGTGATGCGCTACCAACTGCGCTAATCGCCCTTATTTAATTTACAATCGGGAAACTGTTGTTTCCCTCGGATGCGCTACCCCTCTCCTCGAACGATACTTAATCGTTCTCGTCGGCAGAGTGCTAATCGCCCCCTATATCCCCCGCTCCTGACAAATTTTAAACGGTTGTTATTAACAACCGTAAAATTTGAAACGTCGCTGACGTAGTGTTTCGCCGCCTGCTTGTCTTGCTCTCGCAAGCCAACTCCGCGGCTACACCGGCTTACGCAAAAATCAGGCGACACCCAGATTCGAACTGGGGGTAAAAGCTTTGCAGGCTTCTGCCTTACCACTTGGCCATGTCGCCTTAATTCGCTATTCCATTCTATGTTAAGCATGATTGAATGTCAAGTGGCCGGTAATGTTTCAATAACGAAACTTTTGAATGGCGTATTAGACCGCGAGCCCTGTGCGGGCTGACATTCAGCGCCGAAAAAGCTTTTATTTCTAATGAAGAGGGATTTTTATTTTAATCAGACAGCTATCACCCGTCTGGTCGATTGTTAGTCTGCCTCTATGCGCTTTTATTATTTCTGACGCCACAAGAAATTCTAAATAACTTCCTACAGAATTGTATTCCGTACTGTCTATATAAACTTTTTTCCCGCTGTCATAGCTAAAACTGTGACTGCCTACTGTTTGGCAAAATATTTCTATAATAATGTGTGAAAGAGTTTCATTTTCATGTTCACTTATGTTTATTGTTGAACCTTTTAATGTTTTATCCGAAATATATTTGCAAATCTTTTGTAATGCGTCATTTAGTTTTTCTTTGTCTGCATTTACAATTGCTTTAGGAGTCGTAAGTTTCAATTTTACGCGGTTTTGGCCGGTTAATGATAATAGGTTGTCTTTTAAGATTTCAATAAAGTCAAATGAATTCGAGTTTAAAACGATTTCTTCCTGTTTATATTTCATCATACTGATGAGATTGTTGATGATGGTATACTGAATATTGCACGATTCAAGAATTGACGTTAGAATATCCTGCTGCTTTTCATTGAAGCGTTCTTTAGATTCTGCCAGCAAATGTTCCAGAGCATGGATTTGCGCAATAACAGGTGTTTTTATATCGTGTTTGAGCGTGGAAATATATCTTTCCAACTGATTGTTTACTTCTTGTTTAAGATTATGTTTAAACAAGTATATTTCATAATTCTGTGTTGTGTTATTGTCTTGCGAAAGATACGCAAGAGGGGGTAACATTAATTCTTCCATTCTTACTCCGTTGTATTAATTATATCGAGGTATAATTAATATTAACATTAGAATTGTTAAAATACATTACCCACCTGTATAGTATATAGGATAAAAAATAATGTATATGTGGCTAATTGTGCGTAAGTGATGTTTTACGTTAAATATAATTAAATCTTTTTCATACTTCCAGCTATTCTTAATTCCAGGCTCCGCGACGCGGGGCTTTTTTTTTTGCCCGAGAAAGACTCGCGATAAGGAACGGGAGCGAGTCTTTTGAGTGGTGTATTAGACAGCGGAGTCGCGGGTTGGCCTGCGGGAGCAGGACAAGCAGGCGACGGAGAACTGCTTTTAATTCCGCAAAATTTCGTGTTAGATTCTGCGGCAAAGTTCGATTGCGGCTATCATAGAATCCGGATTCGCGACACCGGAACCCGCAATATCGAACGCTGTTCCGTGGCTAGGGGAAGTTCTTAAAATATCAAGTCCGATTGTTACATTTACGGCTTTTCCGCCGGCGATAACTTTCATTGGAATAAGTCCCTGATCATGATACATTGCAATATAACAATCATAAGGAGGTTTTTCGCCTTTTTGATAAGCCTGTGCCGCACCAATAAAAAGTGTATCAGCGGGTTTAGGGTATGAAATATCTATTCCGTAAGCACGCAGTTCTTCAACAGCCGGAATAATAATTTCGGCTTCTTCTTTGCCAATAACGCCGTGCTCACCGGCATGAGGGTTCAGACCGCACAGCGCAAAATGTGGGTTTGCAAGTTTTAGCGCAGCTGCAAGTCGTTTAACCTTGTCGATAATAAGTTCTTGTGTAATTTTTATATCTTTCAGGGCACAGTGTCTTGTCAAAAGCAAAACACGCAAGTCTTCTGCAGCGAAAAGCATTTCAGCCTTCTGGCCGTCGTGTGCAAGAAAATGTTCTAAAACTTCTGTTTGCCCGTTAAAAAAATGTCCTGCCAGATGCATCGCCTCTTTTGCAGTCGGCGCGGTTACGATAGCTTTTGGCCGGAGTTCGCAGGCTTTTTTCAAACACTGAAATGAAAACTCGCCGCTTTCTTTTGTGATTTGTCCGTGTAAAATTTCACCCTCAAATGGGACTTCAACCATTTCGCAATCAATGTCGATTATTTTGCGGTTGGAAACCAGTACGATATCTTTGCAGCCGAGTGCTTTCAAGGCTTTTTCAGTGATTTCAGCGCCTATGCCGTTGACGTCACCAGTCGTTATAACAATTTTATTTTTCAAAATATTTTAAAACCTCAACCATAGTTTGAGCGTTGCCAAGATTACCGGATTTTGTCACAACCCACTGACCATTGTAGTCGAGGCATAGCGGAATCGGGCCGGTTACTCTGTCAATTAGTTGTAAGCGGGTTGCCCCGATACGTTCGCAGGATTTGAATGATGTTTCGCCGCCGATAAATATGAAAATCGTTTCAACTTTTGCCTTGATTTTATAGGCAAGTTCGGAAAGGTAATCAGTGATGAGGCTCGGGAAACTAATATTTTCGTCATTTCCTTCGTCAAGAGGTGCGTCATTTAAGCCTGTTGTATGGATTAAAACATTTTTCCCCTGAGAAAGATTAAATACAATATCATCTACCAGAGTATCGCTTACGCAATTACAAATATCTTCAAATTTAAGGTTATACTCTGCGAAGTTTTGGAAATACGAAGACGCCTTTAATTCTGCGATTTGCATGGCGCAAAGCTGTGTCGCGCTACCGGAAATAATGCATTTAGGGAGCGGTGGAATAATTTTTTGCTGTATCACTTCTGTATCATCGTTCATGCCAAACCACAATTTTGCAAGCGCCCTTGCAAAAGCGGCGGTTCCGGTCGGAAGAATTTGTTTGTCAATTTTTTTGATAGCAAGTGAAATTTGTTCGATGTCAGTGTTAGAAACCGCGTCCATCACGATAAGTTTTTTGCCATCGGCCAGAAGTTCGTTAATTTTAACAAGAATTGGGCCTGCGCCTTTCATGATAGTTTTTAATTCGACATGTCCTACCAGATGTCTATATTCTTCAATAAGCTGGCATTCAAGGAGTGTCGGCAGGTGTGATTCGCAAATTGGCGCCTTAGGGTCGTGTGAAACCTCGGTGCGTTCAATCGGCATGCTTCTTAATAAATGATAACCTCCTACAGTAATTCTTTGTTCATCCGGAAACGCCGGAACCACAACGGCTGCATCCCATTGGATTTCATTTAAAACGGTTAATGTTTCAATGGCAATGTTTCCGCGGATTGTGGAATCAATTTTTTTGAAAAAATAGTCCGGATTAAGCTTATCGATAAGCATTCGCGTCGTGTTTTTAACTTTTTCAAATGCTTCTTCGGCGCTTACGTTTCTTGTTTCGGTAGAAACAGCCCAGGTTTGCGTCACCGAACAGTTTTCAAGTTCCGCACTGCCGGAGAGTAAAATTTGTGTATTAGCGCCCTGCAAATAAAATTGCAAAGCCGAATCATTTGCCCCCGTCAAATCGTCGGCAATGATTGCTACTACATTAGAGGACATTATCATAATGCTTCAGCTTCTCTTTTTCCACCTGCAAAGCGAATGTTGTTTGCATTAATCAGGAATCTTTCGCGTTCTTCACCTGTAGCTTTGTCAGTCCATTTGCTGTTTTGGATTGAACCATCTACAATAACCATAGAACCTTTTTTGATATATTCGCCGGCAAATTCTGCTAATCTATCCCAAACATCAACGTTATACCAGTCTGCGACTTCAGATTTAGTTTTCGCATCCCAACGGTTTACTGCAACTGAAAAAGTTGCTCTGGATTTACCTGATTCAAAATATTTGATTTCAGCGTCCTGTCCGACTCTGCCAACGATTACGACTGTATTCATATTAATACACCTCTTTCTATAATAATAATGATACTATAAATAAGGTTAAATAAGCAACGCGCGTACAACATTCTTTACAAAGGCGGAAATACATGTAAAATTTTATTAAAACTATCCCCGAGAGCTATTCACAAATTCTTGTCTGCAAGCTACTATTGAATTATGGAAAAAGTAGAGGAAAAGTTGTATCCGGATCTTCCGCCAACAATGGTCAGGGGTAGAGAAGAAAAGTTTAAGGAAGCCAGAACATCTAAATTTTGGCTCTGGGTTGCTGACATGTTTTTCTGTAACATGCTAAGAAACCGTTTTTGCACATTCAGATATACCGGCACTGAAAATTATTACAACGCGAATGGGCCGCAAACTCCTACTATTATTTTTTCTCTTCACTGTAACTGGTGGGATGGGATTGTTATGTACCACATTTCCAACAAAATTCTTGGCCGTGAAATCAGACTTATGGTCGAAGAATTAAACAGATTCCCGCTATTGCGTCGCGGCGGTGCATTTTCAGTAAATAAAAAATCGCCTCAAGCGTCAATGAAAGCGCTTAAATATGCGGTTGACGAGGCCGGAAAACTTTCAAATATTCTGGCTATTTTCCCGCAGGGAATCATCAGACCGCCTCATTACAGACCGATTGAATTTCAAACAGGGCTTGCCTATATGGCGCAAAATGCTGTTAAAAAATTCGGTAAAGTAAACCTTGTTCCGATTGCGGTTGATTATACATTCCTGCGTGATAACCGCCCTGAAGTAATTGTTTCAATGGGAAAAGTTATTACTTTGACAGATGCCAGAGGTGATAGAAAAGAATTAACCCACCAGCTTGAACGTGCGCTTGAAGCTACCTGCTCACAACAGGAACATAAGATTTCTACCGGCAACCTTGAAGGTTATAAATGTTTGTTTAAACAACATCTGAAATGGTACCGTCAGATTGAACAACGTTTAAAACGCGTGGAAAGAAAAAAGAAGTAATCACATTTGCTCAGCGTTCGATTTTGGTTGACAAACGTTAAAACATGCTGCATAATAAGGGTAAATGAAAGGATGAGATTATGAAAAAACTTAATGTATTGATTTGTGCAGGGGGGGGGGGGACTGCTCTTAGCCGGTCGTCTTGCGCATTCACGATGGCGGAGATACTTTTGTCATTGACAATAATTGGTGTTGTTGCGGCGATAACTTTACCGAGTTTGACGGGTAACATAAACGAGCGGACTTGGAATACACAAAGAAAAGCTTTATATGCAAGATTCAGCCAAGCAATCGCGCTAATGCCGTCACTTAACGGTTACGGAACTTTAACCGAAGCGGTTTCTGCCAGCGGTGAAACTCCTGCAAAAGAGGCAGTGGACACAGCCGCTGAAACCTTTGTTACAGAGGGCTTGGCAAAGGTTCTGAAAATCAACAATATCTGTGACAGCCAACATCTCGCGGATTGTGGGATTACTAACAAACTTACAACTTCAAATGGCTCGGTTATAAGTTTCCCTACTGATTGGAAGGAACTTAATACGTCAATGGTCAGCGCCAGTTATGATGTCTGGTCGCACTCTATGATTAACGCAAAAGCCGCAGCATTTGAAACCCAGAACGGTGAATCTGTGGCCGTTTTTTATAACCCTACATGTAGCTCCAGACCATTAGGCACAAACGGCTATATGGTATCGCCGCTTGTATGTGTTAATTTCGTGTACGATTTGAATGGCAGCAAAGGGCCGAATACTTACGGAAAGGATATCGGAAGTATTGTGGCGCTTTACTCTTCCGATTCGCAGGTCGTTGCGCCTGTGGTATCTAATATAGGAAGTACGGCTTTGGATTATAATGCGGCTACGTTATATTGTCGTTCGTTGGGTGATTCGCGTTTAACAACACGGGAAGAAGCAATGGCGTTATCTGTTAATAGGTCGTTGGTCGGAGGTATTGGTACAATGGTCACCACAACAATAGTTAATAGCAATGGTACCGTACACATAGATCCTAACTGCGCAATGGTTGGATATTTACCCAAATCAAGAACTATTAAGCCGGTTTGTGTAAAAAGATAAAAATATATGAAAAGGGCGGGGGTGATTCACCCCCGCCCTTCTTTATTGGTTTAAATTACAATGCGCAAGCTGCACAGTTGCAATTTAATGCAGACTTAGCTTCTTCCAAACGAACTTTGATACGTCCGTCTACTGCGATGCCTTCGCCTGTTTTTTCTGAGATTAACAACGGGTTAATGTCAAGTTCGTCGATGAATTTGTAGTCATTAACAAGTTGTGATAAACGAAGCAAGGTTTCTTCGATTTGTTCCATTTGTGCAGGAGTTGTTCCGCGTGCGCCTTGAAGAAGTTTGTATGCTTTAACAGATTTAATCATGTCTTTAGCGTCCAAATCAGTCAAAGGAGCGATTCTGAAGGTTACATCTTTCAATGCTTCAACGAATACACCGCCCAGACCGAACATCATCATCGGACCGTATTGAGGGTCTGTTGCAATACCGCAAACCATTTCGCGGTTGCCTTTTACCATTTCCTGAATGATTACACCTTCAAGACCTTCAATTAAACCTTTTTCGGTTAATTTTTGGATAAGGTCTTTATATTCAGCACGAAGTTGTGCTTCTGATTGAATGTTTACTCTTACGCCGCCTACGTCGGTTTTGTGAGAAGTTGTTTTTGAAGTCATTTTCATTACAACAGGGTAGCCGATTGAGTTACCTAAAGTTGCAACTTCTTCTTCGTTAGTAGCAAGACCGTATTTGCAAGCGCGGATTCCGTAAGCTTGAAGAACATCGATTGATTCTAAAGTTGTCAATTGGTCGCGGCCTTCTGCAATTGAAGCTTTGATGATTTTTTCAACTTTTTCTCTATCAACATCGTAGCAAGGAATTTTGCCTGCCGGCTGAGCCATCCATTGACGTTGCTGGTCAAGTCTTGCGAATGCTTCTGCCGCTTCTTCTGCGTACATATAGAATGGCATGTTAACATCCATATTTGAAATTTCGGTGAAGAAATTGCTTGTTGTCATAAATACGCCGACGATTGGTTTTGAAGGGTTTTTAGCCTTGATTTCCATCAATGCTTTTGCAACATCGATGTCTTTCAAGCCTAAGAATGGTAAGTAGATTACCATAATCATATCAACGTTTTCGTCTTTAAGAACGGTTTCAAGTGTTTGTTTGTAGTGTTCGATAGGAGCTGAAGCAATCATATCGATAGGGTTTTTAACAGAAGCAGCAGATGGAAGGAAGCTTCTCAATTCTGCTTTTGTAGCGTCTGTAATTTGAGCCATTTGCATACCGCTTTCGCAGATAGCGTCAGTCGCCATAATACCAGGGCCGCCTGAGTTTGTAACGATTGCTACACGGTTGCCTTGCGGAATAGGGCAGTTAGAGAATGCTTTTGCGTTTGCAAAAAGGTTTTTCAAAGAGAATTCTCTGATAACGCCTGATTGTTTCAACAATGCTGCTGCTGCTTTGTCCGCGCCGGCAAGTGAACCGGTGTGTGAAGATGCAGCGCTTGCACCTGCTGCTGAACGACCGGCTTTAAGTGCTAAGATAGGTTTTTTCTTAGTGATTCTTGAAGCAAGTTTGCGGAAGTTAGCAGGGTTTTGGATTGATTCCATGTATAATAAAATTTGTTTAACGTCGTCATCGTTTTCCCAGTATTCAAGCATGGTTTCAGCGTTAACGTCAGCCTGATTACCGATTGAAACGAATTGTGCGAAACCTAAGTTAAGGTCTTTGAGGATGTTCAAAATACCGCCGCCGAGAGCGCCTGATTGAGAAACGAAACCGATGTCGCCTCTGATAGGTAAACTTTCAGCGAAAGTTGCATCCATAGAAACTTCAGGGTTAGTGTTCAAAACGCCTAAGCAGTTAGGGCCTACACATCTCATACCATATTCGCGGACTTTTGCAAGTAATTGTTTTTCCATTTCAGCACCTTCGTGGCCTGTTTCTTTGAAACCTGCTGTGATGATGCATAAACCTTTAATGCCTTTTGCGTGGCATTGGTCAATTGTATCTAAAACGAATTTAGCGTTAACAACGATAACGGCTAAATCAACTTCCCCCGGAATTTCTGCGATAGAAGTGTAAGCTTTGAAACCTTCGATTTCTCCGCCTTTAGGGTTAACCGGATAAATTTTACCGTTAAATTTGTAATCTCTTAATCTTTGCATAATTTCAGAACCAATAGTTTTCGGTTTTGTAGACGCACCTACAACTGCGATTGATTCTGGTTTCATGATTTTGTCTAAAACGTTCATTTTTTCGCCTTTCTTTTTTATTTCGTTTTGTTTTTAACTGTTGTAAATCTAGTATCCAGCCGGAATCCATTCGCGCACACGGAATTTAGCGCCAAGACTTGTAGCTGTTTTTTCACAGGCTTCAAGGTCAAGATGTCTGCCTTTGTAGTTTTCAACGACACTGGCAGTAGTAGTTATTCCGGCATCGGCGCAGGATTTTATGAAATCTTTTACCGCGTCATAAGCGCCTGCGATATTTGGCTGTGAAAGCTCATTGTATTCTTCTTCTGTTGAAGCATTGAGGCTGATTGAAATATCGTCGATTAACGGTTTCAATTCCGGAGCCACATTGCGTTTGTAAATTAGGTTTGCGTGACCGTTAGAGTTTACGCGAATTTTTGTATTTGGATAATTCGCACGGATATAGGCCGCGACTTCTTTTAATAAATCAAGTTTTAATAAAGGTTCGCCGTAGCCGCAGAAGATTATTTCGTTTAAAGAGTGCGGTTTACCGGCTTCAAGCTGTTTTTTTATAGTGCTTTCGAGTTGTTCAATAACTTCTTGTTTCCCGAATGTTTCATTATCCAGCCACATTTCCTGTCCGCAGACATCGGTTTTATCCTGACGCAGGCAAAAAATACATTTGTTTGTGCAGCTATTTGTCAAATTAATATAAATTTTTTCGTCTAGTAAGTATACAAGTGTATTTGACATTTTCAAACCTTCTTTACCATAATTATCACACGCTCAAAAAACTCGGTCAAGTATTATTGACTTTTAAATTTTTATCATTAAATTACAAGTGCCATTCATTTAGATGATTTATTAGCGCTTGATTACATTTATACTAATAAAGAGTCGTAATGTATGAAAAGCAGTACTCCGTCACCTGCTTGCCCTGCTCACGCAGGTCAACCCGTGACTGCGCTGTCTAAATATGTAGAAAGGTAGTAACTATGATTATACGCGGCGGTGTAAATTATGTAGACAAAGGTATGACAGCCTCATTGATGGCTATGCATTTGCAGAGCGAAATCATTGCGATTAATAACGAAAACATTACCGGCTTTGACAAAATCGGATACCAGCGGCAAGACCCTGTTGTATCTTCATTTACGGAATTTATCGGGGTACATGGACTTTCCAAATCCACTGATGATCAGGTCGGACGTATAATTGTTTCTGAAAATCCGCTTGACTGCGCCATTGCGACAAAAGGGTATTTCCAAACAATGGATAAAGACGGTATAAAAGTTACCCGTGACGGCCGTTTTAAACTGGATAATCAGGGCAATCTTTTGACTCTTCAGGACGCGCAGGTTCTTTCTAACGCAGGCATGCCGATTCAACTTCCGTTTGTGCCGGAAAAACTTGAAGATATCAAGATTAACGAAAAAGGCGAAATCAGAGTCTTTAATCATAAAACATTGAAACAGGAATTTGCAGGAACAATCGGAGTCGTTGATTCTAACGGCAGACTTGTTTCCCGCCCTGATATCAAACAAAAATTTAACGAGTATTCCAACGTATCACTTCAAAACGAGTTTTTGGGAATGATGCCGGTAATCAGAAATTTCGAGGCAAACCGCCAGATGTTTCTAATCCAGAACCAGAATTTGACAAAAGTAATCAGCCAATTAGGTTCTGCAAATTAATGAGGTAAATTATGTATAGTTTTCAAGCAATAATCAGAAGAAATGTCAGCAACGTAACAAGCCAGTTTGAGAAATTGGGTTTCGTTGGTAATAACCTTGCAAACTATAATACAAAAGGTTATAAAACCGTAAACTTTGAACAAATGTTAACCGAAGATGGCTATTTGACCGGCGCTATCCGTTCAGATTACGCGCAAGGCGGTATTATGATTACCAGCAATCCGTACGATGTCGCGATTAACGGAACGGGTTTTATCCCTGTTGTTTCTCAAGATGGTGAAGTTGCATTCACACGTGACGGTGCGTTCAAACAGGGGAAAAACGGTTATCTTGTGACTGAAGACGATTGGATTGTCGGTGAAGGTATAAAGATTCCGGCTAACTGCTTTAAGTTCGAAATTAAGCAGAACGGCGATGTTTACGCTTATGATACAAACGAGAGTATTTCAGGGAAAAAACTTGGAACAATCCCGCTTGTACGATTCGCAAGTCAGGAAAACCTTAAATCCATCGGGATGAATAAATTTGTTGCGACCGAGGATTCCGGTGAAGCAATGCTTGTCAAAAATCACGACTGTATTGCGCAAAACAACCTTGAAAATTCTAACACCAACATCTACAACGGCGTCAGTGAAATGTTAAGACTTAACGCCTCTATGATTGCCGGTATGCGTATGATGAAGGTTGTTGATGATATGTACAACAAATCAATTAACATAAGGGAGTAATTTAGATGTATACACCTCTTGAAAGTACACAAAAAATCGGACTTATGCTTGACCTTATTGCACAGCGTCAAAGAGCGCTGGGTTCAAATATCGCAAACGTTGATACTCCGAATTATGTAAGAAAAGATATTGATTTTCAAACATATCTTGGCACAATGAACAGTCCGTTGGAAACCAAACTTTCCACAAAACTCGGGCCGTCAGGCATTATAGAAGAACGTGAAAACGAAAAAATCGATATTGCGAACGAATTAAACGCAATGCAGCAGAACTCACTTTTATACACAATGGCAACCAGAAGAATGTCATCATTAATTACAGAGATGAAGACCGTAATTAACGTTGGAAAATAATGGCAATAACTAACCAGAGGAGCTTATAGAAATGGGCATACTTGAATCAATGAATATCGGCGCAAAAGCGCTTCAAGTTCACGGAACACGTCTGGATATCCACGCGAAAAACATTGCTAACGTGGACACCCCGAATTATATCCGCAAAATTCCTGTTTTGAATGCGGTTGAAGATATGTCGTTTCACGGGCTGATGAATTCTATGAAAGAAGATGTTTTTGGCGTTGGGACTTTGCCGTATTTACAAGGCGGTGTAACGTATTCGGGTGTAATGGAAGATCCGACATTGGGTGATAAAATTTACCGCCCCGGTCACCCTGATGCTGACGCAGAAGGCTACATAAGAGCCTCAAACGTAAACCCGATGGTTGATATGGCGGACGCCGTAATCGCACAACGGGCTTACGAGGCAAACCTTGCGGTCGTAAATATTTCCAAAGCAATGGCAATGCGTGCCACCGAAATCGGTAAATAGTTTTATAAGCGTTTCACGCATAGCGTACACGCTTTGTCACCTCTGCTAATAACCTTTATGTTCCTGAGGCCGGTTCCAAAGTGTACATATTTGACCTTGTCTGTGGTCGCATAAGTGCTTGACCATGTATCGTTAAAATGTATGTTACTACCAATTAATTTAAAATTGTAAAACAGTGATGAAATTTCTTCAATATTAGGCATACGGCTTTCATCACTTAAATTTCTGCACGTATTGCGGGCACTCTCAAGCGTCATTAATTCGCTGTAACCGTGTGTTGGGATAGGAGCTACAACAACAGAGTCTACCGGATACATTGCTGTGATAAACCCGATATCTTTTCCAACAGTATTCGGTCCTTTGTTGCCGTTCAAATCATAAACGAAATTTGCGCACATATATGGTTGAATATTGTCATATTCAGCACCATTGTCAATTCTGCAAAAAGGATTATAATATACGGCAATACTTTCGCCATTTTGTGTTTCAAATGCCGCAGCCTTTGTATTCTTTTGGGAATAGGACGGATTCCAGCCTGCAGAGCCGCTTTTATTGTAAGAGAAAGAATCGTTAAAATCTAACAAAGTTTTGGGAAATTCAGAATATGGCGTACCGCCGTTTAAGTCGGTGATTTTTGAGGGTAAGCCGCAGTCTGCAAGATGTTCACTGTCACAGATGTTGTTTATTTTTAAGACTTTAGATAAACCTTCAGTAACGAAGGTTTCAGCCGCTGTGTCTGCCGTCACACTGCCATTTTCGTCTTCTGTTAACGTTCCATAACCATTAAGCGCGGGCATCAACGCGATTGCCTGAGAAAATCTGGCATAAAGCGCCTTGCGCTGGGTGTTCCACGTTCTTTCGTTAATGTTACCGGTTAAACTCGGTAACGTAATCGCTGCAACTACGCCGATAATAGTGAGGGAGAGTAATATTTCTGCCATCGTAAAAGCAATCTTACCCCCCCCCCCTCACTGGAAATGCCCATAAATCGCGGGTTTTCATACTTTGTCTTTTCATATATGCTCCTTTCTATATTATCTATATTATTACGTATTTAGTGTAACATGTCAATCATTTTCTTAAAAGGTGCAACGAGTTCTTCCTGTGGGATTTCTTCGTCCATTTCGATTGTGATAATCGGAATTTGACGTTCTATGCCCGCCCATGTTCCAAAACTTCCCGGCGTCGGGTAGCCGATACTTGCTTCTACCGGATAGTTGAAAATTTTGCCGATTTTTTCGCTGATTTCACGCGCCTCTCCGTCAAAGTTTACAATTTTGAACGGGGTATGAAGCGTTATAATAAGTTTTGGTGCGTATTTTTCTACAACATCAATAACAAAACGGGTTTCGATTTCGCTTGCCGGACTTTCACCGCCAAAATAACGGTTACGCTCCCCTAATTCCCAGTTTTCGGTCGGGAAATTACGATTGATATCAACTTCGTTTGCGTTTGTGCGGGTTTCAAGCGACTGCCCGTCAGGGTTGAGTGACGGTATGAAAAGTAAATGTGGCGGTAAAACAGTTGTTTTTTCAAGGTAATTGTTTATTAAAAATTCGCCCTGCGGCTCGTCGCCGTGAACCACGCCGATAATTAATATACATCCGCCTTTATCCAAAGTCTGTCTGCCGATTAATTGAATTTCGTTATTAAGTTTTGTCTTAACGCTTTCTAAAATCATTTAGCCCTCTAAAAGTGCGTTTACAAAATCCTGCGGGTTAAACGCACGCAAATCTTCCATTTTTTCGCCGACGCCGATAAGTTTTACAGGCAAGCCAAGGTTTTTAGCGATTGCAAGAACGATTGCCCCTTTCGCAGAACCATCAAGTTTAGTCAAGGCAACGCTTGTAACAGAAGTGCATTCTTTAAAAACTTTGGCCTGTTGAAGCCCGTTTTGGCCTGTGTTCGCGTCGATTACAAGGATACTTTCACGTAATGCTTCCGGTGCGTTTTTGTCAATAACAGCCTTAATTTTTGATAATTCTTCCATAAGGTTAAATTTGTTTTGAAGTCTGCCTGCTGTGTCGACTAAAATAATGTCATAGTTTTCGGATTTGGCTTTTTGAATCGCTTCGTAAACGACTGCGGCAGGGTCAATTTTATCTTTACGAACGATGTCTGCTCCGGCGCGTTTTGACCAGATATCAAGCTGTTCTTCTGCGGCTGCACGGAAGGTGTCGCCTGCGGCAATTAAAACCTTTTTGCCTTCCTGCTTAAATTTGTATGCAAGTTTGCCGATTAAAGTCGTTTTACCGGCACCGTTTACGCCTGTTATAAAGTATATGTTTAGCGCTCCGTCTGAATATTTTAATTCAGTCGAACCCGCTTGCTCAAGTGTTTGCAGGAATTCATTGCGCAAAAATTCTCTGATTTGCGCGGGTTTGATGTTTTTTTGCCCGCGCAGTTTATCTATTAATTCCGCAGAATAAGAAACACCCAAATCAGCGCTGATGAGGGTGTCTTCCATATCTTCTAATACAAATTCCGAAAATTCTTCTTCGTTTTCCACACCTCCGATAACGCCGGAATTAAATGTTTCTGACGTATTTTTAAGTGCGTTTTTCAGATTTTCAAATTTTTCAGAGAAGAATTTAAACATAATGGTTCCTATTGAATAGCATAGTCAACAACGACTTTAGCCAGAATCCCGTTGATGAAAGTTGTGCTTTCGTCTGTTGAATATTTTTTCGCAAGTTCTAAAGCTTCGTCGATAACAACTTTTAAAGGAGTTTGTTTTATGTATAAAAGTTCAATTAATGCTATTCTGAGGATGTTTTTGTCCATTGTAACGAGGCGTTGTAAATCCCAGTTTTTAGCATATTTTTGCATTATTTCGTCGAGTTCTGCGCTATGCTCTTTGTATTGTTCAGCGATTTCGATTGCAAAATTTTGAACTTCACTTTGTGAATCAAGAGTTGTAAATTCAGCGATTTCAAGCGCTAAAAGTGATTTTTCAGCGACATCAATCATTTCGCCGATTTTTTCAGAAAGGTCAGAAGACAAAATCACCGGTACCGGAACGTTAGAAACCTCAAGCGGTCTATTAAGGTTTGTTTCGTGATTTGCCTCGTAATCTTCAATCTCTGCTTTGAACTCCATCAGGCTGCTCAGCGCAATTTGAAGTTCGTCTGTTGCATTACTTTTAAGTGTTCTGACTGATTTCAAAACTATATTTGAAAAATCAGCTTTTGTATATTTGTCAATATCTTTATCAATCTGTGAGAAAAGGATAAAAGCCAGTTCTCTAGCCGCTCTGCGTGCTTGCATATTCATACCTCTTTTAGAATTTTTTGTCGTAACGGTAATATATTATCATGAACAAAGAAAAATTAATAGTTAATTGTTAATTCGGTAAATAGGTGTTTAAATACCAAGTTTATATCTATTCTCCAACTGGCCAATATACTTTAGCGAACTTTTGAGGGATTATTTATTGGTCTGCGTTTGATAAAGCGTTGCAAACTATTATTTGGAGAGAACAGGAGGCTGGAATAGGATGTTAAGTGAATTAACTCCACGAGAAATGCAGGTGGTTCGTCTGATGGTTATGGGCTACTCTAATACGCAGATAGCTGAAATGTTGTATATCGCATATTCTACAGCAAAAGCACACGTTCAAGCAATTTTGTCTAAATTAAATGTAAGAAATAGAGTTCAAGCGGCCGTAGTAGCCGCTGATTTTTTGGGGATAACAGCTGAAATGGTCGTGGAAGTAGCCGAAAGATTTCCCGAAACCGCAGAAACTGAAGATTGATTACAAAGCGGCGCACAAGGTTTACCTTGTGCGCCTTATTAAACTAAATTGATTTTTCGTAAATATTTTTTACTACTTCTCTTGAGTTACCGCTAGGGCCGATGTCAATGAGTCCTGCCAGTGATGGTGTTGTATATACTAAACCGGTGAGTTTTTCAACATCATCTTTGGTGAAGCCTTCGTCGCTCAATTTTTCAGGAACACCGACGGATTTTAGCCATTCATAAACCATATCACCGGCTTTTTCGGCGTCAGAGGCGAGCGGTTCCAAGCCTTTGGCAATTGGTTCTAAGATGTAGGCGAGGGTGCTTGCTTTATCTTTGTAGATTGTTTTGATAACAGCAGGCAGAAGCATTGCCAGACCCAGTCCGTGTGAAAGTTCGTGTTTGACGGCGCTTAGCGGGTGTTCAAGTGCGTGTGTGTAGTGAAGCAGGCCGTTGTCGAAACATACACCGCCCATCATTGCCGCGTAAGCTAAGAAGTATCTTGCTTCTAAATCCTCAGGATTTTCGATTGCTTTAGGAAGATATTTTGCAACGAGAGTTATAACTTCTCTGGCAAGTGTGATAGTGTAAGGTGACGCTACGGTAGAAGTTGCTGCTTCTACGACGTGGTTAACAGCGTCAATTGAAACGAATCTTGTTTGTTTCGGTGAAAGTTTTGTCATTAATTTCGGGTCGTCGATTGCAAACATTGGGTAAATGCAATCATAAGCGATTGCCGGCTTGAAATCTTTTTCCGGAATCGTAACAACTGCGAAACGGTTAGTTTCAGTACCTGTTCCGTGAGTCAGGTTAATTGAAACGATAGGTGCTGCAACGGTTGGAGTGAATTTAAATTCCATCAGGTCATTGGCGGTTTTGTCCGGATTCGCAAGCAGGATTGCAGTTGCTTTGCCTGCGTCTGTCGGCGAACCGCCGCCGATTGCGATAACAGCTTTTGCGCCGAAATCTTTCGCCATTTTAACCGCATCGTTAACGTGGTGAGTTGTAGGGTTTGGCGTAACCTGATCGTAATTTACATAACCAATACCGTTATTTTTTAAGGCTTTTTCAACGTAATCCCACGCACCGGTTGCTTTGTATGCATTACGGCCTGACATAACGATAACTTTATCAATGCCTTTTTCATCTTTCAAAATTTTTGCAATGTCGTTAATCTTTTCGATAGCGCCGCAGCCGAAGAAAACGGATGTACGCGTGCGAATTTCTCTAACTTCATTGATGTTGATGTCTTTTTCCCACATAAAAACCTCCTGTGTTTACCAATTATAATAAAACGACATGGAGATTATAGCATAAAAGCGTTACTTTTTAAACTTCGCAAGTAAATTATTTTCGGTAGAATCCGGTGTTGATGTTTCGACCGGCGCAATGTTTTCTTCAGGAATTACGTTTGCATAGTAACGATGGTCTTGCAGGTCGTCCATTGCTGTTTTAACACCTAATCTTCCGGCGCGAAGTTGGATTTCGGCAAGCCACGATTCAATAGCGTAGGTCATTATGGCTGTGAATGCAACCCAGCTTATACCTGCAACAGCAAGTCCTTTTTGAAGTTCCGGAGTCATAAAGATTTGCATAATCTTGCCGGATTTAACCGCTTCGATAAATTTATCAGGGTTTTCCTGGAATTGTTTAACCAATGCGGATTGAATACGTTTTACTTCTTCTTTTGGAATGTTTTCATAGATTCTGGAAATATTTTTGATTATTTTAATGACATTTTCTTTTTCCCAGCCTCCGATTGGAGTTTTGCTTACAAGTTTTATGTATGCGTTATCGTCAAGACCTTCGATGTATTTGGCAAGCCGTTCCATACCGGCTTTAGGGTCGTTAAGGACATCAAGGTTTTCAAGAAGTTTTACGGTCTTGCTGTTTGCGACTTTTGTGCCGGCAACGGTGTCTGCGAGTTTGGCTGTAGAAGCCGCGCCTTTTGCAATATTTGATACAGATTCTGCAACCTGCGGTATATCCTTGAAGCGCAGCGGAATATTTACAATTGTCGGCTGCGGCAGGTAATCAACAAATTTCAGGTAGTACTCTTTATCAATTAAGCCTTTTCTTAAAAGTCCTGAAACATCTTCCTGAGTAAGTTCAGGGATTTTAAAGTTCATGATTTTCTTGGCGTCTTCTGCCGGAAGTTTTTTAATTAGCGCCTGAATTTCAGGTTTGTTGAGCAGATTACGTGTTAAACCGGCTTGTAGTTGTGAAAGTCCGGTGAATAAATCTGCGATTGTTTGGGTGTTTTTATCGGTAATCAGGCTATTTGAAACAAACTTCATTGCCGTTTCAAATCTTTCGGTCGGAATTCCTTTTACTGCCTCTTTGTTCATAAGCAATATGTCAACTACATCGGCTCTTGTCGTTGCGCTGTCGATACCCCTGATTCGGCTAAACAGGCGTGAAATCGTTCTGTAACTTTCTTTGTTATAAGACTCTTCGCTGTACGGGTTCTGGAATACGTATTTTTTTATTGTTCTTTCGATGTCATATAGTTTGTCTTCTTGTTCGCGCAGATTCAGGTTACGCATACTTGTTGAAATATGGGTTCTCAAGTTGCGTAATCCTTTATTGACGATTTCCGTTATAGGCGTTTCTGTAAGATTGATGTCTTTGAGGATTGCGCTTGCTGTTGTGTTCGTTGTGTCAGTATTTGCGACTACTGTTGCTGTATGCTTTTCAACGGTTTTTAGATAACCTTTGAATAGTTTTGATTTTTGAAGTCGTGTTGCGTTTGCGATTGTTTTTGTGATTTTTTCAGTGATTTTAGACGGTGTATATTTACCCTTTGCGGCTTTTATACCGAAAATAATCAACGGAGAAATTGCGGCTAAATAGCCCGCTCCGTAAACTAACGGCTGGGAAGTTTCGATTGCGGCTTCGGTAGCTTCTGAGTATGCCTGTGATTTGTCGTCGACTTTTTCAAATGTGTTGAAAACTTTCGCCTGTAAGTTTTTAGCGTCGCGAAGCTGTTTTTCTGATACATCAAGCTTTTTCAACTCTGCGTTGAGTGCTTGTTGCTTTTTGTATTCTTTGTTTTTGTATTTCTCGTAACGGAAATAATCGCGCAGAACATTCGGAATGAATAGCGCGTATTCTTTTATTTTAGAGCCTTTAGCTTTTTCGTTTTTAACGTCTTTTACTTCGTCGAGTTCTTCTTGAGAGTAGCCGATGAAGTTTGTCGGGTCTTTTTCAAGTTCGCGTTTAGCGGTGTAACGGCCGGCGCGTGCGGCGTTTTTCTGGAGTTTAAGAGCGATAAGAGAGGCAGGGAAGGTTGCAAGGAATGTTGCCGCAAAACCGATTATTGCCTTGCCGCCCCAGCGTGAGTGTGAGATTCCGCCGGCCAGAATGTCTTTTGATTTGCGCCAGATTTTGTCAAATTTAGTTATGTCTTTGGCTGCTTTTTTACCGTCTTGTTTATCGTTTAATTCTTTGAAGAATTTGCTTTCATGAAGTTTTTTGGTTTGTTTTTTGTTCATTGGAACGCCGGTGATTTCGCCGAAAAATTCACGCCATGCAGAGGTATATTTAGGATCTTTTTTATCGAGTTTTGAAAACTCTTTGAACGCGGTTTTTGCTTCTTCGCTGCCGTTTTTCTCCACGTAGTTGCCGACCCATTTTTTGATGAGTCCGGATTTTTCAAAACCGAGTGTTAATAACCATCCCATAGCGCCGCTGACAATCGGGAAGGTACTCATTATTACGTTAGCGGCAACTTCCATTTTTTCGGAATTCTTTTCGGCTTCGTTGTTTATGTGTTTGACGACGCGTTGAATTACTTCCTGATCTTTTTTTGCCTGTTGAATTTCGGCGTCAGTAAGAGGACGCTCAATCATTGATTGCTTTTGTTCGCGAAGTTTTTTTGTCCGGTTGTAGTTGTCACGGTCGCGTAAAAGTTCTCTGATACTAGGTAAAAAGCCTTTTTTAAGATTGTTTTTCTGCTTTTTCTTTGATTTTTCAGGGTGTTTTTCAAGTTCAGCCTGCGCTTGAGCGATTTGTTCCGGAGTATAATTTACGAAAGCTTTAGGGTCGCGAAGTTCGCGACGCGCCTGAAAACGTGCGATACGTGAACTGTCAACCTGCAATTTGGTCGTGAAAATATTACCTGCAACCCACGCAGTCAGTGCCGCCAGCGGCACTGACGCAACCGCTATCCAGCGATTGCGCTCGAATCCCTTAATGGATTTTTTCCAAGTTTTGTTGATTTCTAACGCCTGATGTTTTAAGTTATCGTCTGTTATGCGGTTTAAAAAATCCGCGTCGCGCCGTAAATCATGCGGGGCAAAGTGGGTTTTGTCAATGATTTCACCGTTATGAAGCCTGATTTTTGCTTTTTCGTGAAGCGTTTTTGCAAATTCCAGATTTTTTGCGTCCTTGTCAAACGCTTTTGCCGCCTCTCTAATTTTTTTATTAGCGGGTTTAATCCCTAAGTTCCACGCAAGAAAGCCTGCACCCAGAACGCCGCCTAAAACTGCGATGTTTGAAATTCCTTCGGTTGCGGTTTCTACGTTTTCGGCAACGCTTTCGGAGTGGTCGTCCATTACGTCGATTACGTTAATAAGGGTTTCGCCGAGTTGTTTTGCTTTTTCGATTTCTTCAGGAGTAGGGGCGTGTTTCTTTTGATACGCTTTGCGCTGCGCATCTTTGTCACGCTGCCGGTTTTCCCAGCGGTCTAACTGTCCGCTATTTTTTCGTACTTCGTTTAGTGATCTGAAAAAATCCATTTTCCTTTTGTATCCCCTATATATATAATTAAGGGACAAAAATAGCGAAATTTGCGTCTAGTCACGTGAAATGTTAAAAATTGTTACGTTTGTATGTTGTATCAGCTTAAGCTTGAACCCCTGTTCATTCAGGGCTTTTTGTGTAAGCATAAGGCCGAAACCTGTACCGGTTTCTTTGGTTGTGAAACCGTCTTCAAAAATCTTTTCGCGGATTTCTGCCGGAATTGGTTCGCCGTTGTTTTCGATTAGGATATCGTTGCCGCGCGGGTAAATTTTAACCTCTGTCGCGCCGGCTTCGATTGCGTTTTTCATTATGTTTACAAGCGCGGAGGTGAATTTGTTTTTGTCGGCGCTGATTGTTGTGTCGTATGGAATTTCGTTTGTGAAAGTGATTTCTTTATACGCCTTGCAAATTTCGATTGCGTCAGCAATTAAGTTTGCAAGGCGTAATTCTAGCAGCCGAACCTCACGCAAAGAACTTGCACAATCCGCAATCAGCGCAAGTGAATTTTTAATGTTTTGCACGGCACGTGTGACGGTTTCGTCATCAATCCCTTTTTTGTCAAGGACTTTACGAATAATTTCCGTGTACAGATCGCACACGGAAATTTGATTCTTTATTTCATGGTATATGTTTTTGTCTTTCATTATGCACTAATCTTTACGCGTTTTTTATTCCCGAACCCGTTTTTCAATGCATAGAGAACCGCTTGTGTTCTGTCGTTAACCTGTAATTTCTGGAAGATACTGTTAACGTGTGTTTTTACTGTTGTTTCAGAGATGAATAATTTTGTTGCAACGCCTTTGTAGTTTTCGCCTTCTGTTAAGAGTTCAAGAACTTCTTCTTCTCTGTTTGTCAGGTTTGAAAGAAGGTTTTCTGTGCAAGAAGGAGCGGTTTCCATTTTGTGTGATTTTTGGAAGTATTCAAAGAATCTTGCGGATAATGTTGCAGGTAGGAAAATTTTGCCGGCTAAAACTTCTTCGATAGCTCTGATTAACTGGG
Organism: uncultured Candidatus Melainabacteria bacterium; assembly: GCA_947090755.1. Classification (GTDB taxonomy): domain Bacteria; phylum Cyanobacteriota; class Vampirovibrionia; order Gastranaerophilales; family Gastranaerophilaceae; genus Gastranaerophilus. Next base: position 27,774 of record CAMUPF010000010.1, on the reverse strand, counting down.
TTGAAGCCATAGTTTTTAAGATGTAGCCTTTAGCACCTAATTTCATAGCGCGGAAGATTAAATCTGAATCATCATATCCGCTCAGTGAGATGATTTTTACGCCTAAGCCAAGCTTGTCGATTTCTTGAATGGCTTGAAGCCCGTCTTTTTCCGGCATATTGATGTCCATCAAAATTACGTCCGGTCTGTATTTTTTGACCATTGTGATACCAACGTTTGCGCTTGTTGTAGTTGCTACTACGTCAAAAGTTCCTTCGATTTCGATTAATTCTTTTACGCCTCTAAGGTGATTCGCGTTGTCGTCAATCAATAAAACTTTTGCGTTACGTTTAAACTCTCTCATTATTTTGCTCCCTTTAGTTTTTCTTCCCTCTACATTTTTAATACTACTTTTTTTGAAGGGTGTTTACATCCATGGAGTGGTTGATATTAATGAAAAATCGGGATGATATGAAAATCTAAATCTAAAGATTGAGAAAACCCCTCAATCATGCTCTACACCATGCTTTAGACCATGCCGTAATACTTTTATGGTATAATTTTTTTAGTTGAGATAGTCTGAGGAGTATAGTATGAATATTGTAATTTTCCTAATCGGTTTTTTGCTGGGTGCTGGACTAGTATTTATCCTTCAAACGGTCGTTGCGAAGAATGCTAAATCCCGCGAAGAACAATTTTTTAAACTTATGCAGTCGGAGTTTGAAAATACAGCGTTGAAACTTTTGAATAGCTCCTCCGATACGATTACTGCAAAGAATACGGAATCTCTTGACCGAATCTTGAAACAGTTTAAAGAAAGAATTGAAGATTTTGAAAAGCATAACAATGAAAATGCGCGTTTGGAACGCGATAAACTTGTTGCATTTGATAATAATATTCAGACATTTATTAAGGCCGGAAACCAAATTTCTCAAGAAACGGCGTCGCTGGTGAAGGTTATGAAAGCGGACAACAGGACAAGCGGCCGATGGGGTGAGCTTGTTTTAGAACGTGTTTTTGAATCCTCCGGACTTAGAAAAGGTGAGGAATATGACTTGCAGGCTGTTGTGACCGAAGGCAGACCGGACGCGGTTGTTTATCTCCCTGATAATAAAAAGGTTTTTGTTGACGCGAAAACTTCTTTTGCGTCGTGGGATAATTATTTGAATGCGCATTCTGATGAGGAACGTGCGCTTTATTTGCGTGAGTTTAAACATTCTATGAAAACTCATATAACAGGGCTTGGAAAACGCGAGTATGCAGATGCGGATTCGTTCCAATATATTATGATGTTTATCCCTATTGAAAGCTGTTATTCACTGATTTTCTGTGACGACTGCGAATTGTGGGATTTTGCATGGAAAAATCGTATTATGCCGGTTTCACCGTCAACCTTGTTAGCGTCTTTGAAAATTGTTAATTCTTTTATGGCGCTTGACAGGCAGAACAAAAACGCGCAGGAAATTGTGAGAGTTTGTACCGGAATGCTTGATAAATTTGCGACATTGCTTGCAGATTTGAAGAGAATGCGCGACGGGCTTAATTCTGCGCTAACTAAACTTGACGGCCGCGGAAATATGATCGGGCAAATCGAAAAACTTGAAGCTCTGGGCGTTAAGTCAACAAAAGAAATCCAAATGTTAGAAGTTGAAGAAACAATATAATTCATGTTAGGATAGGTTTATGAAACATATATTTGAACAAAAAGTTTTTTACGCAGACACAGACGCTTACGGCGTTGTATGGCACGGTTCTTACCTCAGATGGTTCGAAATGGGGCGCGTTCTATGGTGTGAGGCTAACGGTTACAAGCTTCAGGAGCTTGAAACACAAAATATCGTAATGCCGGTGACAAATCTCAATGTCCGCTACAAACGCTCAGCGCGGCTTGATGACCGGTTGGCAATTCATACGTGGATTTCTGCGTTTAACGGTACAAGCGTTACATTTACGCAGGAAATTTACGCGAACGGCTCAAACAAACCTTATATTATTGCTGATGTCGAAGTCGTTGCAATCGCGGCTGATTCGGGCAAACTTTACCGCAAAATGCCGGAAATCCTTGCTACAGTATTCGAAAAGGAGTGCTTATGTCAGGTGTAAGATTAAATAAATATATTGCGTCGTCAGGGCTTTGCTCGCGTCGCAAGGCTGATGAACTTATTGAAGCCGGCAAGGTTAACGTTAACGGTAAGACTGTCACTGAATTAGGATATCTTGTACAGGACAAAGACAAGGTTTTTGTTGATAAAAAAATGGTTCGTCCGGTTAAGCACGAGTATTATAAATTCTTCAAACCCGCCGGTTACATCACGACCGCGGACGACGAAAAAGGCAGAAAAACAATTTATGACCTTTTACCTGAAAATCTTTATCATCTTAAGCCTGTCGGGCGTTTGGATAAAGATTCAACAGGACTATTGGTTTTGACAAACGACGGTGAACTCATTAACCAGCTTACGCACCCGTCTGTAAAAGTTCCAAAAATCTATCTTGTCACAGTTAATGCACGCGTTCACAAGCACGAACTTGAGCAAATGGCGCTCGGTATCGAAATTGAAAAAGGTAAAATGGCTTATGCGGATATCACGGTTCTTGAACAGGATAACAGTTCTACGACGATGAAAATCACGCTTTTTCAAGGGTTAAACAGACAAATTCGTAAAATGTTTGAACATTTTGGCTATGAGGTTAAAAGTTTGAAACGTATTCAGCACGCGACGATTTCGATTGAGGGCCTGAAACGCGGAGAGTTTAAGCCAATCAAGCCGCAGGCGATTAAGGAATTGAAGAACTTCTTAAATAGGATTACGCAGGATGATTAAAATTGCGATAGCAGGAAATATTGCGTCCGGTAAAACCGCGGTTGAAGGCTTTTTTAGAGAAAAAGGCTACGACGTTATAGACACCGACAAAATCGGCCATGAGGTTTTGAATACCCATGCTGATGAAATTATCAAGGCGTTTGAGGACGAGGATATTTTAACAAACGGTGTTATCGACCGTGGGAAACTCGGCGCAATCGTTTTTTCAAGTTATCATGCGCGTAAAAAACTCGAAAATATCGTTCATCCTGTTATCCGTCAGCGTTTAGAGGAATATTTTGAGGCACAGAGGGGTGAAAAAGTTATTCTCGTTGCAATTCCGCTTGTGTTTGAAGCGAAAATGGAAGATTTATTTGATAAAATTATTTTTGTTTTCGCCGACGACGAAACACGGCTTGAACGTTTGATGGCGCGTAACAATCTTTCGCAAGAAGACGCAATGCGCAGGATTAATTCGCAAATGTCGCAGTTTATGAAGCTTGAAGAAAGCGATTATGTTTTCCACAACAACGGAACTTTAGAAAATTTACGAAATCAGGTTGACGCTTTTTGCGCACAGATACTTGAAAAGGAGTCTAAATGATTGACAGATATTCACGTGAAGAAATGAAGAAAATTTGGGAACTTGACTCAAAATTTGCATACTACCTTAAGGTTGAACTTGCTGTTTGTGATGCTTATGCGCAAAACGGCGATTTCCCGATTGGGGATATTGAAGAACTCAAAAAACGCGCTTCTTTTTCGGTTGCGCGAATTGACGAAATTGAGCGCGAAGTCCGGCATGATGTTATCGCGTTTCTCACAAATGTTAACGAAAATCTGGGCGAATACGCGCGTTATATGCATGTCGGAATGACAAGTTCCGATGTTATTGATACGGCTTTTGCGCTTCAAATCGCTGACAGCGCCGAAATTATCCTGAAAGATTTTGAGGAGCTTTTGGACGCGTTATACAGCCTTATGAGTGCGCATAAAAACACGGTTTGTATCGGCCGCTCACATGGGATTCACGCGGAAGTTATGACGTTCGGTGCCAAAATCGCTTCGTGGATTGATATTTTAGAACGTCAGTGTGATAATTTCAAACACGCACTTGAAGGAATTAAAGTCGGTCAAATCTCAGGCCCTGTCGGAACTTATTCCAACATCGACCCTGTGATTGAAGAGATTACATGCCAAAATTTGGGGCTGAAACCTGCGCGGATTTCAACACAAATTATTGCGCGTGATCGCCACGCATACTTTATGCAATCTCTGGCGTTAATCGCAAGCGTTATTGAACAGTTCGCAACAGAAATTCGTCACCTGCAGCGTACGGAAGTTTTGGAGGTTGAAGAAGGCTTTGCAAAAGGTCAAAAAGGTTCCTCCGCTATGCCGCACAAGAAAAACCCTGTTTTAAGCGAAAATCTTTGCGGGCTTGCGCGTGTCGTACGTTCGAATTCACTTGCCGCAATGGAAAATATTAACCTCTGGCATGAACGCGATATTTCACACAGTTCGGCCGAGCGCATAATTTTCCCTGATAGCCTGATTTTAGTGGACTTTATGCTTAACCGTTTTGAAAATGTCGTTCGCAATTTAGTAGTGCACGAAAATAATATGCTCAAAAATACGGAAAAATTCGGCGGAATAATCTTCTCGCAAAAAGTTCTCCTGCGCCTTATAGAAACAGGTTTAACCCGTGAAGAAAGCTACAAAATCGTTCAGCGCAATGCTCTTGATGCTTTTGAAAATGATGGCGATTTTAAAGCAAATCTCCTCGCTGACCCTGACGTCACTTCACGTTTGAGCGCAGGCGAGATTGAAGCGCTTTTCGATAAAGGCGATTTCCTGAAAAATATTGATAAGATTTATGAGAGATTTTAAATTTTATTAACAAATTTGTCGGCGCGGCTTGCAAAAAAGAATTTTCATTGTATGATGTTGTTATACTACTAGCTAGAAAAGGAATATTATTATGTCAAAAAAATGTGAAATATGCGGAAAAGAAAGTTTAAAAGCTGCAAGCAGATCTTTCTCAAATAAACAAAACGTTAAACACCAACAACCTAACCTTCAAACTGTTAGAGCAGAAATCAACGGTCAGGTTAAATCTGTTAAAGTCTGCACATCTTGCCTTAAAAAAGGTTTAGTAAAAAAAGCTGTATAATTCTGCGTTAAAATTATTTGAAAAGCACCCGTTAATTAGACGGGTGCTTTTGTCGTACCGGCTAACATGATTCTAACATTTTTACGTTAAATTAAAATTATGATACAGCCGGTAACAATTAATAATACCCCGAATAGCAATTGTCAAAATAAGAAAATATCAGTGATTAGGGATAATAAGCGCAGACGTGCCTCGGAAGCTTCCGCACAGACGAAAATTGCTTCGGCAATTACCGCGGCAAGCGGCGCCGCTCTTGCGGTTGCATTGATTGCAAGAAAGCAGAATAAAGGCTTTTTTGATGTGAATTATTCCCTAAAAGAGATGCTTGGAGTTGCCCTTAGTGCAGTAAGCGGCGGTGTTCTCGGCGGCGTTTTGACTTCTAACCGTAAAAAACATGAACGCAAGCTTGATGAAGGCATTTTTCAATATTCCATGATTGCCGTCCCGGGTCTGGCGGTCTCCGGCGCAATGCTTTTTTGTGATGAATTTAAGCGGCTCAATAATACTCCCGCCAAGCTTGCAGCTACAGGTTTGGCCGTAACCACAGGATGGCAGGCTGCGGTGAAAATCGCGAACTTCGTATCCGATATCGACGATGATGAACCTGATAGAAAACTTAAATTTAAAGACGCTATCGCAAGTGTTGACGACTTAATCGGTATTATGGTTCTTGCCAAAGTAAAATTCGTCAAAAAAATGAAACTGGAGCGGATTCTCCCTGCGGTTTACGCGTTTTGCGGATACAAAGCAGGTACAACTAACTAGTTGTCTCCGGTTCATAAAGTTTTAATATTTCAGAGAATGTCGAATAAATTTTATTTTTGTAATCCAGAGGACCGTAAACTTTACACGAATCGCCGTATTTTAATATTCGTTTTGTCAATTCATCTTCGTTTTCGTCCCTGTTAACAATTATGAGCCATTCGTTTTCTATGCCTCTTGCATATTCCCACTTCCTTAGTTTGTAATTTTTTGCGAGTCGCCCTTTTAAGCCGAAAACTACAACTCTATTCATATTCTTTGCACTATCAGTTTTAGAGTGTGATTGTTTGATACTTATAATTTTGTCGAGGGAAATTTGGCTCGTTAAGCGTGAAGTGAGGTCTAATACTTCTAAAAATACAGCACCGCTTCTATAATTAAGGTCTAATGCTTTACAGTTTATTTTTTTCTCTTTGTTCTTTTTATCATAGTAAATTATTTCAACAATATAATCTTCACGGCAAAATTTGGAGCAGGTGTCGAGTTTATCTGTGAATTTTTTATAATAAAAATTGAAGTTTGCGTTATGTTGTGATTCATTTGCTTTCGCAAGCATCTGTGTACTTTCGGAAAAGCGAAGTTCAAAAGCCCTGATGATTTTGGTAAGCTCTTCCCGCATACTCTCTTCAAGCTCTTCAGATTCGCTGTAGCGTTTTAAAAGCAAAAAGGCTTTCAATTCTTGGGCTGTAAGATTTATTTTGAAAAGCGGGTTGAGTAAATGATATTGTCCTCTTTCTTTTTTAACATTCAATCCGAAAATTTTGAGTGTGTTCAAGTATTTATTAAGAGTGACGCTATAATTACTATTTTCGCTGCCTGTACTTTGCGGCCCATCAGAGATTACTTTTATAACCTGATTAAAGTTTGCATTGTCCTCTAATAAAAGTTTTAGAAGGGCGAACATTTTTATACAACTGTCGATTTGCTTGCTGCTATTTTCCATATTCATAAATTCCTTTAACGTTTTTCAATCCGGTAATAAATTCATCTCTGTATTCTTGCGGGCTGATGATTTTGCAGTTTTGGGCCAGTTGCAGAAATCTGTGGTTGTTTAAAACTTTATTAGAAGTTTTATGCATAACAGTCCGCACCGAATCTGTTTGTGAAATTACTGTTTCGTTAGGTGTGAGTTCAATATCAGAATCGTAAAATTCGCATATAACATCAATCATATTATCCTCCGGCATTTTAATATTTGCAGACGAAACAATATTAGTAATTTTTACGATTCTGTTTAATAAAAAGATTGCCTCCTGATTATATTCCATACCAAAGCCTTCAATATAAAGTTTATCGCTCTGTATTTTCATTTGGTGGGCAATAATCGGGATTTCCTTGAGGCCGGAGCGTGGCGAATTATATAAAACTGTCACAAGAGAATTCTCCTGACAGCATTGTTCAAGGGTTCGCAATAAGTCAAAATCCATATCTTTTAAAAGTGAATGTGCACAATATGCCTCGTTAAAAACCGGATTATTAAAACATTCCATAAATTTTCGGAATAAAATATCCGTATTTAAAAATTCTTCAAACGGCATATTATACATAATAACGTCATAAATGTCGAAAAGCTTTTCAATCTGTAAATTAGAAATCACCGGCCTGAATGGATTTTCTTTTATAAAATAGGCATATTCTCTATGTTTTTCGCCTGTAAGTTTTTTTTCGACCTTACAGCCCGCTATTTTAAAAGAATTAATATAAACGCGTAAAGTATCTTTTGAAATATTAGACTTAACGTGAGGTGATTTGATAAGGGCATCACAAAGCTCATCGAGAGTTTTGGGTGATTGCATAAGCAGTTCAAGAACGATAAGCGCCTTGAACGCACTGTAAAAAATAGCATTATAGCTAACTTCTTTGGTTTTAAAATATTGTCGCATACACCCTCCCTTTACTGGTATTTTATTATAAAGTAATAAAATTAACAATGTTGTAAATAAAAAGGGTTGATTTTTGATAATGTTTGTGTGAAAATAAAAACCGAAGAGAAAAATGGCAAGGTAGCTCAGCTGGTGAGAGCGCACGGCTCATACCCGTAGAGTCAACTGCCAAAGGTAAAGCCGAAATGCTTGATATAAGCGAGTTATAGGGCTAAACAAAAATTAAATATCTGAAATTGTTTCAAAATTGTTTCAATAAAGATAAAACCAAGTTGGAAATTAAATAAAAAAGTAATAGCATGGCTGGGTAGCTCAGCTGGCTAGAGCGTTCGGCTCATACCCGAGAGGTCGAGAGTTCGAGTCTCTCCCCAGCTATTATAACAAAAGAGTTTCGAGATTAACGAAACTCTTTTTTAATGCTTTGTTTCAGTTTGTTTCAATTAAATAATAATTGGAGTTATATTTTCAACTGGTTATAATGTATTAGAGACATTTGGATGGCAGTTAATATAAGCCAATCGTCTACACCATCGCCCATAGAGGCGATTTTTTAGTGTTGAGATTTGGCGGTCAAAATTTGCACTTTTGTCTCTATTTTTGCACTAACTTGCACCGCAAACCCGTCCCCCTGAACTTGTTTTAGGGTCTATCCCCCCCCCCACCTCAATCTTTTCCCGAGTGCAAAACAGTGTAATAAAGTGCAAAAATAATTTATCTCGTAAATTAAGATGTGTCGAAATGTCTCTGAGATTGAGATTTCTTCAACTCTGAACAGAATATTTATACTATAATTAAACAAAAGGATGTAACGGATGTATAATTTTGAAACATTATCACCAAAAGATTTTGAATTATTAACAAGAGATTTATTGCAAAAAGAGTTATCAATTACGCTTGAAACATTTAAATCCGGTAAAGATGGTGGGATTGATTTAAGGCATTCAAAAGATACCTTAAATCAATTAATTGTGCAATGTAAGCATTATAAGAACTCTACGTTAAATGATTTATATAATGCACTAAAGATTGAAGCTGAAAAAATAAAAGAATTAAATCCAAAAAGATACATAATATCAACATCGCAATCGCTAAGTCCTAAAAATAAAGATAAAGTTATGCAAATATGTTATCCTTTTATCAAATCAGCATCTGATATATATGGAAATGATGATTTAAATAATTTGATTACAAAATTTCCCGAAATTGAAAGAGAACATTTTAAATTGTGGTTGACAAGCACTAAAGTATTAGAGCAAATTTTACACAGCAATATTGTAAATGAGTCTCGTTTTAAATTGGATGAAATAAAAGAAAAAATTAAGAAATTTGTTTCTAATCCAAGCGTAAGCGAAGCGCAAAATATTTTAAATAGTGAGAATTTTGTAGTTATCTCAGGTGCGCCGGGAGTTGGCAAAACAACTTTAGCGGAAATGATAGTTTATAGCTATGTTGCAGATGGCGGGTATGAATTTTTTAATATTTCAGAAAATATTCAAGATGCATATTCTGTTTACAACTTAGATCCAAGTGTAAAAAAAATATTTTATTATGACGATTTTTTAGGCGAAACACATCTAACAAAAAATGAAGACTCATCCTTAATAATTTTTATAAATCGTATAAATAAATCAAAAAATAAAAAATTAATACTCACTACAAGAGAATATATTTTGCAACAATCAAAGTTATTACATGAAAAGATTGAGAAATTTGATTTTAAAAAATGTATTATCGATTTAAAAAATTACACTAAAAAAATAAAAGCGGATATTTTATACAGTCATTTATATTTTTCTGAATTACCCCAAGAATATATAGATAATCTCTTAATTGAGCATAGATATTTTTCAATTATTGAACATCCGAATTATAATCCTCGGATTATTGAATCTATGACGAAATTAAAAATTCATGAAAATATACCTGCGCAAGATTACCATTGTGAATTTATTAAAAATTTAGATAATCCTTCTGAAATATGGAAGCATGCTTTTGAAAATCAAATTGATAACAAGACAAGAAGTGTGCTTTTTTCAGTAGTTTCTCTTGGGGGAAGATATTGGAAACCGAATTGCAAACAAGCGGTAAAAGAAATTTCAAAAAATATTTGTTCTAAATTATATTTAGAAAATTTTACAGATTTAGATTTTAGAAAATGTTTAAAAATTCTTGAAGGCGATTTTATTAACACAAATCCATATGGTATATCTTTTTGTAATCCATCAATAACTGATTTTCTTGAAAACTATATTGTTGAAAATAATATAGTTTCTGATTTTATAGAAATTGCAGATACTGTTGATCAATTTATTTGGATAGAGGCTTCCTTAATTGGTAAAGAAAATGTTGATGAAACATATGCCTATATACTTTTTGAAAAAGTTAAACAATATAATTTAAATAATTGGCAGTATAGGTTAGTTGACTTGTTGTTTGACATAATAATTAAAACTGAAGATATAGCATTGCTTGATAAGTTACAGTCCGAACTTTCTTATATAGTTAAAGATCATAAACTATCAGAAATGGAAAATTTTCTAAATAAGCTTACAAGCTCAATTTTTGATGAAAACGAAATTGTTAATAGTTTTATTATTAATTTTATGGATTCAGTTACTAAGGATGTTAATTCTTGCAATAGTGTATATGATTTGGATATTTTGATGAATTTTCTTGAGGATTATGATGAAGATCTAATTGAACAATATGGTAGCAGTATAAAAGTGAATATAATTGTTAACCTAGATGATTTGATAGAAAACTCAATAGATAATTGTGATTGTGATCCGTATACTCTTGAATGTGATAAAGAAAAATTAGAGAATTTAATAGGGAAATTTGATATAATAGGTTGCGATTTAAGAGAACTTGAAAACACAATTGAGGAACTACTAGCACAGCAAAAGCTTGATGAATCCAATGAAAATGAAAATTCAAAAGATCATCTTAATTATTTAAAGCAAATGCAAGATGATAATGAAAATATTAAAGATTTATTTCTTACTCTAAAAAAAATAACTTAATAGTTTCTTAATAAAATTTTTAACAAAAACACTTGACTTTCCTTTGAACAAGAGCAATTAATGTGTATGCTAAGATAAAACGAAAGGAAAGTTATAGAAAAATAAGAAATTCAAAATTTTATACTCAAGTTAACGTCGTATAATCTAAGGCGAGTGGATTTTCAGGTTTTTTAAGAGTTCCAATCTCTACTCTGGCATGTATAGTTCTAATGTCTCTATTCTTGCATTCTTTTGCACCAATATGACCTATATAATTATAATGTATCAGAGACTTTTAAATGGCGTTTTATATAAACTAAATACCCGCACCATCGCCCTTTGAGGCGATTTTTTAGTGTTGAGTATAACTTATTAGAGACTTTTAGATGGCAGTTAATATAACGCAATCACCCACACCATCGCCCTTTGAGGCGATTTTTTAGTGTTGAGATTTGTGGGTCATTTTTTGCACTTTTATCTCTATTCTTGCACTCTTTTGCACCGCAAATCTGTTGCCCTGAACTTGTTTCAAGGTCTATCTCCCGCCGAATCAACCTATCCCCGAGTGCAAAACAGTGCAACAAAGTGCAAAAATAATTTGTCTCATAAAATGAGATGTGTCGAAATGTCTTTGAGATTGAGATACTAAGAGCAATTTCCCTGTTTTTGTTATATAATACGCTTTAGGAGAATAATGTTTTAATGGAAAATAATATAATAATTTATCAAACCCAAGACGGCAAAACAAAAATAGATGTAAAAATTGAAAATGAAACCGTCTGGCTTACACAAAATCAAATGGTTGAGTTGTTTCAATCAAGTAAGGCAAATATTAGCGAACATATTTCCCATATTTTTGAAGAAGGTGAACTTGATGAAAATTCAGTTGTTCGGAATTTCCGAATAACTGCCAATGACGGAAAAAACTACAATACAAAACATTATAACCTTGATGTTATAATTTCTGTCGGTTATCGCGTTAAATCTTTAAGAGGTACTCAATTTAGAATTTGGGCAACGCAAACCCTTAAAGAATATATGATTAAAGGGTTTGCTCTTAATGATGAATTATTAAAACAATCCGGTGGTGGCGGGTATTGGAAAGAACTTTTAGAGAGAATTAGAGATATTCGCTCATCTGAAAAAGTTTTTTACCGCCAGATTTTAGATATTTATGCAACAAGCATTGATTATAGCCCTAAGGCAGATGAAACGATAAAATTCTTTAAAGTTGTTCAAAATAAAATGCATTTTGCAGCCCATGGTCATACTGCTGCTGAAATTATTTATTTAAGAGCAGATAGTGCCAAAGATAACATGGGCTTAACAGTTTTTAAAGGTAATCATCCAAGAAAAAACGAAGTTACTGTTGCAAAAAACTATCTGGATGAAAAAGAATTGAATATTTTAAACAGAATTACTTCAGCCTACCTTGAATTTGCTGAATTGCAAGCAATTAGACAAGTTCCAATGACAATGAAAGATTGGATTTTAAAACTTGATGATTTTATTAAAATGACAGGGTCGGAATTACTTGAAAACTCTGGAACCATATCAAAACTTGAGGCTGAGAATAAAGCACTGGCAGAGTATGCTAAATATAAAGAAACAGTTAAAGACGAGCTTTCCGCAGTTGAAAAACATTTTATAGAAAGCGTAAAACAGACGCAAAAGATTTTAGAAAAGAAAAATAAAAAATAACTTAATAACTTCTTAATAATATTTTAAACAAAAACACTTGACTTTTCTTTAAACAAGAGCGATTAATGAATGTGCTAAGATAATTTAAAATTTAATACAAACTAAGATGCTGTGTGATATATCTAGACTGTTTTTCCAGATTTAAGGAGAGTTCCAATCTCTACTCTGGCATGTATAGTTCTATTGTCTCTATTTTTGCACTAATTTGCACTAAGTTTTTAAATCGTTTGTTCTAAATAGCCCAAATACCCTACTGTTTCAACTATAATCTATTAGGGATATAATGTATTAGAGACTTTTGGATGGCGGTTTATATAACGCAAACGCCCACACTATCGCCTCTATAGGCGATTTTTTAGTGTTGAGATTTACGGATCAATTTTTGCACTTTTGTCTCTATTTCTGCACTCTTTTGCACCAATAACCCATCACCCTGAACTTGTTTCAGGGTCTATCCTGCACCACATCAAACCTTCTCCGAGTGCAAAACAGTGTAACAAAGTGCAAAAATAATTTGTCTCACAAAATGAGATGTGTCGAAATGTCTCTGAGATTAGGATTTAGGACTTGATATTTTCCTCAACAAGAGCGATTAATGTGTATGTAAGGATTTTTAAATATGACATACATACCGGAAAAAGCAAAGCAAATCGCCCTTGCAAGGCTTGATTTAGTCCACAAATGGCTTGAGTTTCGCCGAAAATCGAATATCAAAATCCAAGCCGATTATGATTTTGTCAAATTGCACAACACGACGGATTCGCATCTGCGTCAGGTTTTGGGCAAAGTCTCTCGCGGCTCGCTTCATCGCTGGAATGCAATGCTTGATGGTTCCGAAGACTACGAAAAACTCCTCCCTCAATACAGGTATTCTAAAATTGGCGATTTTAGAACCACTTTGACCGACGAAGAAATCAAAATTTTTATGAGCCTACTTTTACACCCAAATCGAATTTCTATCGGCAAAGCCACCGCCCTTACTAAATACAAACTAAAAGAACAGGGGCAGGATTTTATCCCCGCCGACGCGACTTTTCGCCGCTATGCAAAATGGTTTAAGGTGAATAATTATGACAAATGGGTGCTTGCCCGAGATGGCGAAAAAGCTTTGTCTGACAAGGTTGAGCCTTATATCAAACGCGACGCTTCGCTATTGGAAGTCGGCGATATTCTTGTCGCAGACGGACATAAACTTGCGTTTCAGGTGATAAATCCGTTCACGGGTAAACCAAGTCGCGCGACTTTAGTTGGCTTTTTGGATTGGAAATCGACCGCCCTTGTGGGTTACGAGATTATGCTTGAAGAAAATACCCAGTGCATCGCATCCGCCCTTCGAAACGCAATAATAAACCTCGATATGGTGCCAAAAATCATTTATCAGGATAACGGCAGAGCATTTAGGGCGAAATATTTCACCAATGACAAGGGATTTAACGAACTCGGATTTCAAGGACTTTATTCAAAACTAGGGATTGAAACGGTTTTTGCCCGACCTTATAACGCCAGAGCGAAAGTCATCGAGCGATTTTTCAAAGAGTTTCAAGAAGGCTTTGAAAAGCTTATGCCAAGCTATGTCGGAAGCAACATCGCAAACAAACCGGCTTACCTGATGCGAAATGAAAAACTCCACTCCGCTTGGCACAATGACTATATTCCGACCATAGAAGAAACAATAAAGATGATTGATATGTGGCTGAGTTTCAAAAACTCACAGCCTTGTCCTAATGTTCCAAACAAAACGATTGCCGAAGTTTTAGCAGAACGAAGAACTCAAAATATTGATATAAATACACTTGACGATTTGATGCTTGCAACCGAAGTTAAAACAATTCAGAGAAATGGTATTAGGTTCTTGGGGTGCGACTATTTTGACGAACGGCTTTACGGCTTCAAAAGTAAAGTTCTAATCAAATACAACCTCTTTGACCTTACAAAAATCAAGGTTTTCACCCCGAAAGGCGAGTATTTATGCACGGCTGAGCGTGTACCCGAAACCCACCCGATGGCAAAATTATTGGGCGACGTCAAAGACTATAAGGACTACAAACAAAAAATCGTTCGGCAAAAACAACTCAAAAAGAAAACCGTAAACGCAGTCAAGAACTATTTTTCGACCGAAGAAATAAAATATCTTGAAACCAAAATGGATGAAGAAATTTCACCACCCGTTCAATCTGCGTTCAAAGAGAGTTCAAATGCTGTTCAAACTGTTTTTAGAAATAATTCGCAAAAATATGAATACTTAATCAAACACGATCCAAACAACCCTTGGATTTCGGAATTTAAACAAACAAAGGAGTATAGGCTTTTATATGAATAAGACTTTTGTAAGGACGAACAATGTCAAAAATTTTATCGGACTTGTAGAAAATCTGGTAAACAAACCCAAAAACATTCCAAAAATGGGGCTTGTTTATTGTGAACCTGGGCTCGGTAAAACTCAAACTGCCTTGTGGCTTGCGTGCAAGTATGATGGAATTTATCTTCGAGCCTCAAACCTTATGACTGGCAGATGGCTGCTTGATGGGTTGATAAAAGAAATGGACGAATTGCCGAGGTACTTAACTTCGGACAACTTCAACCTAGTGGTTAAAAAACTCAAGGCCAATCCGAAAGTGATTTTTATTGATGAAATCGACTACCTGATGAACAATTTTAAAACTGTCGAAATCCTCAGGGATTTGCATGACGAGACCGACTGCCCGATTATTTGGCAAACCTATGATTTTTAGATATTCTTACGCATTGTTTCTTTTCAGCATCGGCATAAGGCTCCCATATTATATTATCTTGTATACTTGGCACCTTAAAAATACAAGCTAAATCGCTTATTGTAGAGCTTCCTTTCATGGTTTTCATAATATCTTCCGGAGTTATTTGTTCTTCGTTTTTTTCTTCTCCTTCTTCATCAATTATACGAGCAATAGTGTCATTTGTTTCCTTGCGTCGCATTTCTGTATTAATCTGTTCTTCTCGTTTTTCTCTTTCATTTTGGTCATCATCATCTTCATTTAATGGATCGTCTAAATAATCATTTACTTCGATAGCAATACTGTTTGCCCTTTCATTTGAGCTTTCCGATGTTTGTGCTTGGTATTTTTGCCACGCACCTTGCCATGCATTTTTGCATTTGCTTTTGTAATCTAAAATATAATCATCTAATGCACTTCTAGCATCTTCTGACAAGATTATGTGGGACTTACTTACATCTATATTAAATGCATCATCTGCATCTGATTGAATATTAATTCTGCCACGGAAAGCATAGTAATCTTGATCTTGAGGAATAATTCCCTCTAATCTATTGGCCCAATTTATTAATCTGCCATTTCTATATATATAAAATCCATAATTTGCAGCAGAAATACGATATTTTTTTCTGACATCAGCATCTGATATCCCTTCATCTTTCCTTACCCTAGGGTGTGGCAACGTTGTAATTTCAATTTTTCCATTGACATCATTTTCTGCATCTAACGTAATATCAACCGGTCTTAAAATCCATTGTACAGATTTTCCATCCCATTCGTTTTCATCTAAATTATTATCTCCTGCCTCTTCTGTGAATAATGGATCTACAGCATCAATTTCTTCGTTATTGATAAATATATGTAAATCCTTTTTTATAAAATAATAGTATATAACTCCAAGTCTATCTTTTAATTCTGTTATAATTGACTTAATACTTGGATGATTGTTTGTATGTATTTTAGATATCCTAATAATAGTTCCTCTTTTATCATCAAAATATTTATCAACTAACTCATTATCATGATCATCTAAATTGCATTCGACACTAAAATAATCATCTTCTATTTCTTCTAAATCTACATATTCTTTATAAATTTCACCAGAACCATCGCCAGATATTATTTCTAAGCGTTTTCCTTGGGCAAATGATGCAGATTTTAAACCAAGCCCAAATTTTGATAATGTTTCTTCAGAATAATATAATTCACTAGAGCCTAAATCTAAGGCATTTCCTATCCTTTCTTTATTCATCCCATTCCCATCATCAATTATTAAATATTGCTGAACATTATTTTTTCTATTAGGATTTGATGAATTACTTTTTTGGATTATTTCTATATGGATATTTTTAGCATTAGCTGATACCGCATTGTCAATAATATCGCATATTGCACTTGCAGGTGTATAACCAATTCTACTGATTCCAAAACATATTCTTGCGGCATTAACTTTTCTTCTTTGTTTTCTTTTTTCCATATCCATTATTCCTATTATTGTATTAAATTTAAAACTGCTCATAAACAAAATGTTACTTTAGTAAATACTAACACAAAAATAATTCTGTTAATATCAAGAAATAACGCATATGTGCCTTAAAGTTTAAGAGAGATGGTAATAATCAGATTATATATGACCATGTTTTAACTTAACAAAACTTATTTCTAGCTAATAGTACTAAAATCATTTATAATTAATATTTAATAAAATTTGTTATTTACAAATAAAAATTTCTATACACTTCATCAATGTCTTCCTGCTCGATGCCGATGTAGCGGAGGGTGATTGAGGGGGTGGAGTGGTTAAAAATCTTCTGCAGCATTACGATATCGTCATATTGTTGATAAAAATGATAGCCGAAGGTTTTGCGTAGTGTGTGAGTTCCGATTCTGCCTTTAATTCCTACCATTCTGGCGGCTTTGTTTATAATTCGGTATGCTTGGGCTCTATCCAGCCGATAATGTTTCTGAGTATAAAATAGTGGGATGTTGTCGGGTTTATCTTTTACGAATTCCTCTATTTCGGCTTGCAAATTTTCGTTAATCGGGAATTTTTTGTATTTATTAGTTTTCTTTTCTCTTAATTCTATATAGTCTTTGCCTTTTACGTCTTTGACGTCAAGCGAGAGGATGTCGGC
The DNA here is from genome assembly GCA_947090755.1 of uncultured Candidatus Melainabacteria bacterium. Classification (GTDB taxonomy): domain Bacteria; phylum Cyanobacteriota; class Vampirovibrionia; order Gastranaerophilales; family Gastranaerophilaceae; genus Gastranaerophilus. The sequence goes on along the minus strand of CAMUPF010000010.1, from coordinate 10,588 downwards.
AATTCTTAGTCCGCTATTTATTCCGAAGCTGAAAAGGAGCGCGTTGCGTGGTTTCTTGGAAAGAATTCGCTTAATGTTTTGAATATCTTCTATGCTTTTTATCGGTTCGACGATGTTCATTTGTACCTCAAGGTTTTGAGCCACAACATTAATGCCCTAAAAGACAGCAAAAATAAAGCCTTGCAACAAATTTGAACACAAGCACCCACTCCATTTACCCCTCTTCCATTTACCCCCAATCTCAAAAAATACAACATATCATTCTAATGTTGTGTTTTAATATTTTAAAAATCATACTGCATTCTAGATAATATATTATCTAAATATTGACTTTTAGGTAAAAATGAGATAATATATTATCTATGAATGACTTTATTTTTTATACTAAATCTCCTAATGATATTGCAAAAGAAGTTGTTGAAAAGATTAAGCAACAGAGAAAAATGCTTAAGATTTCACAAGTTCAACTTGCTCTAAAATCAGGTGTTAGTCTGGGCTCTATTAAAAGATTTGAATCAAAGTATGAAATTTCACTGAATTCTTTGATAAAAATTCTGATTGCTCTTAATTTAGAAAAAGATTTTGAAAACTTGTTTACACAAAAAATATACAATTCTATTGATGAGGTTATAAATGGACAACTATAAATATTTAAAAGTCTTTTATAATGATATTTTAGTCGGTACTCTTGCTAAAACACCCGAAAGAGTTGTCGCATTTGAATACGATTCAGATTGGTTAAATAACGGGTTTAGTATATCACCTTTTAGTTTGTCGCTTATCAAAAAAGTTTTTATCCCCAAATATGAACCTTTTGACGGGTTATTTGGAGTTTTTAATGACAGTTTGCCTGATGGCTGGGGAAGATTACTGGTTGACAGGTTGTTTTTAAAAAACAAAATAAACCCCGCTGAAATTGACAATCTCAATCGACTTGCAGTTGTTCAAAAAAGTGGGATGGGTGCTTTAACATATAAACCCGAACATAAATTTGAAACAAAAAACAATGTTTCTGACCTTGATATTCTCGCTCAAGAATGTTCAAAAATTTTAGAATCACAAAACTCAGACAATCTGGATGAACTTTTTCAGTTAGGCGGTTCATCAGGTGGTGCAAGGCCGAAAATTTTGACTTCTATAAATAATGAAGATTGGATAATTAAATTTCCGTCATCAACTGACCCTAAAAATATTGGGGAAAAAGAATACCAATATTCACTATGTGCAAAAGATTGCGGAATAAATATGATAGAAACAAAGCTTTTCCCATCAGAAATTTGTTCAGGCTATTTTGGCATAAAAAGATTTGATCGCGAAAACGGTAAAAAAGTGCATATGGTATCAGTAAGCGGCTTATTAGAAACAAGCCACAGACTTCCTAATCTTGATTATAATTTGTTAATGAAACTTACGCTCGAACTTACAAGAAATTATGAAGATATTGAACAATTATTTAGGTTAATGTGTTTCAATGTGTTTGCTCACAATCGTGATGATCATTCAAAGAATTTTTCTTATCTTTATGACGACAATAAAAAAGAATGGCATTTATCTCCTGCGTATGATTTAACTTATAGTTCTTCGTTTAACGGGGAACATGCAACAACAATAAACGGCGAAGGGAAAAATCCGTCTCTAGATGATATTTTGGCTGTTGCTAAAAATATCGGACTAAGTGAAAAATCTGCAAAAAATATTGCATTAGATATTCAAGCAAAATGTAAAAAGTTATTTGAGTAATTTTCTATGAATCTTAATCTGAAAGTCTATTTAATCTTCATTTTGCTGTTTCATTTCAGTTTTATTATTCCTTTAAAGGGAAAGAATTATGAATAAACAGACTATTATGTATCCATACTGTAAAGTGGCATATAAAACCGAAGATTCAATCGGTTGGAAACTAGCAATTATGGATGGTGACAAAGAACTTGTCAATGAAAAATGCAAAGGTTATAAATGGTTTGATTATATTGTATTTAATGGAGGAGCATGTCCTTATCCAATAAATGATAATTCAAATCATTACCCGAGACCGGATCTGGTTCATTTACTATCATATTGGATATATTGGCAAGATTTAGACAGATGGTTTGTGCAAGAAGATGAAATAATTCCATATCCATTAAAAGATTGTGAAGTAACTGATAAAATTCAATTTAGTTACGATTTTGAAACCGATGATTGTTTGAATGATATTCAGAGTTTTGGTGATAACGAACCTATATCTGTAACGGTTGAAGTCGATTTTACAACCAATACTCAAAGAGCTAACGCTTTAATTGAAATAAGTGCATTATATTCTGAGTTTGAAAAATTTTTAACAGATCTAAAAACAAAACATTTCGGAGTTTGTCATATTGAAGAATTTACTAACTATAAATTATTGGCTTGGGAAAAAGATAATAAAGTTCGGTTTATGATTCAAAATTATTTCGGCCGTTCAGACAAAGAATATGTGCCTATCGATTTTGATGTATTAGTAAATAAAGATATTTTTTATAAATATTTTGAAGAATTTTATAATTCATTGAAATTTGAAAGTGAGCAGATGTTGCAAGAAATGACAGATACTCTTTGATGAATTCTATTACTTACTTATTGCCTTTTGCTCTATTATGTGTTTTACATAGCATTTGACAATTCGAAATCTCCGTAGAACCACCTTTGCTCCAAGCTGTTACATGGTCGGCATCCATTTCTTGTATTTTCCAAATACGATTTTTGTTGTTATCAGAGCCTAAGGCACATAACGGACAATTTGAAATCCCTTTTTGTTGAGCTTCTTGTGTTTGTCGTGCATAAACTGTCTTTTTATCACGTTCCTCAAAGATACGTATTTCAAGTAGTTTAGTATCTTGACAATCTCCTAAAACGTATTCAAATATGCCTTTTTTGTTTTTTACATATTCATCTGCGTATAAGTCGGCTACTTTTTTATTAAGTTCAGACTGGTTATAAGGTCGTCTGTGGTAAGTTTCATATAATCTACCCCATTCAATATTTTTCATTTCTGAATGGATTTCATCAAATAAACCATCTATCCAGTCGATTATTGAATTAAAGTATGTTTTTAATTCAGTAATATTAGTGTCATGTCTATGAATGGACATATATTCTTCAATATGTCCTTTGCTAACCCAGTTTAGAGCACATTCCAGATATTCTTGACGATTAACGACCCCGGAAATATAAGAACTCCATTTATTAATATTATTATTTTGAGAATTACTAAATTCTTCTTTTGCCAGTGTTACAAATGTACCTGAATAAATTGCATTTAACACTTCTTGATGATTTAACGGCACACCAATAATATTTATAGTCTTAAACCATTCTTTGATTTCGCTTTCTGTTCCTTCGCAAACATAGACTAAAAGTGGAGTTTTAAGGATTTTTTCCTGTTTATCTTTTGCAATCCCTCTGAAATATTGTTCCATACCATCCTGTTTAATAGCAAATTTACTTGTAACAAAACGGCCTAAGCTTGTTATTCTTTGTTGTCCGTCAAGAACCTCAAGTTGACCGTCTTCACGTCTGTTGAAGTATATTAATCCTATCGGGTAACCTTTTAATACAGAGTCAATAACCGCGACATCTTTTTTGCCATCTGCATAAATATAATTACGTTGGTATTCAGGTTGAATGGTGAGTTTGCCATTCATGCCAAATAAACCTTTACCTTCTGATTGATTGTATACAAAACCTTTGCAAATCTCTTCAACAGTCCATTCTGTATGTAGTTCAGTTTTCATTATTTACCTCTTTTTTATTAAAATTCTTGCGTATGGCGCATAAATATGATAATCAATATTATCTGCCGTATAAAAATTTCCTTTTTTATCGTTTCCTTTTAAAGTTAATACAGAATTTATCATTTCGTTCTTTTTTTCTTTTCCATTTATATGAGATATAGGATTAATGTAAGTTTTATTGGGCGGGAAACCGTTTAAATTGCCGAGTGCCACGATTTCAAACTGCTCAGGATTATATTTATCTAAAAATGTTACAGGAACCCCCATAACTCCCTCATAATCTGATGGTATTGCATCGGTAAAGGGAACTTCTATTGCTTGGAAATTATCATATTGGGGATATTTTTGCGTCCTGATTTCTTTATGCTTGCTATGCTTAATATTATCTGCCATTGTCATAAGTTCTAATGGCTGATGTCTTTTCCCATGGTCTAAATTTGTAAGCCATAAACAATTGTTTGTAGCTACGATTCTATTACCATTCTCGATTCTTGCCTCACTGCCGTATAATTGATAGCTTTCCGGTACAATAAATCCGGAAATCCATCGTCCCATTCCGGTTCCTAACCACGCATCATTTTCTTTTATTTTCAAGAAAACCTCTTTATAGGTTAAACAGTTTATATTACCTATCATAATAAAACTTTTGTTGGCTTCAAAAACCCAGGCCAAAAAATCTCTAAATAAAGAAAACGGCGGGTTCGTTATAATTATATCGGCTTCATCTCTAAGCTTTTTGACTTCGTTACTTCTAAAGTCCCCGTCCCCTTCAAGATAGCTCCATTCCAAGTCTTCTATATCTATAACGCCGTTTTTATTTGTGTCGTGTTCTAATGTGAATATTTTTCCTTTAATTTTAGTTTTATCAACATCATAATTGGGACTGTTTTGTTCAAATAGGCTTGGTTGATAATATTGTTCTATATTTTTACTTTCATATGCATAACTAGTACTGATTAATTTTTTTAATCCGAAGAATTCAAAATTTTGGGCGAAAAATTTTGTAAAATTACTCCATTCCGGGTCGTCGCAAGGTAGCAAAACTGTTTTATCTCTGAAAACATTAGGGTTATAGTCAATATAAGCCATTATCTCTTTTTCGATATCGCACCATTGAGTATAAAACTCGTCATTTTTTGCTTTTTTAGCTTGTTTTAGATTATTATTAGCCATGTTTATTCTCTTTGTGATTAATTGCAAAGAGTTATGAGTTTGAAACATAATATCCAATATGGACTTACTATTCTATATACACACTTTGCAAGATTTTCTAATTTATATTACTTCCTTAAGAATATATTATATCACTAAAAAGTCCATATTGGATATTATGTTTCAGAAAAAGTTTTTATTTCTTTTAATTACATCAAAGGAGGTAAAAACGTGAACATTGTAGAACCGATACGTAGAAAGGAAGATATTACTAAAATCGAACATTTTTTGGCTGAAACAAGTATAAGAAACAGATTGATTTTCTCGTTTGGAATTAATACTGGACTTAGAATTTCGGATATTTTAGCGTTAGATATAGTCGATGTCAAAAATAAATCAAGTATAATTATCCGAGAAAAGAAAACCGGTAAATATAAAAAATTCCCATTAAATAATAAATTGAAATTGTTAATAGATGAATATTTAGAAAATAATTCGGTACAGAGGTTAAATGCCCCCTTATTTTTGGGTGATAAAGGTTCAAGAATGCATCGTTCTATTGTATATAGGTTTATTAATGACGCTGTTAACACTTTAAAACTTGAAGTCGGAGCTATTGGAACTCATACAATGAGGAAAACTTTTGGCTACCATCACTATAAACAGTTTAACGATATAGCACTTTTACAAAGTATTCTGAACCATAGTTCCCCATCTATTACACTAAGATACATTGGGATTTCACAAGAAGAAATTGATTTTTCTTATAAAAACTTTGAGTTATGAATTCCTGTCAAGCGAATTAAAAAACCGGAGAGGATTTTTTTCCTATCCGGTTTTTATTACTTTGTGATGATTTGGTTAATCGTTATACCATTCAACATTTCGTGTTGTATACATTACAAGACTGATTATCAAGAACAGTACAAAACTTCCGATAATTAAAGAAAAGTCTTGAATTACCAGCAATGTATAGAAAAATCCGTATAATATTGACATTATTAATGAAATTAACAGCGCAAAATTTATGTTTTGACGTCGGGTAATAATAAAGTAAGTGTAACTGCCGATTAGCCCTATTGTCATTAATCCTGATATCAGGTAGGATACGGAGAATGGCATGAATTCTGACATTGATACCAGTAACAGGTAGAATATTAACATCGCTGCACCCATCATTAAATATTGAAGCTGGTGGATTCTTTTGTTATCTTTTGAGGTTATTTCAAAGATAAAGTATGAGAGGAACGTTAACGCAAGGAACAGGAATGAATATTTTAATGCGCGAGTTGCCATTCTGTAGTTATCTACAGGCATGAGTAATGATACTCCCAAACGCGAGTTTACCAGCGAACTTACCGCAATATAAGGGATTTCCCACTCCCCTTCAAAACTGTCGTTTGAAATTTCTCTTTCTGATGGCAAAAAGTCGCCTTCAAAACTAGGGTTTTTCCAGTTTCCTTCTATTTCTATTTTGTTCATCAAGCCTTGGGGTTTTACATAAATTTCTTTTGAACCTCGCAGTTTGTAAGTTATTTCAAACGGGATTTCTGTAGCAGCGGTAGTTATTGTTTTCTTGTATGTTGTGTCGTTGCTGGTGTTAAACTCTTTATCAAGAAGCTTAAATTGAGGTTGTGCAATGAATCCTTTTGAGTCTGAAACATTGAACGACAGTTCAACTTTTTCATCTTTTAGCGGCCCGAAGTTGTTTTCAAATGAGCCTTCGATTTTTACATCTGCTGTATAGACCGGAACTTTAAATATCCCCTTTTTTCTGATTTCTGTTGCGATTTTAATATCAGCATCGTAGTCTTTTAATGTGAAATTTTTTACCGCAACTTTAGGGTTTTTAGGGTGTAAAGCAAGTGTTGGGGCAGAAAGGGTTTGCGCTGAAGCCCATGAGGTTTCTACTTTACGTTCCGCCTGATATCTGTAGCTTTCACGATCGCTTACTATTCCGTATAGAAACAGAACCGGAATGAGTAAAATTAATAATGTACCCAGAATTGTGTAAAACTTTTTAAGCTTTGTACTTTTGTTTTTACATTGTTGTTCGGTCATACTTCCTCCTTTTTATTCTACGCTGAATGCGTAGATGATTTCTTTATTAAAAGTTTCGCCTTTTTTTAAGATTGGTTTTTCATCAAAAGTGTTTATCGCATCCGGATAGAATTGTGGTTCAACACAGAAAGAGGAGCGCTTTTCGTAGCGGCTGCCGTCTTTTCCTGCCGGTTGCGCAGATTTTCCAAGATGGTTCGCCGTGTAGAATTGGAAGCCCGGAAGGTTTGTCGAAACATTAAGTCGTATTCCTGTTTTAGGTGAAGTTACCTGTGCCACTTCTATCATTTTTTCACCGTCGTAACCGTCTATGCAGAAGTTCTGGTCTATGCCGGAACCGATTTTAAGCTGATCAAAATCTTCATCAATAACATCTTTTATAACTGTTTCTTCTCTGAAATCGAACGGAGTGCTGTCGACATCGGCAATTTCGCCTGTTGGCACCGCGATTTCATTATTTACAGTGTACTTTGATGAATTAGGAAGTTTGACAATATGATTAAGTACGGAATTCTCTTCTGTGTTCTCAGCACCGTCAAGGTTAAAATATGAGTGGTTTGTAAGGTTAATTACCGTATCAGAGTCTGTTTCAGCGCCATATAATATATGCAGCTTGTTTTCGTTGTCAAATTTGTAAGTAACGGAGGCTTTTACGTTTGCCGGATAGCCGCTTTCACCATCTTTTTTATTGTATGTGAATTTTATTCCGTCTTTAATTATTTCCGCGTTCCAGTTTTTGACGTCAAAACCCTGTGTTCCGCCATGTGAGTGGGTTTTACCTCCGTCTTTGTTGCATTCAAGATTATATTCTTTATCGTTAAGAATAAATTTCCCGCCGTTAATTTTATTCGCGCAAGGGCCGATTGTGCCGCCTGCATGGCCTACAGGTGATTCTTCGTAAGGCGTTACATTGTTATACCCCTGTGTAACATCAACTAATTTCCCCTCCTTATCCGGAACTTTTATCGAAACAATTGTTGCGCCGAAGGTTGATAAATCTACACTTGCGCCGTTTTTGTTTGTAATTGTATAAAGTGTCGTGTCTTCGCCCGTTGATTTTAATTTCCCGAATGATTTTTGTTCGATTTTTATTCCGTCAAAATCAGGGTTAATATCAGAATTGCTTACTTTAACCTGTTTTTCAAAGGTATCCTTTTGCAGTTCTGTGTTAAGCATTGTTTGTTGCGCACTTACCGGTTTAATCGGTTTATTTGAGTTAAAATGTATAAAATTAGTGTGAAAATCTATTGGCATATCATACCCCCTTTTACTATGTTGATTATATCATAAAAATATCAAGAGTTTCCGGCAGATAAAAATTGTACCCTCGACCAATGGACAGTATAGCGATTTTGGCAGAGAATTACTATTGTCCGAGAAAATCTCGCTATAAGGCACGTGGCGTGAATGAGTTGCGGAGCAACTCACGCTCACGCAAGCGAGATTTTGGAGTGGCGTATTAGACAGCGCAGTCGCGGGTTGACCTGCGAGAGCAGGGCAAGCAGGCGACGGAGAACTGCTTTTACGTTTCAAGGCAATTTGCGTTGAAAATTTATGTGAGTAGTTGGAATAGCGGAGGTAATTATTGGAAGAAGTACCATTGGAATTAGTAAAATTATTAACCGCGCGTGAAAAACAGGTTTTTAAACTTATAGGCCAAGGATATACAAATCCTAAAATCGCTATTGCCTTATTTATAACAATTCGTACGGTAAAGGCTCACGTATCGAACATCTTTGCGAAATTACAGGTGGATAATCGTAGTAAGGTCGCAGTTATCGCGGCAAAGTATTATAATATGGAATTAAACGACGGCGATGCTGCCTGTCTTGAAGAATAAACTATAAAATTCCCCTTTTGTTGAATGAAAATTTGCTTGATTTAGTTTTTACTCAATGAAAAGGAGGCCAAAAATGGTAGAGGAAAATAAAAAGTTTTGTTCAGAAGATGAAAATGCGGAGTTTTGCAGTTGTGACTTCCCGAAACAGATACTAATGGTCGTATCAAATGTTTGTAAGGCAAAAAATGATCATCGCACGGGAGTTTGGCTTGAAGAATTTGCCGTTCCATATCAGGCATTTATAGATGCGGGCTATGACGTAACGGTGGCTTCTCCAACGGGAGAAATCGCACCGGTAGATCCTGCGAGTGAGGACCTAATAAAAGAGGTAAAGTGGAAAAATGCTATCAAAGCGTTGAATGACACTCAAAAATTGGATACTATTGATTATATGGTTTTTGACGCCCTTGTTCTGCCCGGCGGTCATGCCCCGATGTTTGATCTGGCAAAATGTGAAACCCTTGGTAAAATTATTAACTATTTTTCATCTAAAGGCCGATTAATTGCCGCAATTTGTCATGGCCCTGCCGGTTTATTATCCGCGGTGGATGCAGGAATTCCGTTTGTAAACGGCAAACGATTAACCTGTTTTACAAACGAAGAGGAGGTCTGCGCGCATAAAGAGGAACTTTTACCGTTTTACCTGGAGGACGAATTAAAAACGGCCGGAGCCTTTTTTATTCAGGAGGATGTCGGCAAAGTGAATGTAGTTGAAGATGACAACCTGATAACGGCCCAGAATTACCAGTCGGTATGGGCATTTACAGATGCAATACTAAAATATTTAAATAAATAATTAAAGCCCCGAAAGGGGCTTTCTTAATATTCCGTAATAATTAAAACGCAAAAGGCAATTTTTCCCAAACGAAATACTTTATATAAGTGTAAAGGGAAATTTAATCGAAGTTATTAAATTGGATATTAACAAATAGTAAACAAATTCAAGTTCTTCAATACTTATAAGGACTGAAGCGAAAGAAAGTTTTTTTATACTCTCTCTCTCTCTTAATATCCTCGTGTTTATTTAATGGTTGCCGTTTAGGCAACTTTTTTTTGCATTAAGTGAAAAGAGGTTTAAATTTACCGGAATACATGTTATAATTATAATAGAGGTGAATGCCCAAGAAAGAGGTTTTAGTACCGCTTGGGTTAGCCTCATTTTTTGTGTTGATTAATTTAAATTATGTTATAATAAGTAAAAATATGGGAAAAATCCCGAAGAGTTTTGATTTACTATTAATTTAAATTATGTTATAATTGTTTTGGCGATAAATTGTGCGTACACGATGTTTTGATTTACTATTAATTTAAATTATGTTATAATTTTTTAACGGAACTAATGGGGCTCTCTGGTGTTTTGATTTACTATTAATTTAAATTATGTTATAATAGATGTGTACACGATGATATCTTTACATCTGTTTTGATTTACTATTAATTTAAATTATGTTATAATTCATTGATAATTGACCTTCACCATTCAAGAGTTTTGATTTACTATTAATTTAAATTATGTTATAATAGCTAGATATAACAACCGTTTCAGACGGGGGTTTTGATTTACTATTAATTTAAATTATGTTATAATTAAAATGCAAAAATTGCGGTTGTATGCTCAGTTTTGATTTACTATTAATTTAAATTATGTTATAATTTCAGAAAAACGGATGATGGAGAAGTTCGTGTTTTGATTTACTATTAATTTAAATTATGTTATAATTGAATAAGTATGGTGTTGAATACTCACTCCGTTTTGATTTACTATTAATTTAAATTATGTTATAAT
>CAMUPF010000009.1 GCA_947090755.1 uncultured Candidatus Melainabacteria bacterium | reverse complement strand
GCTACCGGCATCAGATAAGCAGGTCGGTTAAAGCCAGTGTCAGGTGTGTGAAACGTTAAATTGTCGCGCGACCGGTTGGAAACGACCGCCCGGGTGTCTATTGAGTTTTTATGCTTTTTAATATATATTATTTTCAAGGGAGAAAATTATGTTATTAGAAGAGTTGAAAATAGTTAGCGATACAATTAAAAATATAGTTTTGTTTATACAGGAAGATTCAAATGTTAAGGCGGATTTTCAGGAGTATATCAGAACGATTGGCGTTGGGCAGAACGCTGTTATGGATTTTAATACTGCGTGTTTGAACTATGTTTTTGAGCGCAGATTACAAAATAAACCGATTACAAGAATCTATCTTGAACGTAAAAAAGGCGTAAGCGGCGAGGAAAAAGAGGTTTGTGAAAGCCTTTTGAACTCTATTCATTCGGTTTTTGAAATTAAACGTGTTTTGAAAAACGGATTTTCGCTCTACAGTGTTATAAACGAGAAAACCTATGACGCTGTTTCGCTTGTCAAAATGACAGCGTTCCGCGGCGTTGGTGTCGGGCAGTATGTTGTGGCAAGAATTGCGAAATTTAGAGATGAAGTTTGTCTTCTTGAAATTTCCGGTATTTTGCCATCAACAAGACGTGAAGATGCGCTCAGGTACTCTGTTGCTAAACTTGTCGAAACGCCGGAGCTGGCTTATCAGGATAACCCTGAAAAGCAGGCTGAACTTGAGGCGGAAATTGAGAGCCTTTATCAAAAGTTTGTTGAATTTTTCAATACAGATGAGGTTATCACGACGAGTAAGTTTGCCGATGATGTAATCGGGGCTTATAATGAGTTTGCGGAGTTGGGTAATAAGATTGATGTTCAGGACAAAATTCAAGAGCCCGAAACATTCAAATTCTTTAATGTAAGTGAATTTAACAACTCTTACAACGATTTTTTGGAAAATTCATTGGGCGGTTTTTCTTCTCACGAAGAGGTTTATGACGTTGGCGTAATTTATGATAGAGAACTGGGCCTTTATGCGGTTCCGTTTTATAAAACTTTCAACAAAATTTTTGAGGTTGAGGATTACAAGACTATTGAAGGCTATGAGGCTTGTGTTAAGTATTTCCTTGAAAACGATAAATTGCCTGCAAATTTAGTCCGTCGTGTTGCTGCGAAATATCCTAATTTTATGGATAGAGTAAACGAGATTATGAAATCCGGCTTTACGCTTGAGGGGTTGTTGCAGCAGTATAAGCCGCAGTATTTGGAAAAGAAAATTTTCTCACCGACTTCTGTTTTGTATAAGTCGAAGGCGTTTTCAAATACCCTTGGAATTATTGAAGAAGAAGAGGAAATGCCAGAGGTTCCTGAAGGTATTGATTTTTCAAACGTTGGCCGAAACGATTTATGCCCTTGCGGCAGCGGGAAAAAGTTTAAAAAATGTTGCGGTATGCGTCAGCAAGTATAGATTGCGCTGCGATGTAGGCGGTTGACCAGCAGTTTTGCAGGTTAAACCCGCCGCAGAAACCGTCTATATCCAGAACTTCGCCGCAAAAGTAAAGGTTTGGAACGAGTTTTGACTCCATGGTTTTAGGGTTGACTTCTTTTAAATCAACGCCTCCACAGGTGACAACTTCACCTGCACCCGAATGGGCCAGAACTTTTAAATCAAGTGCGCGAAGATTTTTAATTATTGAATCGCGGATTTTTGCGCTGACCTGACAGCATTTTATCTCCTCCGCTGGACAAATTGCTGCGGCAAAGGATTTTGGAAGGTGTTCTCCTATAAGGTTTTTCAAACTTTTGTGCGGGTTTGCGTCAAACATTTTTTGCAAATCTATTTCACCGGTTAAATCAAGCGATATTGTGTAAGGAAAGTTTTCGCGCGCATTGATTGATGAAATTTTGAACGCCAGCGGGCCGGAGATTCCGTTGTGGGTGAAAAGTAGGTCGTCTTGTAAAACTTTTTTACCGATTTTTGTCTTGACGTTTTTGAGCACCACGCCGGCAGGAAAGGTTTTGTCGGTTTTTAGTCCGATAAGCGCGGGTTTTGGCTCAATTATGTTGTGGCCTAAGTATTTGGTAATATTGTAGCTCGAATGACCGCCGACCGCGACCACAACGGCGTCAAATCTGTGTGAACCGGCGTCGGTTACGATTTCAAGCGTATTTTCAAGTTGGTTTATACGCAGGGCTTTTTCTTTTTTAATGTTGACTTTCAGCGCGTTGAGGAATTTTTCTCTCACATCGGCCGCACTGTTTGAGGCTGGGAAAATCCTGTTGTCTTCCTGAGTGTAAGTTTCAACGCCAATAGCGCGGAAAAATTCCAGCGTGTCCGCAGTGCCGAATTTCGAAAATACGGAATACAAAAATTTTTCGCCGCGCGGATAAAATTTTGCAAGTTCACGAAAATCATATTCCGCGTGTGCAAGGTTACACCTCCCGCCGCCTGTGACGAGGAGCGTTTTCAACGGTGACGTAATCTCAAAAATCGTAACATCAAAATCTTTTTGCAATTGGTAAGCGCAAAAGCAGCCAGCAGGCCCGCCACCGATGATTCCGACCCGTGGTTTATGAGATTCTTGTGCCATAGAGAAATACCATTTCGGGGTTTTCTAAATCTTCGTGAAGTTCACTGATAGTTTTATGCAAAAGCGGGTGTTCAAAATCAGGAATAAGTTCAAGAAGCGGAACAAGTGTAAATGCGCGCAGGTGTAAGTATTTATGCGGAATAGTCAATTCCGGGCTGTTAATAATTTCTTTTTTGTAGAAAAGAATGTCAATATCAATGGTTCGGTCTTCATAAACCCCTGGTGTTGCAGGTTTGCGGCCAAGTTGTTTTTCAATCCGCCGGCATTCTTCTAAAAGTTTTTGCGGCGTCAGGGTCGTTTTAAGTTCGACAACAGCGTTTACAAACCAGTTATCAGATTTCATGTTCCACGGTTCAGTTTCATAGAAGGCCGAAGTGCGTATGATTTCCACGCCTTCAATTGCGCCGAGTTGTAAACTCGCCTGTTGAATATAGCCGATTCTGTCGTCTTTATTTGAACCTAAACTTAAATAAACTATCGCCATAGACTTATTTTACCTGTTTTTGAGGCGAGTTGTCAAGAGCGGGAAACACGTTGGCTTCCCGCTTAATTTTATCGTTTAATGCAGCGAATATTAAAACTATTAGCCCGCGGGTGTGGCCCGCTGTCCGCAGAACCAAAGTTTAAGTGCCATGCAACTGTCGGGGATATTACAGTGCTTGACCAGTAAAGTCCGGCATTAATCCCGAGCATATCACGATTGTAGAACATTGCCATAAGTTCTTCAATATTTGGTAATCTTGATTCCGAATCCATTTCATGACACGCTTTTCCCGCTTCTATTTGTTTTTTGCCGCCCGAGAGATTACGTGTTAGCGGAACCGGCGCAACAACAACTGAATCTGCAGGATAAATCGCGGTTATAAATCCGATATCTTTACCAACTGTATTTGGGCCTTTGTTCCCGTTTAAGTCATAAATAAAATTAGCGCACATTTTGGGTTGTGTATAGTGCCAGCTTGTTTCAGCTAAACTTCCCTGACAGTTGGGATTGTAATAAACCGCAATAGATTCGCCGTTTTGTGTTTCAAACGCTGCGGCTTTTGTGTCGATATCTTTTTGTGGGTTAATATATGAATTTGTTACTCCGTTTCCTGCACTTTCTTTATATGAAGTGTTTGTAAACATACTATTCATTTCGGAAAGTTTTTTGGGCCAGTTCTTTATGCTTCCGGCCATATTTGTATAAGAAGCAACGATACCGCAGTCAGACAGATGGTCGGCGTCGCAGATATTGTTGATTTTAAGAACTTTGGATAATCCTTCTGTAAGAAAAGTTTCGGCTGCGGTATCTTCAGTAACTGAAACAATTCCGTCGGTGTTTGTTCCGTTGTAATTCCCGTAACCGTTTAAGGATGGCATAAGTGCGATTGCCTGCGAAAATCTTGCGTAAAGTGCCTTTCGTTGTGTGTTCCATGTGCGTTCGTTAATGTTACCCGTTAATGATGGCAGCGTAATCGCGGCAACTACACCAATAATCGTCAATGACAGCAAAATCTCCGCCATAGTAAAGCCAGCACGGCACGACTGCGGCTCGCGTAAAACGCCGACGCTCGCGCTTGCGTCGAAAGCGTGGTTTCGCCGTCGCGCGCTCGACTCTTCACTTGCTAACGCAAGTTTCGCGGCTCTGCTCGCCTTGCCCCCCCCCCCTTAGCGGAAAAGGCCATAAATCACGGCTTTTCAGGTTTCTATTTTTCATAATACCTCCAAAAATTTATATATTTATTTTAAACGATGTCTTCAGATTCGTCAAGAGTGGCACGGGCGGAATGCTTTTACTGCTTTTTAACCGTTTGCCAGAGCGCTTCAAATTCCGCAGGAGTGTAATCGTTAAGCGGTTTGGTCGCTAATTCTTCCATTTTACGGAAGCGTGTTATAAATTTTTTATTTGATTTTAAGAGCGCCTGTTCCGCGTCGATTTTGTTCCAGCGTGCAAGGTTTACAACTGCAAAAAGAATGTCGCCGAATTCTTCTTCTTTGTGTTCTTCATCGCCTTCGCGGCAAGCTTCTTTGAATTCGTCAAACTCTGAGAAAATACATTGGTATAAGTCCTCCTCGCATTCCCATTCAAAGCCTGTTTTAACTGCCTTTTTGCTGATTTTTTGCGCGGACATTAGGGCGGATTGGGATTTGGAAATCCCGTCCATTGCTGATTTGCGGTGCTGTTTTTCTTCCTGTTTTAATTTATCCCAGTTGTCAAGTATGTTTTGTGTTGAAGTTACTTTTGTATCACCAAAAACATGCGGGTGACGGTGGATAAGTTTTTCGTTAAGTGTTTGTGCCACGTCCTCTATTGAGAAAGCGCCTTCTTCTTTTGCGATTTGAGAATGCAAAACGACTTGAAGCAAAACATCGCCCAGTTCTTCGCGTAAGTGTTTTAAATCGCCGCTTTCCATTGCGTCTACTGCTTCATAGGCTTCTTCCAGCATGTGCGGACGTAACGTTCTGTGGGTTTGTTCTCTATCCCACTGGCAGCCTTCGGGCGAGCGAAGGATTTCTATAATTTCTATTAGTCGTTCTAAATTCTTGTATTCCATAATTTAACTTTATCATAAAATCTACAACTAAAGTATAAAATATTAAAAAATAATACATCATTTAGTCGATTAACAATTACGGGTGCTATGGTATTCTAAACTGTGTAGAATAGACTAATCGAGAATAGACATTATACTAACGAAAGGATGTAAGTAATGGCAAATTTATCAGTAGCAAGTATTCGTGAACGTATTTTCAATACGTCAAAACACGAAAACAATGTTGCGAGACCAAACAACTCAGCATCTCACAATCCGTTTGCAAATATGAACGGAAACTTGTTGAATGCTGATGTTTACGTGTCTTCAACAACAAACAACGCTGAAAAAATCGGATTTTCAGGAAGAATTGAAAAGTTGAAAAAAGCAGCACAGGTAGGCTCTTTATCAAACATTGGCGAAAAGTTCAAAGCATGGACTGAATCTGCTGCAGCTTTTGGCAACAGAATTAAAGAAGGTTTCAAAACCGTTGGAAAATGGTTAAACGAAACAACCGCTGAAGATCTTATTATGGCAATGATCGACAGAACACCATCACAAAAATATTATGCAACTGCTCCAATTAGCAGCACAAAACAAACATTTGCAGCTCTGGAAGCATTAGAAAGCAGCAGAATGCAGGGTTAATTTAACACTGCTATCAGGAGGAAATTTTAATGGAAAATAATAAAAAAGAAAACACTATGAGCAAATGGAATTTCAGTTTCGGAAACACTTCTAAAACTGAAACAACAGGCGCTACAGCAGTTTTGGAAAGAGATACTTTTGAATCTTCTTCTCAAAACTCAATCAGTGCTGAAATTCAAAACAAAATTGATTACAGCAAAAATAGTTCAGAAAAAAATATGAAACATATCGCAAACATTATCAACGGTTTGGCAATGCACGAAGATATGGAATCAATTAATGTTTTGAACGAAATCGGTACAAATTCTTCTGTCGATACAATCAGAGAGATGACAGCAAGAGCACTTGTTAGAAAAAATGTTGTTGAATCTTTGAGCATCGTTATAATGAACGAAGGCAAAGGTATAAACGATCTTTCAACAAGCGTTGCAATGAGTACAATCAACGAGTTGTTGACACTTCAAAACAAAGAAGTTGCAATGCAGGTTCTTGAAGACGCAGTAGCAAACTCTGAAATCGAAATGATAAGAGATAACGCTCGTTCAGTAAAAGCGTTAATGGCTCTTTGCTAGTAGACTGTACCCTTTGATAAATTTGATTTATTTATTTTAAATGTGTAATTTTATATATAGAAAAGCCGGTATTGAACGTGAATATCGGCTTTTTCACAATAATGCAGGGCTCGGCGTATGCAACACCTGAGAATCGTAACGATATATATGTGCGGTGTGTAAAACGATAGATTAAATTTTGTCTTTTTTGTGATAAAATATCCTCAGATTATGAGGATATTTTTATGAGATTATTTAATTCATTCACAAATCAGATTGAAGAGTTTAAACCTATTGAAGAAAATAAAGTTAAGATGTATGTTTGCGGGCCGACTGTTTATGATTTTGCGCATCTTGGACATGCACGCTGTTATATTACGTGGGATGTGCTTTATAGATATTTGAAGTTCAAGGGCTATGATGTGACATATTGCCGTAACGTGACGGATGTGGATGATAAAATTCTTAAAAAAGCGGAAAAAGAAGGCAAGACTCCGGAAGAGGTTTCTACTTACTGGTACAAAGCTTTTGCCGAAAGTATGAAGAAACTCAATACGCTTAAACCCGATATCGAACCGTTTGCGACTAAAACGCTGGGCGAAATGATTTCTATCGTTAAGGATTTGATTAATAAAGGTTATGCCTATGAAGTTAACGGCGATGTTTATTTCCGCGTGAAAAAATTTCCTCAATACGGAATGCTTTCCAAGCAGCCGATTGACCAGTTAGAAAGCGGTGCAAGAGTTGAAGTAGGTGATGTTAAAGAGGACGCACTTGACTTCGCGCTGTGGAAAAAGGACGAGAAATTCGGCTACAAATCTCCGTGGGGTGTGGGCCGTCCGGGCTGGCACATTGAATGCTCTGCCATGAGCCGTAAATATTTGGGCAAAACCATTGATATTCACGCAGGCGGTGCGGATTTGATTTTCCCTCACCATGAGAACGAAATCGCGCAATCTGAGTGCGCAAACGGCTGTAAGTTCGTAAATTACTGGCTTCACAACGGGTTTGTGACGATTAACAAAGAAAAAATGTCAAAATCGCTGGGCAACTTCCTCACTATTGACGATATGTTGAAAAATTATGACGCGAATACAATTCGTTTCTTTATTTTAACAAATCACTATCGTATGCCGGTTGAGTTTTCAGATGAAGCCTTGTCAGCGGCGCAAAGCGGTGTGAAAAGAATGCTTAACGCAAAGCAAACTAAGATTAATGACGACCTTAAGCTTGAAGAAACACCGGAATACAAAGCCTTTGTTGAAGCGATGGATGAGGATTTGAACACATCAAAAGCGCTTGCGGTACTTTTTGACCTTGCAACGCGCGCGAACAAAGACGAAGAAAACGCGTTTACAATCCTGTTTAAACTCGCAACTGTTTTAGGTTTCAGCTTTGAAAAAGCAAAATTATCAGACGATGAAGTTGCGGCGGCGCTGAAAGTTGTTGGCGAAAAACTCGGCAGGGAATTCGCTTCAATGGACGACTTGATTGGATACCGTAAAGAAGCACGTGACGCTAAAAATTGGCCTGTGGCTGACGCAATAAGGCTTGCGCTTGATGAGGTGAATATTGTATTAAAAGACTCCAAGGATGGTACAGTTTGGGAAGTAAAATAAGTACAATTCTGACAGCGTCGCTGCTTGTCGTGGTTCTGGGGTTGAGTGCTAATGCGTACCAGATTCCGGAAAAAACTTTGCAGATTGCGCGCGAAAGGATGGTTCAGGCTGTGGAACATCGCGCCCCGTCCTCAGAGGTTATTCGTGTAGGTATCGGAAATCAGGCTTTTAATTCGTATAATTACAAAGAAATTACCGTATATGGTACGGATTCTGTCGGGATTTATGACGGGAATAAGTTCATTACAACCGTTGGCGCAAATTCTTTGATTAACGTCAAATTGACTTCAAGAGGAATGTTTGAAATTTATTCGGGTTCAAAACTTCTTGAGGAAGTTTCCGGCCCCGTGCATTTTGTTTGCGATAACGGACTTCTGGGCGTCGGAAATTTGAAACGTGCGGGAAAACCTGCGCTTTATCACGGCGCGTTTGAAATTGTTAAAAGTACGACAAACGGATTTTTCAACCTTGTTAATATGGTTGAAGTTGAAGAATATTTGAAAGGTGTCGTTCCTAACGAAATGCCTGTGCGTTTCGGGCTGGAAGCCTTGAAGGCACAGAGTGTTACGGCGCGGAATTATGTTCTTTCGCCGCGGGTGAAGGCGTCGCCGAATTATGATGTGGTGGATTCTGTGGCAAGTCAGGTTTACTATGGCGCAAATACAGAAAAAGAAATTGCAACGCAGGCGGTGAAAGAAACCGAAGGGCTTGTGGCACTTTACGGCTGGGATTTGATACTGGCGCAGTATAGTTCAACTGCAGGCGGGTATACCGAGGATTTTGCGTATGTTTTTTCTGACCCGAAAACAAAGGCGTTCCCTTCAATTGTGAAACCGTATCTGGTCGCAAAACCGGATATTCCGGATCAGCCGTCGCTGGAAAATGAAGAGGACGCACTGAAGTTTTACAGTACGGTTCCGGACTCATTTGACCTGAAATCCCCTTATTACCGATGGACGCGTGAATGGACAGCCGACGAACTCAGAGCCAATCTTGAAACGACTTTACCTGCACAAAGCCTTACAAGTTTCGTGACACCGGAGTTTGCAAAAGGCGAAAAACTCGGTGAAATTGAAAATATCGTTGTTAAGCGTCGCGGTAAATCCGGAAAAATTATCGAACTTGTCGTTCAAACAAATAAAAAGAATTATCATCTGTTTAAAGAACTTGTAATTCGCCGCTCTTTTATAAAAGACGGAAAAGCACTGCCTTCTGCAAATGTTGTATTTGTTCCGACGTATGATGATAACGGCAAACTGCTTTCAATAAAAGCTTACGGTGGCGGCTACGGTCACGGTGTCGGTATGAGCCAGTTTGGCGCCGGATTTATGGCACAGGAATTGAAAAAATCTTATAAAGACATACTTTTCCATTATTATACCGGCATTGTTCTTGCAACAAAACCGATTATACTTTCAAAAGACAATAATTTTGTTGCACAAAGCTTTTATGCCGATAAAGATAAAGTATTTCTTGTCGTGGATAATCGAGAAAAGGTCGCTAATATCATCTTGAATATTAACGGAAAAGACAGGATTTTCCCGTTGCAGAGCCATATTATCGGGGAATCAATCAACCGTATTGATATAACAAAACACATAAAAGAAGGCCATAACAAGGTTATTTATATTTTTTCTGACGAGGATAGCAGGGAAAAACGCAAGGAATTAAGATTGTATATTGAGGTGGCAAACAGCGATGGAAGAAACTAAGAAGGATTTTTCAACAGGGGTGCTAAAGGCCGCGTGGCTAATCGCTCTTGTTACTATTTTCAGTAAATTAATCGGGTTTATTCGCGATATTGTTATTGCGAATCACTATGGAACCTCGCTTGTTTCTGATGCTTATTTTTATGCGTACCAGATTCCGGCACTGGCGATAATCCTTCTGGGCGGCGTTGGCGGGCCGTTTCATAGCGCTACTGTTGCAGTTTTTTCAAAAATCATTCCAAACCTGAACGAAAAACCTTCCGAAGGGGTAAATAAATTATACAGTACATTTATTACAGCAAGCCTTTTAGTGTTCACCCTTTTAGGCGTTTTGTTTTTTGTTTTTGCCGATAAGATTATGGCGCTGATTGTATCAGAGGCAAACCCTGAGTTAATAGCGCTTGCGTCTGAACATTTACGGATTATGACGCCTGTCTTTATAATTGGCGGGATAATCGGGATTTATTACGGTATTTTGATTACCTATAAAAAGTTTATGCTTCCGAATTTTTCACCGATTTTGATGAGTTTGGCCATAATCATAATGATTACGCTTGTCAAAAACGATTCGTCCGGAATCGTTCTGGCATGGGCTACAACAATCGGTGCGGTTGCGCAGTTTTTGCTCCAGTTTCCGCAGATTAGAAAACTCGGGTTTAAATTTAAACCTAATCTGGTCATTAAGGGCAATGCTGAATTTAAAAACCTTATGGAACTTCTTTTTCCTGCGGCGTTAAGTTCAACTGTCGGACAGCTTCACGTTTATGTTGATATGTTTTTTGCCTCTTGTTTAATGGCGGGCGCGTGGACGGCAATTGGTTACGCAAACAGAATTTTCCAGTTCCCTGTGGGAATCCTTGTGACGGCGTTTCTGGTGCCGCTTTTCCCGATTTTTTCAAGACTCGTTGCGGAAAAAGATTTTGACGGAATAAGAAATTATTTTAATAAAGGCGTCGGCGTTCTGTTTTTCTGTTCAATTCCAATAATCATCGGGATTCTGACTGTTGGCGAGGACTGCATAAGACTTGTGTTTGAGCGCGGAACTTTCGACGCTGAATCTACAAAAATGGTTACAGAAGCCTTGATTTTTCTGTCGCTCGTAATCGTTCCGTATGTTTTCAGGGATTCAATCACGCGTGTTTATTACGCATTTAATGACTCGAAAACTCCGTTTGTGGTTGCGTTTTCGTCGATTGTATTAAAATATGCGGCGAATTTTCTCTTTATCAATATTCTGGGCATGCAAATCAGCGGGATTACACTGTCACACGCGGTTGTAACCTGTTTCAACGCAATACTTCTGGGATGGTTGATTAAAGATAAAATTGATTTGCAATTTGGCCGCATGTGGAAAAATTCGTGGAAAATGATTCTGTCCGGCGTGATTTCGTTCGTGTTGTGCGCAGGCGTTGTAATGCTTTTCAAAGGAGATACAAAATTAATTCTTGCACTGAAAGTTCTGGCTGTTTCGGTTGTGTGCCTTGTGACTTATGTCGGTGCAAACCTGATGTTGAAAATGGAATACTGCGAAATTTTATTCGACCGCTTGAAAGGAAAACTCTATGCTAAAAAATAAGGACGAAATTATTGAAGTTTTAAAAAACGATGGTGTGATTGCGTTCGTGACAGACACAGTCTGGGGGCTTGGCTGCCTGCCGGAGAGCGAAAAAGCTGTGAAGAAAATTTATGAAATAAAAAAACGCGAAGCACAAAAACCTTTGATTTTGATGTCAAACGAGGTTTATAACCTTTTGCGCTACGTTGAAGTTGTGCCGAAAGTGGGCCAGAAACTTATCAAAAAACATTTTCCGGGCGCGCTGACCGTTGTGACGAAAAAACACGCGGCTTCAACGCCTGACTATATTACTTCCGGCATGGAAACCGTTGGGATAAGAGTGCCTGATAACGCGGTTTTTCGTGAGATTTGTGAAATTATACCGGGGCATGTTTTAGCGACAACGAGTGCAAATTTATCGCACCAGCCGAGCGCAAAGAGTTATGAACAGGCACTTGAAAATATGTCGGGCTTTGCGGATTTGGTGATTGAAGATTACGGTCATACGTGTAAGGGACTGGAATCCACCGTTGTCGGAATTATGGATGATGAAAACTACAAAATCTTCCGTCTTGGGTCGTTGAGCGAGCAAGCTATTTCCAGTGGGCTTTAAAGTTATTAATTTGTTCCGTTGTTTTTTTGAAATTGCCGTTGAAGCAAAGACATCTGTCGTCAATAGTAAGATATGCAGGTTCTTTTACGTTTGTAATGTCTAAAACAAATTGGTCAAGATCATTTTCTATCAACCATTTAGCGGTGAGAAGTTTGTTGCGTGTAGTGAAGATTTTGATGTCATAATCTTGTTGATAAAAGTTTTCTAAAAATTCTTTTGCCCCATCTTTAACTGCGGGTATTAGTTTTGCGTCAAAGCTGCCAACATATTGGTTTAATACCCCATCAAGGTCGATTAGTAGTGTTTTTTTGTACATTTATATTCCCCATCTAGACTGTGAGTAACGATTTCTTATTATTAGACTATAAGTCTATACGGTTTGTCAAGATGTATTGGAAAATATTAGAATGGATATTTGGTTCAAAATATTTTCTGATAATGTCAAAAAGTATAGAATTGCAAAGAAGTTAAACAAAACGGCTCTTGCAACTCTAGTTGGTTGTGATGTTTCATATACCGGTAAAATTGAACGCGGCGAAAAATATCCGAATTTATCAATGATTTTTAAGATTGTAAAGGCTCTTGAAATCGAACCAAAAGATTTATTTCAATAAAAAAGCCCCGTGGAAAAACGGGGCTTTTAACTATGTTAGTTTTAACTACGCTACTTCGATTGCGCCAACAGGGCAAGCTTCTGCTGCTTCTTTTACGCAATCCATGTTTGCTGCTACTTCTGCTTCTTTTACAGACGCAACGCCATCTACTGAAAATACTGCTTCGCAGATTGATTCGCAAGCGCCGCAGCCTATGCAATTTTCGTTAATTCTTACTGACATGTTTTTTCTCCTTTTATTTATCCTGCGGGTTTAACCGCAAAATTATTATATAATAAAAAAGTTAATTTATCCACTCTTTTATAATTTTCGCAACATTGTCAAACCCCACAAGCATTCCGAGGTTTTTCGGTTCAATGTTCTTGTGGTAAACAAGAACAGGAACGTATTCTCTGGTGTGGTCGGTTCCCTCTACGCACGGGTCACAGCCGTGGTCGGCCGTGATTATCAACAAATCCTCCTCGTTCATCGCGTCCATTATCGGAGTAAGATAGGTGTCGATTTCCTCGATTGCCTTACCGTAACCTTTCGCGTCATTGCGGTGGCCGTAAAGCATGTCCGTATCAACAAGGTTTGTGAAAATCAGGCTGGTAAAAGGTTTTTCGCTTTTGTAATCGGGGTAAGCCAGAGGTTCAAGCGGAAGTTCATTGCGGACTGCCTGAAGCGTCAGTTCAAGCCCTTCTTTATTTGAGCCGGTGTGAATCGCGTGGGTTATGCCGGCTTTTGCAAAAATATCTTCGATTTTGCCGATTCCGATAACCTGTCCGCCTTTTTCTTTGATTTCGTTAAGAATAGTGTTTTTCGGAATCATTGAGTAATCGCGGCGGTCTTTGGAGATTCTGGTTGGCTTGCCGTCGATAATTTTGTATGGTCTTGCAATTACGCGCGAAACATTCCAGTTGCCCTCGTCAAGGATTTTTCTTGCGGTGTCACACCATGCATAAAGGGTTTCAAGCGGAATAAAATCGGTGTCCACTGCGATTTGAAAAACGCTGTCTGCACTGGTGTAAACTATTGGAAAACCGGTTTTGTGGTGCTCGTCGTTGAGTTCTTCAATGATTGCGGTTCCGCTTGCGGGACGGTTTGCTAAGATGCCGCCGCAGTTGGTTTTTGTGACAAATTCTTCAACGAGTTCTTGCGGAAATCCGTTCGGGAATGTCGCGAACGGCGACGGAATCGTGTAACCTGCGATTTCCCAGTGGCCTGTTGTTGTGTCTTTGCCTCTGGCATTTTCTTTCATTGTGCCGTATTGTGCAATAGGGTTTGCAACAGGTGAAATCCCTTTAAAATCCTGAATGTTTCCCAGCCCCATCTTTTCGAGGTTTGGAACACGCAGACCATTGTTGAATTCGCAAACGTGTTTAAGCGTATTGCATTCAGGAACATCTTTAAAGTCGCGGCAATCTGGCATTGCGCCGATTCCCATTGAGTCAATTACGATAACAACAGCTCTTTTCATTATTTCCTCTCAATATAATTTTTTAGTGCAGAAATAGCAAATTTGTATCCGTCAAATCCTAGGCCTGAAATTTGACCGATTGCGACAGGCGCTATGTAAGAATGGTGGCGAAACTCTTCGCGTTTATAAATATTTGTAAGGTGAACTTCGACGGTCGGGATTCCAACGCCTGCGATTGCGTCGCGGATAGCAACGCTTGTGTGGGTGTAAGCGCCGGCATTGATTACGAGTCCGTCAAAATCGTTCCGTGCAGAATGTATTTTTTCGACAATTTCACCCTCAAAATTACTCTGAAAGGTTTCAAGTTCTACACCTGAATCATTTGCATAAGTGTGCAAACAATTTTCTAAATCTTGAAGTGATTTTGTTCCATATTTTTCGGGTTCTCTGACTCCAAGTAAATTTAAATTAACTCCGTTTATCACAAGAATTTTCATATTTTCTCTCTCTTATTTAGGGATTACAAAACCTGATGCCGTTCGGGCACCTGTGAATATTAGCATAAGCAAACTTTATTTTGCGAATTCGTCTGTAAAAGCTTTTGAAACATTGAGCGCTTTAAGAGCGGCTTCGCTATCGCCTTGAGCTTCGTATCTGCTTTCAGCCAAATCACCGATTTCCATTGCTTGAGCGCAAAGTTCAGGGTTTTTCATAAACTCTTGAACATCAGCGTTAATATTTCCTGCAAATCTAACCTGAGATTGGCCGATTGCAGCTTGCGGCATATTAGCAAGGCTGTATTCGTTCATTTGCTGTTCGGAAACCTTCACGTCGGTTGGCGCAGGCGGCGCTGGCACAGGCTCATTCGTCGCTTTTAGCGGTTGTACCGGATTTAAGTTTGGATTGATTTCTGTCATCGTTCTATCCTCATCCTCTGCTACTCGCACGACAAATTTATCCAAATTTAGCGTGCATCGTTTATATAAAACCCAAAACAATTTTTTTTTGCTACTTTGTTAAGAAAAAATTACAAAAATTTTATAATCTCATTCTTATTTGTCATTTTTCATGGTATTATTTGAATGAAATAATACAGTAAACAAGAAAGTAATGCAACCTTATGAACAATTTTAATTTTCTGGCTAAACTTAACCCGAACATAATTTTAAAAAACCTTCCGATTGCGATAATTGTTACTGATTTAAACGGTAATATTTTATGGCTGAACGAGGTTACGGCGGCATTGTTTGAAAGTACCAAGAGTGCTGTCAGAAAACATACGCTTGATGAATTAATTGTTAACGGGCTTGAATCAGTAAGAAGTGCTGTTGTTAAAGAGGCTCCTGTCGCAACGGCAGCGGTTTCGTTTACAGAACAGGAATTTTTTGTTGAAGTCAGCGCGGTTGAAAGCGATGATAAGTACTATATTACTATAAGTGATACTACTGCGATTACGAATTTCCTTTCTACGGCTGAAAAATCCGGCAAGTTAAATAAAGATAAGAACCAGATGATTTATAAAATTGCAACCGAGTTAAAATCTCCGGTGCAATCAATTCAAGGGTTTTCAAAGGCGTTACTCGACGGTTTGGGCGGTGAACTGAACGATAAGCAGGCTAAATATGCCGGAATTATAAGCAAAAATGCCGTGGATTATCTGTATTTCTTAGATAAATTTATTGAATTCGCACAGACTGAATCTATGTGTGTACCGCTGAATTTACAAATCTTTGACGTTGTAAACTTTATCCAAAATATTATTAAGGCAAATGACGACTTGTTCCTGATGAAAAATATTAAGGTTAATTTTGACGCTGAAGAAATTACTAAACGCGCGATTTATTCTGACGAAAATTTGTTGAAAATAATTTTGCAAAATATCATTGAAGCTTCTGTAAAACTTACGGATTTAGGCCTTCTGGATATAAAATTAACTTATCCGGACCTTGTAGAGGTTAGAAAAAGCGGCCTGAAGATTCGTGACGGACAGAGCGAAACTTCTTTCTTGAAGATTTCTGTTATTGACACCGGGGTTGGATATACCGAATCGGATCTTGAAGATTTGTCTGAACCTTATGTTCACATGAACCGTTCAAATCGTAAAAATCTGGTCAGAACTTTTGGCTTAGGTTCTGTAAACAACGCTGTAAAAGCGCTTAACGGCGCATGGAACGTCCGTTCTGAAGTTATGCAGGGCTGCGTAATTACAATAATTTTACCGATTGAAAAAGAATAGTCCGTGCAATAAGCGGGACGGAAATTGCGGAGAACGGTTTTTTATGGGAAATGTCGTTTTAGACAATATCATTAAAATTTACGACAAAAAACGTGTTATTGATGAGGTAAGCTTAGAGGTTAAAGACCGCGAGTTTGTGGTGCTTGTCGGTGCGTCAGGGTGTGGAAAATCAACTATTTTACGCATGATTGCAGGACTGGAAGACATCACGTCGGGTGAAATCTCAATCGATGGCCGCGTGGTCAATAACGTTTCGCCAAAGGATCGCGACATTGCGTTTGTTTTTCAAAGTTACGCCCTCTATCCGCACATGACTGTACGCGAAAATATTGCGTTCGGGCTGAAAATGCGCGGTGTGAAAAAAGATGTTATTGAGCAAAAAGTTCTGGAAGCCGCTGAAATTTTGGATTTGACGGAATACTTGGACCGCAGACCAAAAGAACTTTCAGGCGGGCAGCGCCAGCGTGTTGCACTTGGCCGCGCAATCGTCAGAAATCCGAAAGTTTTCTTGATGGATGAACCTTTGTCAAACCTTGATGCTAAATTACGCGTTCAAATGCGCTCTGAAATCAAAAAATTACACGAAAAATTGCAGGCGACTTTTATCTATGTAACCCATGACCAGACCGAAGCGCTCACGATGGGCGACAGAATTTGTGTGCTTGATAAAGGTAAAATTCAGCAATTTGATACACCGGAAAATGTCTACAACAAACCTGCAAATACTTTTGTCGCGGGCTTTATCGGGTCGCTGCCAATGAACTTCATTGACGGTTCCGTAATCGGCCGCGAGGATGTGATTCTGGGTGTGCGGCCTGAAAAGATGTTCTGCGGAAATGACATCCTCCTGACCCTTGACGTTGATTCTGTTGAACTTTTAGGCTCTGAAAAGATTATTTATTTTTCAATCGGTGAACGTAAGTGCTGCGCTAAAATAGAAGCGTCACGTGAGGTTGGTAAAACCGTTGAAATTGGTATCGCACAAGGCGATTTACATTATTTTGATAAAGAAACGCTTAAAAGATTGTAATAACTGCGCAATTTTTGGCCACAAATTTTGTTTATATCAATGTGGTAGTGTGCAATGAATAATTTAACGTTAAATTCAAATGCTTTCAATCGTGATTATCGTTTTGTGCCGGCGCAGAGTGCGCCGCGACCGGTAATGCACATTCAGGCACAACCGCAGCAGGATGAATTTTCGACTGCGACAACGGCAGTCGGTGCCGCGGGTTTACTCCGTCTTGCACAGTGGGGATTAGAAAAAGTTTCACAAATTTGCGCGACCGCTTTAATGGCCGGTAAAGAGTTCGCGCCTGCAGATGATGTGAAAAAAGTTGCAAATGCTATGAAAAACGAAAAAGGATTGAGCGCTGAAATTCACTATTTTGATAAAAATAACGTCAGCGCGTTTAAGCAACGATTCCCGCAGCTTGCGAACAGCTTAGATGTTGTGGCGCGCGGAGGTAACGCGTTTTATACTGATAAAGGTAATTTTGCCTGTGCGCCGAAATCTAAACCATCATTGATTTTGCACGAACTTGGCCACGCGACAAACTTTGAAAAAAGTTTTGTTATGAAAGGATTGCAAAAAATGCGTGTAGTCGGTGCGTTTGCGCCGATGGCGATTGCGTATTTAAACCGTGCGTCGGGTGAGCGCTCTGACGGCAAGAAAAATTTCTGGGAACGCAATGCCGGTAAGATTGGTTTTTGCGCATTCCTGCCGACGATTATTGAAGAAGCGGCGGCATCAATCCGCGGAATTAACGCGGCGAAGAAAACTTTGGGCAAAGGCGCAAACTTGAATGTATTAAAGAAAAATTATTTATTAGCTTGGGCGACCTACGTTCTAGCCGGTGTCGGTGCAGGTATCGCCGCGAAACTCGCTATAACTAAGGATTAAAGCCTATATTTTTAACAACTGTCATCCTGAACTTGATTCAGGATCTGGCCAGCGTTGAATCCTATCGGTAACGTCGGATAGATTCCGGCTCGGGGGCCGGAATGACAATATGGGTGATGGGTTGCGTTGGTTAGATTTTTTGTATATTATTATTTTATGGAAATCAAACAACTTTTAAACGATATAAATAAGCGTTTTCTGGCAATAAAGGAGTGTCTTTGACCCTGATAAATTGCGTGTGGATTTAGCGAAGCTTGAAGAAGAAATGCAGTCGCCTGATGTCTGGTCGGACAAAGACAAATCTTCGCAGCTTGGCGCTAAAATTAAGGATTTGAAAGAGGTTTTGGGGCTTTTAGACTCGTGGGCCGGTGTGATTGACGATACTCAGGTGGCGCTTGAAATCGACGACGCTGAACTTCTGGCAGAAAGCGAAAAAGCACTTTTGACCGCTCAAAACGAAATCGAAAAATTTGAGATTCGGCAAATGCTTAACGGTGAATACGACGACGCGGACGCAATTATTACAGTAATCGCCGGGGCTGGCGGAACAGACGCGCAGGACTGGGCAAGCATGCTTTTACGTATGTATCTTCGCTGGGCTGAAATTAGAGGCTGGAAAACAGAACTTCTTGACAAACTTGACGGCGAGGAAGCAGGTATAAAATCCGCAACAGTCAAAATTTCGGGTAAATTTGCGTTTGGCTACACAAAGGCAGAACGCGGAGTTCACAGATTGGTCAGGATTTCACCGTTCAACGCAAACGGCAAGCGTCAGACAAGTTTTGCGTCCTTAGAGGTTTCGCCGATTATTGAAAACTTTGAGAGAAATATCGTTATTCCGCCGGATGATTTGGAAATCGACACAATGCGCTCGGGCGGCGCAGGCGGTCAGAATGTTAACAAGGTGGAAACGGCAGTAAGAATTCTTCACAAGCCGACCGGTATTGTCGTGAAATGTCAGCAGGAGCGCTCACAACTTCAAAATCGCGAGAATGCTATGCAAATGCTGGTATCTAAGCTTCTTGCCATGCGTCAAGAAGAACACGAGAAAAAACTCGCTGAACTCAAGGGCCAGAATGTTGATGTTAATTTTGGTTCACAAATCCGTTCGTACGTATTCCACCCGTATAAAATGGTTAAAGACCACCGCACAGGCTTTGAGGTCGGCAATGTCGACGCTGTCATGGATGGCGAACTTGACGGATTTGTAGAAGCGTATCTTAAACAAAACGTGTTGTTATGAAAGAATTGAAACTTTATCTTGAATACCTGTCGCTTGAAAAAGGGCTTGCGCAAAACACAGTTGACGCTTATGAACGTGATATTAAGGCTTTTTTTATGTTTTGTGCCGTATCTTTGAAGCAGGTTGAGCGGCAGAAGGTCAGTTCTTATATTTATTCCCTGAAAACCGGTAACTACAAGGCAACGAGTATTGCGCGTAAAATCGCGTCGATTAAGGGGTTTTTTCGCTGGCTGTGCGCAAACGGGTATTTAAAATCCAATCCGGCGGAATTTTTGGAACAGCAAAAACTTCCCAAAAAATTACCAAAAGTCCTGACTGTCGAAGAAATGAATGCACTGCTTGCGGAAGATTTGAACGAGGTGCAGACGGTTATTCTGGAACTTTTATATGGCTGCGGGCTTAGAGTTTCGGAACTTGCGGAGTTAAACGTGAATAATATAGATATTCGCGCAAAATATCTGCGGTGTTTCGGAAAGGGCTCGAAGGAGCGGCTTGTTCCGTTGAATAAAAATGCTATCAAGGCGTTAGAAACTTATTATCCGCAGCGGGAATATTTTCTCAATAAAAATGGGCTGCAAACCCGTCGATTATTGGTTTTGGAGGACGGGCGCGAGGTTAACCGGCAGGATATCTGGTATTTTATCAGGCATTTAGGGCAAAAAATTAATAAATCTGTTTCTCCGCACACATTGCGTCATAGTTTTGCGACGCATTTACTGGAGAACGGTGCAGATTTGCGTGTTGTTCAGGAACTTTTAGGCCACAGTAACGTTGCAACAACCCAGCTTTATACGCATATTAGCAAAAAACGTTTGAAAGAAGTTTATTTTGATATTAATAAATAGGCGCTTGTTTCAACAAGCGCCTATATTTTATCTTTTAACGCAACGTGCACCCAATTCCAGAGTTTTTATGTCTGAAAACCGATAACCGCTTATTCCTGCGGTTAATGCTCTTTCTGAATTTAATACAGTGCTTGACCAGTATGTAGCATGAGGTGTATTTGTTATATTAAAAATGTCTTTATTAATTATCATCGCAGCTAATTCATCAATATTGGGGAGTCGGCTCTCAGAATCCTGCGCGGTGCAGGCCCTTGATGAATCTATCCATGCTACTGTTGAATTGTTGTTAGCGCTTACGGCTGCTGATGGCATAGGTGCAACTGTAACTGAATCAGTCGCATTAAATACGGTTATTATTCCTATATCTTTTCCCGCGGTGTTTGGGCCTTTGCTGCCGTTTAAGTCGTAAATAAGATTCACACACATATTCGATTCCGGAAATCCGAATACATTCCCCCCGTTGGTTAAACTTGCCTCGTTAAGATAATCCGTCCTGCAAAAAGGGTTATAGAACGCAAGAATGCTTTCACCGTTCTGGGTTTCGAACGCTGCGGCTTTTGTATCAAGTGTAGAGAACGAACTTCCTGACCAAGCAACACTGCTGAATGCGTCGTGTAATGTATACAACGTTGTCGGCATTGTTGTAGAAACCCCGCCCATATTGGTTATTGCAGATACTATGCCGCAATCAGCAAGGTGGGAATTATCACAAATATTGTTAATTTTAAGAACTTTAGAAAGACCTGAGGTTAAGAATGTTTCGGCTGCTGTGTCTACAGCGTCATTTGCGCCCTCGGAAGATGCTTCTTTTACTGTTCCGTAACCGTTAAGAGCGGGCATGAGTGATACCGCCTGAGAGATTCTGGCGTATAAAGCTTTTCGTTGTGTGTTCCAAGTTCGTTCGTTAATGTTGCCTGTCAAACTAGGCAATGTAATCGCCGCAACTACGCCGATGATAGTTAATGATAGCAAAATCTCAGCCATAGTAAAGCCAGCACGGCACGACTGCGGCTCGCGTAAAACGCCGACGCTCGCGCTTGCGTCGAAAGCGTGGTTTCGCCGTCGCGCGCTCGACTCTTCACTTGCTAACGCAAGTTTCGCGGCTCTGCTCGCCTTGCCCCCCCCCCCTCAGCGGAAACGCCCATAAATCACGGCTTTTCAGGTTTCTATTTTTCATAATACCTCCAAATTTTTATATTTTTATTTTAAACTATATTTTATATACTGTCAATCGTTTTCGTGCTATTATTGTAATGCAATGCTAGAACTATATGTGACGGAAACTGAAAAGAATACGGGCAAGATTGTTTTTTCTGCAGGTCTTGCCGGAACTATGCAGGCGCTGGGGTATTATACGACGTTATATAAACCCGTACAGACCGGTGCGCTTACAGGCGATGGAAATATTCTAAAATCCCGTGATTTAGAGTTTATGAAATATGTTGATTCGTATATGGAAACTTTTTCGACTTATATGTTCAAGTCTGACACCAGTCCTGTCATTGCGGCTGCGCTCGAGGGAGTTGAAATCGATGTTGATTTGATTTATCAGGATTATATGACGTTTTCTAAGAATTTTGAATGCATTGTGACTGACGGGATGCTCGGGCTTTCTACACCTATTACACGCAAATTTCTTGAAGCGGATCTTGTCAAAAACCTGTCGCTTCCTGTTGTTCTGGCTGCACCGGCGGAAACTTCTTCGATTAATAATACGATTATGGCGATTCAACAGGCGCAAAACAGCGGCGTTGAACTGCGCGGGGTGGTTCTTTCATCTTCTGTCGGGCTTGTGGCGGAAGAATCCGCGACGATTAAACTTATTCAGGAATACACTGGCGCTAACGTTAAGGGCATTTTTAATAAATTGAAAGACGAATTTGAGGTTAATCCTAACGATATTATCGCAAATATTATTACCGACGTTGATATTCAGGAACTTTTCAAGGTGCCGATTGCTAAGTTGAAATTTTAGGAGTATAATTAATTCATGTTAATTTATGAGATAGCTGTTACAATATTATTTTTCATAGCATTACCGTTTATTTATGTGGTCAGGGCCGCTAAGGGCAAATATATGTACGGTTGGCGCGAAAAATTCGGGATTTTGAACCCGCCTGTGATGGACGAGAAAAGGATTATGTTTCACGGGGTTTCTGTAGGCG
This sequence comes from uncultured Candidatus Melainabacteria bacterium, assembly GCA_947090755.1. Lineage (GTDB taxonomy): Bacteria > Cyanobacteriota > Vampirovibrionia > Gastranaerophilales > Gastranaerophilaceae > Gastranaerophilus. The sequence goes on along the minus strand of CAMUPF010000009.1, from coordinate 42,297 downwards.
AGGTTATTGCGCTTGAGAACCTTATCAAAAAAACAAAAGAAACTTTTCCTGATTATGAAATTATTGTGACTACAGGCACTAAAACCGGTCAGGAAATTGCGCAGAAAAAGTACAAAGATGTCGCAAGTTTTATAACTTATTTCCCGTATGATGTGCCGATTTTTGTGAGAAGTTTTTTGAAAAAAGTTAAGCCGTCGATGGTTTTTATTGCTGAAACAGAGTTGTGGCCGGCGTTTTCATATTATTGTAAAAAATGCAATATTCCTTTGTTTATTATTAACGGGCGGATTTCTGACGCGACATATAATTCATATAAAATGTTTAGATTCTTTTTTGCCGGTATGTTGAAGAATTACAAAGGGGTTTATACTCAAAGCGAGATTGACAACGGAAAAATGTTGAGCCTCGGCGCAAACCCTGAAACTACAAGGGTTATGAAGAATTTGAAGTTTGACGTGAAGCGTAAAGATTCGGATATTGAAATCGGACAGGACGCAGGACGTGTGATTATCGCCGGAAGCACACACGCCGGAGAGGACGAAATCGTTCTTGAGGCATTTGGCAAGATTAAAGAAAAATTTGCAGACTCAAAACTTTTACTTGCACCGCGTCATCCGCAAAGGGTTCCTCAGGTCACGGAACTTGTTCGGAAAACCGGCATGAAGTTTGGTTTCCGCTCTAAAGATGATACTTTTAAGGACAATGAAATCGTAATCCTTGACACTCTGGGTGAGTTGGGCAAAATGTATGCGATATGTGATTTTGCGTTTATCGGCGGAAGCTTTAATAAAACCGGCGGTCATAACCCGCTTGAAGCTGTTGTTTATGACAAACCGGCAATTACGGGGCCGTCAATACATAATTTCCGCGACATTTACTGGCTTTTGAGCCAAACTTCCGCGGGTAAAATTGTCCAAAACGGCGAAGAATTGACAAATTATATGGAAAAACTTCTTGGCGATAAAGCGTTTTATGAGAAAGCCTGCGAGGATTGCAAGACAGTTTTTGCGCAGCAGCAGGGCGCGTTGGATTTTGTAATTGATAGGATTAAAGAAGAAATAGGAGTATAAAATGGTATCAGCAATAATTCAGACAATTTTAACGGTTGCAGTTGCATACGTAATTGGTTCAATTCCGACCGGATATCTTATTGTTAAACATTTCAAAGGCGAAGACATCAGAAAAATCGGTTCCGGTTCGACGGGCGCAACGAACGTAAAACGCGTAATGGGCAAAAAATGGTTTTTTATTACACTGTTTTTAGATATGTTCAAGGGAATGCTGCCTGTGCTTCTTGCGCAGCACTTTACCAGCGCTTTTGCGGGACTGGGGCTGCTTCCTGTGCTTGCGGCGGTCGCAGTGTTACTCGGACACAGCAAATCAATTTTCTTAGGGTTCACCGGCGGAAAATCAGTTGCCTCAGGCGTTGGAACTATCCTTGCTCTTAACTGGGTTGCAGCCGTAGTTTTCGGTATCGCCTGGGTTGCGATTACTAAAACAAGTAAATATGTTTCACTCGGTTCAATAATTGCAATCTGGTCAACGCCTGTAACAATGTTCTTGCTGGGCTCACCAATTGCGTACGTTGCATACGCTGTTGTCGGTGCAATTTATATTACTTATCTCCATCGGGAAAACGTTCAACGCTTGGTTAAGGGCGTGGAGAATAAGACCGAGTTTTAAACCGCGTCAGCCAATATAAGTCAAAAGAAAAGTCCTTAGTTATATAAACTTAAGGACTCATACATAAAATCTTGGGAGGAGATTTTGGAATAGTTGTACATGCATGATACTACAAGATTTAAAATCATGACACAAATTGGCAAATATGTTAAGAAATTGTTACAAATTGTGTGAGCCGATGCTCGCGGTGTCGGTTCGCGAGAGCGAAACGAGCAGGCGAGCATAATATCAGCGACGTTTCAATTTTCAACGAGATTGATAATCTCGGCAGAAAATTGTCAGGAGCAAATTAATGGTAAAAACAGAGAGCAACTTCTATTTTTTAAAAGAAATAAATCGGAATATTTTTAAGCTGGCGCGGGAGTCTGAGGCACTTTATCGTGACGAATATTTTCAGCAGTGTATGACTCAGACAAGATGTTTTGCCGAAAATGTATGCCGCGAACTTTTAAACGGAAACCATCAACCGAACGATACGTTTGATACGATGCTTGCAAATCTTGATGATTATTTGATTAATTGTACGGAGAAACGTGAACTTATCAGTGATTTGTATTTTCTGAAAAAAGCCGGAAACCAGTCTGTGCACACGCGCGCGGTTGCTAAAGACGGGATTAAGGCTCTGGAATGTTTGCAGCGCGCGTTTGAGGTCGCCGTAATGTTTTATTCTGCGAAAAACGGGCAGGATAGCGCTGTGGCAAAGCTTCTTTTTGACGAAGAACTTCTGGTTACAGGCAAGCGCAGCAAGGATAAAAACACTTTAAAAGAAAAATATTTACAAATGCAGGCAAAAGAAGATGAAATGGAGCGGCGCAGAAAGGTTAAAGAAACGCCTAAAAAACGTAAATCTTCGAAGTCAAAATTTGACAAATATCCGACAGTTGCAAAATCCAGTCCTACGCCGTTTTTCACTCTTAACCGTAAAATTAAAATCGGGTTGTGGGGTGCGCTTGCGGCGTTGAGTCTTTTGACGCTCGGAATTGTCAAACTTCTTCTCGTAATCTAAGTTTACAAACCCGCGTTTTGTGCGCAATTTTTTCCTTGCCGGCCCGTTATTAATATTATAAAAGGTAGTGTTTTTTCATGTTGCGAATAAATAGTATTAATTTTAACCCGAATAATCAGATTAAATACGTAACGGCACCGGTTTTCCGCGGCGGTGTAAATGAGTCTAAACAAGCAGAAGATATACAGGCTCCGGCGGCTGTAACACCTGATTATAATGTCAAAAAACCGATGGCATATAATAAAATTTATGAGGCGGATTTGCCGTTTGACTTAAAGGCGCATTATTATAAACTTGCAAACGGACAAAAGGTTGTGATTGTGCCAAAAGAAGGCGCAACTGTTTTGAAAACCTACGTTAACACGGGTTCTATGAACGAAACCGACAATATCCGCGGAATCTCTCACTATCTTGAACACAATTTCTTCAACGGTTCTGATGGGCTCGAAAAAGGCGAATTCTTCAAAACCGTCGATAAAATGGGGGCTTATACCAACGCCGCAACAGGCATGGCCGAAACAAACTATTTTATCAAGTCTAACCTATTGAAAGATACGGATTTTGAAGAACAGATGAAAATTCACGCATCTATGCTTCAATCGCCGAAGTTTGCGCTCGAAATGCTTGAAAAAGAAAAAGACATTGTAAATTCTGAAATCAATATGATTACGTCCGACCCTGTCAACATTGGGCTGAATAAAATGCTTAAAAATCTATACAACATCGAAACAAAATCTATGGATTTGATTGGCGGAACAACAGATAATATCAATAACATTACCCGCGATGATGTTGTGAATTATTATAACCAAAACTATTATCCTGCAAATATGACAACCGTTATAACAGGTGACGTCAAGCCGGAAGAAGCAATTGAAATCGTTTCTAAATACTTTACTTCTGACAAACAACCGTCGGAACAACGCTATTTTGAAACTCTTACGCCTATTCAAAATCCTGTTCGTGAGGATATAATTTCTGATAAAGCTAAAGCGACAACGGTTATTGTAGGTTTTAGCGGGCCGGAATCTGACAACATCGAAGACAAAGTTAAAATGATTGCACTCAATATGGTGCTTTCAAATCTTGGAAGTTCACGACTTGAAGACAAATTGAAGGATTTGAACACCTCTTTATTTATTGATGATGAGAAGATTTCAACGAAAAAAGGCGCACCGCGTGCAATGATTGCGGCGGCGCAAACAACAGAAGAAAATTCTGAAAAAGTACTGAAAATGTTCTATCAAGAGGTGGAAAATATAAAAGTTAATCCGCCGACAGAGGAAGAACTTGAAATTGCCAAAAAACAAATGCACAAAATTTTCTCCTCCGTTTTTGAAACTTCAGCCTCTACAAACAGTTTAATCGGTGAAGTGCTTTTAGACAGCAATTTTGACGAAATTACCAATTTTGAAAAACTTGTTGATGGTTTAACGGCAGAGGATTTGGCAGAAACAGCGAAAAAATATTATGACCTGAATAAAGCGTCTATCACTGTGGTTCACCCTAAAACCGCAAGCGCAGACAAGATAAAAAATAACTACGATAACGCGAAAAAGATTTCGTTCGGCGCAGCCAGAAGGGTTTTCAACGAAGATGATGTAAAATCTTACGTTTTACCAAATAATATGCAGGTCGTAACCAACAATATTAAAACGAATCAGGCTAATTTAATTTTTGATGTGTTCATACCTCATAGCGAAAAAGTTTCTGAAAAGCGCGGTGCGGGAGCGATTTTGGATTATATGCTCAATCAGGGTACAATGTCGAAAAATAAAAATGAATTGGCCAGAGAACTTGAAAAGTTAGGTATTAACGGTAGTTTTCATGCCTCTTTGCGCGGAATCGGCGCGAACATGGAATTTGCTTCAGAAGACAGCGAAAAAGCTCTTGATTTGATGAAAGAAGTTATCAACAATCCGCGCTTTACCGAAGAAGAATTCCGCCATGCCAAAGCGTTTGTAATCGACGCGCTTTCAATTTCAAACAAATCTGCAAATGATAAGTTATTAGAAACGCTTTTCCCTGATGAACCTGCCGGCATGAGCAAGGAGGAAATGCTAAAAGCAGTTGAAGAAGCAACACTTGAAGATGTTCAGGAACTCTATAAAGATATAATTTCGCGTGCACAGGCAAGTATTGTCATGTCTGCCCCTTTTGAAAATAAACCTGAACTTCAAAATATCTTGTTCTCAAAAATGAATGATTCCCCTAATTTCAAGAAGTTCAGCCATTCAATGCGTGATAATTTCAAACCTCTTGAAAAAGCGGTGGTTGTAACCGACACCGACGCACGCAATCAGGCAAAAATTATTGAAGCGTTTACATTCAAAAATTCCGGTAATATGAAAGATGAATTGACAATCAAGCTTATGACAATGATTCTGGGCGACGGTTCTTCATCAAGACTTTTCAATGATTTGCGCGAAACCCGCAAACTTGCGTATTCTGTCCGTGCCGGTCTTGATAACGTCGGTAACACAGGCATGATAAAGCTTTCAATCGGAACAACCACGGAAAACGTCGACACAGGCGAAATTAGTTATCATAATGTTCAAAAGGCGATTGCCGGTTTCAACGAAAATGTAGAGCGCATGGTGAACGAAAAAGTAACTGACGAAGAACTTGAAAGCGTCAAACTTGCGATGAAAAACGCAATGCTTAACGCAACCGAACACCATGTCGGCAAAAGCGATTTGTTGAGTGATAGCTTGGATAGTTACTATGGCTTGACTTATTCAAATCAAAAATTTGACTTGATAGATAAAATTACGGCCGAAGACATCCGGAATGCAGCGCGATACGTATTTGCAGGCAAACCGATATACTCAGTCCTAGCGACCCAAAACACTCTTGATTATAACAAAGAGTATTTCAAATCACTTGAAGCATAAAAAAGGCGGGATTTACTCCCGCCTTTTTATATGTTCATCGCTTTTAGAATGTCTGTCATTTCGCTTGAGGTCTTTTTGACGTCTGCGTTTGAATATTTAATCGCGTTGTCAGGGTCTTTCAAGCCGTTTCCGGTCAGGATACAAACGATTTTTGAACCCGCTTTGATTTGGTCTTTGACTTTAATTAAGCCTGCAACTGACGCCGCGCTTGCAGGTTCGGCAAGAACGCCCTCGCAAGAAGCCAGAAGTTTGTAAGCTTTTACGATTTCTTCATCTGTCACGCAATTAATCATACCGTTGCTTTCGTCGCGTGCGGCTTCCGCTTGCTTCCAGCTTGCAGGGTTGCCGATACGTATAGCAGTTGCAAGAGTTTCAGGTTTTAATATTCTCTCGCCGCGAACGATGGCCGCAGAGCCTTCCGCTTCAAATCCCATCATTTTCGGCAGTTCTTTGATTTTGCCAAGAGCGTGGAATTCTTTGTAACCTTTCCAGTAAGCAGTGATGTTTCCTGCGTTTCCGACAGGGATGAAGTGATAATCCGGAGCCTGCCCCAGCGCTTCAATGATTTCAAACGCGCCGGTTTTTTGTCCCTCTATTCTGTACGGGTTGACAGAGTTTACAAGTGTAATCGGGTATTCATCAGAAATTTTTCTAACCATTTCCAGTGCTACATCGAAGTTGCCGTTGATTGCAATGATTTCAGCGCCATACATCATTGCTTGAGAAAGTTTTCCAAGCGCAATATAGCCGTCAGGGATTAAAACAAAAGTTTTCAGGCCTCCTTTTGCGCCGTAAGCTGCGGCAGATGCGCTGGTGTTACCGGTTGACGCGCAAATAATGGCTTCAGAGCCTGCTTCTTTTGCTTTCGAAACAGCCATCGTCATGCCGCGGTCTTTAAAGCTTCCGGTCGGGTTGCAGCCTTCAAATTTAAGATAAATTTCAGCGTTCACACCGATTTTATTGGCGAGGTTTGCGCATTTAATTAATGGTGTATTGCCTTCGTTAAGTGTGATAACAGGTGTATTTTCGCTAACCGGCAGGTATTCGCGATATTTATTAATTAAGCCCTGATAGTACATAGCATTCTCCTTTTTTATTAATTCTAGCACAAAAATTTTTATTTACCCACTTGACAAATTATTGTTATTGTGGTAGTATGTCAAAAAAGGATTTAATTACTCAGTTCTGGGTGCCTATACAAGGGGCAAAACCGGAGTAAGCTTTTGAAGTTTGCCTGGTGCTTTGGAAGGTAGCGAAGAATATTTAAGTGTAAATCCTGCTCATAGCAAAACTGGTCCAAGACGGATCAAAAGTAGTGTGTTAGTTAGCAAGAGGTTAGGACTATGCCGGTAGATGGTGTACAAAACTACAATATAACTTCAAGACGTGGAACGCTGTCAAATGTTATCGCAGGCGGTGTATTAGGTGTTGCCGGCGGTTATGCCGCAAAACATATTGTTCCTCTGGATTCAAACGAGCGCGCTAATATACCTTACCGTTCTATAATTAACGTAGCACGCAAAGAAACTAACAAACAAATGGTTACAAATTACTCTGCGCTTTCTCAACGTACCGTTGCGCAGGATACTTTCGTTAAAATGATTAAAGAAAAGAACTTCAAGAACAGCGCCGAAATCGTTAAAGATTTAGAGAAAACTAAACCGGATGCTGCAAGAGAGTTCAAAAAGATTATAAAAATTGCGGATAAGGATTCCAGTGCTGTTGCAAAACAGTATACCGGCGCATACCATAAATTCTTGAAATGTATGCGTCCGAACGCTCAATTCGTCGGGGTTGGCGCGGCTGTCGGAGTCATTGCAGGCGTTCTGTATAACGCATTCACACAGGACAGAGCATAAAAAGTTTTATTTTGTATTTGAATATCGAGTTAAATGACCAGTTAATGGTCTTTTTTTTATGCAAACGACAGTTTGTTTAACATGTTTTTTGCAGGGAAGTATTCGTTCAGAATGTGCAGGCAGGAAAGGCAGTATTTTTTTGCCTCATCTTTTTCGCCTGCGTCGTATTTCATTACTGCAATATGGTAATGTAGTTCCGGATCGTTGTAGAAGAAGTCTTTTGCTTTTTGTGCAAAAAAGTTCGCAAATTCACTATAGTGGTTGAAATGGAACGCACGCGCAAAAAATTTGTAACTTTCAGCGTTAATACTTGCAAAAACATCCGCGTAGGCACAAAGAATTTCTACGTAGTTGCCTTTGTTATAGGTCATTAAAAGACTCAAATCTACTTCAAGAAAGTTGCGCAGTTGGAAGAATGTCGGCATTTCATCGTAGTTAATTTCTTCTGTTGTGAATTTTCTCTGAAGGATTGTTGCGAGTTTATAGCCCCATAGTGCGCGGGTGTCGTTGTCTTTCGTTTTAGAAAAGAGTTGTTTTGCGCCCTTTAAGTCGTCTTCAAGAAGTTTGCAGTACGCGTATTCGAGTGTAAAACCGTTTTTCGCAAAGAAAGTTTTGGCCTGTTTGAGGTTGCCGTTAAAGAGTTTTTCTTTGTTTAAAAGGTATTTATCTTCTTGCATATTAATAATTATTGTTGTTATTTGAGTTAAAATCCATAGATGGCATCATATAGTTCATCATCATAGCTTGAACCATTTGCGGATTATATTGGGAAGGATTGTTTTGTGATTGCATCATCATATATGGAAGCATATCAAATGAACGGTTCTGGTAACCGTTGTTTCCGCCAAGGAGCATGCTCATTTGTGCCATTTCGGAATTGTAGTTTTGCGCGGTAACAGGCATACCGGTCGGCTGGAGTGTTACGGCAATGCCGGCATCTTGAAGTGTTTTCAGGGCTTTGGCAACGTCATCATTGTTTGGCGCTGATGTTTCAGCCGCTGCTATTTCCGGTTCCGGAACGGGTGTTTCTTCTACGACAGGCTCAGGAGATTTTTTTTTTGAAGTATCCACGAGCATATCCGGAAGCGTTTTTAATTCTTGTTCATCAAGGATTTGAGCGATAGGCTCTTCGGTCAAATCTGTTGTGCTGTCGTTAAGAAGTGTAGAATTTTTGTATTCTTGAACCTGAGCGTCGATTTCAGCGCCTTCAATACCGGTGTTAGGGCAGGAAGGGCCGCCTATCAGGCAATCTCTTCCGCGGATTGCACATTCTGTAAGCGTGTCACCCGGTTTAAGTTTAAGTATTGCATCATAAATATCAAGAGCGGCTTTGACATCACCGATTTGGGTGTAAGAAAGCGCCATATAGTACATTGCAACAGGGTTAGGGTTGTCTTGCTGCATTTTTGCCTGTGCTTCTTGAATACATCCAACGTAATTCTTTTCTTTATATTTATTGATAAGGCTTTCGATTAAAGCATTGTCATAGTATGTGTTTGGTGAGGCTGTAAGATAGCTTTGCGCGTCGACAGTAGGGTAAATTGCTTTTGAGCTTGAACCTGCCGGAGCTGCGTCGTCTGTTGTTGTTCCGGCGGAGTTATCTGCGTCGTTAATGGCAGAATCAAGGTCAAAAGAGAAGTCTTCGGCTGAATATGCGGCATTTGAAAACCCGCAGATTACGGTACACATCGCTAATAACAATATTTTTTTCATGTTTTTCATTTTAACAACCTCTTTGAGAATATTTTAATAAAATTTTTTTATAAATCAATTTAATCATATTATACAATAGTTTGCAAGTTTTTGACTAATGTAAACGAATGATTATTTTGCGTTAAAAACTTTTCTGTTTTTGTACAGGACTATGAAAAAAATTATGATAATGAGAGTGACGGCGAGTATAACAAGTTCTATATACTGTTTAATTGTTTCCCCGAAAAACATGAGGACGAGGCTTACGAGGAAGAAACGTGCGCCGCGGCCGACAAAACTTGCTATAAAAAATTGCCAGAAGTTCATGCGAAGGATTCCGCTGGTGATGGTGAAAATTTTATACGGAATCGGTGTGAACGCAGAGAAGAAGACTGCAAGCATTCCGTACTGATTGTATAGTTTTTCAACGTTGTCAAATTGTTTTTGATATTTTTTGAACAGAAAATTGAACGCGGGTCTTCCGCCAAAACGTCCGACTGCGTAACCTATTACGCCGCCAACTGCGGAAGCAAGGGTACAAATAAGTGCGTACCATAGCGAAGAGGCGGGTGCTTTTAAATCCATGGTTATAAGCAAAATATCAGGAGGCGGAAGAAGGAAAAAGCTTTCTACGCAGGAGTTTATCGCAAGCCCTAAAAGCCCCCATTCTTCAAACCAGCCGTTCATCATAGAAAAAATTTCGTGCATTTTGCTCTCCTGAGCAATATTATACTACAAAATTTTTGAGTATTCAGACTTTAAGAATTTTTTCGGCGGCGCTGTGAGTTCAATGAAATCCCACGGAAGCGGTGTTTCTAAATCCCGGTTGCTTTCGGCAAAATAGTCGGCGTCAATATGGTTTTGTTTTGCGGCCTGTTTGAACGCACCGGTTTTTCCGCCAAGTTTGTAGGTGTCGATAAGAAATTGGGTGAAACTTCCATCGCCGCGGGAAAGTACTGCTTGCCAGTAATCCCATTTCGCGCTTGAAATCCCTGCGTTTATACCAAGTTTATGAAATTCTTTTTTAAGATAATTCGTTTTCTTTTCAAGGCTTTTAACGCTGTCGCGGCCGCACCATTGGAAAGGCGTATGCGCTTTAGGCACGAATGTTGAAATCCCGAAGGAAATATCAAAACCGCCGAAATTTGATTTTAAACGTTTTGCTAATGAAACTAATTTTTCAATATCTTCCTGTGTTTCGGTCGGGTGTCCAATCATTGCGTAGAATTTTATGCCTTTAAGCCCGTTTTCTTTTGCAATTCGTACAGCTGAAAATATTTGATCTTCAGTGATATTTTTGTTGATAACTTTTCGCAAACGTTCGCTTCCGGCCTCAATCGCAAGCGTTGTATGGTGGGAACCGGTCTGCACAAGCGTTTTAATTACATCCGGCGTAATCGCGTCTACACGCAGCGACGAAAAATTCATTTCGATTTCAGGATTTTCAAGCGCTTTGTCGTAAATATATTTGCATAGTTCGTGAAATTTCGGGTGTGCGCTGATTTGTGCCCCGAGAAGCGCGATTTTGTTTGTGTGCGAAAGTCCTAAATCTATTACGCGTTTTAATTCTTCAATTGGAACAAAACGGATGGGAAGGTTTAAAAAGCAGGCCAGACAAAACCGGCAGCAGTTTGCACAGCCGCGTTCAACTTCTATAACAAATGTGTCTTTGAAGAACGCTTCGTCACTTAGTATAGTTGAATAAATACATTGCTCAAGTTTCTTTGTTGATTTCTTGACTACTGCGGGTAGTGTCGGAACATAAACCCCCTCAACCTGAGCCAGAAGTTTTAGAATTTCTCTGCGTGGGAGGTTTTTATTATTCTTGATTAATTCGATTGCTTCAATATTAACGCTTTCGCCGTCGCCGATTATGAAAAAATCGAAAAAATCGCGATAAGGTTCAGGGTTTGCGCTTACAACAGGGCCGCCGGCAAAAACAAGCGGATGGTTTTCGCTGCGTTCTGAAGCGCGTAAAGGGATTCCATATTTGTCCAACATCGCAAGAATATTCAAAAAATCCAGGTCAAATGAGAACGAAAATGCCATTAAATCGACTTCTGACGGCATAAATTTTGTCTTTGCCGTGTCGGTTGCAACTTTCTCAACGCATACATCTTCAAGCATTTCCACTTCTTTTAAAAGCCATAAATACCCGAGTGACGATAGCGCAAAGGAATTTATCGCCGGATAGCAGAACCAGAAAACAAGGTTACAAGATTTGTTCTGCGGCGGGGTGTAAAGCTTAGTTTCCATCCGCGGTTAACTCCGGCGTTTCATCATTAATTTTTTTCAAATACAATTCATCCACAAGTACGCAGATGGTGGAAGCTATTGCAGGCGAAAGGATTACACCGATAACCCCGAAGAATTGCTGTGCGATAAATAATGCTAAAAATAGTGTCAGCGGATGAAGCGACATAAATTTGCCGAATAAAAACGGTCTGACAACATAGTTTGAAAGTTGTTGTACGATTAAAAATGCAACGATTGCAAGAATAACCTTTAACCATCCGCCGGCGTATGCCACAAGAACAATCGCGAGAAGCGCAATTGTCGGGCCGACAAGCGGAATAATATCCAGAACCCCTGAGATTAAACCCAGAAGGAACGAATATTTAATGTTTAAAATGGCAAGACCTATCATAACCATGACGCCTACAGAAATCATTGATAAAACCTGTGTCCTGACGTACGCACCGACTTTGAACGCTATTGTATCAAGGATATTTTTTGCAGTTGTTTTCATATCCGGCGGGAAAAATTCAACGAATTTTTTGTCCAGATATTCCTTGTCGATTGCGAAATAGAAAACAATCATTGTAAATACGATTAAAAATACGCAGATTTGCGCAAGGTTCATTGTTAAATCAATAGATTTATTGACGATATTTTGTGCAATTCCGCCCATAGACGCCAGAATGTCCTGTAAGTCTATCAAATCGGCAAGTTTATAGCCGAAAACTGATTTTGTTGCGATATAGTTAGTTGCGGCATTAATATTGTTAGGCAACGATTCGCCGAACGATATAATTTCGTTCACTGACGCAACCAGAATCGGTATGAACGTGATAAATGTCAGAAACATAAATCCCAGAACTGCAATCGTTGCAGCGGGTTTACGCCCCATAAATTTTTGCAGGCGTTCGATAAACGGCTCGAGCGATGAAGTTACAACAAATGCGGAATAAAATAGTAAAAATATTCCCATAACTTGTGGTAAAAACAATACTACTAACAGCAGTAACAATACACACGCAATGTTTTTTATGGTAAGCCATTTAAAGTTCATATTTGCTCCTTAATTGAATAATTCACTGTAATCAGGTATTTCAAAAACTTCATTATTAGCGTCTTTATTTACGAAATCTAAATAATATTCCATCGCAGTTTCTTTTGCGTTTGCGTAGAAGTCTTGCGGAATAAATTTTTCATGGAGTTCAGTTCTCTCACCGGAATAGTAACCCAGAATTCCTGCAAAAGTTTCAATATTTTCACGGTCGGAACCGCCGCCGTATGCTTTTGTTTTTGCGTCGGTGCCGGATGGGCGGATTTCAATATATTTGTCGGTGAAGTCTAAATATGTGCCGTCACCCACAAATTTTATTGAAGTCAGGTTTGAAAAATCAAGTTCTTTGAAGGTGTCAGCCAGAACTTCTCTGACATTTTCAAGCGTCATCAATCCTTTTTTAACAGCGATTGCCATTGAGAGGTAGAACAAATCATTTTTTGTACGTTTTTCTTCGCCTAAAAGTTTGTCGGCTTTAAGTTTTTCAATGTCAGGTTCTGATTCGTTGTAGTAAGCGATGTCGACGCGGGTGTCGTATTTCGCGGTGATTTTGTTTTCTTCAATAATGCTTACGAAATGTTCGGCCAGAGTCTTTTTGCCGTTAAGTTCTGCAACGAGTGCTGCAGCAACGATAATAGCTTCTGTTGCGCTTTTTTCACGCATTGCAATCGCTTCTCTGCCATGCATTGATTTGATCAAGTCTTCTGTGCCCATAATCATTCCGCCTGATTCTTCGCCGCCGAAAAGTAGACGCGGATTGACTCCAAGGTTTATGGAGTTTCCGAGAACGTCGTCGATAATAACATCTTTGTCCGGTGCGGTTTTGATTTTTAACTCAACTTTTTTCATAATGTTGGCGATTTCTTTGAAACCTACCGGAACATTTACGACATTAACGCCGTTTTTTGCGGCCCATTCATCCCAGGATTTTGCGGACGCAGTTGTTTTAATCATAAAGCGCGGGTGCTTTTTCCAGAGTTTTTGTGCTTTAAGTTGTTTTGCGCGGAAATCCATTAACATCAGGAAGGATTGGTTTGCGGTAAAGATTGAAATAACTGTGCGCGGGTCAACCTGAACATAGTCAATGCCATGTTTTTCAAAGTATTCAATATTTTTAACGCGTTCTTTTTGAACGATTGTTAGCCTGTCGTGGTCAGGGTCGGTAATCAATGCAACTGTTCCCATAGGATAGTTTCTGATTTTATTTTCGTAATCGAGAGTGTCGATTACAGGGAAGAATTTTTGTCCATCCGGTTTTGATGCGATAACTGTTGCGTCTACCGAGTAGTCATAGAAAGCATTTTCGCCTTTTGGAGTCTTGTTGTATTTGCCGATTGAGTGGAAGAACGGATCTTCGTCGATATTTAACCAGTCAAATTTTTCAGAAAGCCCTAGTTTTTCAAGAACACGGCTTAAAGTTCTGTAAGCGGAGCCTCCGACGTTATCGATAACGAGTTTACCCTTGAGGTTTTTGATTAAATCTATTGTGCTGTCTTTTGCGACTCCTGATTTAAGGTATTCAACGTATAAATCTATGCCGTCGTTGAGTTTTTTCATAACGCTCTGGTCGATTTGGTCGTCGTATGCCGGTGCAAAATTTATTGCATAGTAGCCGGCTTTTTCGGTTTCGTCAAAGATTTCCTGAATTTTATTAACAAATTCGAGTGATTCTTCAGGCAGATATTGACTACCTTGACTATTCAGGTCTTTTGTCGCATTTTTGACAGAAATTCCGTGGCTGGAGGTGATGTATTCGCCGCCGAGCAGGTCAAGTTTGAACGCTAAGAATGACGCAAGCCAGATTGGAATAGATTTTTTACCTTCGGGCAGAAGTGTTGTAATATCGTTTGCGGCTTGAATCCTTGCGATAGCTTCCAGATACATTGCAGAATTGTACCTTACTTCGCGGCCGGCGATTTTAACTATTTTTTTATCCCCGTATTTTTCTCTGGCAACAAGGGCTTTAGCCAGTGTTGCAAGCACAATTCCCACGAGGTTAATAGGGAATCGTGTGTCCTGAGGGAAAAGAATATTCTGCGGCCCGCGGATTCCAGCTGTAGAAACTTTCGCTTCTTTTGCGTAGTTGGCAAACCATTCTTTTAAGCCTAAACCTGTCGGATTTTTTTCTTCATCATAAGGTTCAAGGTGTTCTTTTTTTAACAAAAATGTAAATTCACCCTTTTCATTAAAATCAATAAGGTTTAATTCTCTGATATAATCAGGCGTTTTAGCATAAACACTTTTAAATAATTCGTTTTCTAGCGGACAGCTTGCTACATTCATTCGTCACATCTCCCTTTTTCTTAGACGTAAAAATCATACCACAATAATGACAAAAAACAAAGTTTTGTGTATAATGTTCGTATGGGAAAAGAAATAAGAAATTATTCAAAACGTGATGCATCAGAATTTAACCGTTTTAGAACCTTCTGGCAAATACTGGTTTGCGGCTGGATTTATATGGTCTGGTACAAACTAATATACAGACTTGAGGTTCACGGAAAAGAAAATATTCCGCAAGATAACGAATATATTGTCTGCGCAAATCACCTTTCTAATCTTGATCCGCCCCTTTTGTGCGGAATTATGCCGCGCCGCGTAAGTTTTATGGCAAAGAAAGAACTTTTTGATAAGCCGCTTTTGCGCTGGTGGATGGACTGGCTCGGAGCATTTGCCGTTAACCGTGAAAAACTTGGCGCTTCAACTATTAAAACCGCTATGTCTATCAAAAAAACCGACTGGGTCCTTGGCCTGTTTCCTCAGGGTACGCGCGGGGAATTCGGCGTGATAAAAAATGTTTCTAAAGGCTTTGCAAGTCTGGCTAAAGTCACTAAATGCGGGATTTTGCCAATAGGAATTACCGGCACGCAGGAAAAGAAAAAATGGCCGTTCACAGGCAAAATTGTTGTTAATATAGGTGAATTGATACCTTACACTGATAATATGGATGAAATGGTTCAAAGCTGGATTGCAGCTGTCGAAAAGTTGACCGGTTTTAAGTATGAGGAATAATGTAGTGAAAAAACAGCCCAGAAATTTTAACAGAAGATATGCTAAAGAATACAATATTTTCAGAACAATATTCTACTATGGCGTAATACAGTTTATGGTAATACCTTTTATGAAAAAGTATTATAATTTTACGATTACAGGCCGTGAAAATCTTCCGCGTCATAAAAAGGCGAATAAACTCCTCTATGCCGGAAACCATGTTTCAGAACTTGATCCGCCGTTTTTGTCTATGGCTGTAATGCGTCCGATTGCTTATATGGCTAAAAAAGAACTTTTTGAAGAAACAGATAAAAGACACTGGCTTATTAAAAGGCTAGGGGCTTTTGCCGTCGATAGAGAAAAACCGGAAATCGCAACATTTAAAACAGTAAAAGATATTTTGAGTACAAGTTGGTCACTTGGCGTGTTCCCGCAAGGTGGCACCAGACCTTATGGCAAACTTGACGATTTGAAACGCGGATTTGTCGTAATCGCTAAAAAAGCAAAAGCGGACATCGTACCTGTTGCAATCGGCAAATGGGATGGATATCCTGACAAGAAAAATCCGGTTCCGAAGAAAAATGTATCAATCCACATTTGTAAACCAATTTCTTATGAACTTTCGACCGAAGAGATTTTATATCAGTGGAGTAAAGAAATCTCAGAACATGCAGAGTACACGGAGATTATGCCGGAGCCTGCAAAAGAGGCGGAAAAAGTATAACTTTTTCCGCCTCAACGACTTGACTAAACGAGAAACATGCTGCATAATGGTTATATAAAGAAAGGATGTACGTATGAAAAATAGACTATTAACATGGACAGGGGGGGGGGGGGAGTCCGGCTGAGCCGGCATCTATACATTACGCCCCTTGCGAATGGACAACGAAGGATGTAAGAAAACAGAGCCACGAAGTAGTTTCCGCGCGTCAATTGAGCGGAAACTACGAAGAGTCGAGCGCGCGACGCGGAAGACCGCGCTCTTTCGCACTCTGCCGAGCAAAACAATTGAGTATTGTTTTGCGAGAGGCGGCGCGAGCGTTGGCGTTTAACGCGAAGGGCGGAGAGCCGGCGGGTCGTGCGTTTACCATGGCTGAAATTTTATTGTCATTGACAATAATTGGCGTAGTGGCTGCGATAACTTTGCCGTCGCTGACCGGCAACATTAACGAGCGTACTTGGAATACCCAGCGCAAAGCTCTTTATGCTCGTATGAGTCAGGCGATAGCTTTAATGCCTGCTTTAAACGGTTATGGAACATTGCAAGAAGCAGTTTCTGCCAGCGGAGAAACCTCTGCAAAAGAAGCAATCGACACAGCCGCCGAAACCTTCGTCACTGAAGGACTTTCAAAAGTTTTAAAAATTAACAACATTTGTGACGCAGAGCATCTGCAGGATTGCGGTTTGTCCACAAAATATACAGATATGTTGGGTAATACTAAAAACTTACCGACTAACATGCAAAGCTTGAATTCCCTGATGTTATACGCTTTTCAACCGGCAGCATCACAATATGGCTCTCATTCTATGCTAAATACAAAAGCCGCTGCGTTTGAAACACAAAATGGTGAAAGCATTATAGTTTATTATAATCCTTTCTGTGCAGGAAGTTCCGGAGAAGTTTATTATTATTACGTACAGCCTAAAATTTGCGCGAATTTTGTTTATGATTTGAATGGCACGAAAGGACCTAACACGGTTGGAAAAGATATCGGGTTTATGACAGTGTTATATTCTACCGATAGCGCTGTGGTTGCTCCGGAACCATATCGGCAAATTTTTACAAATGTTAGTTCAAATGATGCTTCAAAAGTCTGTACACAGCAAACCGGCGCTGATTATAGAATCCCAACAAAGGATGAGTTAGGGGCTTTATTTATAAACACCAATATTCATGGCATTAATATGGGTGACGGACATATGTTTTCATCCACGAAAGCTTTGAATGGAAGTGTTATAACCAATATTGTATTGGGATTTGCTTGGGGACATTATAGAATACCTTTGCCCGGCGCTGCCTGGAACATTCTGTGTGTAAAGCGTTGATTTAAGATGTTTTATTTGCCTATACAGAAGTGTTCAAAGATATTATTTAAGATTTCATCGGTGATAACTTCACCGGTGATTTCATCCAGAAAAAGCAATGATGACTTGAGATCTATGGATATTAAGTCCTGTAATTCGTGGTTTCTTGCAGATACTAAAGCGTTCATTAAAGATTCTCGACAGTTTTCAAGGCAATTTTGCTGACGGGTGTTCGTCGTGAATTCAATATCGTCGTTGGAAAAATTATAACTGTATTTTTTTATTCGTTCTTTTAATTCGTCAAGACCTGCCTTTGTATAGGTCGAAATCGCAAGCGCACCGTCGATTAACTCTTTTGTGCCTAAATCTGTTTTGTTCGCAGCGATTATGTATTCTTTGCCGTTAAGAAGTTGGAAAATTTCGTCGTCGTCTTTTGTATAACCGGCATGTGCGTCGTAGAGGAAGATTACAAAATCCGCTTCTTCAACGGCCTGTTTGGAGTATTCAATTCCGATTTCTTCAACTTTGTCAACGTCTTGCGTGTCGCGGATTCCGGCCGTGTCTATAAGCGTAATCGGAACATCCCAGTCAAGGTTTTCGCGCAAAACATCACGCGTTGTTCCCGCAATATCCGTCACAATCGCGCGTTCAAGGTTCAGTAACGTATTGAAAAGCGACGATTTCCCGACATTCGGCCGGCCAACTATAGCGATTTTTAAGCCCTGACGCATAATATTGGAACTTCTTGCTCCTTCAAGAATCCGGTCAATTTCGGCAATTATGCGCTCAAAATTTTCGATTAAATATGAATATTCAGGCTCTGCGACATCTTCCGGAAAATCAATTCCCGCAATAATACGCGATAAAATTTTGAAGATATCAGCGCGGATTTCTTTGATTTTTTCGGCTAAGACGCCCGAAAGATTTTTCGCAGAATGTTTTGCGAAATTTTTTGTTTTGGAATGAATTAAATCTGCGACTGCTTCTGCTTGCGATAAATCCATTTTTTTATTAAGGAACGCGCGTTTGGTAAATTCGCCTTTTTCGGCAATCCGTGCGCCGTTTTTTATTACTAAATCCAAAATATTTTTTACCACGTTAATCCCGCCGTGGCAGTGGATTTCGACAACATCTTCACCTGTATAACTATGCGGTTTTTTGAACGGAAGAATGATAACTTCGTCGATTTTCTTATCGCCGTCAAGAATCCATCCGTGCGAAATTTTGCCGGTTTCAGGGGTTTTGTTGTAAATTGCGTTTAGTATTTCATACGTTTTTTCGCCCGAAATCCGTATTACTCCGACTCCGCCAGTTCCTATCGGGGTGGCTATCGCTGTTATTGTGTCAAATTCCTGTAAAATATTCATACGCAAATTATGGCATAAACATTTTAATACATCAATCGATGGATATTTTTTTCATATTGTTATTAAAATTTTGAAACTGGGAATAATAATAGTGTAGACTACATAAGGAGGTTATTATGGAGGCTATCAACCTAATCCTATTTGGTTTTATCGTGTACACCGCGCTTGTCGTTGTTCCTAGTATCTGGGAAGAATTGACGACAGAACACTAGGTAAAAAACAACCTTATCGCGAATTTCGCCAATAAGGTTGCTGTGTGAAATTTTAAGTGTGTAAAAAACGGTTATTCATCCGTTCCGTCGGACTTGATTGATTTCACAACCATTTGTGCCTTTTTATTCATCTGCACCGTCGGATTTTATGGACTTTACGACCATTTGAGCCATCTCCTGCGCAATTATTCTTTGAGTGTTTGCAGGGCAGTTTTGAAGCATGTTCATTGCTGTGCGCAAGGTTGAATCTATATCGTACCAGCGGCCTTTTCTGGTGTCTTCAAGACCGGAACCTACGGCGTTGATGATGTCTTCTACGGTTTCGCATTCGCCGTCTTCAATATTGTGTTCGATTATGATTTTAATTAGGTTCAGCGCGATTCTGATTTGAGTTTCGTCGTCTGAATTTTCAAGTGTTTTAACCGCGTTTGAAAGAATCGGGTCTTTGTCATACCAGCGGCGTTGTTCGTTACTGTAAACTTCTTTCATATTTAAACTCCTATTATATATTTGAGATTATTTTATAATATTTTTCACATTCTGGCAAGCCCTTGACTAAACAAAAAACATGTTACATAATAGTGATAGAAAGGAAAAATATTATGAACCAAAAGAATGTATTAATTTGTGCAGGGGGGGGGGGGGAGTTTTCTTAGCCACCTGACTAAAGGTTTTACGATGGCAGAAATACTTCTGTCGTTAACCATCATCGGCGTGGTAGCGGCGATAACATTACCGTCACTGACCGGAAATATTAACGAACGCACGTGGAATACGCAGAGAAAAGCGCTTTATGCACGAATGAGTCAGGCAATCGCATTAATGCCGGCATTGAATGGCTACGGAACTGTTTCTGAAGATGAAAACGGTAGTACAGTTGAGGACACTGCCGCTGAAACCTTTATCACGGAGGGGTTGAGTAAAGTTTTGCAGATAAACAATATTTGTGATTCAGGTCATCTAGAGGATTGTGGTTTGTCATCTAAGTTAACAACACTTGATGGAACACAACTAGATTTGCCAAAAACAATGAAGGATTTGAACCCATTGATGGTGGGCTCATTAAGTAATATTTATCAGTCGTTTTATATACCAAACACCAAGGCCGCTGCTTTTGAAACTAAGAATGGTGAAAGCTTCGTTGCCTATGTTAACCCGTACTGTATAGGAGATTTGCAGACTCTCCATTTTGGTGGAGCCTCTTCTGGGATTTATGTTGGTGATTTGTATCAGCGAACAGTTTGTGCAAACTTTGTTTATGACTTAAATGGTAATAAAGGTCCTAATACCATTGGCAAAGATATTGGCGTAATGACGGTGATGTATCCCAGCGACCCCGTTGTCGTCGCTCCGTATCCGGCATTAAGCACATTGCCGGCATCAAAATTTGCGGCGGCTTCGAAAGCATGTAATAATTTTGATTCTGAATACCGTATGCCGAATCTTGAAGAAGGATATTCAATGTTTGTTAATAAAAATTTGTTGAAACCAAAAGGATTGACCGATGACATATATTGGACATCACATCTTACAGTTGCGCCCAACGGAATACGTGTTGCGATAAGTGTTATGATGCATAAAGGTGAAATTGATGACCTTTCTTATGCGGAAAACAAACCTCTCTGGTGTGTTAAACGATAACGTTAAAAAATAATTAATTTTCATAAAGTCGCCGGTTTTTTGTATTATCATTAAATTAGGAGATTATTATGAAATACAAAGACTATTACGATATATTAGGTGTTAAACGTGAGGCAAGCGATTCCGAGATTAAATCTGCTTATAGAAAGCTTGCCCGCAAATATCACCCTGACGTTAATAAAACCAAAGAGGCAGAGGCCAAGTTTAAAGATATCAACGAGGCCTATGAGGTTTTGGGCGACAAACAAAAACGTCAGCGTTATGACAGTTTGGGTTCAAACTGGCAGGGCGGTGCTGATTATACACCGCCACCAGGGTTTGAACATTTTAATTTTGGCGGCGGACAGGGCGGATTTCAACAGTTTGATTTCGGTTCTATGGGCGGTCAGGGTGGATTTTCTGACTTCTTTAGTTCGCTTTTTGGCGATATGATGGGCGGAGCCGGTGCTTATTCCAATATGGGCGGAATGGGCGGTTTTGAGCGCTCAACTTCACGCAAACGTACCCAGCAGGCAAAACCTGAGGATTTGGATGTTACAAAAAATCTTAATGTAACCGTTAAAGATATTCTTGAGGGCAAGTCAATTTCTGTTACATATACAGATATGTCGAAGTGCAAACATTGCAACGGCGGCGGATATTGTCCTAACTGTGGCGGTACAGGGATTGTCAGCGAACCTAAAACTATAAAAGTTAAATTACCTAAAGACGTTAAAGAAGGACAAAAAATCCGTGTCCGCGGCGAAGGAAAAGCAGACGAATACGGACACAAAGGAGATTTGTACTTTATCGTAAACGTAAAAGATCCGGAATATACCGTTGACGGGTTTAATCTGACAAAAGAAATTGATGTTTCCCCCAGTGATGCGGTTTTAGGGTGTAAAAAAGAGATTACGACACCGCACGGTAAAATTACGATTACGATTCCGCCGCGAACCTCGTGCGGTCAGTCTTTGCGTCTGAAAGACCTGGGGCTTCCGAAAAAAGACGGAGGTTTCGGCTTTCTGAGTGCCAAAATAAGGATTGTTGTTCCAAAAGTTCTCTCTGATGAGCAAATTGAATTATACAAAAAACTTGCAGAATTAGAAAAATAGTAAAATGGCGGCTTTTTTAAAGCCGCCATTTTAAGACCTATGCTTGAACCCGTATAAAGCTTGTTACTGCGTTTATTGTATCGTCGGCTTCAAGTTTTTCTATTGTTTTTTTGATATCGCGCTCAAGCGCCATTTCAGTAATAACGGAAATATCGGCGGTGTTGTTTTCTTCGACGCCGCGCTGGACAATGCTTGCGAGGCTTATGTTATTATCCGCGCATATTTGGCCGATTTTACCGATAACCCCTTTTTCGTTTTTGGCGTTTATTGAAAGATAATATTTGTTGACTGTTTCTGAAATATCAATCATTTGTGCGGATTCGGTGTGCTTGCAGCGCATCATCGGCAGGAGGTAATCTGTTTTGCCGTACTCATCCGCGATAGACAGGATGTCGCCGATAACGGAGCTTGCGGTTGGGAATTCTCCTGCGCCCGCGCCTGACAGCGCAATACTTCCGACAGGATAGCCTTCGAGTTTAATTGCGTTTTTAACGTAGTCGATGTGGGCAAGAATTGAATCTTTTGACACTAACATCGGGTGAACGCGAACATCTACTCTTCCGTCAGGGTTAAGTTGTGCAAGTGCCACGAGTTTGATTTTGTAACCTAAATCGTTTGCGGCTTTGATGTCCTGCGATTTGATTTTTGAGATTCCTTCTTTGTAAACATTTTCAATATTAATTCGTTTCTTGAATGAAATTGATGAAAGAATGGCGATTTTGTATGCGGAGTCGTAGCCTTCGACATCGCTGGTCGGGTCTGCTTCGGCGTAACCCAGTTTTTGCGCTTCTTTAAGAACATCTTCGTAAGATGCTCCGTCTATATCCATTTTGGTTAAAATGTAATTTGTCGTGCCGTTAAGTATAGCTTCGACTTTTGAAATATTGTTTCCGGCAAGGATTGTTTTTACAGGCATGATAATTGGAATCCCGCCTGCAACCGCCGCTTCATATAAAACCACACGATTGTTTGCTTCTGCGTGGCGGAAGAGTTCTTCGCCGTGTTTGGCAAGAAGTTCTTTGTTTGCCGTTACGATGTGTTTGCCGTTGGTTATAGCGGTTTTAATAAGGTCAAAGGCCGGTTCAATACCGCCTATGAGTTCTGCAACGATATCAATTTGAGGGTCGTTAACGATTTCATACGGGTTGTCCGTGATAATAGTTTCATCAAGCCCTTCAATGTTACGTTTTTTATTTTTGTTTTTTACCGCGATTTTCACAATTTCAACATTATCGAAATTCCGTAATGTTTTAAATACGCCTGAACCTACTGTTCCAAGGCCGATAAGTCCGATTTTAATTTTCTTGTCATTTTCCATATTTTTATTGTAACATGAAAAAAATAATTATTAAGGGTGAGTGCTTTTTTTTAAACTTAGGTGTATAATAAAACTTATATATCAGTAAGAGGGGGTTATAATGGCAATAGATGACGCATTGGTTATGATTATGGCCGGAGGGGAAGGCAGAAGGCTCCATCCGTTGACCAAAGACAGAGCGAAACCTGCTGTTCCGTTTGGCGGACGTTACAGGATTATTGACTTTGTTTTGAACAATTTTATTAATTCAGGCTTTTATAAGATAAAGGTTTTGACTCAATACAAGTCGGATTCGCTTAATAAACATATTACACGCGGCTGGGCGCTGTCACCGTTTTTGAATCAGTTTGTCGATTTGTGTCCTGCGCAAATGAGAACCGGAAACGATTGGTATCGCGGCACTGCTGACGCTATTTATCAAAACATTTTCCACATTACGGATGAAAACCCTAATTATGTCTGCGTTTTTGGCGGTGACCATATTTATAAAATGGATGTTTCTCAAATGCTTGATTTCCATAAATGTAATAAGTCAGATTTGACGATTTCTGCAATCCCTATTCCGATTGAAGAAGCGTCCGAGTTTGGTATTATGGAGGTTGATGAAAACTGGCGATTAACCAATTTTGTTGAAAAACCTAAAGATAAGCCGAAATCTATTCCGGGCAACCCTAATTATTGCCTTGCGTCTATGGGAAATTATATTTTTGATAAACAAATTCTTCTTGACGCGCTGGAAAAAGACCAGAAAATTGAAACTTCAAGTCACGATTTCGGTAAAAACGTTATTCCAATGCTTTTGAACGAAGGCAAAAATATTTATGTTTATAACTTTGCCCAAAATTCTTTTGCCGGCATGTCACCGGCTGAAAAGGGTTACTGGATGGATGTTGGAAGTATTGACGCTTACTGGCAGGCTAATATGGATTTGCTGGATTCCAACCCTGAATTGAACCTGTATTCGCAAGAATGGCCGATTAGAACATTTAATTACAACTATCCGCCTGCAAAATTTATCTGGCAGGAAGGCGATAGAGTCGGTATGGCGACTAATTCAATGGTTTCCGAAGGCTGTATTGTTTCAGGCGGCGGACTTTCACGCTGTGTGCTTTCACCGAAAGTCAGAATCAACAGTTATTCGCAGGTCGAAGAAAGTATTTTGATGGAAAATGTTGAAGTCGGCAGATATTCAAAGATTAAAAAAGCGATTATTGACAAAAACGTAAAAATTCCGCCGAATACAAGAATCGGTTACGACCGCGCAGAGGATGAAAAACGTGGTTTCCATGTGTCACCGGGCGGCGTAACTGTTGTACCAAAAGGCGCTATATTATAATAATAAAAAGCCCCTGAAAAGGGGCTTTACTTTTTAGAAAAAATAGTACATAATATATTCAGAAAGGATGTATTTATGAAAACTAGACTATTAACATGGACAGGGGGGGGGTCTTAGCCGCCTGACTAAAGGTTTTACGATGGCAGAAATACTTCTGTCATTGACGATTATTGGTGTGGTTGCGGCGATAACCTTGCCGTCGCTGACCGGCAACATTAACGAACGGACATGGAACACACAAAGAAAAGCGCTTTATGCCCGAATGTCGCAGGCAATCGCTTTAATGCCGGCGTTGAACGGTTACGGAACCCTGACTGAGGGCAACGATTCAACCTCCGCAGTGGATACGGCCGCCGAAACCTTTGTTACTGAAGGACTTTCAAAAGTTTTAAAAATTAACAACATTTGCGACGCCGATCACCTCGCCGATTGCGGAATTCCTAATCAATTTACCAATATGGCTGGCAGTTTGATTGCTTCTTTCCCAACCACACTGGTTAAATTGAACAGTATGTTTAATTCAAGTGTATCAACAAGCGGATATGCAGAAGGTGGGCCGGATGGAAGCTGGAAATATTCACAGCTTGATACAAAAGCAGCGGCATTTGAAACCCAGAACGGTGAAAGCATTGCAATATTTTATAATCCTAATTGTTCAGGAAGTATGGCTGAAACCGAAGGGTTTTTCGCGCAACCCAAAATGTGTGCCAATTTTATATATGATTTAAACGGTAATAAAGGACCAAATACAGTCGGAAAAGACATAGGTTTTATGACGGTAATGTACCCGAGTGACCCTGTTGTCGTTGCTCCTATGCCTCTTGTGCATGATTTGTCTACCTCTCCGAATCAATATGATGCAGGCGCATTATGTCTGAAAATAGACAGCGAAAGCAGATTACCAAATAGGGATGAGTTGGCCGCAATGTTTTACAATAGAGAACTTATTGGAAACTGTACTACACACTATTGGTCAAGCACACTTTCTTCAACTGATAAAGCGTGGCTTCAATATATGACAACAGGGCGGCATTATCCTTATGCACGCAATGACAGAAGCTTTGTGCGCTGCGTCAAGCGTTAACCGTTAACCATAAATTTCATCTTTGAAGTAAACAAATTCCAGATGGCCGACGATTATGGTGTCTTCGTCTTTTATTCCGCGTTTGGCAAGTTCATCAAAGATTCCCATACCTTTCATAATGTTTTGTAAACGGATTACTTGTTCAGGGTTGCGGTC
The DNA here is from genome assembly GCA_947090755.1 of uncultured Candidatus Melainabacteria bacterium. Taxonomy (GTDB): domain Bacteria; phylum Cyanobacteriota; class Vampirovibrionia; order Gastranaerophilales; family Gastranaerophilaceae; genus Gastranaerophilus. The sequence continues at coordinate 16,650 of CAMUPF010000009.1, read as the reverse complement.
GCTTGTAACCTGAGCAAGTCGTTCGATTTTTCCGCCCTGAATGATGAAGGTGTTTTTGTCGGCTTTAAAGACTTCAAAACTGCTGTCATCATTGTCGAACGCGCCTAAATCTTCTTCGACGTTAACTTCTGATGGCGGGTGCGGAATCTCGTCGACTTTTTGACTCATAACGTCAAGCAATTTCTCTAAGCCTTCGCCTGTAACCGCTGAAATTTCATAGAGTTCTTTCACGTGCGGCTTGAATTCTGCACGAATCTCGGCAAGTCGTTCTTCGTCGATTGCGTCAATTTTATTTAAAACAACGATTTGATAGCGCTCATAGAGTGCTTCTGAATGTTTTTTGAGTTCGTTATTGATAATTTCGTAATTTTTGTACGGGTTTTCGGCCGTAACGTCTATCAGGTGAACAAGGAAACGGCAGCGCTCAACGTGGCGTAAAAATTCATAACCAAGCCCGACGCCCTCGCTTGCGCCCTCAATTAACCCCGGAATGTCCGCGACCACATAGCCGTCGCCGTTGCGTTTTTTGACGACACCAAGATTCGGAACAAGAGTCGTGAACGGATAATCCGCGATTTTCGGGCGTGCAGACGAAATCCTGCTTATCAAAGTTGATTTACCGGCGTTCGGCATACCGAGAAGTCCGACGTCAGCGATTAATTTCAATTCTAAAAATAGTTCGCGTTCAATCCCCGGTTCGCCCGGTTCGCAAAATTGCGGCGCGCGTTTTTGCGCTGTTGCAAAACGTGCGTTTCCGCGTCCGCCGCGTCCGCCTTTGGCAACCATTACGGTTTGTTCGTTTTTTGTTAAGTCCGCAATAACGTTTCCGGTTTTGATGTCGCGCACTAACGTTCCGACCGGAACTTTTATGTACAAATCTTTTGCGCAGGCTCCGTGGCAGTTTTTAATTCCGCCGTTTTCGCCGCCCTGTGCTTTATAAACAGATTTATATTTAAAATCCATCAGTGTAGACATTCCTTCATCTGCGACTAAATAAACGTCACCGCCGCGTCCGCCGTCGCCGCCGGCCGGTCCGCCTTTGTCTACATATTTTTCACGGCGCCACGCAACCATTCCGTTGCCGCCGCGGCCTGAAACTATTCTGATTTTACTTTTATCTATAAACTGCATAATTTTATTCCTTTGTGCTATGATAATAACATGAACAATACAAAATTTACATCGTTTTCCAATAAACAGATAGAACTAAATGAAAATTCGCTAATTATGGCGATTGAATCAAGCTGTGACGAAACCGCCTGTGCAATTGTGAAAGGTGGACGTGAAGTAGTTGCCAATGTTGTTGCATCGCAGGTTAAAATCCACGAAAAATACGGTGGAGTTTTTCCTGAAATCGCGGCACGTGAACACTTAGAGGCGATAAATGTCGTAATTGATGAGGCTTATAAACAGGCAGGGGTTAAAGGTTCCGACATTACTGCTTTTGCCGCGACTGTCGGCCCCGGGCTTGTGGGGTGTTTACTTGTCGGGTTGAACGCAGCGAAAACATTAGCGCTTGTCAACGACAAACCGTTTATCGGCGTAAACCACTTAAATGCGCACCTTTGCGCAAACTATCTTGATACGGATTTGAAGCCTCCGTTTTTGGCTTTACTTGTGAGCGGCGGTCACACGCAGATTATTGATGTGAAATCTTATTCTGAACAAACAATTTTAGGCGAAACAATTGACGACGCTGTGGGTGAAGCTTATGATAAAGTCGCGCGTCTAATCGGGCTTCCATACCCCGGAGGGCCGAAGCTTGACAAAATGGCACATGAAGGCAACCCGAAAGCGTTTATATTGCCGCAGGCAAAAGTTGACGGATATAATTTTAGTTTCAGCGGGCTTAAAACCGCAATGCTAAAACTCGTGAAATCCTTTGATGGTCAGGAGCTTCCGACGGCAGATTTGTGCGCAAGTTTTCAGGAATGTGTTTCAAAAACGCTTTATAAAAAGTTAAAAAAAGCATTAGAAGAACGCGGCTACAAGCAAGTTGTACTTGCAGGCGGTGTTGCGGCAAACTCCGAAATCCGCAGAAAAGTTTTCTCACTTGAGGAAGAAGGCTATAAAGTTTTTGCGCCGCCGATGAAATACTGCACAGACAACGCGGCAATGGTTGCAAGCTGTGCTTACTTCAATACAAACACTTTTGACGATATAAATGTAGAAGTTTTTTCAAGAGTTAAATAATAAAAAAGCCACCTGAAAAGGTGGCTTTTTTAAATCTGTGCGTTACGCTTCCGGAGCTTCCGGAACCGGTGGTTCTACAAAGTCAACTTCTGCGTCGGTGTCGAATTTTGATTCATCAACCGTTAGAGCGATTCTCTTATCTGTAGGGTTGAATTTCAAGATGTAAGTCAAAACTTTATCGCCTACTTTTAGAACAGAGCCGATTTTGTTTTGTAATTCAACAACTTCTGCGTGAGGCAATAATGCTTCAACACCCGGGCAAACTTCTACGAATGCGCCGAAATGTTTGATTCTGGAAATTACGCCTTCAACTTTGTCGCCGGTTTTGATATTTTTTTCTGCTTCAATCCACGGATCCGGTTCAAGGTTTTTCAAACTCAATGAAACACGTTGTTTTTCATGGTCAACTGCAATAACTTCAACGTCGATTTTTTCGCCGACTTTCAAGATATCAGTCGGATGGTCAATCCAGCGCCATGAAAGTTGTGAAAGCGGTAACAAACCATCGATTCCGCCCAAATCAACGAATGCGCCGAAATCTGTGATTCTAACAACATCGCCTTTAACAACCTGACCCGGTTCGATTTGTGAGAAAAGATTTTTGCGGCTTTCAACAACGCTGTCGTCGTAAACTTTTTTGTTTGAAAGAATGAATGAATTTTGTTGAGCGTCAAGTGTAAGAATTTTTAATTCAATTTTAGCACCGACTTCAACGCCTGCGTCTTTAGAGCGCAATTGTGAAGATGGAACAAAACCTTTAACGCCTGAAACTTCAACGAGAAGTCCGCCTTTAACGATTCCTGTAACAGTTGCGAGGATAACATCTCCTGCAGCTTTTGCTTTTTCAAGTTCTTGCCATGCATAAGCGCTTTGGACTCGTTTGTAAGAAAGAAGGAATTTACCGTCTTCATCTTCTTCTCTGATGATTAGGAATTCGTATTCTGCGCCTTTAACTAATTTTTCTTCAACGTTTTCGCCTTTGTCTACGGCTTCGCGGTTAGGAACAACCGCAGTTGTTTTTGCACCGATATCAACGAGTACGCCTGAATTGTCGTAGCCGCAAACGGTACCTTTTACTAAACTTCCTTTTTGAAAACTGTAGTCATATTTCGCTAACAGTTCTTCAAAACTTAATTCTTTTGATGTCATTTTTACTCCATGGATTACCCTATTAACTACTACATCATAACAGAGTAAAGTCAAGTTGTAAAGATTTTGTAAACTTTCTTGACATAAGTTAAAAAATTGAGGCCTGGATTTAATTTTGCTAATAATTTCCTAACATTGTTTATGTATAACTAAATTATGGAATTAAGATTTGATATTGATTTAGTTTATTTATGGTGCGATGGAAACGAGCCGGAATTTAAACGTAAGCGACTTGAAGCGCTCGCAAGTTATCATGGTGTAGAATTAGATAAGGATAGTTCTTCTGATTATCGTTTTATTGAAATGGATGAATTGAAGTATTCCTTGCGTTCTGCAGAAAAATTCGCACCGTGGGTGCGTAATATTTATATTATTACTAATGCGCAGGTTCCGCAGTGGCTTAATGTTAATCACCCGAAAATAAATATTATTGACCATAAGGATATTATTCCCGCGAAATATCTTCCGATGTTTAATTCTTCTGCCATCGAAATTTTCCTTCCAAATATCGAAGGCTTGAGCGAACATTTTTTATATGCAAATGATGATATGTTTTTCTGGGGTAATGTTGAAAAAGACTTTTTCTTTACACCTGATGGGGCTCCGATTGTCAGAACCAGCAAAAGGATGGGCAAGAAAAATAAGGCCGGAAAATCTTTGTTTGGTACAATAGTTCGTAATGCGCGTAAAATGGTGCTGGATAAATTCGGTAAAGATGTTCCTTACTGGTCACATCATGGTATTGATAGTTACAGAAAATCTGATTATCTTGAATGTATTAAAAGTTTTAAAGAGCAATATGAACTTACCGCACAGCATACTTTCAGAGAGTTTACGGATGTCCAGAGAATGATTGTAAGTTACTATGCTGTTGCGGAAAAAGGCGCTGTTATAAAGGAATATCCACGCAGATGGTTTGAAGGTGTTTTTCCGACTATACATGAAACCTGTTATTCAAGCTGCACTATTAAAAAGATGAAACGATTCAGAGGTAAAGATTTTAAACTTTTCTGTATAAATGACGGCGCTAAAACAACTGATAAAGACCGACTTTATATGAAGACAATGCTTGAAGAAAAGTTCCCTGAAAAATCAGCTTATGAACTTTAATATCTTTTCCCACGGGAAAGTTTGTTCCGGCAATTGTGCGGATGCGGCGTTGTTAATTTTTTGCTTAATTACATCAGCGCTGTCGGTAAATTCGATTAGCGGAAGCGAGTAGTTTTCGGCTAAAGTTTTGACTTTAGGGTCGTAGTTGATGACGGCGCATTTGACGCCCGCTTTGAGAGCTGCTATCAGCGAGTGAAAGCGCATTGAAACTAAAATTTCTACGCGGCTGAGTTCTTCGATAAGGTTTTCTTCAATGATTTTGCCGTCGGTTTTGTTCGCAAAATTTTTGCAAACCTCAAGGTCAAGCGATTTTTGGAGCGAAAAGATTTTGGGCTTTGTTTGAATTGCGGCAGCGAGGTTTGTCAGAAATTTATCGTCAACACCCTCGAATTGGCGCAGTTGAACGCCTGTTACAGGTTCTTTTGTGCAGGGTGAGATTTCCAGAGAATACGCGGGGTCAGGAACGAGTTCTGCATCAATGCCCCAGTTTTTTAGTAAATCAAGGCTTTTTTCGTCGCGAACGGAAACATAATTACACCTGCGAAAAAGATTTTTTACAAGAAAACGCGAAATCGGGTGATTAAGCGGGCCGACCCCCTGTGAGAAAATTATTGTTTTTTTACCTGAAAGTTGTGCAAGCCCGAGCACAAAGGCGTAATAAATTACACTTTTTAAACTCGTCGCGTCCTGAAAAAGGCTTCCGCCGCCGGAAATTAAAACATCTGTTGCCGCGATGGTTTTTATAACATCAAGCGGGTTAAAGGTTCGTGCGGTTTTAACGCCGTAGGTTTGTGCGGTAAATTCAGGGTTAACGGTGAAAACGGTTATATCAGTGCCGTCACGTTTTAAATGTTCTGTCAAAATCGACAGAATTAATTCGTCGCCAAAGTTTTTGAACCCGTAATAGCCTGAAATCGCGACCTTTTTAGCCATAATTCTAACCGTTTAATTCTTTTAAGAAATTGTGCATTCTTGCCGTAATCTGTTCCGGAGTATAGGCTTCATAAATATCACGGCCGACACCGACTGAGATTGCCCCTGCATTGATATAGTCTTTCACCTGTGAAAGTTTTACGTTTCCGGCAGGCATGATGTTCAAGAACGGCATAGGTCTTAATATATCTTCAAGGTACATGGTGCCGCCCATTGCTGTAATCGGGTACAATTTAATCAGCGGAATTCTTGCTTTCCACGCCGTGTAAGCCTCATTTGCGGTTGTTGTGCCCGCAATATACGGGATTTTGCGGCTTTTAGAAATCTTTAAAAGATTTGTTTGAAAAATTGGTGATGAAAATACTTTTGCACCTGCCTGAAAAGCGGTTTCAGCCTGCAGGGAAGTGATAATTCCGCCTGCGCAAACTATAATTTCGTTGGAAACTTCTTCGATTGCTTCAAAGATTTCCGGTGCGTCGACATTGATTTCGACGATTTCGATGCCTGCTTTTGCCAGTGCTCTTGCGGTTTGAACCATTCGGTTTTTGTCTTTTCCGCGCAATACCGGAAATATTTTCTGGTCTTTCATTATTTCAATTAATGTGTCGTTATAAATATATTTTTTCATACCTCTACCTTTTTTTCTTAATTTATTATATCATAAAAAGGTAAATGAATAAATTAGTTTACGATTAAGGGAGTATCGGATGAAATTTTTTGAAAAATTTAAGACAGGAGCGTTTTATTTTTATTCGTCTGTTGTCTATTTAATCATATTTTTAATTGTGTGGTTTGTTTCTTATACGTTTTTATTCCCGAATATTTATAACTTTATGATAAAAGCGTTTTCAGCGACGACTAACGGCAATGAGCAAACGGTGGTCGTTGCGATTGACGACAAATCTATTGACGCGGTTCGCTGGCCGTGGAAACGCGAAATGTATTCAAAGATTTTGAATTACTTTTCTGAATATACTGATATTGATGTGATTGCGCTGGATACTGTTGTTAAGGGTTCGGATTTGCAAAACCCTGAATCCGATAGGGCGTTTTATGGTGCCGTGGCAAAACTCTCCGATAGACTCGTGGGGGCTTTTGTACCGACAATACAGGATTATCCGGAGGATGTTGACGGTGTTATTTACGAAGCGTATTTTAACGACCGGTTTAAAATAAATATTGAGGATAAACGTGTACGCAAACCCGAAGGGATTTATAAATCCATGGCAGTGTTTCCGCAGGAATACTTTTTTGCATTAAAAAATGCCGGTTCCTCTGCAAACGGTATGCACGGGGTTAATAAAACCTTTATCAAAACCTACTCACTCGTAAATATTAACGGTGAACTTTATCCTTCATTGGCTTTGAGAACATATTTACTTGCAAACAATACAGATAAAATTACGCTTTTTGAGGACAAAATTCTTGTGGACAAAACGGGGCTGGTGATTCCGGTTACTGACCGCCAGACATTTACAAGCAATATTCATTTTTATAAATACCGCCCGAATACGATTTATTCACACAAGCAGTATTCCGCGATTGATATTATAAATTCTTACGACGCGATAAAATTGGGCAAAAAACCTTTAATCGCACCGTCAGAGTTCAAAGGTAAAACGGTATTTTTCGGCATGAACGCACGCGGGGATGTCGTCGGGCTTGAGGATTCAGGCATGACGCCCGTCGGTATAAACCATCCGGGGGTGGATATTCAGGCAAGTATTTACGACAACCTTGTGAACGGTCAAATTATTCACCGTCCGCACCTTTCTGTAGAAATTTTGTTTGCGCTGATACTTTCTATTATTACATTTATACTTGTAATGCAGTTGAGTTTTGGCGTTTCGCTTTCGGTTGTAATGGGAATTATCGCAGGATATATACTTGTTAGTGCGCTTTTGCTTTACCCGAACAACATCGCGCCTGACGCGGTTACCCCGATTGTCGTAATCCTTGCGACTTTGATTTTTGGCTATGCGTTCAGGTTTATTCTTGAGAACAAAAACAAAGAAAAAGTTAAAATGGCGATGGGAAGATACTTATCGCAGGACGTAATGCAAAATGTCGTTAAAAATATTGATGACATCCGGCTTGGCGGTAAAAAAGCCACTGTAACGGTTTTGTTTGCGGATATCCGCGGATTTACATCAATGAGCGAGCGTATGAGCGCGGAAGAGGTTTCAGTTATTCTGAACGAATATTTTTCAGCGATTGAGCCGATTATCACTAAATACAACGGTGTTATTAATAAATTTATCGGTGACGCTGTAATGGCCATTTTCGGCGACCCTATTGAGGACGAACTTCATCCGATGAAAGCGGTTCTTTGTGCAAACGAAATGTTAAAATGCGTTCGTAAACTTCGCTATAAATGGATGGATGAAAACAAACCTGACATTGAAATCGGTATCGGTATAAACACCGGCGAAGTTTTTGTGGGTAACATCGGTTCCGAAAAACGTCTTGAATACACGGTTATCGGCGATACTGTAAACATTGCAAGCCGAATTGAAAGTTATAACAAGGTTTATAAAACAAAATTTCTTATCGGTTCAACGACTTATGAATTTGTAAAAAATCGTGTTGATGTAATCAAAATTGGCGGTGTAACAATTCGCGGCAAACAAAAGAAAATGGATATTTACGAGATTTTAAGGGTAAATAATGCAAGTGAATGACTCTTATGTCATGCTGAACTCGTTTCAGCACCTGGCCAGCGTTGAGTTCTACCGGTGTCGTTTGACAGATCCCGAAACAAGTTCGGGATGACAAAGGAAAAAATGGAAAACTTAGAAAAAATCAAAAAAGCAATAGAAGTCGAAGTTAAGCACCGTTATATTGATATCCGCGGGCAAAGCCAGACTTTTTCGCAGTTTATCAAGGCTGAGGCACGCAAAATTTATAAAACCTCCGGCAAAAATCCGCGCTGGGGCGTGATAATGGAAACTTTTGACGGGTATCGCTGTTTTGATGTGAACGACCGTCGAAAAGCGATTGAGCGATTGGTGAAAGTTATAAAACTTACGCTGGACGAGGAAAAAGCGCTTAGGGCACCTGTTGACGACGGCGCACCGGTTGAGAGAAAACTTGAAGCGCCTGATAAGGTTGATGTTACTTATGTTAAAGGCGTCGGGCCGAAAATCGCTTATTATCTTAATAAACTCGGGATTTATACGGCATTGGATTTGATTACCTATTTCCCGCGCAAACACATTGATTATTCTTCGCGTACACTTATTAAAAAACTCAAAGAGGGCGAAAGCACAACGGTTTTCGGGTATGTGAAATCGGTTTCGGCGTTCAATACTAAGAATAATCTTTCTGTTGTACGGGTTAAGATTCAGGATGAGAGCGGAAGCCTTGAATTGTCGTTTTTTCAGGCAAAAGCGACACGCGTAATGCAGGAGCGTATTAAGTCGCAGTTTCCTGTAAACGCGGGAATTATGGTGTCCGGTGTGGTCAAACGGAATAATTATTCGGGGCAGTTGACTATTGACAAGCCGTCTTATTCGATTATGACAGGCGAATTTTTGGAAAGCAAGGATTCTAACCTGAACTTAGGGCGGATTGTTCCGATTTATGCGGTTTGCGAAGGGTTGAATATTAAAACACTCCGCCGTGCGATTTTTAACGCAATAGAAATGTATAATGATTATATCGTGGATGTTTTGCCCGATTATATCCGCGAAAAACACGGGATTTTGGCGAAAAAAATTTCTGTAAAACAGATTCACTTCCCTGAAACGATGGAGTTGATGGAACGGGCACGGTTTTCGCTTGTGTTTGAGGAACTTTTCCTTATTCAACTGCGGCTCGCAAAAGCGCGTCAGGAAAATTTGGCAAACAATACCTGCCCTGCATTGAAAGTCGGCACTGACGGTCTGGTTCAACAATTTATAAAAGGTTTACCCTTTGAATTGACAAACGGTCAGAAAAAAGCTGTTAATGAAATCCTTAACGACTTAAACAGTGAAAAACCTATGGCGCGGCTTTTACAGGGGGATGTCGGAAGCGGTAAAACTGTTGTTGCGACGATTATGCTTCTTGCCGGAGTTGAAAATGGTTATCAGGGTGCGATTATGGCTCCGACCGAAATCCTTGCACAACAGCATTATAACAACCTTGTACAGTGGCTTACGCCTATGGGAATCAATGTGGGGCTTTTCCTTGGAAGCCACGGTAAAAAAGTTCGCACAGCTTTTGAAACAGATTTGCGCAACGGTCAAACCCATATTGCGGTCGGAACGCACGCACTTATTCAGGAAAATGTGGAATTTGCGAATCTCGGCGCGATTGTTGTCGATGAACAACACCGTTTCGGCGTGAAACAGCGTAATGTTTTAAAACGCAAATCGCAAAATCCGCAGGTGTTAACAATGACTGCAACGCCTATCCCGAGAACACTGGCACTCACCGTTCACGGCGATTTGGATTTGACAATTATCGACGAACTTCCGAAGGGCAGAAAGCCGATTAAAACAAGTTTCGTGTCCTCACACAAACTTACCTATAAACTTATACGCGAGGAAATTGAAGCCGGACGTCAGGCTTACATCGTTTATCCTCTAATTGAAGAGAGTGAAACTTTATCCGCGAAAGCCGCAACAATCGAGGCAGAGCGCTTACAGGCAGAAGTGTTCCCTGATTTGCGTATAGGTCTGCTTCACGGTAAACTCAAAAACGCTGAAAAAGAACAGGTTATGGCGGACTTCAAGGCGAAAAAATATGACATTCTGGTGTGTACAACGGTTGTGGAAGTCGGCGTTGATGTTCCAAACGCTACGGTAATTCTAATCGAAAATGCGGAACGTTTCGGCCTGTCGCAATTACACCAGCTTCGCGGGCGCGTCGGCCGGAGTGACCTTCAATCCTACTGTATTTTATATTCCAACACAAACAGTCAGGAAACCCGCGCGCGGCTTAATATTATGACCGAAACAAACGACGGCTTTGTAATCGCAGAAAAAGACCTTGAACTGAGAGGACCCGGAGAGTTTCTCGGTACAAGGCAAAGTGGCATCCCTGACTTGATTATTTCAGATATTGTAAGAGATGCCAAGATTTTAGAAATTGCGATGAATGAAGCTGTGACATTTGTCAACACACAAATGTTCGAGAATTATCCGTTACTTAAAAATGTAACGAGTTTTAGAATTTACAATGATTTTTTGAGTAGTTAAACCTTTTAGGCTGCACTTTTACCAGAGTTGTACATATTTTGATTGAACATAGGCATCATAGGTGAATAGTTGTTCATATCAAATGCGAAGATGTTTTGACTGTCGAATCTTTGACCGAGGCTTTGCTGCCATGCGGGGTTTTGCCAGGAAGCGATGTTATATGATGATGTTTGCGCTGCCGGTGGTTTGATTCCTAAGAAACTGAAATCGTAGAAGTTAGAGTTTGTTGCTGAGCCGAAGCTGTATCCTGTTGAAGCTGTTGAACCATAACCGAGTGAAGGTGTTGAGCCGTAGGATGGTGTTTGTTGTTGAGCATAAAGTCGTTGTTGTTCAGCGGCAGCCGCTTCCTGTTTAAGTTGTGCTGCTTTTTGCTTTTTAACAGCTTCTGTTTCAACATAGTTATCTAAGCTTGCAAGACGTTGTTCAAATTCTTTTTGTTGTTGTTCGTCGTCGTAAACTTTTTTGTATGTAACAAGCGGATTGCCCTCAGCGTCTGCCAGAGCGTTACCCTGTTCATCAACGGCCTGTTCTTTGAATTGGGCTGTATATTCGTTAACTGTTTGGATATCATCATCTTCAATAGCCTGACAGATTTGTTTGTTTTGTGAATCTGTTTGTTCTTCCATTATTTCTTCGGCCACAGTTTTTTGAGTATAAGGAATTTTATCAGCTACTTTTGAACCGACCCACATACCGATAAATGAGCCGACAAAACCACCTATGGCTGCGCCTACGCCCGGAATCGGGATTAAAGCTTGGCCTACTGCTGCGCCAATCCATTGACCTGCTGCCATTGCGCCGAGTTCACATCCTAATCTTACTCCGGATTTTCCTGCTTGCTTTAAACCGTTTTTCAAGCCTTCGCCATCCGGTGAAGCTGCAACTGCACTGTAAATATCAAGGCCCGCTGTAACGGCACTCAAGCCTGCGCAAAGATATCCGCCTGCTTTACCTACGCCTCTGTTGAAAGTGCGTAAAGTTTTAGAAGCAGCCATTGCATTTTTAACGCCTTTTGATACTTTGGCACCGGTTTTCGCTGCCCTACCAGCAGTCTTGCTTGCTTTAATGAATTGGCTTTCCGCCTGTCTTGCCTGTGCAAAATTTTTGTGAAGCACATCAATACGGCCTTTGCCGAGTCTGCCTGCTTGCGCCTGAGTTTGTGCGGCTTTGAAATCGTTTAAAAGTCCGCCGTATAATTCATTATATTTTGCAATATTTTTTAATTTAGCCGCTTCTTGAGATGGTAAATGTTTTACCAATTTTTGGAATTGTTTATATGTGTCAGAACCTTTTTTACCTATTAGTTTTTTAAACTCTTCAGGGTTTTTAGCTTCGCAGAGTTTTTTGAATAACTCTTGTGTTGCCCCGTCGAATTTTGCTGCTTTAGGCATTTTAGGTGTGTTTTTATTTAAAATACTTTCGATTTTTGTGGTTTTGCTGTTGAGAAACTCAAGGTCATAATAATTCATCGGGCTGCGAAGTGTCGTCATACTATTTTGCCAACCTTGAGCATAAGCATTACCAACATTTTGCCATGAACGGTTAGCCCAAGCTTGACCGACTTTTGCTTTATGCTGCCAGACCGGCATTGCACAACCTGCGGCAAATACTCCTTTTTCAAGGGTGCTGTCCATAAGCCCAACTTCCGGCTTTGAACCGTCTGCATTCAAACCGTTAAGCTGGTTGTTGTTTTGTATAACTGTACGTTTTAAATCAACTTTTTCGTATCCCATTTCCAATATCCCAAATTAAAATTAATATTTCCCGTGTTACATATATAAAGAAATTTGCGTTGTAAAAATTGTCTTTTTGTAATAAATTGTAACAATATAACTTTACAATGTTTTTTTATGTTAAAAAACGTTAATAATGGCCGAAATTTTAGCAATTTTAAATTTTACGGCACTTAAAAAGAAAGAAGGTAAGTAATGCAATATAAAGAACGACGACACAATTCAATCACCGAAGTCAATTTCACTAAAGCAAACGCCCCTCGCGTGAGATTGATGAACTTAATCTGGGGCTTGTAGTACTCTGATTGAATTGCAGCCAATTGTCGGCTGTGTAAGGACAAGAAATGATACCCGTAATTACAGCAAGTAAAGTTTACTCTATACTAGGAAATAACAACTCTCTCGTACCGCTCGCCATGAAAGATGTCGCTAACAGCGTTGGTTTGACCGCTGGCTCTTATATTGTAGGTAAAGAAGAAGAAGGACAGGACAGATTTATTGATGAATTCGGAACACAGGCCCTATGGCTTTTCGGTATTCCGGGTTACAAAAAGTTACTCGATTACGCAATGTTTAAAACAATGGGCTATGACCCGAAAATTGACGTAAGAGTATTAAAAAATAAGGATATTTTTGAAAAAGCAAAAGAATTCGCGTATAACGATTCTGTTAAAGCCGCGTTTGATAAAGTTGGCAAAAATTCAAAAACCTTTAAAGGTTTGACGTTTGCCAAATTTGTTGCCTCAACGCTTATGACTATCGGAACTTATGGCGCTTTAACGCATTACAGACATAAATTTACCGAGGAAAGTATTAAGAAAAAGATTATTGCAGAACAACAAGAAAAGAAAGCGAATACTACCTTCAAACCGCAAGCGCCTAAACCTGAGGCGTTTAAGGGCGTTTCCGTGAAAAATGAGCAAGACAGAGAGCAACTCGCATTTAAAGGCCTTTCTCACACCTGCGACGATAGACAATCATCGCCACTCGCATTTAAAGGCCTCTCTCACACCTGCGACAATAGACAATCACCGCAACTGTCATTTAAAGGGTTATCAGACTTCATGTTCAGCCCTGTTAAAAACTTGATGATTCTTGACGGTGCTATTTCCGGAGAAAGACTTGCTACATCAAGAAATATGCAGGATTTCCTCGGCTATGGTATTAAAGAAGGAAGTTTCTGGATATTTATGTACTTTGCAGGCCAGAAGATTCAGGAACATCTCGAAAAAGCCTCAGAATCTAAACACAAAAAGTCAATCGACCTTGACGCGCGGGTTATTGAATGTGATGAGTTGAAAAAAGCGTTCCACGACAATTCGTTGAAAAGAAGCATTGACGCTTTTGCCAACTGCAAAACCGATGTTGAAGTTTATGAGTTTATCAACAAAAACTCTGACAATTTTATCGTAAAAATGGCAAAAAAATCTGACGTTGTAAAAACAAAGGGTTCAAACGAAAACATGTTTGTAAAACTTGCAAGAAGAATCGGCGTGATGGGTAAACTTGATAACGCAGATGTTGTGGACACAAGAGCGTATATTGATATTGATGAGTTCAAGGGGATTGCAAAGAAGCTTGAAAAACTTCACGGTCAGTACGAGCAATCCGGCGAAAGTCTGGAAAAATTCCTTGGCGGCGTAAAGAAATTAAAACGGGCGTCAGTATGGAAGAACATGGGTTCTTGTATATTCGCGCTCGGAGTCCTAACACCGGCAATTATGGTTGCGACAAGAATCTTAAGAGAGGACAAAGAATTTAAAGTTAAAGAAAAAATAGAGAAAGAACTGGCATTTCAGGGCGAGATTTAGTACCTGTTTTTTCACTCTAAAAGAGAACAAATAGACTTTTATTAATTTTCTTGCTTTATATTCAACTTTAACCTATAATTTGAATGAAATAGGGAGAGGTGTATTATGAATATTGAGCATATTAAAAAAGTCGACCCGCAGGTCGCTGAACAGATTGAATTAGAACTTAAAAGACAACAGGAAACGATTGAGTTAATCGCGAGTGAAAATATTACATCTCTTGCCGTGATGGAAGCCGCAGGAAGCGTTCTCACCAACAAATACGCTGAGGGCAAGCCGCACAAACGTTTTTACAACGGCTGCGAACACGTGGATGTTATTGAAGAATTGGCGCAAAAACGCGCGTGTGAACTTTTTCACATGGATCATGCCAATGTTCAGCCGCATTCAGGCGCGCAGGCTAATATGGCTGTTTTTGTTTACGCGCTTAAAATCGGCGATACGGTTTTGGGTATGGATTTATCCAACGGCGGACACCTTTCACACGGCTCACCTGTTAACTTTTCCGGCCTGTATTTTAATGTGAAAAGTTACGGCGTTGACGAAAACGGCAACATTGATTACGAAAATGTTCGTCAAATGGCGCTTGAACATAAGCCAAAATTAATCATTTGCGGCGCAAGTAACTATTCAAAAATTATTGATTTTAAAAAGTTTAGAGAAATCGCTGATGAAGTCGGCGCGCTTTTGCTTGCAGACATTGCGCATATTGCGGGGTTGGTTGTTGCGGGTGTTCATCCGTCACCGGCGCCTTATGCGGATTTCGTAACCACAACTACGCACAAATCCCTCCGTGGCCCTCGCGGCGGTATTATTATGTGCAAAGAAGAGCACGCTGCGGGCATCGACAAAGCTGTTTTCCCCGGAATTCAGGGCGGCCCGTTAGAGCACATTGTTGCGGCAAAAGCAGTTGCGCTTAAAGAAGCCGGTAAACCCGAGTTTAAAGCTTACGCAGAACAAATCGTCAAAAACGCGAAAGCCTTGGCGCAAGGACTTCTTGATAACGGAATGGATATTGTCGGCGGAATGACAGAAAACCACCTTATGACTTTAGATTTGCGCAAAACCGGCAAAACCGGTAAAGATATGGCAAATGTTCTGGAGCGTGTCGGAATCACCGCGAATAAAAATACAGTCCCGAACGATCCGCAAAGTCCTTTCGTTACAAGCGGAATTCGTCTTGGAACCCCTGCTGTGACTACACGCGGGTTTAAAGAAGAAGATTTGCGCGTGGTGGCTGAAATCATTGCCGGCGCAATCAAAAATTCTGACAATGATACAGAACTTGCAAAAATTAGAAAAAAATCTCTTGCATTATGTAAAAAATATCCGTTATATGAAGGCTAAATGATAGGTTAATTTATTATGAAAATGAGCGCACACATATTAGGTTCAGTGATAGCATATATTTTCGGGATGTTTCTTGTTCCGATGGTTATAGATTTTTCGCGCAAAGAGGGGCTTGTAGATGTTCCGAATGAGCGCAAAATCCACACAAAACCAATATCGCGAATAGGTGGTGTCGCTATTTTCTCAAGCGTAATGCTTACGTTTTTGAGTTTGATTTTACTAAGTTACTACCCGTACGGAAGTTTGCTTTCAGGGGTTTTGCTCGGAAGTTCCCTGATGTTTTTGCTCGGGCTTGTGGATGATATTTATAACCTTGACGCTAAGACAAAGTTGTTTCTGCAAATCGCGATTGCAACGGTGGCGTATTTATTGGGTATAAGTATTCACACTTTGCCGTTTATCGGTGAAATCGGTGTCTTTTCTTATCCGGTAACGATTTTGTGGATTGTGGGAGTAAGTAACGCCCTGAACTTTATTGACGGTGTGGATGGTTTGGCCGGAACAATTACGACCCTTGCGGCGATTACGCTTTCTGTTATTGCGATTACCGTGCCGCCGGCAAACCCGATTATAGCACTTGTCGGCTTTATTCTTGCGGGTTCCATGCTTGCGTTTTTGACGTACAACTAT
The DNA here is from genome assembly GCA_947090755.1 of uncultured Candidatus Melainabacteria bacterium. Lineage (GTDB taxonomy): Bacteria > Cyanobacteriota > Vampirovibrionia > Gastranaerophilales > Gastranaerophilaceae > Gastranaerophilus. The sequence continues at coordinate 558 of CAMUPF010000009.1, read as the reverse complement.
AACCCTGCCAAAATCTTTATGGGGGATTCCGGTGCACTGTTTTCAGGCTTTTTGCTCGCTGCGATTTCTATTGTCGGAATTATGAAGACTGCGACTTTGACAATTTTTGTAATCGCGCCGCTGGTTCTGGCTGTGCCGATTCTGGATATTACTTTCTCCAGCCTTCGACGTATCGCAAAGGGAAAATCACCGTTTGTTGCGGATTCCGAACATATTCACCATAAACTTATCCACGCAGGATTTTCACAAAAATCAACTGTTGGGATTCTTGCGTCAGTTGCGATAGTGTTTAGTTCTGTAGCAGCACTGATTCTGGGCAATCAGACTATAAAATATTTTATCATTGCGATTGTGATTATCGTGTCGATAATGGTTGTGATGAATTTGTTAAAGTATTATTTTAACCCGCGTAAATAAGGCTTGACGAATTTTGAAACATGATACATAATAATTTTAGAAAGGCAGGTTAAAAAATGAAAAAACGTAAGAATGTATCAATTTGCGCAGGGGGGGGGGGGGCCGGCTGAGCCGGTTCTATATACGGGTTCCGAGCTTGCG
>CAMUPF010000008.1 GCA_947090755.1 uncultured Candidatus Melainabacteria bacterium | reverse complement strand
TTCCTTTCTCCCAAGTTTCACTCGGGTTCGATTGTAGAACAGGATCAGCCTGCCTTTCTTTATATAACCATTATGTATCATCTTTCTTTTTTCGTCAATAGCTTTACATCACAGCATGTCTTTTTTATAATTGGAGTACAGATATTAAAAGGTGAGAAAGATGAGTAAATATTTATTAGAAATAGGAACAGAAGAATTACCATATAGATTTATACCAAGCGCAATAGAGCAATTGAAAAAAAGTTTTGAAACGCTTTTAACAACAAACAAAATCGACTATTCAGACATTAAGGTTTATGCGACCCCGCGTCGTTTAGCAGTAATTTTGGACGGGCTTTCAAAAGAAGGCAAGGATGAAGTTAAAATCGTTAAAGGCCCTATCAAAAATGTAGCGTATGATGAAAACGGCAACGTAACAAAAGCCGGCGAAGGCTTCTGCAAGAAAAACGGAATCGACCCGAAAGATTTGTACGTTGAAGACAATTATGTTCACGCAAAGATTTCAATCAAGGGGAAATCAGCTGTTGAAGTTTTACAATCAAATATTCCGTCGTTAATTTTGAAGCTGCAAGGTTCTCACTTTATGCGCTGGAGCGCAAACGATGAAAAATTCTCACGTCCTATTAGATGGATTGTTTCAATTCTTGATGGTGAAGAAGTGAAAATCAAAATTATTGACAAAGAATCATCAAACATTTCACGCGGCCACAGATTCGCGCCGGAAAAATCCTTCAAAATTTCTCACCCTGACGAATATTTAGACCTGATGAGAAAACATTACGTAATCGCAGACCAGAACGAACGCCGTGCAAGAATCATCGAATTAGCGAAAAAAGAAGCTGAAAAACTCGGCGCAACACCACACTACACAGACGATTTGCTTGATGAAGTAACTTTCATCACAGAATATCCGGTTCCTGCTGTTTGCGACTTTGACCCGAAATATTTAGAGATTCCGGAAGAAGTAACCGTAACCGTTATGGCTGTTCACCAGCGTTATTTCGCGCTTTACAAAGACGGTAAACTTATCAACAAATTTATTACAATGACAAACTACCTTGGCGATGAGTTCGCAAACATTGCGGCCGGTAACGTTCGCGTAATCAAAGCAAGACTTGACGACGCCGTGTTCTTCTTTAACGAAGATACAGCAAAACCGCTTAGTGATTATGTTGAGGACTTAAAGGGTATTACGTTCCAAAAAGGAATGGGGTCAATGTACGACAAGGCGCAAAGAATGGTTGCTTTAAGCAAACACTTGATGTCAGAACTCGGCCAAACTTCTGCTACAATTGAACGCGCGGCATTGCTTGCAAAAGCGGATTTGACAACGAAATTAGTTTTTGAATTCACCGAACTTCAAGGCTTTATCGGTGCGGATTACGCAAGAGTTTCGGGCGAAGACGCGAAAGTTTGCGAAGGTATTAAAGAACATTACTTCCCGCTTAACGCAGAAAGCGAAACCGCAAAATCAATCGAAGGCCAAATCGCAGGTATTGCAGACAAAATCGACAATATTTGTGCAGTTTTTGTTGACGGTAAGAAGCCAACCGGCTCCTCTGACCCGCTGGGCGTAAGACGTGCGGCACTTGGTATTATAAGAACCGTACTTGAATATGGCCTAAAAATCGATATCAACGCTTTAATCTACAAATCTCTTGAACTTCTGCCAATCAAACGCGATTGCGCAGATGAAATCAGAGAGTTTTTCATCCAACGTTTAATCATTTTCTTAAACGACACATATAAAAAGACAGTACTAGAGGCGTGCGCTGAAAGAGCATTATCTAACCTTAACGACTACATTGAACGCGTAAAAGTTGTTTCAACGCTCGATAATCCTGAATTGTTAGAAAGCGCAAACAGAGTGTTGAGAATCACAAAAGAGATTGAAAACCGCAGTGTTAATGTAAACCTGTTAAAAGAAACGGCAGAAAAAGAACTCTTCGCGCAAGTCACAAAAATCAACGAAAACGTTGACTATACTGCATATCTGGCACAACTCGTCGCAATCAATCCGGCAGTTGTAAAATTCTTTGAGGACGTACTTGTAATGGACAAAGACGAAGCCGTAAAAACCAACCGTCTGGCGCTTTTAAGCCTATTAAGGGATAAGTACAACCACCTTACGAATTTCGCGAAATTGTAATGTAACATTTTTGTAACAAAGTGCTTAAAAAAGGAAATATTTCCCTTGAGGATGCTTTAAAATAGTACAAAGAAGGTTAAAAAGTAGGAGCAGAAAAATGCTTGACAAAGATAAAGAAAACAAATCAAAATATATGAGCGACGTAAACGGCATTGAGCGGATGAGTTTCCACGAAATGGAAGCGAAGCTTGAGCGTGAAGTTATTTCGCAGTTAAAAGCGGAATTTCCGGGCATTGAAAACTCCAAATCCTTCAGTCTTCTGGTAGACGCGGTGGTCAATAACATCAAAAACAAAGACCTTGAGATATCAGAAAAAAGAGAAATTAATACATAAATAAACGCCCCGAAAATCGGGGCGTTTATTATTATCATTTTCGTTAAACGCAAATAAGATTTTTAACGTTTGCCCTGTCTTTAACATCAATTACGCGCTGGCCGCGGAAGGTGAAAAGTTCCTTGATATTGTCAGGATTTTTCGCGTTTTCCATTGCCAGAATCGCGCCAACTATAGCTTCCAATTGCGACATCGGCATCATATTTACAGGCAAATTTATTCCCCATTCGTTCGTCAGAACCTGTTGTAAAAACTTGCAATCCGCAGGGGTTCTTTCGCGGAAGCACGAATTCAAATGCAGACTTTGACGTGTCAGGTATAGTTCAAAACGATTTACTTCAACCCCCTGTTCTATCAAGCCGTTAAAGAAGTCGCAGCCGCGCGTTGAATATCTTTGTGTCCAGTTATCAATATTTTTAATATGCGGATTTGTCGCAACAAGTTGGTATGGCTTTGACAAAATTCGCCATTTACCGTTCAAAAGCGTTCTATCCCACGGCAAAGATACGCAGAGTTTTGATTGTTTAAGTGACGAAAAATTTTCAAAAAAGAAAATCACATCGCTCATTTTATAGAGTTTGTCTACCATAATAAGGTTATAATCTTCGTCTAAAACAGCGAGTCCCGTGTCCATTGTTGACCCTGCTGTCAGCGATAAACCTACATAATAATTCATAAAGCTCCTTTTATAAGTTAGGAGGCGCGGCGCGTGCGCCGCGCCATACTAAAGCATCAATTTAGTTGTAATTATCGGTTCATTATCCGTAACAACAACCGTATGTTCAAAGTGTGCCGCAGGCATTTTGCCAACAGAACTTACCGTCCAATCATCATCAGCGACTTCAACCTCATCCACACCGCCTAAGATAAACATAGGCTCGATCGCAATTGCCATGCCGGTTTTTAACTGTGTTCTGTCACCGACCGAATAATTAAATAAGAACGGCTCTTCATGCATTGCGCGGCCTACTCCGTGACCGCCGTATTGACGAACGATTCCGAGGTTTTCGCGGTTAGCAACCGCCTCAATTGCCGCAGAAACATCGTCCAAAACATTACCTTCGTGCATTTTTGCAATACCGGCCCATAAGCCTTCTTCTGTAAATTTCAAGAGATTTTGAACTTCGTCGCTGATTTTTCCGACGCCGTAAGTCCACGCGCTGTCGCCAACGAAACCGCCGTAAGTCGCGCCAACGTCAATACTTATGACATCGCCCTCTTTCAGGATAACGTTTTCGTTCGGAATCCCGTGGACAACCTGTTCGTTAATTGATGTGCAAATACATCCGGGGAACCCGTTATATCCTAAGAATGTAGGTATCGCACGGTTTTCTTTAATAACTTTCATTGCAATATTGTCAAGTTCTTTTGTAGAAATCCCAGGTTCTACGACGCGTTTCATTTCCTGATGTACCAGCGCCACAATATGGCCCGCGTGGCGCATACGTTTTATATCATCTCTTGATTTTCTGTTTATCATTTTTTCACACTTTCTGTAATGCCAAGGTTGGCTAAATTTCCCGACGCCCTTCGATTGCTCTGGCAAGAGTAATTTCGTCAGCGTATTCCAAATCCGAACCAATCGGCAAGCCGAAGGCAATTCGCGAAACTTTTATATTAAACGGCTTAATCAATCTGGTCAAGTAAAGGCTGGTTGCCTCGCCCTCAACTGAGGGGCTAAGTGCAAGAATAACTTCTTTAACCTCATCGTTCACAAGCCGGCTCAAAAGTTCCTTGATTCTGATATCGTCCGCACCGATACTGTCCATGGGCGAAATCAGGCCTTGCAAAACGTGATAAAGTCCTTTATATTCATTGGTTTTTTCAATAGCAATAAGGTCTTTGGTTTCGGCAACTACGCAGATTGTTGAGCGGTCGCGGCTTGTAGACGCACAAATTTCACAAGGCGTAGAGGTCGAAATATTAAAACAAATTTCGCAGTTTTTAATATTATTTTTCGCCTCCAACATCGCCTGTGAAAATTTTTCCACTTCCGTAACCGGCATTCTCAAAAGATAAAACGCCATTCTCTGTGCGGATTTCGGCCCGATTGACGGGAATTTCTGAAAATACTCTATTAACGTTGCAATAGATTTAGGGTATATCATGAAAATAAGCCTTGCAATCCCGGAATATTCAAACCGCCTGTAACAGCAGTCATTCTTGTTTCCATTTCTTTATTAGCTTTGTCGCCGGCCTGTTTAATAGCAGCAGATACGACATCTTCCAACATTTCTAAAGTGTCTTTATCAACAGCAGACGGATTTTCAGGGTTTACAGCTTCTGCTGAAATTGAAATTGACTTAAACTTGCCCTGACCGTCGCAAACGACTTTAACGCCGCCTTTTTCGCCGACCACTTCAAGATTAGCAAGTTCAGCCTGTGTATCTTTTAATCTTTTTTGCAAGCCCTGCGCCTGCTTCATCATTTGCATAATATTCATTATACATATCCTCCTAATTAGTCTTCCCTAATACCTAATCTTATTATATAATAAAAATATGGAAAATGGAAGAACATATCTGTCAGAATCTTTAAAAAACGGCCGACTGATGCGCTGGACATTTATGCCGTTGAAGGTTTATATTGCGCCGATGAAATTTTATTCAAAACAGGGAGAGGATTACAAATACCGCGCGATGGTAAAACAGGCGCTTGAAGCGTGGCAAAGGGCGTCAGGCGGCAAGATTTCTTTCAAAATCGTCGGCACACTTCTGGAATCCAACGTAAACATTGAGTGGAAACGCGTAGACAGGCAGGCACTCGGATACTGTACATTCCAATACGACCCGAATAACCGGCTTTATAGCGCCGAGGTTCAAATCGGGCTGACCGAGGGGCTGGTTCACGCGCAGTACATGGATGAAGACGAGGTTTACCACACGATTTTGCACGAAATCGGCCACGCGCTGGGATTAGGTCACAGCCCGTATAAAACTGATATTATGTACACCCCGCACCAGAAGGGTATTAAAAATCTTTCCACAAACGACAAATTAACTTTGAAATGGCTTTACAATTTTCCGCAGGGTGCAACGCCTGCAGAAGTTGCAAGCAAGTACGGCACCAGCGGCTCAAACATTGATGAAATCGCACAGAAAATCATCAACAAACAAAATAAATCCGGTTTTGAAGAAGTGAAAAAGTCCATCAAACCGGCGCCCGAACGCAACCTTGAAGAAGAGCAGGAGCGAATCGCCCTGATGCGCAAACACCACATGGCGCTACAAAACGTCCATATTTCAGACAATATAAGAACTTATTTAATCAACAATAAGAACCGTCCGAAACCTTTATGAAAATAACATTTTCATTTTATCAAACATTTTAAACAAATCTTCTTTGTAATAGTTACCGTTCAAAACGATATCACATTTTTCTTTGTGCGGTTGAATATGAAGTTCTGCAGACGCACTCATATATTTCCACATTTGCAACGCTTCTTCTTTAGACTTGTTGCGGCTGGCCGCACGTTCAACGTGACGCGCTTTACGGGTCGCTTCGTCCAAATCTACGTAAATGGTTACATCAAACTTTTTGTCCAGCCCGTTCCACATTGAAGCAATACCTTCAACAAGAACGACTTTTGCACTTTTTACAGGTGTCTGGTTTTTAATGCAAACCCCGTTGCTTAAATTCATTTTCGGAATACAAATATCTTTGCCGTGCGAAATTTCATCCAGCGATTTTTCAAGTTCTTCCAAATCAAATGCGCTCGGGCCTTCCAAATCAACACCGGCCGCAAGTGCGTTTCCGTAATTTCCGTATTTTTCATAGTAGCAGGAAATATCCTGATAGAAATTGTCGCAGCTGATAAAGGAGCATTCAACACCCATATCAAGAATAGATTGTTTCAAATTCTGCGTAAAACAAGACTTACCGCTCGCGCTCTCACCCGTAATCGCAATCATTATAGGTCTGTCCTGCTTCAACAACCTCTGCATTTTATACAAAAAATCCGATTTCAAAGAAACGAAAACCGGATTTTCAATAGAATTATTAAACTTTAAAAGAGATTTCATATCTTCATGTTTTCTAAACATTTCGAGAGGTAAAACATGAGAGATAGGTCCTTCCACGCTATGTAATGCCTTTTCTGCTGACAACAAACTAACTTTTTCCATAATAGATTTTTCAACCGCCATATAAAATTTCCTTGTTTTTCATTATATCAAAAACACCTGAAAAAAATTATTGCGTGGCAAATATGTGAATTTTTGTAAAAATAATTTCATCATTTCGCACTAGGCGGAGGTTCAAAAATATGTTATAATTATACATATATAGGAGTCAGATATGTTTAAAAACAAGAAAATGCAATATGTTATCAAAACCTGTTCAAGCGAAGACACACAGGCTCTTCAAAACCTGTTGAACGAAATGTCTATGAACGGCTGGGAACTCTACACCATCAACGAAGTCGAAATGGATGAAGGCTATCAGTACAACTGCATTTTTATGAAAGAATCCGAAGACGAAAATTACACCCGAAACACGGACGAAATAAACATCTCTAACTTCAAAAGCCAGATGGAAAAACTTCTATCCCCTACACTTACACCCTATGAAGCGTGCCTTGAAATCCAACACAAAATCAAAGAAGTTAAAAACAAAGTTGCACGCGCAAAAAAAGAACTCGAAAACGAAGCGCCTGCCTCACTTGGCCGCAAACGCCTTAACGACAGAATATCAACGGGTTTGCGCGAACTTGAAGAACTCAAGCGCCAGCTTGCGGAAACCACTTCGCCCGAAGGTATGTACAAAAAACTTCACGAAGACAAGCTTGCCATAACTTTAAGCGAAGAAATCCTCGGCTACATCGACGCAGAACAGGATATCGACGAAGAAGAACTTATCGCAGAAACCGTCAAACTTCGCCTTAAACTCACCGAAGAACTGGGTTACGTAATCCCTAAAATCGTTTTTAAGGACGACGAAACCCTGAGCCCTTACGAATACACCATAAAAATCCGCGGGCTGGAAGTCTTTAGAGGAATCGTCTACCCTAATCATCTGATGTTTTTCGCTGACAATATCCTTACCGACAAAAAAATTAAAGACGCAATCTATGACGATGACGCCATTTCAGGCAAAAAAATCGTATGGGTTCCAAAAACAAAATGCAAAGACTTCTGGGAAAAAGGACTTTCCGGCGCTCAATGCATAACCCGCGCGCTGGAATTTATCGCTGTAAAATTTGTTGACGAAATCTTAGACTACAACGAACTTGACAACTACATCGAAGTCGTTGATGAAAACAACTCCTACTTAATCGAAAACCTAATCCCTGAATTTTTAACCCTTGCAGATTTAAGATACATTCTGACAAGCCTCATCAATGAAAGAGTTTCAATAAAAGACATCACATTTATTTTAGAAAAAATTAATGATTTTGCGAACGATTGCGACAAATCAGACATTTTGCGCAAACTGCGTCTTTCAATCGGCCGCCAGATTACAAGGAATTTTGTAAACGAAGACGGCGTAATCCCTGCAATCGAAATCACAGAAGATTCGCTCCTAAACGTCTGCGAAACAGCCGTTGAAGAAGAGGAAGACGAAGAAATCATCAAAATCGACGCAAAATACGCTGATCAACTGGCTAAAAAGCTTGAAAAACTAATGACGAAATACAATTGCCGTACAATAATTGTTCCGCTTGAATTCCGCCACCTGATATTCAAAATGCTATCAAGCTATTTCAATGAAGTCAGTGTTCTTGCGCGCGAAGAAGTTTCCTTCTACGCCCCGATTGAAATTTACGAAGAACTTTAATCATTAAACCCGCAAATTTCACAAACCAAATTGTCAGATTCTTTCCATAAAATATCAATAAGCGGTATGACATTCCCCATTTCATACTCGTCTTCGCTTTGCTTGCAATAATATCGCATAACGATAATAATCTTAAGAATTTTTTCTGCCATCTGTTCAATCTTTTTCAAATCCGGTGCCATAATCACTCCTTTTATAATCGTTTAAAACAATATATTGGTTATACAACCATTATAAAGACTTGTTGAAAATTTGTCAATAACATATAATTAAATTATGAAAAAAGAAGATTTACTGAAATTGGCATACAAAATAAAGTATGCTAGAGATTTAAAGGAGCTTTCTCAAGAACAATTATCCGAAAAATCCGGCGTGAGCATTAACACGATTCGCACGCTTGAACAGGGAGTAGGCAATATTACATTGAAAAATCTCTACAAAATCGCAGAAGTTTTAGAATTAAATCTTGGTATTATTAACAATAAAGAATTATAAAATTACATGGGTACGCCCCGCACAGCCTCTCAACTGATGTTTTCGGCATCAAGGCTTTAAGAGAGGAGGTGATGCACGATGTATTTCGCAGTAAGCGAAAAAGCACTAATCATATTATTACTAATACTTTTAGTGCTTAAACTAATACATTAGGGGCAATTAAAGAGAGGACGGCAATCCTCTCGCCCTGTATTTATATTATTTACGATTTAAAACTATTTGTCAAGTCCTTGCGGCATAAGCACCGAAATCACTGCGTTTTGGATGTTCAAGTATTTACGAACCGCCGCCTCAAGGTCGGCAATCGTGATGTTTTCCAAATCACGCAAGTATTCTTCGACAAGTTTCAAATCATCACAAACCGTCATGTAATAACCGATTGTTTCTCCGATTTCACTTACGGTTTCTGCGTTTTCGGCGAAACGGGATTTGGTTTTCTTTTTAGCCTTCAAAAGTTCCTTATCCGTAATTTTCTCACTCAAAAGCTTTTCAAGTTCGGCTTTCAACATCTCAATAACAGTATCTTTCTTTTCAGGGCGGAAGTTTGCCTGAATAAAGAAATTGTTGCCGTCTTTAAACTGATAATGGGTAGAATCTGCGTAATTCACAATCGGTTCAGGCTGTTTTTCGATTAAGTTTTGATAAAGTCTTGAACTGGTGCCTTCGCCAAGGATTATACTGATTAAATCAAGCGCGATATTGTCTTTTAATTCGCTGGCTTTTGGCCCGAGGAACCCGAACATTGCATAACCGGTGTTTGCATTTGTCGTGTTTTCGATAACTTTTGTTTCGCTGACAGGTGTGTCGATTGTGTTTTCACGTTTCGGAGCCTTACGGGTGCCGGAAAAATCAAAACCTTTTTCAACGGCCGCAAGAACCTTTTCTTTATCAAAGTCACCAACGACAATAGTGGTAATATTTTCAGGCGTGTAGTGGGTTTTGTAGTAATCCATAATTTGCGTCTGCGTCACCTGCGAAATAATTTCCGGAGTTCCGATAACGTCGCGTTTGTACGGGTGCTGCGTGTACATATTGTAATTGCACGCATTATAAACCTTTGTCCAGTTCTGGTCTTTGCGCATTCTGATTTCTTCGATAACAACATGGCGTTCGCGCTTGTCAGTTACCGCTGTATCGTTTAAATTAAACGGCGCGCCGATTTCCTCTTCCGGTAAAATCGCGCCGGTCATCATATCTGAGTGCAAATCAATTGCAAGGTAAAGATTTTCATCATTCTCACCTTTTGGCAAAGTTACGTAGTAGAAAGTGTAATCCTTCCAGGTTGCAGCGTTTACGATACCGCCTTTTGCCTCCAAAATTCTGTCAAACTCCCCGACCTTAAATCTTCCGGTGCCTTTGAACATCAAGTGTTCAAGGAAATGCGAGATTCCGTTGTTCGTATCGTCCTCGTTAATAGAGCCGGTTTTCACCCAGCTTGAAACATTAACAAGTTCACCCTCTTTGTGCGCAAGAACGATTTTATGCCCGTTTTCACGTTCAAAAATCTCTACTTTCTCTGTTAGGTACGGATATTCAACAAAACTTTTTTTCATAATCTCCCCCGAGGTTCTTTACAATTAAAAATATTATACCGCAAACAAATTTTTTTGGATTATAATTTATGGAATGGAAATGGTTAATCGTTTAAAAAACAAAGTTGTTGTGTCCTGTCAGGCTATGCCAAATGAGCCTTTTTACAATGAAATTTGTATGATTGCAATGATGAAATCAGTTATCAAAGGCGGCGCAGGAGCATTGAGAGTTGCCGGAGCACGGGATGTCAGAAACGCAAAAGGGCTTTTTGATGTGCCTGTAATCGGGCTTACAAAACCTGCCGTAATCCCGTCAAACTGGAAAGAAATAGTTTATATCACCCCGTCAATAAAGGACACGCTGGAACTTATTAAAGCTGGCGCAGATATCGTAGCATTTGACGGTACTATGAGGCCGCACGAAGACTGCACCGTGGAAGAAATTATCAAATACATTCATATCAATAAACGCATTGCGATGGCTGATATTTCTACGCTTGAAGAAGGGATTTTCGCAGAAAAAGCCGGCGCAGACCTGATTTCAACAACGCTTTCCGGTTACACACAAAATTCACCAAACGAGGGCGAAGGGCCTGATTTTGAACTTTTAGAAAACCTTGTTAAAACCGTGAAAGTTCCTGTTGTTCTGGAGGGCAGAATCTGGACAACAGAACAGGTTCAAGAAGCGTTCAGGCTGGGCGCGCACTGCGTGGTAATAGGTTCAGCGATAACCCGCCCGCAGTTGATTACAAAAAGATTCGTACAAAATCGTGGAGTTTAAATGAAAAAGGCACTGGTTATTGATATTGGCGGAACAAAAATTTATAACACTATCATCAACGAAAACGGCGAAATTATCGCAGAAATCGAAAAGCATTCGACGCCAAAAACTTTCGCACAAATAAAATCAACGCTTGAAGAAATTGTGCGCAAACACGAAAACGATGTTGATGTTATCGGAATTGCAACGTGCGGTGCGGTAAACAACGAGAACACAGGGATTCTTGGTTCAACCGGAAACATTGCAGCCGAATACCCGACAATGGATTTTCAGGCGCTCTCCAACAAAAAGGTTTTCGTTGAGAACGACGCGAACGCAGCGGCGTGGGCAGAGCACGTAATCGGTGCATCAAAAGGTTTTCCGTATTCAATAATGCTTACTTTTGGCACCGGTGTCGGCGGTGGAATTATCCTCAACAACAAACTCTACAAAGGTAAAAGCGGCGCCGCAGGCGAAATGCATTTCAAAATGTATCCTGACAAACGGCGCAAATGCACCTGCGGTTCGTGGGATTGTTTTGAAATCTACACATCCGGCACAGGTTTGAAGATTACGGCCGAAGAAATGAGCGGCAACCCTGATATTACGACTTACGACGTTATAGAGGGCAAAATGACCGATATAATTAACCGCTGGCAAAACGATGTTCTGACCGGTTTAATCGGGCTTGCGAACCTTTTTGATCCTGACGTAATCGTTCTTTCAGGCTCTCTGGGCGAATTTCTTGACGCTGAATATTTAGAGCGCGAAGTCAACAAAGAAATCGTAACCCAACCGTTAAAAATCCGTCACGCAAGCGCCGGTAACTATTCAGGAATGATTGGCGCGGGTCTGCTGGCCTTGGAGGCAATGAAAAACAATGGGTAAAGCGAAGAAAAGAAGTTTCCAACTCGGGATTTATAACCAGTTTTCCAGCCTGAGCCGCGAGGAAGCTGTAAAAACAGTCGTAAAACTTTTGGAAACAAACGACCGCGACGCGGATAACTTGATAACGTTGTTCGGTATGAGCGCGGAAGAAGTTCTGGAGGCCGGCGCTAGTTACGAAGCCGTCAAAAGCAAAGAGGGATTACTTCGCCAATGAGTATTGTTAAAAACTGGTTAGAATGTGTGAGAGCCTATTCAATCCCGATTACGGTTATGTCGTGGGCTGTAATTTTTGCCTACGGGGTTAAAATGGGCGGAAACATCTGGCTCGGGCTCCTTGCAGGCCTTGGCATAGAACTTGCGCACCTTGCGACAAACCTTGTCGATGATTACCTCGATTACAAAATCATCCTGCGCGACCGGAATTTTCACAACACCGTTCAAAAGGGTAAATGCAGACTTATTTGTCAAAACATCATCAGCCACAAGCAAATCGGAATCGCAATTATAATCCTTTGTTCACTTGCATCACTAATCGGTATAACCCTGTTTTTCCTGAGCGGCCCGCACGTATGGTGGTTAATGGCAATCGGCGCGGCAGCAGTTTTATTTTATCAGAAATGTTCGCTTATCGGCTGCAGTGAACTTGCCGTCGGAATCGTATACGGCCCGTTGATGTTCGAAGGAACATATTATGTTATGACCGGAAATTTTTCACTTGAAGTTCTTATTCTTTCGCTTGTCAGCGTGATGTTTTCTGAACAATTCCTTTACACACATACAGTTTTGGACTACGACGGCGATATGGTTTCGCACAAGAAAACTCTTGCCTGCCGCATTGGTGATAAAAATAAAGCGCTTATATTATTGGCAATCTTCTTTGATATCGGCTTCCTTTCACTCATAGCGCTTACGCTTATGAGCCACAACCGGCTTTATCTTGCAGGATTTATAACTTTACCTTACATCGTCTGGCTTTTCAAAGAATTACTTCAATTCAACGCCGATAAAACTGTAATTCCACGTATAAATAAACTTAATTTTCCGCTGGACAACTGGACACAAGTTGTAAAAGACGGCGCTGAAAGCTTCTATTTTCGCCTGCTTTTATCACGCAATATTATGATGTATATGTCAATAATCCTCATCGCGGCAATAGTTTTAGAATAAAGCAGTTCTCCGTCGCCTGCTTGCCTCGCTCACGCGAGTCAACCCGCGACTGCGCTGTCTCATACGCCACTCCCAAATCTCGCTCACGTTCCTTATCGCGAGATTTGCTCGGACAGTTAAAATATTCGGCTGTATGACGTCAGATAATCCTGAATTATATTAAACAGCATCGGCAAAATCCAAACCATTATCGCCGCGCCAAGTACAGGTTTAAAAAGAAAGCTTAACTGGAAAACGTTTACCTGCGGCGCAGTTTTTGAAATTACGCCAAGAATAATATCCTGTCCGAGTGTCGCCAGAAGCACTGGTGACGCAAGTTGAAGGCCCATATACAGCACATTTGACGTAATTTTCACCAGATAATCAAGGTTTACAATCTTCTCCAGCGGGATAGATGTAGCGTAAATCGGGAAGACCTCCATACTTTTCATAAACGCATTCATCATCCAATAAAACCCGCCGATATGTATAAAAATACACAGCGCAAAGAGCGAAAAGCATTTACCCAGAATCGACACCTGACTTGAAGTCGTCGGATCAAGAACCATAGCTGAAGAAAGCCCCATTTGCATATTAATCATATCAGCGCCCGCTTCTATCGCAATCAAAATTACCTGAGCAACATACCCCAGAAGTCCGCCGACGACGAAATTTAAAACAATCGACAACAACAACGAATCCTGAAGTAACTGTCCATCAGGCTTTGCAACCATAGTAATCGTTACAGTCAAAATAAAAATAAGACAAAGTTTCACCATCCCCGGAATTTCTTTTCTGTTCAAAATTGGCGCAAATCGTGAAAATCCCATCAACCTTGAGAATATCAAGATTCCGACAATCAGACATTTATCCAATTCCGGAAAAATCTTCACAAGTTCAGTCAGAAAATCAAACCCGTTCATCTGTCTATTGACCTCTTAAAATCTGATTCGTTTCAATCAGATTAGGACGCGGCATCGGTGTACGCGCTGACGGATGATATTTTGCACGTTCATATTTATCAATATATGGAACCTTTCCCGGATTTTTCATAATTTCATTGATATCAGGAACATTTTTGAATTTATCAGCATCCATTTCACCCTGAAACGGTGTTGTGTATTTGTAATAATCAGAAGAAAGTACAAAACTGTCATTCTTAGGCAAAACATTGAACGCTAAGCCCATCCCCTGAATAAAAAAGTTACTTAAATTATTCATAAATGCGTAACCGCCGATAATAATTATCAGGAATACACCGAGAATTTTCGGCGCCGCGGCGATAGTTTGTTCCTGAACCTGTGTAACCGCCTGCAAAATACCGACGACAAGACCGATTCCGGCCGCAACTAATACACACGGCATTGAAATCGAAAGCATTACCAGAAAGCCTTTTGCTAAATATTCAACCATAAGTTCCATAACTCGACACCTCCACGCTTTCCGGTTAGTTATAACTTGTCACAAGCCCCTGTACAATCAATCCCCAGCCGTCTACCGCGATAAATATCAGCAGTTTAAACGGCAGCGAAATAATCGTCGGCGACAGCATAAACATCCCCAGAGCCAGCAAAATGTTCGCGACTACAAGGTCTAATACAATAAACGGAACAAAGATTATAAACCCGATTTCAAACGCTGTTTTCAATTCGCTCATAATATATGCGGGTGCCACCTGCCATATTGTTATTTCCTCAGGGCTTTTAGGCGGAGTTTTCTGCGACAACTCGACAAAAAACGCCAAATCGCTTTCACGCGTCTGTTTCATCATGAATTCTTTTAAGGGCTTAGAACCCTCGTCAATCGCAGCCACAATATTCTGGCTCTGTTGATAAGGTACAGACCCCATTTCATACATTTTTTGGAATGTTCCACCCATTGTGTAGAACGTCAAAACCATTGATAACCCGATAATTACAATACTCGGCGGAACCTGTTGGGTTCCCATCGCGGTTTTAAGCATTGAAAACACTATCGCAAATCTTAAAAAACTCGTCATACAGCAGAAAATAAACGGGATTAGCGAAAATACCGTCATTACAACAAGTAACTGTAAAACAGGGTTTATATCTTTTATTACACTATCCATTATCTTCTTTCTCCTAAAGCAGTTCTTCGCCGCTCCGCCCCGCTGAACCGCGGGCCGTACCCGGCTTCGCTGTCTCATACCCCACTCCAAAATTTCGCTCTTCGCGAAATTTTCTCGGGGTGCTTATTATATTTCTCAAAACTGCCGTAGCGTCCTTCCTTACATTTTCGCGCTCTTCCTCAGGGTAAAAATGTCCGATAGCCTCGAAGGAACTAATTTCTTTTCGTGGAGTTTCTGAGTTTTGAAGTTTTGAAAGGAATGTCGTTCTTTCTGCATCAGACGCAATTAAAAATTTTTCTTCTCCTGCTCTTACAACATACAACTGTTTACGCATACCGAGAGTCACGCAATCTTCAACTTCAAGAAAATTTGATTGCGAAACACGATTATTTTGCACAGAAAACTTTTTATAAGCAAACAGCGCAAGAAAAATCATGCCAACCATAGCCATTGTATAAACCGTAAAAGTCAAAAGATAAGAAGTCACCTTAAATATCCTCCTCTAAATCGAAATCGCTATAATCGAATTCTTCATCATCTCCGACACCATCTCCACCGGTTGAAACCTCAGGGATATCATCCACTGCTCCCACCGTATCAGAAGCAGGCACACCCTCCGATACAGGAGCCTGAGCGATTTCATCCGCCGCTTTTGGAGCGTAAACTTCTGTAATCTTCACGCCGTACTTATCGTTAATGATAACAAGTTCGCCGGACGCAATCTGTTTATCCTCAACGGTTAACGTCACTCTGTTTTGATAAATTGAAGTCAAATCAACCACCATTCCGGCCTGAATCTTCTTCAATTCACCAAGCGTAATATCAACAGCATCAAAGTGGCCGACCATCTCAACCTCAATACTATCCCAAATATTTATATTTTCATTTTCTGACACCTCAGAACCTCCATCATTATCAACCGGTACCACCAAACTTAAATTAGGTTTCAACAACACATCCGTTTCATAATCCCTGAAATACAACTTTAATCTATCCGTATTACTATTTTCAAACACCACCATATCATCAATTTCGAGGTGTTTCAAATCGTGCAGTTTAAATATAGTCCTGCCAACCTCTAAACGGGCCTGAATTGTACTTTTTTCAAAATGTTCTACCGAAAACTCGCCCTGAGCCTCAATAGATTCTGGCTCCAGTAAGACATCGGGGAGCGTAACAACAAACCTTCCGGATTTACCTGTTTCACCATCGGTCAGAATAAATACCAGATATACGACATCAAAATTTGTTCTTGCCAGAGTCGGCGGCGCAGGCTTCAGGAAGTTAACAACAGACCTGTAAAGACAATCATTAAAGGTTGTAATAATCTTAGTTTCCAATTCAGTAAGCTTATTCAAATCAAACGCACCGTTTGGCCTGCCCAGAACCCTCTCAAGTATAAGCGAGATAGAGGTTTCTGATATACGGAAAAAGATATCATGCTGTTTATCAATTTTAATTTTGGTGACAAAATACGCATCCTTATCAGAAACCGCATTGACATTTTTACAAACGCCAAGAAGAGTAAACGTGAAATTCTGCCCGAAAAAGTTATCAAAAACTTCCTGTACGACCGGCGGAAATGTTTTTTGAAACCAGTCGTACTGATACGATAAATCCTTAGAATTTATTAAATTTACACTTTGAGTACTCATTTGTCACCTGTCAAGAAGACACTCTCTCCTAAGAATATTTTAATCCACTACTGACACGATAACAAATACTTAATAATTTTGTTACAAATTTCAACTTTTAACAGACGGAAAATATTTTTCGACAAATTTTCCATATATGTTGCGCATTCTTACAATCTTTTTAGATTTATATGGCCCATAAATATCCTGAAAGCCCTTATCAAGCATATTCCCTACAATCTCGGCATCGCTTTTTTCTGTATGAAACTTTTCATAGAAAGCCACACACATCCCTGTGCGTCTTTTCCCTTTCATACAGTGAATATAAGTTTTTCCGTCATTCTCTAAAATTGTATTATTAACACGTACAAAAAAATCATGGGAAGGCAAATTAACGTCTTTATGGGAATAGCGATAATTTACATATTTTATTCCCAAAAGCTTACAAAAAAACTTTTCCATAGGGCGTTTAAAATAAGAACAATTTCTTAAATCAATAATCTGATTTATACCTTCCTGCTTCATTTCATAAAGCCGCCACGGACAAGATACACGCGGCCCTCGAACAAGACGGTCGTCAACGATACTTTGCCATTTTGGCAACGCACAAAAATTTTGCAATGAATAATTTTCGGGCCTGCTAACATTCATAACAGTTTTAAAATCACTAAAAAATAAATTTGCTACTTCTTAGTAATCCGAAATAACTGTATCATCGTCATCTTCAAGCGAAGAAAGGTCTTTACTGTATACAGCATCAAAATCTTCCGGCAAATACTCAGGATCCGGCCAGACAGTATCTTCATCAAATCTTGAGGCATGAAGGTTAACCGACGAAGTAAAGTCTGAATTGCTTAAATCCGCCTCGCAGAATATACATCCCGCAAGATCAGTATCTGTAAAATTACAATAACTTAAGACAGAATAACTGCAATCGGTTCCGGTCATCAAACTTTCGGAGAAATCGCACTCTATAATATGTGAACGGGTAAAATCAACTGATGTCAAATCAGTATTGGTAAAGTTTACTAATGACAGACTACAATCCGCAAACGAACTTGAATTAAGATTAACATCGCTGAAATCAATTTCATTCAGATTTAAACCTGAAAAGTCCATTTCACTCAAATTAATTTCTTCATCCTGCTGTTGTTTCCATTCGTTAAACCTTTCAGGATTCTTTCTTAGCAATTCAACTAATTCTTCTCTTGTATAATCTATCATTTTTATAATTTCTCCTTTTAAAATTTCATATTTACAGCGAGTAAAATGGCCTGTGTTCTGCCTGTTACATTAAGTTTTTTATAAATAGAATTTAAGTGAGTCTTAATAGTAACTTCTTTGACAACCATTTTATCGGCGATTTCCTTATTGCTTGCGCCTTTTGCAAGCATTGACAGAACTTCCTTTTCTTTATTTGTCAAATTATTTACTGCTGTATTTTGTATCTTTGGGCTTTTCGGCTTAGAACGTCTGAGAACCGCCTCCATTCTGGCCAAAAGATTCGGGAGCATAAAGGGTTTTACTATATAATCATCGGCTCCATTTTTCAATCCCAGAACCATTTTTTGCTCATCGTTTACGGCCGTAAGCATTATTACCGGCAAGTGTTCTGTCAATGAATTCTGCCTGATATTACGAAGGGTTTCCCATCCGTTCATATTCGGCATCATTACATCTAAAAGTATAATATCAAAATCAGAATTTTTTGCAAGTGTTTTTAATGCCTGAACGCCATCACAAGCACACGTTACTTCATAACCGTAAAACGGAAGCGCGTCTTTCAAGTATTTTGAGTTATCATCAACAAGTAAAACTTTTGTCATAATTCCACATTATACTATTTTATTTTTTAAAGCTTTCAGGGCCGCCTGAAGTCTATCGTCAACCTCTAATTTTTGTAAAATATTTGCGACATGGGCTTTTGTAGTATTTATACTTATGACCAGAATTTGAGCAATTTCCATATTACTGTAGCCTTCTGTCATTAGTTTTAATATTTGAGATTCACGGGCTGTAAGGTCGTATTTTTTAGCGTTCTCAGCGGAATTGTCCTCCTGAACCTGCGCCTGACAACTAGCTTTTAAAACGATGTGCGCAATGCTCGGGTCAAACCACGCCGCACCATCCGCAACGGATTGAACGACACTGATTAGTCTTTGCGGATTAATTTCTTTGGAACAGTAGGCATTTGCACCGGCTTTCAGACTGCTTATGACCTCTTTTTCATCGTTATGAGAGGTTAACATGATAACCTTAACGTCTTTTTTACGTGAACGAATTTTTTGAGTCGCCTCGATTCCGTTCATGCCGGGAAGCCCTAAATCCATAATAATCACGTCAATCTGATTTGAATCAAAAATTTCTAATGCTTTTTCAGCGGATTCGGCCTCGAAAATTGTATTAACATAATCTACGCCTTCAAATGTAGTTTTCAGACCAAAACGTGTTAATTCGTGATCCTCAACAATTAAAATATTTAATTTCATATACTCAACGCCTCTTTTGCCGGTTCAAAATCAGGGTTTAACAGAAGAGCTTTTTGGAAATTCTGTTCTGCATCACGCTTTTGCCCCTGTTTGTTACATAATAACCCCAGATAATAATAATATTTAAAATTATTTTCGTCAATAGATTTTACAATTTTCAAATACTTGCCAGCACTGTCAAGGTTTTCTTTTTTCAACTCGCTATTTGCAAGCGAAAGCCAGCCGTCAGAAAACATCATATTTATAGCAACACTTTTGCGCAAATATGCCATTTCTTTTGTGCTGTCAATCTGCGCCAGATTATAATATGACAGATACGCATTACTTGAATTCATAATCACATCTTCAAAAAGATTTTTGGCCTTACCGGTATTCCCCAGAGCAAGGTAAGCCTGAGCCAATTTCTCGCGGTATTTTAATTGTTTCTTATCTAAAGAGCACGCTTTTGAATAGCATTTCAGAGCAAGATTAAACTCTTTTTTATCGGTATAATAATCGCCCAGAACCTCATTTGCAAGGGCGGAAGATTTCGCTTTTGACGCAAACCCAAAGGCTTTGTCAAAATCCTGCGTATCATAGTAAATTCGTGAAAGAAGCGCATTTACGTCTTTATTTTTCTTTTCAATTGCAGAAAGCGTTCTTATTGCTTTTTCGTAAGCCTTTTCCCAGTAGTAATAGTAGCCTAAATGATACGCCTTTACAGAATCTTTTTTCGCAAGTTTGTATTGAACGTATTGTTCCAGAGAATTTATTTTATTTGTAAAGGTTATAGAATAAATCTGCTGTTTTTTGAGTTTATTAATTATCTTTAACGCGTCTTTAGGCTGATTTGTTTCAGCAAGAATCTCGACCTGCAACGCCTGATAATTCAGGTTGTCAGGATTCAAATACACGGCCTTATCAATAAAGGTTTTAGCTTTTTCAAAATCATTGTTCTGGACAAAGGCAAACGCCAGAAGATAATTCGCATAATCTATGCCGTCTAAAGAATCGTCAGCCTGATTGAGTTCTGTAATAACCTCACTTGTTTGTTCGTTATAAACAATATTCGAATAAAGTTCTGCCAGATATAATTCTTTTTTCTGGCGCATTTGCTGCGCCGGAAAATAATAATGCCTGATGTCTTCGACAACAATATTAGCAATATCTTTTTCTTTAATCTTACTCATTGCAAGGTCTGAAAGTGAATAAAACCCTATTTTAGCCATTTCTTCAGCCATTTTCATGTAGAAATAATCACTGGCATTTGCATTTTCAAAAAGGTTTTTAAAGTCGTCATAAGCCGGCTTAATATTGCAGTTTTTAAACCGTTCAAACGCAATATTATACAGAGCAAAAGGGCTGTCATAACTGATTGCTACTTTCTTTGGGGCATCCTGCGACAAATTCAGAACATTTTGCATAACAGGGTCTACCAGCTGCAGCTGCGAATACAAATCCTCAGACATTACAGGGGCCGCCGTCAATAATATTAAACTTGTAAGGAAAATTTTCTTCATCTTTTATTCAGCACCCGCTCCATTTTTGCATGCATAATAGCTTTCAAAAACTTCAATCAATTTTTTCTGTTTTGTCGTCTGTTTTTCGCAATTTCCGGCTTCATACAAATCCGCAAGATTGTTTTCAGCAAGAACTTTTACGTCTTTTGCCGCAAGCATTTTTTCAGGGTTTTCGCTCAAAAACACCTGAATCAACCCAAGTAAAGGCACGGACATAAACACATCGACAATCGCTTTATCAAAATGTGTTCCGGAATCCTTTAGAAGGATATTAATAACGTTAAAAATCGGCATTCTGTCACGATAATGACGCTTAGACGTTATAGCATCGAACACATCCGCAACAGCAAGTATTCTTCCGCCTAAATGAATCTCTTCACCCTTTAAGCCCCGATAATAGCCTGCACCGTTATATTTTTCATGGTGGGAACAAGCAATTTCAGTGATAACCTTAAAATCTTTTGACATGTGAATTTTATCTAAGATATCATGCGTAATTCTGGCGTGTTCCTGAATATGTGCATATTCCTCAGGTGTAAGCTTGCCTTCTTTTTGAAGGACAGAATCCATAATTCCGATTTTGCCGATATCATGTAGAATCGCCGCTTTTTCAATCAAGGCGATGTCTTTTTCAGGCAATTCCATCTTACGCGCAATTAAAACTGAATATAATTTTACCCGCAAAGAATGACCGGCCGTAATCTTGTCACGAGCATCGACAGAAGCCGCAAGCGTATCAATAAAACTTTCAAAAAGTTCTTTTTGTTCTTTATAAAGCTGTTCTTGCTGCGCAAATAATTGGGCATTTTCAAGAGCAATACTCGCACTGCCTCCGATTGCAACCAGCAAATCCTCATCGCTTTTTGTAAATGTTCCCTTTAATTTGTTTAAAACCTGAAAAACCCCGATTATTTCCTGATTATTATTCTTAATCGGAAGGCATAAAATCGTATTTGTCTTATAGCCCGTTTTCAAATCCACTTCAGGGTTAAAACGGGAATCGTTATAGGCGTCTTTAATATTTACACTTTCGCCGGTTTTCGCAACAAACCCCGCCAGACCTTTACTTGCAGGGAAACGAATTTCTTCGCTGTCCATTCCCAGCGCCACCATTGACCAGAGTTCATCGGTTTCTTTATCCCACAAAAAAACAGTACATCTGTCGGCCTGAATAGCATTTTTTGTTTCTTCCGCTATAACCTTTAAAAGCACCTTAATATCAGTAAGCGCGGTAATTGAACGGCCGATTTTAACCAGTGAAACAAGCGGATCAGCCTTTACGGGGTGTGAAAAATCCAATCCGTTATTAATCTGGCTCATTCGAATCGTAAGCATATCTGTGATATCGTATTCAATATTTTTTTCTGATGAAAGCTCTTTAGCGTTTTGATAATGTTTTAGTGCAACTTTTGCTTCACCTTCAGCAAAATTCAACTCTCCAAGGACAAATTCATTAAGCAGTTTTGCGGAAAGATTCTTGTTATAAGAGGCCAGAAACGCCGCTTCATTTATGGTTTCAAGTGAAGATTTAAAATTATTTTTATCGGCAAGATAATTTGCGAACCCCAGCAAACTCATACATTCAGAGTTCAATTCACTGCAATTGTGCGCGTGCAAATCGTCAGAAAGATTCTTAATCGCGACGAGTGCTTCTGCCGCCTCTCTATCAGTTAACAATGAGATAATTCTCAAAATATCCTTTTTATTTTTCTCGCACGCTTTTACCATAATCTTCCTCTGTTAAAATTTTACACCATTAAATTATATTTGTAAATAGAAAAGCCGCCACATAAAGTGACAGCTTTTCTTGTTAGATGTGTTTGAGATAAATACTAACGTTTTACGCATCTGGAGAATGAAACACCTGCAGAGGCGCCGTCGGTTATCTTTTTAGTATAAGCTTTGATTTCACCGCTTGAATTTTTATCTTGAATATAAACATAAGTATCATTACCGGTTGACGCCTTAGTTGATGTTAAATACGGGCCTTCTGCCGTAGCGCTGATTAAAGTAGAGTTAAGAGCGAATGCCGCAGCTTCGAATCTGTTAGGCAATCTGTATTCGCTGTCACAAGTCGCAGAGCTTGATGACTGAACGTAAGGAACCGGAGAAACAACCGTTGCGTCTGAAGGATAGAATACAGTCATAAATCCAATATCTTTACCAACTGCGTTTGGTCCTTTGTTTGAATTCAAGTCATAAATCATATTGATACATACGTGATCAAACATGTCTATGTAGTTTGTACCGGAACCGTCGACAATGGCATTTGGCGCCTGTTCCTGATCGGCAGTACAATCAGGGTTGTAATAAAGAACAATTGATTCACCGTTTCCGGTTTCAAATGCTGCAACCATTGCCTGATTAGCACTCAATTTTTTGTTTGAAGTTGCTTCTGCCGTATCATCCGCTGCTGAAGCATAAGAGAATTGCTTATCAATACCTAAAGCAGACCAGGTTTCAGGGAAAGAAGTTGTCGTACCGTCAGCAAGTCTTCCTAACAAATCTTTGTTAATACCGCAATCTTCCAAATGGTCTTGCGCGCAAACGTTATTGATTTTAGTAACTTTATTCAATGCGCCTGCTATGAAAGACTCGGCGTCATCATAAGTATTCATAGAATCAAGCAACGGAATTGCCTGTGACATACGTGCATAAAGCGCTTTCTTTTGAGTCGCCCATGTTCGTTCGTTAATGTTACCGGTCAAAGACGGTAACGTAATCGCCGCAACAACACCGATGATTGTCAAAGACAACAGAATTTCGGCCATAGTAAAAGCGGCAGATTTCACCGTAAAAAATCTTTTCATCTTTTTAATATACCCTCGTTATAAATAATACCGTTTTTATTATACCACTTATTGGCTAACGGGTCAATAGAGAATGGGCCCGGCGAGAGTCGAACTCGCGATCTCCGGTTTAGGAAACCGTTGCTCTATCCTACTGAGCTACGAGCCCTTAAATTGTGCCTGACGGGATTCAAACCCGTGACCTTTGGCTTCGGAGACCAACGCTCTATTCGGCTGAGCTACAAGCACATATTTCACTGTATAACATAACACAATATTGATTATTACACAAGATTGAGTTATATTTACCCTATGAAAACAGAACTTCTTGCACCGGCAAAAAATAAACAAACCGCCTTCACCGCCATCAATTGCGGTGCTGACGCGATTTATATCGGCGCGGCAAACTTTGGCGCCAGAAAAAACGCGCCCAATTCGCTTGAAGATATCAGAGAAATAGTTGATTATGCACATAGATTTTACGTAAAAGTTTTTGTAACCTTAAATACAATTCTCACGGATGAAGAACTTTTACAGGCAAAAGAACTTATCCACAAACTCTACGAAATTGGTGTTGACGCAATAATTGTGCAGGATTTCGGAATTCTGGAACTTGCAAAAAACGGCGAATTACCGCCAATACCGCTTCATGCCAGCACACAGTGCAACAACAGGGACATTGAAAAAGTCAACTTTTTCAAAGAACTGGGGCTTAAACGAATAATTCTTGCACGCGAACTATCGCTTGAACAAATAGAGCAAATCACAAAAACACTCAAAAACACTGAAATAGAAGTTTTTGTCCATGGTGCGTTATGCGTAAGTTACAGCGGCCAGTGCTATTTAAGCCAATACATCGGCGGACGTTCCGCAAACAGAGGCGAATGCGCACAGCCTTGCCGCAAAAAATATTCACTCGTTGATGAAAAAGGCAATTATTTAGCCAGAAACAAACACCTTTTGTCGTTAAAAGATTTCAACGCCTCAAAACATCTTAAAAAACTTTGTGACGCCGGTGTAAAATCCTTCAAAATCGAAGGCAGGCTAAAAGACGAAACCTACATCAAAACAGTCGTAAGTTACTACCGCAGTGAACTTGACAAATATTCGCACAAAACCTCCTCCGGAATAGTCAAAACCGATTTCACGCCTGTTTTAGAAAAAAGTTTCAACCGCGGATTTACGGATTATTTTCTTCAAAAACGCCACGAATGCTACAACTTCAATACACCGAAATCAATCGGTGAAAAACTGGGCAAAGTGAAATTTGTTGGCAAAGATTATTTTGAATTGGACACTGCTGTAACTTTAAACCCGCAGGACGGCTTATGCTTTATGCGCGAAGAATTGAACGGTTTTATGGTAAACAAAACTGCCGGCCGTAAAATCTTCCCGAACCGCATGCCGGCAATAAAAACCGGTGACACAATCTTCCGTAATTTAGATTCCGCATACGAAAAAGAAATCGAATCCGCCAGATTCCAGCGCAAAATCAGGGTTAATGCCGAAATTACTTCTGAAGGCCTTACGCTCACCGACGAAGACGAAAATCGCATTAAAATTACGCTCCCACAGGGTGAAGAGCCTAAAAACCAGCAGCGGGCTAATGAAACATTCCTCAACCAGTTTAAAAAGACCGGCGAATCGGATTTTGAAATTGAACACCTTTATATCAATTGTAACCTGCCTTTCCTGCCGGTTTCAATAATAAATGAATTTCGCCGCAACGCTCTCGACGCTCTTATGCAGGAACGCCTAAAAAATTACCCGCGAAAAATCCAGCGGCCGTTAAAAGAAACAATATTCCCTGTACAGGAAATGGACTATAGAGCAAATGTTCTAAACGACAGCGCGAAGAAATTCTATTTTGACCACTATTGCGAAATCACAGAGCCGGCGTTTGAAAAAGAACAACCACAGCGTCAGGTTGAACTTATGAAGACAAAGCACTGCCTTAAATTTGCACACGGATTATGTCAAAAACCGGTTAACCTTTTCCTTGAGGATGAAAAAGGTATAAAATTTCCCCTAAAGTTTGACTGCCAAAACTGTGAAATGATAATTTTAACACCGCCTAAAGGAAAGGACGCTGAATAAACAGCGCCCTTAGTAATTAAACTATTCCAACGCCTCCAGCCGGTTTCGCAATTCAACGGCCTCGGCCTCATATTCCTGCAGATAATCTTTCTCTCCGGCACGCAATGCACGAATTGATTTCAAATCAATTTCCGCAAGCTGCTCCTTAATTTCTGCAATTTCCACATCAGCCTGTGCGCGTGCCAATCGGGTTTCATAATTTGAATCCACAACAGGCACCCCCTCTTGCATAACCTCATTTGCCTCAAGTGCATACAATGCGTCTTCTGTTTCTTCTATTAACAAGCCCTGATTATGGTTGTAGGTAACTATAAAATCAAGCCTGCTTTCCTCTGTATATGGTTTGTCCAGTTTATAACTCATAATTTTTCTCCTTAAATATAACCCTTTGTTTGCCAGAACGCAGAATTATAATCATTTGTATTGTTAATTACTGTAATTGACCCGTTAGATACAATATTTACCGAAGGGTTACCGGCTGTGTGGGTGGCAGCACCACCGCGGGAACTCGCAACTACAGAGAAATTAACATCTCTATGCGGTATTAACAAACTTACAGTTTGGGCTGAAGCACCCGTTCTTCCCCATTGTTCACAGAAGCCGTTACTGTAAACAATATATCCGGAGGTTCCATTTACATAACTTTTCGTAATATATGCCTGTGCCCAAATTGATAAAGAATGAATTTCTGATAACCCTGAAATATTTCCATTCTCACTTGCTTTAGTAAGTTTCGGTAAAATAATTCTATAGTCTTTAACCCAGTTAGAACCTGAATCCGCAGTTGCATAAAATATATTTTCCCGTGAATTGTACCAGAGCGCATATTGCCCGAATCCGGTAGGAACTTTGTCCTGTATAAAATACGTCGTCGGACCATAACCATAAACACGTATTCGTTTCGTTGTCTGACTATAAATAATTTGCCCTATCTGGCTGGTTTGATTGTACAAATCTGTTAACGTAATAGCCGGCTGGGTAACACTAATATTTTTAAATGTTCCGTCAGAATTTCTTCCGTCTGCAAACAAACATTTCACACCTTTTTCAAGCCATGTTGTCTGGCCGATATAACCTATACCGTTAAACACCTGATTTATACCGAGCAAATTTGCGGCAGAATTTCTTAATGTAAAAAGCGGCAGTGAATATTTTCCGGACTGTACAGCACCGCCTGATACATATTTAACCAGATTGGAGGCCCTATCAAACCAAAAAGCGAAGCCGCTCCCCGGAGGCGTAAACGTATTGCCGCTAACCCCTTCCGTACTCATCGCACGCAATGTTCCGAAATCACCGGTCGTTACATTATAACAGGTAAATAAATCCTCATAACTTCCCCCTACGCCTGATGTTGACACGGAAACATCATTTTCAACGGTATGATAAGTAAATTTTGCAGTAACACCGTCCTCTTCAAACCCGTCAGGAACCGTTACCACAGAACCCGCCTTTAAAGTTACGGTCCCGTTATTAAACTCTACTTTTATATTCTGCGGAACTTCTACGATACAGTTTGAAACATTCACAGAGTTTGACATATTAAACTCCAGTTTATCTCCGACTTTTCCGTCAAATTCATCAAGCCGCGTTTCAAATTCCGTATTAAAATTTTCGATTGCCTTGTTAGTAAATTGTTTGCCCTCCTCTACAGAATTTGCCAGCGCTATGAAGTTTGCATTAACTTCACTTGCCATGGCTTTTGTACCGGGGACAAAGGAATAAGGTATCAAAGAATTAGCCATAAAAACCTTTCTGACTAATTTAACGAAACAAGAATGCGTAATTAATTTTTAGCAATTTTTCACGACTGAGTCAAGCCGGCAAATTTGCTGACACAAATTTGCCTACACATTTTCGACCACATTCTTTTCATAAGAGCCCAAAAATCTCAAAAACGTTGTCTTAGATTTTATTTCTTCGACAGTTTTAAGAATTTGTGAATGTGAGGTATGTCCGTCAAAATTCACATAAAATATGTACTCTCCGAACTTATGCTTGGAAGGCCGCGAAGAAATATAGGAAAGGTTTATTTTATTATTGCGGAATATTTCCAGAACATCAAGGAGCGCGCCGGGTTTGTTTTCTGTTGAAAACGCCAGTAAAGACTGCATTCCTTTGACGAATTCTGATTCCACGTCACCTATAAGAATAAAACGTGTACAATTGGATTTATCGTCGTTAATATTTTCACGCAAAACATTAAGTCTGTAGATATCGGCCGTTTTTTTGCTTCCGATCGCAGCGTATGTAAGGTTGTAATTTGCAAGACTGCGTGCGGCTTCTGCAGTACTTGAGGCCTCCATTGTCTGAATCCCGTACGGAAGTTCTGTATGTATAAAGTTTTGACACTGTGCAAGTGCCTGCGGGTGAGAGATTACGCCGCTGGTAATGCTGTAAAATTCTGTTGTTCGCGCCAGTAAACAATGTTCAATCGGCATTAAAACTTCTGATAAAATTCTTATATTAGGATTTTTAAGTCTGATAAGATTATCGAGCGTTTCCCTTACAGCGCCTTCAATAGAATTCTCTACAGGCAATACCCCCAGTGTATCCGGCGTAGAATCAACGAATTCCGCAACCTGCCTTATTGTTTTTTGCTCTGTTGCATGCGCTCTTATCTCATAATTGTGCACAAAAAAATCCATCGCCATCTCTGAATAAGAACCGGCAGGCCCTAAAAATGCTATATTTTGAATATTTTCTAAATTCAATCCCGATTTCATATTTTGTATTATAATAGAATTTATGAAAGAGGGCAATATGAAAAGCGTAATAACATTCGGAACAGACGGCTGGAGAGCCATAACGGATAAAGATTTCACACACGAAAACGTAAAATGTGCGGTAACGGCAATCGCAAAATATGTTTACGAAGAATTCGGGGCGGATAAAAAAATTATTATCGGCTATGACCCTCGATACAAAGCTGATGTTTTTGCAAAAGAGAGCGCCGAACTTTTAAGCGGTTTGGGATTTCAGGTTTTGTTGAGTGAAAAAATCATTCCGACACCTGTACTCGCGTTTCAGGCCAGAGAACTCAACGCCTGCGCGCTTATGTTCACAGCGTCGCACAACCCGCCGGAATATCTCGGGCTAAAATTCATTCCTGATTACGCAGGCCCTGCAACAAGCGATATAACGGATACAATAACCGCAAATCTCGGTTTGGATTTCACATCGTTTGGCACCGGTACAATTAAGAAAGTGGATTTCGCGCCGGAATATTTTAAACATCTGGAAAGCCTAATTGACTTTCAAAAAATTAAATCTCACAGGCCAAAAATCATTTTTGACGGGCTTTATTCCGCAACAATCGGCTATTTTGACAAACTATTGAATAATCACGGAATAAAGTTCGAGTCTCTTCACCTCCACCATGATATAAATTTTGGCGGCGGAATGCCTGAACCTAAACCTAAATATTTAAAAGAACTTATCAGTTGTTGTAATGGCGCTGTAGGTTTTGCAAATGATGGTGACGGCGACCGCTTCGGCGTAATAAACGAAAAAGGTGAATACGTAACCCCTAACGAAATTATTGCAATACTGCTTTTACACCTGAAAAAACATAAGAATTACACCGGAGCACTTGTAAAAACAGTCGGTGCAAGCCTTATGCTAAATATTCTGGCCGAAAAACTCGGTGTAGAATTAATTGAAACGGCCGTCGGATTCAAACATGTGGGCGCGGCGATGAGAAAATTTAACCCGATTATAGCAGGCGAAGAAAGCGGCGGACTTAGCATTCAAAACCATATTCCGGAAAAAGACGGAATCCTCGCTAACCTTCTGGTGTTAGAAGCAATGGCCTATGAAAACAAAACTTTAGTCGAACTTCAACAAGAATTAAAGGCCCTAATCGGAGTCGAATTTATTAATGACAGAATCGATAAGCGTCTTGAAAACTTTGATGAAATAAGACCTTTCCTTGATAAAATCCGCTCACTCAAAGAACTTGCGGGATTAAAGGTTATAAAAACAGACCTTACAGACGGCGTAAAGCTATTTTTTGATGACGGAGAAAGCTGGATTCTTGCCCGCCCGAGCGGAACAGAGCCACTTTTAAGAATCTATTTTGAAACCACCTCTAAAGAAAAAATGGAAAAGCTTCAAGACGCTCTGAATCACCAATCGTAAGAGCCAAAAGCTTTGTAATTCTCCACAAGAGCGGTTAATTTTCCTTCAAGCTTGTTGAATTTCTCAATCACACCGCGTTCAACAGCCTTTTCGCGCATAACTTTTATATCAAGTAAATCCTCTTTTGCCTTGCGAACTTTGGCCTTAACTTTTTCACGTGCAGCAAAAGAATATCCTTCATAAGAGCAGTCGGACGGAACC
Organism: uncultured Candidatus Melainabacteria bacterium; assembly: GCA_947090755.1. Lineage (GTDB taxonomy): Bacteria > Cyanobacteriota > Vampirovibrionia > Gastranaerophilales > Gastranaerophilaceae > Gastranaerophilus. The sequence goes on along the minus strand of CAMUPF010000008.1, from coordinate 37,913 downwards.
GGAACAAACTCATTTTTTGGATACTGACGGCAAAGTTTAGGACGCATATCATAAGCCATACACTCGTTTTCGAAATTAATATAACGGCAGTGATAAAAATACGTTTGCACATCCGGCCCGTAAACGCGCTTATTCATCTCTACAACAGAATCCACAAGTTGGGAATCAATCTTTATCGCATCCGCAATTGATTCATAGGGTAAAAAAAGTTTTAAAAAATTTATCGCGACGCTATCACCCGTTTTCGCCTCTTCGCACAACTGCTCATACGACTTTGTAGAAGAAATCAAGCGGCAACACTTCCCGCATTTTTTACAAATCTTTTTCTCTCCCAGAATCTCAACCATACAAACATTATACTTTATAATCAGGTCAATGAAAAATCGTTACATTTCTTTAACAAATAGCAATATTCCGTCCCCAAAACACTTTATATTCATAGTAGGTTATATTTATGCAAAATTCAGTAAGACAAAATCAGATACCGCAGGCGGTTCCATCTGCATATACCAAGCCGGTTCAACAACAGCCGGTTCAACAGAATGTGCCTCAACAGGCGACTTCTTACCAAACTGCACCCCAACCGCAGCAACAATCCGTGCAGGTTCCTAACTACTCAGGTGTAAATATTCAAATCTTTAACCCGTCAGTTACGCCTCCGGGAGCGAACGCGCCTGTTTATAACGTAAATGCACCTTCTTATCAAACCGCTCCGGCACAAAGTTATCCTGCAAACTACTACACCCAACAGCTTGCAAAACCGGCTGATGAGTCAAAAAATATCACAAACACAACAAATAACATCGTAAATAACACGGAAAATTCTTCTAAAAAAACAGAAAAGCGCAAAATCGTTGAACTTACAGACGATTATATAAGAAATCTTGAAAACTATTTAAACAGTCAGGATAAAGAATTAAGATTTATGGGTGCCAAAGAAGTAGTAGCCCGACTTGAAGAAGATGAATCAAGAAAAGACGACAAAGCGCTTAATGCGCTTATAAACAAAATGCTTCAAGACCCTTATTCAAAAGTAAAATTCTTAGCGATGGCAGCACTTCAATCACGAATGGCAACAGGTGATCCGCTCACCGTCCAACTCTTAACGCAAATTCAAAACTCAAGTTCCGGCTACGGTCAGGATTCTCTGATGGCCTCAGACATCCTGTTGAAAATGTCCGGCCAGACTGTAGAAAAAGAATTCGAAGTTAAAAACTCCCAGAAGGCCGATAAAAAGTAGGATTATGTAGTATATGAAAATCTTTTCAAAAATCAAAACAGGTTACACAAACTGCATAACAAATATCAAAGGCAACTACGGTAAATATCTTGCCAAAACTGTTGGTGTCGGGGCCTTAGGCATGATTGGCTATGACGCACATATTCTGGGGCTTTTACAGTCCGACAGCTATTCAAAAACACGCGACGCAGAGGCCTGTATCGCACGCGCAACCGATACAATGTATCTTTCCCAGCCGAGTGCAATAAATGCAAGCCTGAAAAAAAGTATGCTTCATCTGGAAGAACAACAAAACTGGCGAAGTTTTGTAAACTCAACCGTGGGATATTTTAAAGGTATCGGGATGTCGCTGGTTTCAAATGTTGTTCCTCTTGGTCTTGGACTTTTAACAGTGCTTGCAAGTAAAAATTCAATAGCAAAAGCCGGCGGCTGGCTGCTGGGCGCTTACGGCGGAATCTCGTTATTGAAAGATGTTTTCGGCGTCGGCAATCCGAAAGATTTAAACAAAAGATACTAAAAAACGGCGGTTCCCCGCCGTTTTTTTAACGTTTAATACATATGACTGCTACCGGAACCAACAAAAGAAAATCCGACAAATTTTTCATTCAACTTTCACTCATTTTTGCCAGAAATTTTAGGTACTTTGGAAAGCCCTTCTGTGACAAAGGTTCCTGCAGCGGTGTCCGCGTTTTTCATGTGTTAAGTTTTGTTAAACACGACCCAACTAAAAACGCAATTCTGCAAAAGTTAAATACTTTATATATACATAGGAATAAAATAGGATATTTATTTTTCTAAGGAATTAACACACTAAACTCTTGGAGGCTATTTAATGGCAATCGGCGCAGAAGACTACATTGATCAATTACTGGTTAAAAAATACGCAGAAGAAAAGGTTGACAACCACGATAACTTAGAATCGCTTGTCGAACCTGAAAAAATGCTTGACGCAATGAAAGATCAAGCAGAAATGTACCGTAATATGATAGCTATCAAACAACGTCTAAACATTGCATGCTACGCAATCAATGCAAAAGCTGCAAGATACACCAAAACATCAAGATACTAATTTAAGTATTTAGATGTAAAAACTCATTTTAAGTTTCTTTTCTGGTATAATAGCGGAAAAGGAGCGCATAATGGGAAAAAATATTCTTGCCTCTTCTTCTCCAAGAAGGGCAGAAATTCTAAAAGACAAATATGTTTTTGAAATTGTGCCGTCCCCGTATGAGGAAATTCATGCGACGACGGTTTTTTCTTATGAGTACGTAGAAAATCTTGCCTACAATAAGGCAAAAGCCGTTGTGCCGCTGGTTAAAGGCGATTGTAATATTATCGGCGCAGACACAGTTGTCGTACTGGATGGCAAAATTCTTGAAAAGCCCCACAACAGTGAGGACGCCAAACGTATGCTCAAAAGTCTTTCCGGCCGCGAACATCAAGTCGTCACAAGCATTGCGCTAATTAACACAATCACAGGCCGCCATGTTATCAAATCAACAACATCAAAGGTTATTTTCAACAACCTTACTGACAAAATGATTGACTTTTACGTCAACAATTTCAAGCCGCTAGATAAAGCCGGAGCCTACGGCATACAAGAACTTCCTGCCGGCTACGTAAAATCTTACAGCGGTAACCTTGAAAATATTATCGGAATTTGCCCCAAAGCGCTTGAAGAATGTTTTCAACGCTTGCTTTTTGACAAAAAACAATTAAAATAGATTTATGAAGAAAATTTTATTAGCGGTATTATTGGGAATATTTCTGGGCAGCGCCGGTTTATGCGAAGATGTACAAATCGAAGAAATTCCACGCGATCAGGCGGCACAGGATTATGAATACAAAGACCTCGAAGATATGGATATCCCCGAAATCTATCGAAGCCTTGAAGTGCCGACATTCCGCTATGTTCACGACTTAGACCCTGAAGAATATATAGACACCCAAAATGCCGCATGGTCACCGTATTCGTTGTTCCGCCTCACAGCGCCGTTATATTTCAAAACAATAACAATTCAACCGGGGTACTATCTGCTAACCCCGCGCCAGCAGGCCGGAAACTGGTACATGTTGTTCAAAGAAGCCGGAAAAGTTAAATATATTATCCCGATTTACGATAAAAAAATCGTTCCAATGGGATTTTACAAAGACAACTTGCCGGAAGAAAAGACCACGTGGTCGCAAAAACAACACTTACGCTTGTTGAAATTCGTAGGAAAATTTAAGTCCTCACAACGACCTGAAATGCCAAAGACATTCTTGGAAGCGGAGGACTTAGACGATAATTTTGTTGTAGTAATTTTATACTGGGGCGATTACAAGTATTATATGGTTCTGCGCTCAGTTGCAATGTAATTAACGATTTATACACCAAACATTTCCTGTCCAAGCATGGTCTTTCAACATACATTTTCCACAAGCCCAGTTGAATAACCAGTCATAAGACGCAGAATATTTTGAACCCGACCAAATCCCATTAGTTCCTGTTTCAGTGATTGTAGATTTCATTAACAGCCTATTCGTAAACATAGACGCAATCTCATGAATATTGGGAACTCTTGTTTCATTATCCAGCGCGAAACAGGCCGCCCCTGCCTCAGCCTGCACAACCCGCTGGTTTGTCGCAAGTCTAACCGAAGGATGAGGCGCAACTACAACTGAATCAGTAGGATAAAATACCGTCATAAACCCAATGTCCTTCCCAACAGTATTAGGTCCTTTAGATCCATTCAAGTCATATATAAAATTTGCACAAACTTTAGGTTGAATATAATATTCATTTGTTTCATTAAAATTACCTACACAATAAGGATTATAATACGCAGCAACGCTTTCTCCATTTGCGGTTTCAAATGCCGCGACTTTCGTATCTGTTTGTGAATAAGTCCAAATAACATTTACACTTGAACCATCATAGTTTTCATAGGAACCGTTAAACATCCCGTTCAAAGCAACAAAAGTTTGAGGCCAGGTAGATACAACATCTCCACCGATATTATTAAATTGGGTAGGTATACCGCAATCCGCGAGGTGGTCGGAGTCACAAATATTATTAATTTTGAGAACTTTTGAAAGGCCTTCCGTGACGAAAGTTTCGGCAGCGGTGTCGACGGCTGACGTTGATTCGTTGCCCTCTGTCAAAGTTCCGTAACCGTTCAACGCCGGCATTAGGGCAATCGCCTGACTCATACGGGCATAAAGTGCTTTTCTCTGGGTGTTCCATGTGCGTTCGTTAATGTTGCCTGTCAGCGACGGAAGCGTTATCGCCGCAACCACACCGATTATTGTTAATGACAGAAGTATCTCCGCCATAGTGAAGCCTGTTAAGAGAGGCCCCCCCCCCCTGTCAAAATGTTTACAATATTGTTTTTCATAATTTCCTTTCTCCCAAGTTTCACTCGGGTTCGATTGTAGAACAGGATCAGCCTGCCTTTCTTTATTAATTATTATGTATTATTTTTTCACTTTAGTCAATCCTTAATTTTTCATTAAGGATATACATATTTTGTGATTTTCGTTATATTATGATATGTGTAAGAAAAGAAGGAGCAATATATGTTGAAACCATTAGGAGAAAGAATTGTAATTAAAGTTATTGAAGATACTGAACAAACTTCCGGCGGAATTTTTATCCCTGAAAGCGCTAAAGAAAAACCGCAAAAAGGTGAAGTTGTTGCAGTCGGACTTGGTAAAATGAACGACAAAGGCGAAAGAGAACCGCTTGATGTTAAAGTCGGCGATATCGTTCTTTACGCAAAATATTCAGGTACTGAAGTAAAATTAGACGACACAAATTATAAAATTTTATCAATAAAAGATGCATTAGCAGTAATTGAGTAGGAGTATTACTATGGCAAAAAGAATTGTATTCGACGAGGAAGCAAGAAAATCCTTGTTGAAAGGTATTGATGCCGTTGCGGACGCAGTGAAAGTTACACTAGGTCCAAAAGGCAGAAACGTTATTATTGAAAAAAAATTCGGCGCACCGCAAATCGTTAACGACGGTGTGACTATCGCAAAAGAAATCGAACTTAAAGACGGCCTTGAAAACGCTGGCGCACAATTATTAAAAGAAGTTTCATCAAAAACAAACGACGTAGCCGGTGACGGTACAACAACCGCTTCAGTTCTGGCTCAGGCTATCGTTCGCGAGGGCTTGAAAAACCTTACAGCAGGCGCTAACCCTATGTCTATGAAACGCGGTATCGATAAAGCCGTCGAAATTTCTATCGACGAAATCAAAAACCTGTCAAAACCGGTTAACACAAAAGAAGAAATCGCACAGGTTGCAGGAATTTCAGCAGGTAACAACCGCGAAATCGGCGAACTTATAGCCGAAGCGATGGAAAAAGTCGGCACTGAAGGCGTTATTACCGTTGAAGAAAGCAAATCTTTCGGTACTTCCTTGAAAGTTGTTGAAGGTATGCAATTCGACAAAGGTTACTTATCACCTTACTTTGTAACTGACGCAGAAAGAATGGAAGCGGTTCTTGAAGACGCTTATGTTCTTTGCGTAAACAAAAAAATCAACCTTATCACAGACTTAGTCCCGGTATTGGAACAGGTTGCACGTGACGGCAGAGCTTTATTGTTAATAGCAGAAGACATCGAAGGCGAAGCTTTAGCAACTCTTGTTGTTAACACAATGAGAAAAGTTCTAAGAGCAGTAGCAGTAAAAGCTCCGGGCTTTGGTGACAGAAGAAAAGCAATGCTTGAAGATATCGCAATTCTTACAGGCGGCGAAATGTTCACCGAAGAACTCGGTATCAAGCTTGAAAACGTCACAACCCAAATGATGGGTCTTGCAAAACGCGTTACAGTAACCAAAGACGAAACAACCATCGTTGTCGGCCCAGAAACTAAACAAGCGGTTCAAGACCGTATCCGTTTAATCAAAAAACAAATCGAAGCGTCAGATTCTGAATACGATAAAGAAAAACTTCAAGAAAGAATCGCAAAACTTTCAGGCGGCGTAGCTGTAATCGAAGTTGGTGCGGCATCTGAAGTTGAACTTAAAGAAAGAAAATTGAGAATCGAAGACGCTTTAAACGCAACCCGCGCGGCAAACGAAGAAGGTATTGTTCCCGGCGGCGGCGTAGCACTTGTAAGAGTTCAACAAGCACTCAACAAGGCAATCGATACAATCAACTTCTCATCAGACGATGAAAAAGTCGGATTCAAAATTCTTACAACTGCATTAGACGTACCTTTGAGAGCCATCGCTCACAACGCAGGCGCAAAATCTGATGTCGTTATCGACACAGTACTTTCAAACGAAGGCGCATTCGGCTACGACGCATTGGATTACAAATACGTTGATATGTTCAAAGCCGGAATCGTAGACCCTGCGAAAGTAACCCGTTCCGCATTGATGAACGCAGCATCAGTTGCTTCAATGTTATTAACAACCGAAGCGGCAGTTGTAGAACTTCCGGAAGAAAAATCAGCACCTGACATGTCAGCAATGGCAGGAATGGGCGGCATGGGCGGTATGATGTAACCGTTCATCCTTCAAAACATTTAAAAACGGCCCCTTTTGGAGCCGTTTTTTGTAACTTACATATTTACATTTTAACAGTTATATTATAAAATATTAGCGGTAAGATTAGTAAAGGAGAGAATTATGAAATACATTTGTACAGTATGCGGCTGGACTACAGAAGCTGACGTTCAACCGGCTAAATGCCCTATTTGCGGCGCAACTACTTTCACAGCACAAGAAGCTGGCGGCGAAAAAGTTTATGCCTGCGAACACAAAATCGGTGACGGCAAAGTTGATGATAAAGAAATTATGGACGGCTTACTCGCGAACTTCAACGGCGAATGCTGCGAAGTTGGTATGTACCTCGCTATGAGCAGACAGGCTGAACGCGAAGGATTCCCTGAAATCGCTGAAGCTTACAAAAGATACGCGTTTGAAGAAGCTGAACACGCTGCAAAATTCGCGGAACTTCTCGGTGATGTCGTAACAAACTCAACTAAGAAAAACTTAGAATTGAGAGCCGGCGCTGAACAAGGTGCTTGCGAAGGTAAACTTATGCTTGCAAAACGCGCTAAAGAACTCGGCTACGACGCTATTCACGACACAGTTCACGAAATGGCTAAAGATGAAGCACGCCACGGCAGAGGCTTCGACGGTCTTTTAAAAAGATACTTTAACTAATTTAATGTTTACAGGAAGGCGCCGCGCGCTGCGCGGCGCCTTTTTTAATACCTACTTGCCGATTTTCACCGAAAACGTTATAATAAATTTATGAGTAATATTAGAAGGCTAAACATTTTTGACAAATCGCGCCTGAAAAAAATCGTAGATATTTCAGGTCTGAATCAGGACTACTTTAAATATAATATCCTTAAAGAATGTGCCAGTCCGCTGCAAAGCCTTCTGCCCTTACACTTTAAATTTATGCCCGAATCCTTTGTACTATCCGAAGACAGCACGATAAAAGGCATGATTAGCACTGCAACAACTCAGGGCAACGCCGAACAAATCAATATTAAACGTCTGCTGTTTGAAAATAACGACTATCTTACAGGCAAAAAATTGATTAAGTTTATCATCCGGCACTATGGTGAACGCGGCGCAAAAAATTTCAAAGTTGTTGTTGACAACACCCAGAAAGATTTAGAACAACTATTTATGGAAGGCTGCGGCTTCAGATGCTGCTCTTACGAAAATTTATGGGATATCACGCACGATATTAACTATTTTCTGAACCTTGAACCCTCCCCCCTTGTGAGTGCTAACGATTCGCACAGCAGCGCGATTGCGGATTTAATCAACAACGAACTAATCGCCCACTATAAACCTGCGCTTTTACAATCAGAAAATGAATTCAAAGAACCTTTATTAAAACTTTTTGACAATCAGTGTGAAAACAACTACGTTTTAATGGAAAAAGAGCAGGCAATAGTTTATCTGAGCGTTAAAACTAATGATAATAACAATTTCATAATTACGCTGGTCAAAAACAACGGGTATAATATAAATTATGACGCTCTGATTTCATTCGCGCTGCAGAGCATAAAACGTAAACGCAACAGCGGATTCAAAGCGTATTTGGAACAAAGAAAAAGCTTGAAATTTGCACAGGAATACGAAGATTATCTCCATGCCAGAAAATACAACTGCATCCAGACGCGTCATGTGCTTGTCAAAGAGTTCTACAAGCCTATCAAGCAAGAGTTTCGGGCGTTTGTGTTCGGAGAAAATAAAATTTTAAGTAATTAAAAAATGGGCTTGACATTAAAATATGTTCATTATACAATTTTCTCACGCGCCGGCATAGCTCAACGGTAGAGCAACGGTTTTGTAAACCGTAGGTTGTAGGTTCGATTCCTATTGCCGGCTATTTCTCGGGTGCCGGAAAGGGTTTACGGGTTGGCTCGTAACGCTAGAGGCGTCCAAAAGAGCCCTTGTGGCAAGGACTCCGCGAAAACGATTAGAATATCGTTTGAGTGGAGGAGGGTAGCAGCACTCCCTTGGTTCCCTTCAGAATTACAAAGTGCGGCAAACCAGAAGGCAAGCCCTTGTGGCGCAGGGGTAGCGCACTCCCTTGGTAAGGGAGAGGCCACGAGTTCAAATCTCGTCAAGGGCATATTGCGTTATCTCGAACTTAATCAGAGATACCAATCTGATATAAAAACTCAAAAATGTGTGTGGCCGGTCCGCAACCATAAGGAATATGAATAGCATCAGGAAATAAAACAAGTAATTAGCCGAAAAAGAGCACTAGGCAGGTTACGGACACTGGCGGAACACATTAGAGAGCAGGAAAGAAACTAAAATTTAATATGGGTAGGTGCCCGAGTGGCTAAAGGGAACAGACTGTAAATCTGTCGGTGCGAGCCTACGGTGGTTCGAATCCACCCCTGCCCAAATAAAAATGGAAATAACTTTTGTTATTTCCATTTTTATCATGAGTATGCGTTGCATTTTACGAACCACAACAAAGCGGAGCTTTGTCATTGGTTCGAGCGCGAACCCAAACTAAAAAAGACTCCTAAAGGAGTCTTTTTTAGTTTCGTTTTTATCTATGTAAAAAAGCACTCATTTAGAAATTTTACATAGAAAGGCGGGCACTATGAACATTGTAGAACCGATTAGAAACAAAGATGATTTGAAACGCATTGAACACACTCTTGAAAAGCAAAGTTTAAGAGATTTACTGTTTTTCGTTATGGGAACAAACAGCGGACTCAGAATATCCGATATTCTGGGCCTCAACGTCGGGGATGTTCGCGGCAAAACCCATATTTGTATAACAGAAAAGAAAACTCATAAACACAAAAGATTCCCGATAAATCAAAAATTACAACAACTAATAATTCGTCATATCGAAGGCAAAAAAGACAAAGAGCCGCTGTTTACTACGGTTTATAACAACCGGCTCGACAGGCATCAGGCATACAGGATTATTAATAAGGCTTGCACAACAGTGGGAATAAAATATAAAGTTGGTACCCATTCGCTAAGAAAAACGTTTGGTTATCACCATTATATCCGGTTTAACGATATCGCGCTTCTACAAAAAATCCTGAACCATTCCTCAACCTCAATAACTCTAAGATACATCGGAATAGAACAGGATAAAATCGACGAAAGCTATATGAACTTTATTCTATAACGAATAGTTTTTCTTTTTGAACAGTTTAAATAAAGGGCGCAAAGTAATTAAGTTGATAAATTTTCTAAACGCAAGATAAATCATATCCAGTAAATTTAAATCCTTAACGCCTTTCATATAAAGTTTAGTTTTATATTTTTTCAAGGAATTCATTTTCGCTGAATTATTAGTTTGTAACTTATTCAGACAGGCTTTCCTCAACTCTCTGACACCAAAACCGAATGTTTCGATTAAGTATTGACGCTTGCAATCGTCATCAAGTAAGGAGGCGATATAAGCATATATTTCCTGCGAAATTATCCAGAAATCAAATAGCATATATGCTACAAAAAAAGGGATATCTTCTTTACGGGTAAGTTTCTCTGCTAAATCGCTCTCGGGCCATACCTCTTTTGCCAAATCTACGCTTTCAATAGTAAGAAAAATCTTCCAAAATATTCCCCATTCATGCGAACTTAACATTTCAGCCTGTCTTCTTTTTTGTATTGCAGAGGCCTGTTCTTTATGAATTCTATAATTTCCGATAAGTTGTTCAATATAACCGATTTTATATCCCTTACACAGCAGCGAAAGCCATAAAGACATATCAAATGTCATAATAATCGTTTTGTTTATTGTTATATTATTGAAAATTTGGCGTTTCGCAATACTGCCAATATACGGTAAAAAACTATATCCTTTAGAATAAAGACGTATACAGTCAGCTTCAGTATTATCAACAGAAAAATATTCTCTATTCGAGAAAAAATCTTTCCCCAGAGACCTGCCGTTTTCATTAATATAATTCAAATTGCCAAATGCAAAATCTATATCAGGATGACTTTCCATATAATCAACGAGAATTGATAATCCATCATCAAGCAACATATCATCAGCGCATAAAAATTTAACATATTTGCCCTTAGCCTGTTCCAGAAATTTTGTCATTAGCAGCCCGCCACCGCCAACCCCTAAATTACAGCTAACGTCAACATGTTTAATTCTACTGTCATTATATGAATGAGCTATCTCACGACTTGAATCAGTTGATGCATGGTTTACCAAAATCAACTCCCAGTTTTTATAAGTTTGTGACAATACAGACTCTATAGAAACCCTTAAAAAAGTTTTATCATTATAATACGGTATAAATAGTGATACTAACGGACTATTCATAATCAAATTCCTTTCTATTAAATGCCTAGGCCTATTTATTTTTTTGACCTAACCATAGAAAAATTGCGGATATACAAATATATAAACTCTAATTGGCCAAAGTTAAAGTCATCAATAATGTTAATAATCTCCTGCTTAAGTTCTTCTCTGGTTTTGACGATATTTTGTTCAAAAAATTCACCGATTTCACAGTGAAAAATTTCACAGAATTTAAGCAAAGTGTTAAGAGAAGGCAAAGATTTTCCGGATTCTATTTGGGCGATTTGTCTTTGATTAATATCCGCTTTTTCACCAAGTGCGAACTGGGATAACTTTAAATTCAACCTATATGTACGAACCTTTTGCCCCACATTCTTTTTTACTTCTGCCTTATCCATTAAAATCCCTTAAACTCCTTTATAATTCTAAAATCAACCAATAACAATGGAAATGCTATATTAAGTTGTAACTTAGCAAATTTTATGATATCTTATATCATATACGCCACGACAAAGGAAAGGATTAAGCATGCAAAACACACCGACGGGAAACCCTTTAGTTTCAATTTTGATACCATACTATAACGATGAAAAGTTTTTGAAATGTTCAATTGAATCAGTTCTAAAACAGTCATATCAAAACTTTGAGTTATTTTTACTTAACCATGCAACAGAAGATTCCTGTAGAGAAATAGCACGCTCTTATAACGATCCGCGTATCAAACATATTGATATGGAAGAAAATATCGGCGGCGGCAGCGGTTTATTATTACAAAAAATGTTCGATCAATCTTGCGGGAAATATATCAAAGTCGTATCTGCAGATGACGAACTGAGAGAGGGCGGACTTGAAACCCTCGTTAACTATATGGAAAGCACTCCGGATGTTGACTTCGCCTTTGGTAACGTTGAATATATTAATTCAGAGGGAAAAGATTTAAATGTAAATCACTTTGATGTAAGAGAATTTTTCTCCGTAGAAAATACTCCCGCTGATTGTATAGGCCTGTTAGGACGCGGAATCGGTTTTCTACCTTGGGCAGGTGCTATAATTAAAGCTGATATACTTAAAACTGTAAAAATCAATAAAACTTATATTTATTGCTTTGATATCAATTTATGGCTGGCACTTTTCTGTAAAGGTTACAAGGCAGGTTACATAAATAAATTAGTCGCTAATTACAGGATTCACGAATCACAAGCGTCCGCAATCGGCGCTATTGATAAAGTTGCGGCATACGACTGGTACGAGCATAAAACTTATTATAAAACATTTTTGACTCTTGAAGATATCAATATCGCAAAAGAAATTTTTCCGGAAAGCCCTTTTGTTGATAAATTAAACGACAAAAAAGATATACCGTTCTTTATCGCACACGGTTTGTTTATGGAACAACGTTTTGTAGGTCATTCTGCAGAATATATTGATGATTTATTGAATGATGACGAATCAAGAAAACATCTTGAAGAAGTTTTTGGTTACGGAATCAAAGAATACAGAGAAGATATCCTTAAACTTATGAAACAAAATCATTATAAGAAAACAAAAAACATATTCAAAAACTATAAAAATAAAATTTATTCAACAGCCGTCAAAAATCTCAGAATACGGGATATGGCATATCTTTTCATCCGCAGACTTTTGCATAATATAACATTAAGCGATTTACGTAAAAAGTTCAGATCTGCAAAGAAGACAAAATATTCATTATAAAAAAGAGGCTCATCGAGCCTCTTTTTTAGTTTTAGTGCACGGTCTCCAATTCTAATTCCTGAAGAAAGTAGTCAATAGTTCTTTTAAACCCTTTTTCTTCTGAAATATTCGGATACCAGCCCATAGCTTTTAATTTACTGATATCGAGGAGTCCGTTTGCGACTTTACTGCTCGGGGCATTACCTGAAATTTCACGACGAACTTTAATATTTTTGTTATCAGCCAGAGAAACAAGAAGGTTTGCCAGTTCCAGAATACTTATTTCACCATCGTAGCCAACATTGTAAGCGGCACCGTTCTGACCGTTTAAAAGTACAAAAATATACGCTCTTACTGCATCTGCCAGATAGACAAAAGACCTTTTTGCACTGCCGTCACTTTTTAACACAATATCTTCGCCCTTAACCACAGAGGCCACAAAACTTGTAAACGCTCTGCCATCGTCAAAACTAAATCCGGGGCCATAAGTATGCGACGGTCTTACGATTTTTACCGGAACACCATACTGGTAATTCCAGCAAAAACACATATTTTCGCCCATTCTTTTACTCTCTGAATAGCAATTTCTAACATCTAACGGGTTAACAATCCCGTAATCATCTTCTGATACAAGATTTTTATGTTCAAAAATGTCACCGCATACTTCGCCGGATGAAAAATATAGGAAACTTTTAACCTCTTTTTCTTTTGCAAGAGCCAGTAAATTACTTGTACCCAGAGTATTGGCATTGATAGTTCCTACAGGATCGGAGAAAAAGAATTTAGGGCTGGCCTGACTTGCTGCGTGAATAATATAATCAATTTTTTCAGGAACTTCTATCGGTTTTGTAACATCCTGTGCAAGGAACACTAAATTACTGTCATTGAGTGAATCTTTAAATTTAGCTTTTGCTTTGTCAATATTTCTTACAAGTGCAAGGATTTTGACGGGTTTTTGGACACCGAGAGAATTCAGGTATAAAAGCGTTTTTATCAAATATGAGGGCAAGAATCCTGATGCTCCGGAAACCAGAATTGTCGTACCTGCTAATTCTGACCAATCAATATTCTTATCGCCAAGAATATAATCAAAATCTTCTTTTAAAATTGTATTCATAAATTATTCCTCCAAATAGTTTCTAAATTTTATTTTAAGCCCGAACAGGCCGATAATAATATGTTTTGCCTCGTAATAGATTCCGAACCGGTTACATCTTTCACGTTTTTTATCAATCCGCCGTTTTCGCTCCTCTTCGCGTAGTCTTGCTTCTTCTATTTCCTTTTCCCTTGCAAGCCTTTCTGCCTCTTGCGCAAGCCTTTCATCTTCCTGCCTGCGGCGCTCTGTAATGAAAACATTTTCAATATACCCTGCAATAGAATCACAAGCCTCTTCGATTCCATTCATTTGCGTAAAGTAAGCAAAAGTTACTCCTTCATTCTTGAATTTTTCTATGGAATCACATAAATATTGGTACATAAAAGATTTATCATTCAACTGTTTTTCGAAAAAAACATATTTAGTCAAAAACCAGAATAAAAACGAATTTTTATTTCTAACCGGTTTGCTTAAAACTTCAATAATGTTTTCTAATCCCTGAGTATCCTTAAAACAATTATTATAAGTTTTACCAAGTGATATTATTCTTTTATCGAATAAAGTTGCAGTCAGGGCGACTGAGGACGAAACATTTATCACAGCATCAACCTCCGGCAAGAAATATATTGACGGAGAGGAATACCCCCCCCCCCCCCCGCAGTTCTTTAATGTATACCAAATTTTCATACTTGTTTTCAAACCATTCTAAGAATCCGCCTTTTCCGAAGGTTCCTTCTTCAAGAAAACGGCCATGGTCGTGTTCTGTTACGATTACCCCGACATTTTTAGGAACATTATCCAGTACATATTCAAGATAGTCATACTGCGTTTTAAATCCTGTTTCAGTATCAAAACCATAATGATTACTCATTTGTAACGGAAGCAAAACAAGATAATCAAACTTCTCTTTATAAGGCGCTAATAAGGTAGAAATAAAAGATGTATTCTCTTTTATAAGATTACTAAGGCGGCGTTTAAAGTTATCAATCAGTGTGTTTTGTTGTTCAGAAATTACGAAATTGTTAATTTCATCACGAAAGATATTTAAAGATGAATCCTTAAAGCTGCCTGAGGGGTCAATAATATAAGTTTCAGGCCCAATTCCCCTTTTAAAAAGTCCGCCCTGAAAGGTTAATTTAAACGCCTTAGGGAAAATATCGTCATAACATTTATTATGATATTCAAATTGCATAACTAAATCCGGCACAAAACCTTCCAGTTTGCGAGAATAAAGCGCCTTCAAATCCTGTAGATTGTTAGGGGTCAAATTGCCGTAATAAAACTTTTCGACAATTTCATTGTGCGATATAAATTTATCCTCAAAAATATCCCGCAATTCCCTGTCAAAAATCACTACAGGATTAATACCGGATAATTCTTCTTCATTTAACTGGTAATAAACAGTTTCAGAAATAACACACCTGAAATCCTTTAATAAATCTTCGCCGAAAAAACGTTTCAAAATATTAATAGTATTAAGTGTATGGCCGCAGGAACGATAATACATATCCCTTATAAAAAAATAATCAGAATCTATTAATACTTTCACATTTACTCCTTTTATAATCAGTTATAAAATCTCTTGTCCATCGAATATTTCTTTTCTTAACTTCATTTGTGCCAACGAGCAAAATATTTTCCTCATCAAATCTTTTAGAAATAATTGCCCCTAACGCAACGACCGAATTGTCAGGGATTTTCGAATTTTTCAATAAATTAACGTTGCAGCCTACCCATACATGATTACCGATGAGGCCCCCCCCCCCCCGGATGGGTCATTTAACAGTTCGCCGGTTGTATTATCAAAAATACAATGTCCGTCAGAAGTCCATATAGTTATTCCCCACGAAAACATACAATCTTTACCTATTTTTACCGACGCGTTTTCTTCTCTTAGCAAAATTGTTGCCCCGTTGCAATAAAAATCTTCATCAATAAATAGTTTATGGCCGCTATGCAGGCGTGAATTTACCGAAAAATTTTTAACGTGATGCTGAGTCTTGCGGATAAAAATGTCAGCCTCATCAGAATCCGAAATTATAATAGATGAATTTTCAAAATGAATCGGAAGTTCTAACTTTACGGTATTGTTATTTCCGTGTATCGAAACCCACAAACCGAGAATAGTTTCCTTGTTCGCCAGACGCTCAACACCATTTTCAATAATAATTAATTTATTATTATCCCCGCAAATGTCATAATATTGCGTTTTATTTTTACCCAAAATTTTTCTTAGAAATCTTTTCATTATTAATCCAATTTTGCATATTCTTTTTTGTAACACAAAGGATTATCACGTCCATAAAGAATTGCATTAGCGAAAAGAAAATCTTCCTCATCATCGATTTCAACTGCTGCAAGTTTATTGACTTCCCAGTAGCCTATATTACCGCAAAGATAAGCATAACCGTGATTTTCATAATTTCTTATAAAACTTTCTCTTCTCCAGATACTAAACGGAAAAGCAAAAACTTCTACCGGTTCAATATCCTGAGTTTTAGGTAATTTATCATTTGCATTATAGTTAAGAGGCTTACCCATAAACCTTGTATGAATTTTATCCTTTGTTGTCGTAATCAACCCGTCTAAATTATTATCAATAAAGTACTCAAATGCTTTTGCATAATCCTCATACGGCTGGAAAGGATTTGTTGTATTTATCCAGAAAAGGAAATCACATTCGGGATTATTCTTAAAAAAGTCATATATAACATCATCAGCAGTAGAAATAGAGGTAGCGAATTCGCTATTACGATGATAAAATTCACACCCGTAGTCCTGCGCGAGTTTACCCCACAGACCTTCATCGGAATTTATAAAAACTTTATCGAAAAATCCGGCGGTTTGCGCGGCGTTTACCCCATACCAGATTAACGGTTTCTCGTGAAGCAAACGAATATTCTTTAATTTTAAACGTGTGCTTCCGACTCTTGCAGGAACCATTGCATAAATTATGCTTTTCATTTTAACAAATTCCTTTCATATTCCTCCCTGTCAAGGAACGGGAACATATCTTCCAAACTAGGAGAAACCATTGTTCCGTCGTCCAGTTTTCGTGCAGATAATTTAGGAGAGAACGCATATTCTTTTTCTACCATTACTTCACAAACCACAGGGCCGTCCATTTTCAATACCGCAGCCAAATCCTCTTTCATTGTCACAGGATTAGAAACTCTTACCGAATTAAGACCAAAGCCTTCTGCGAGTTTGCAAAAATCCGGAACGCTCACACCGCTGTCATCGCCTGAACCCGTCATACGACCGCTGAAGAAATTCCTTTGAGTTTGTCTTATTGAGGAATAACCGGCATTATTAATAACAAAAATTTTCAGCGGTAACTTATTAAACGCAACGGTTTGAAGTTCCTGAATATTCATCATTATTGAGCCGTCGCCGGTCAAACAGATTACATTTCTGCCATTTGCTTCATAACAGGCCCCAAGCGCCGCAGGCAGGTCATAACCCATTGATGCATCACCTGAATTCCAGAAAATTCGCTGTTCAGGCTTAACATGTGCCGCCTGATGTGTACAAACACAGGCAGAGCCGTTTCCGGCAACAACAATGTCACCTTCACTCATAACTTCACTCAATGTATGAACAAAATCATAGACATTGATAACACCGTCTTTAGACTGATATTGCTCTGTTTTTTCAAAAGTATATTTTGCCTGTAAATTTTTAGAAAAACTTGCCCATTCTTTAACATCAAGCGTCGGGAATTCTTTTATAAGAGCAGGCAAAAATTCTTTCAAATCCGCGTTAACTTTCAAGTCCGGAACCACTGTCGGTTTATCAAGTTCAGCGCTGTCAATATCGACAACCATTTTATAAGCATTTTTAGCAAAATTTTCCCAGTTGTAACTAGCCTGACGAATATTGTTACGGGTTCCGAGGGACAAAATCACGTCCGCGTTTTGAAGCGTAAAGTTACCCGCACGTTGACCGACTGTACCGATTCGACCGCAGAAGTTTTTATGGTCTGACGAGAGTAAATCCATTCCGTTAAACGTTGTAACCACAGGAATATCAGTGTTTTCAAGAAGTTTTAAGAAATTTTCTTCCTGTTTAGCCAGTCTTAAACCGTAACCCGCAACGATTAACGGACGTTTTGCGGATTTTAATTTTTCAACGACCTGCGCAATTTTCAAATCATACACTTTAGCAGATGGCGGAGTAAATCCTTTTAATTCATCTTCATCTATCATTGCGCCTTGAACATTCATCGGAATATCCAGCCAAACAGGTCCCATACGACCGGTTGTAGCTTCATAAATCGCTCTGTCAAGGTGGTATTTTATTTCATTAGGTTCAGTTACCATTTTAGCATACTTCACAAGCGGTTTGACGCAGGAAATAATATCAACCTCCTGATCACCAAGCTGACGCAGAGGAACTTCCGGACAAGAGGCCATTGTTGTGGTAAATTTTACCTGACCGGAAATATACAAAACAGGTACACTATCTGTCCACTGGCCAAAAACACCGTTTAGACAGTTCAAACCTCCGGGGCCGGTTGTAACATTTACAACGCCGAGTTTCTGATTAACCCTTGCATAACCCTCCGCCGCAATAGCGCAAGCCTGTTCGTGATGGTTTGCGGTATAGGGGATGTATTTTCCAAGGCTGTCGTTTAAGTGCATTGCACCGCCTCCGGAAACCATAAAAAAGTGTTCTACATTATAACATTCTTTCAATCTTTTTGCTATATAGTCTGATAATTTAATTTTTGACATTCTTTCAATATTTCTCCAGCTTCTTGTGTAGTCATATCAGTGATTTTCACCATTTCATAGCCATCTTGAATCATGACAAGGGCTAAACCTTTACCAAGATTTTTCTTATCCTGTCCCATTGCGGCAACGGTTTTTGCTGCATCTACATCCGGAACTTGCACCTTTAATACAGGTTCTAAAACATTTTCACGGATATACTTTTCGTTTTCCGCGCTTAAAATTCCACGTCTTAAGGCCTCTTTGTTTGCCAGAATCATACCGACAACAACCGCCTGACCATGAGAAATCGCAAAGTCTGTTGAACTTTCAATCGCATGACCAAAACAATGACCGTAATTCAACATATTTCTTTTGCCTGTATCAAATTCATCATCCTCAATGTATGATTTTTTGATTTTAAGACAGTTTTGCGTGCGTTCCAATAAAGTTTGCGGCTCAAGTCTATCTATAGCTTCCAGAGAATCCACAAAAACTTTTGTATCAGATTCACCGTTCATCAAATGTAATTTAGCCATTTCGCCAACACCTGAATAAAAATCCGCTTTTGTTAAAGTTTTCAAAAATTCAGGATAAATATGGATTTCTGATGGCGGATAAAACGTTCCTATTAGATTCTTGTAATGGTTGAAATTTAATGAAGTCTTAGCGCCGATACAACTGTCAACCTGCGCAAGTAAAGTCGTCGGAACAAAAATCCAGTTTACACCGCGATACAAAGACGATGCAACAAAACCCGTTACATCCTGAGTAATACCGCCCCCAATGGAAATTAGATTCAGGTTTTTACGAGGTGCAAATCGCATGATTTTTTCATACAAACTGCAAACAGAATCAATATTTTTCATTTCTTCGCCGATTGGAAGGATTATTAATCTTTCCTGCGGTAAAGTTGAAAGACAACCTGTTTTATGCGCTTCGTACACATTTTCATCAACGACATAAACGCTATTTTCTTTTTCAGAAAGTGATTTCAGAAATGATGCGTCATTTTCAAAAAACACATCGTAATTTTTTATATTAGACTTAACCGTCAATTTATCTAAACACATGAAAAACCTCCGTCTGCAAAAATTGTTTGACCGGTAATAAAAGAATTTTGTTCACTTGAAAGGAAATAAACGAATTCAGCGATTTCGACAGGTTCTGCCATACGTTTAATAGGGAGTGCCTGCGCAAGCGCCTCAATTTGTTCAGGGGTGTTATTTTGCGAAGTCATTTCAGTATTTACAAACCCCGGAGCTACTGCGTTAACAAGGACATTGTATTTTGAAAGCTCAACAGCCGCCGCTGTTGTCAGACCTTTTACTCCTGCTTTTGCTATTGAATACATAATTCTGCGCTCTTTTGAAAAATCACACCAGATAGACGCAAAATTAACGATTCTTCCGTAACGATTAGCCTTCATCTTTTCAGAAACATATTTGATAAGCATAGTTTGTGAAATAAGATTCACCTGAATCATTTCCTGCAACTTTTCTTCGGTCATTTCTTCAATAGAGCCTAAATCATTTATACCTGCACAATTAACCAGAATATCCACATCAGGAATCTTTTCAACATACGCCTTGATACTTTCGTTAGAAGAAAGATTCATTTCAGAGCGGGCAGGGGCATAAACCACTATGCCCCTTTCCTCAAATAAATTCTTTATGGCTTTTCCGATACCGCGGGAGGCACCTGTCACTAAAGCCTTACGCATACACGCCACCTGCTTCTTCGATTAACTTTTTGTATCTTGCTTCAAGCATTGTCAAACGTGCGGCGTCTTCTTGGAATATCATTCCGTAGAATTCACGTTTGTTTTTCAACCACATCAATTCAAAGCCAACAGCTTTCAAAATACCTTTGTCAGCATTAGGGTCTTTTAATGCTTTTTGCGCATCGAAGATGATTTTTCTTGTTTCAAATCTTGATAAAGCGTTAGCAGGCAAATCTTTAAAGAACGGAAGTGATTGTGCAGAAACACCACCGCCGATTACCATATCTTTATTGACTTTTAACATTTCTTGAGAAAGTGTATTTGCAATATCAAAAATTTGTTTAGAGTTAATATCCTCTCTTGTCAAGCCCATTGAACCTGTCATGTCAACACGGCCGAGAACGATACCGCCAATTTCAGCAAAATATGGGGACGCAATCATTTCTTTAAGGTTTGCATAACCTGTGATTGTTTCGATATTAATTAAAAATTTAACATCTTTTCTTTCTTCTTCAGGGAATACAAATTTTGTAGCCTGAACATATTTTTTCATTGCGTAAGGTGTTTCAATCATAGGTGCAACGATTGTGCTTACGCCGATTGTTCTTGCATCATACATATCTTTAATAGCTTCACATCCGCCGATTTTAATAGTTAATTCAAGACCGGCTTTTGTTACAACTTCTTTTAATCTCAAAGCTTCTTCAAGTCTTGTACCTTCAGCCTCAAATTCTGCTTTGATGCCGACTACGTGATGATTTTCTTTCAAATCTACGAGAGTGTCTACCATTTTCTTTTCTAATGAATTCATAAAGTTGTCTCCTTTAAAATATTATCTCTTTGAATAAAATTGTATAACTGTACCGTTTTTTCTACGATGAAATTTACCAGATAATAAGAAATAATTCCTATTACAATAAATAAAATCATCGAAATTGTTATAACCAGATTTGTATGTGGAATTAGATTTTCGTAAGTTTTCAAACAATAATCTACAATATAAAATACTACATTCTGCATTATATAAATGGCGTATGAATAAGCTCCGAGAAGATTAAACACTTTTCTGTTTAGAACTTTTGAGGAAAAATATCCTAAATTATTAAAAAACAAGAAAAACACGATTAAAAATAAGCCCATAGCCAATAAATAAGAACTATATATATTCATCAGGCTGCCTCCCAGTAAGACTGCGCACAGTCCGACGAAAAATATCACTTCTAAAGCCGTGAAAAGCTTCTTTGAGCCCGAAACACTTTGCAGGGTCTGCGCAGCATGACTTCCGGCAAAAATTTCCTGAAATTTTCCCAGAATACATCCGATGCCTATAGCCGTAAAACCGCGTAACATCATCATAGAGATCCCCCCCCCCCCCCATGCGGGAAGAATGAATCCTCTGACTCCTTCAAACGGATTTGCCTTGCCTGTGGTTCCGAATACTATCAAACCAATACCCGCCATAACAATCATTAATGCAATAAATGATTTCTTGCCAAGTACTCTTTTGCAATAATAATATATTACAGAAACCCAGAACAAAACACCCACGAACCACGCCGGTCCATTAGTCGCCCCGCCTTGCATCAGACCTGTTCCCTGTAAAAACAGGCAGTTAAGAATATCATCAAACTTCAATGACATACCTGATATATGCAAAGCTCTCAAAATCCCTGCAATAATAGTTGAAAACACCAGCAACGGCCACAATCTTATTATACGGTTTGAAATGTATTCCTCCAGCGGCTTTTTATTGAAAAACAAGAAAAAACCGGCCATTATGAAGAATAATTCAACAGCATAAGAAGGTGCCGCAAAATTACCATAGTTCAACGGATATGCAATATAGGGAGAAATCACCTGACAAACAAGATGCATAAAGCAAATCCCGAATGTAAAAAGAAATCTCAAAAAATTAATACTGCAATTTTGACCTTTTGCAACGCTCATCAGGCTATAGCTCCTGCCTTTTATTTTACACACGCATGAATTGCGTCTGAGATTCTTGAAATTTCGTCTTCTCCAAGCGCAGGGAATGTTCCCACCCAGAACGTATTATTCATTATAAAATCTGTTTTCGGTAATAATTTATAATGTTCTTCGGTCAAATCTTTTGAATTTATCAAACCGGAATTTCCAATTCTGAAATTAACATCATTATCTACAATCATCGGCTGTCTGAGGATATTGCCCGCAAATAATTGACGCGTTCCGATACCTTTCTTTTCAATGTATTCAACCATTTCTTGTTTTGTGAACGGAGCGTTTTCTTTAACAGAAATCAAATAGCCGAACCAAGATGGTTTTACACCTTCTCTAACCTCAGGCAGAATCAGGTAATCTTTTAAATCCGCCAGTTTTTCTGTCAAAAGTGCTGCGTTACGACGACGAATTTCTAAGAAACTGTCGAGTTTATCAATTTGTGAACAGCCAAGAGCCGCTTGCCAATCCGTAATTTTAAGGTTAAAACCAATGTGAGAATAAGTGTATTTGTGGTCATAACCGTAAGGAAGGTTACCCAACTGTTGTGAGAAACGTTTTCCGCAAACACCGTCACGGCCCGGAGGACAGCAGCAATCACGGCCCCAATCACGGAATGACATTATAATTTTGTATAATTGAGGGTCATTTGTAATAACCGCCCCGCCTTCACCCATTGTCAGGTGGTGTGCAGGATAGAAACTAAATGTTCCGATATGTCCGATGGTACCGATTTTACGGCCTTTGTATTCACCGCCCAGAGCGTCACAGCTGTCTTCAATAACCCATAAATTATATTTTTCTGCCAGCGCCATGATTTTGTCTAAATCATAGCTGTTTCCAAGCGTATGAGCGAGGAAAATCGCTTTTGTTTTCGGCGTTATAGCCTCTTCAATTTTATCTGCGTCGATATTGTAAGTTCCGACTTCACAGTCAACGAAAACCGGAACCATGCCGTGTTGAAGAATCGGGTTTATTGTAGTCGGGAACCCTGCAGCAACAGAGATAACTTCGTCGCCTTTCTTCAATGCACGTTCGCCGAGTTTGTGAGAAGTAAGTGCGGAAAAAGCAAGAAGATTCGCACTTGAACCGGAGTTTGTTGAAAGCGCAAATTTTACACCAAGATATTTCGCAAACTTTGTTTCAAACTCTTTATTGAATCTTCCGGCCGTAAGCCACATATCCAAAGAAGCGTCAATCATATTCATCAACTCTTCTTCGCCTAAAAGTTTACCGCTTGGCGGGATGTAGTCAAACTCTCTCTTTTTGCCATAAACTGCCGAATAATATTCCTTTGCAGCCTCTTTTACTTTGTTGCGTAATTCTTGTTCCATTTTATGCTTTCCTCATAATTTTCGATTTGATTAATTGTAAAGTTATACATACCCGTATCATGCGCATAGAAGTGTCTGTACCATTCAACAGTTTTTTCTATAGCCTGATTAGCGGTATAAGTTGGCGTCCAGCCAAGAACTTTTTCTGCTTTTTCGATATTAAGCATTAACAAATTTGCTTCGTGCAAATCATCGCGCTTATGCACAACGACTTCTCCGCGGCCGTAAAATTCAGTAACTTTTTGGGCAACTTCTGCAACTTTTAAAACACTGTCTTCATTAGGGCCAAAATTGAAACCATCCGCAAAATGAATACCATGTTCAAGAAGTTTTTGTCCTAAAAGCAAGTAGCCTGACAACGGTTCCAGAACATGCTGCCACGGACGAACGGCAACAGGGTTACGGATTTCAATTTTTTGACCTGCGTTGATATATTTAACACAGTCCGGAATTAATCTGTCCAAAGCCCAGTCTCCGCCGCCAATAACATTCCCGGCACGCGCAGTTGCCATTGCATAACCTTCTTGCAAGAATGAACGTCTGAAAGATGATGACATAATTTCGACACATCCTTTTGATGATGAATACATATCATGCCCTCCCATAGGTTCATCTTCGCGATAACCACGGTTAATTTCTTTGTTTTCGTAGCATTTATCGGTCGTAATATTTACAAATGCTTTTACAGAAGAACATTTTCTGGCCGCTTCAAGGACATTTAATGTTCCTATAACATTGGTCTTATAAGTCAAAACAGGTTCGGAGTATGAAAGTCTTACGAGCGGCTGCGCAGCAAGGTGGAAAACGATTTCAGGTTGAAAATCCTGCATCGCTTTTTCTATGGATGCATCATCAAGTATATCTCCGATTACGGATTTAGAAATCTTATCCGCAATACCCAATTCTTTAAACATTGAAGGCTCGGTGTTTGGAGCAAGTGAATATCCGCAAACATCAGCGCCGAGTTTTGTAAGCCAGAGTGCAAGCCAGCTTCCTTTAAATCCGGTATGGCCGGTTAAAAATACACGTTTTCCGGCATAAATGTTATTAAACATTAGCCACCTCGCGATTTTGCCATACAGCCCAAGGGGCGTTGGAACTTTCCCACATTTCTGTCAAATCGTTTTTGTCCTTAAGCGTATCCATCGGACGCCAGAAACCATCGTGCTTGTAGGCGTTTAACTTGTGGTCTTTCGCAAGATTTTCCAGCGGTGCGCGTTCGAAAATTACATCATCACCTTTTGGAATATAGTCAAATACTTCAGGCTCACAAACAAAGAAGCCGCCGTTAATCCAGGATTCATCGCCTTTTGGTTTTTCCATAAACGATGTAATCATATTGTCGTCTTTGATAACAAGCGCGCCGAAACGGCCGGACGGTTGAACCGCTGTCATCGTAGCGATTTTGCCTGACGCTTTGTGATTTCTAATCAATTCATCAATGTTAACATCTGAAACCCCGTCACCGTAAGTCAAAAGGAATGGTTCGTTTCCGATATATTCCTGCGCTTTTTTTATACGTCCGCCGGTCATGGTATTTTGGCCGGTATAGAGCATTGTAACTTTCCAAGGTTCTGTTTTTATACGATGAATTTCAACGGAATTATTCAGCATATCAACAGTTATATCAGAATATTGCTGGTAGTAATGGACGAAATAATCTTTTATAACGTGAGATTTATAACCCGTTAAAATAATAAATTCGTTAAACCCGTAATGAGAATAAATCTTCATTATGTGCCATAAAATAGGCTTTCCGCCGATTTCAACCATTGGTTTCGGCACAAGTTTTGTTTCTTCACTTAATCGGGTTCCCAGCCCACCTGCAAGGATTACGACTTTCATTATTTCTCTCCTATGTATTTTTTATTGCGCAAAATAAACTTTTTAATAAAATAGATAACATCCAGCCAGACAAGTGCTAATAAAAACTGAAATTTCTGCCCTATACTTATTCCGCAGAACACATCACAAATGTTTTTAAAAGAATTTCCGCAGTAAAGACGGTTATATTTGAATTCTGCACTTATAATTGAGAAAAAGCCCAGAGGACGCACCAGAAGATGATCCAGAATATATTTTCTGGTTTTAGAATCTTCAACAAGCTGGATAGAATTAATAAAACCTGTTATCCAAAGAGTATTACGTGCCATAGCGTTTGATGAATTTATTCCCCGTAAATATTTACGATTAAGATTATCAGGGATTACAATATCTTTGGAAACAACCACTCTGTTATCTATTTTTTTACTGTTGATTAGAGCACAAACAATTGATAAATGCGGGAATAAAAATGGTATATTAAACTGTGCATCATGAATCACATCATCAGTAATATTCGCAGTCTTATAAATACCTGACGGTAAAAACGTAAGCTGTTTTGTAATCGTGCCCAAATTTATTTGTTTTTTCAACTGTTCACGTGAAACTATTACCACATCAGGGTTTGACTCAATGGCCTTCTCAACTTCACTCCAAGCTGACCAGTCATACAAATCATCATCGCAAAGAATCCAGAAATACTCTTTTTCCGGCATTTCAAAAGCTCTGGCGATATTAGCGTTACCGCCAATATTATAGCGATTTTTTTTATACTTCAAATTAGGGAATCGCGCACAAAACCCCTTGACAATATCACCGGTATTATCAGTCGAATTATTATCAACCACCGTAATATCAAAATCTTTAACAGGTGAATTCTCAGATAAAACAGAGTTAAGAGTATTTTTCAACCATTCTGCACGGTTGAAAGTAATTAATATTATCTGCAGCTTCCCTTTTAACACTGAAATCCTCTTATCTGAAACTCTAATTGTATGATTATTAGAATATCACAAACAATCATGCATAAAAGTAAATATTAAGATTTGTTATTAGCCACATGGCCTATTTTTGAAAAAGTTTTTATTAAAAAAGCGAGGTATAAATACCCCGCCCCTATGAATAAAGCCTATTTACCCATTAATGTATTCCAGGCATCTTTCTTTTGTTGAAGTTTTTGTTGGTTAGCTTTTTGTTGCGCTTCACGTGCAGCTCTATCTGCTTCTACTTTTTTCTGAAACTCTGCCTTTTTAGCTTCATTTGCAGCGTGCTGGTCTTGAATTTTCTTGTTAAATTCAGCCTGTCTTGCTTCTCGTGCTGCCTTATCAGCTTCTACTTTCTTCTGGAACTCTGCTTTTTTAGCATCGTTAGCTTTTTGTCTTGCTGCTGCGTCATTTCTCATTTGCTGTTCTTTTTTAGCAACTCCTGAGGTATATTTATTAACCACTGATTCGGTGTAAGTTCCGGCTGCAAAAGATGCGCCTGCTGACGCAAATGCCAATAATGCGAATAAAGCAAATAATTTTTTCATAATTTTCTCCTTAATTTCACTAACTATAAAATTATACCATTGCAGACACCGATGTCAATCAGCCTGCAAGCATATATATAACGAAAAACATTATTAAAAGTTCAAAATTATTACAAAATCTTAACACTTTGTACAACAATTAAGTTGACAAAAAGAATCGTCCATGATACTATTCGTCTAGGGTAAATGTATATTTATAAGTCTTGTCTATTGACGAGACTTTCTTTTTTTATATAGCAAATACTTCCTGAACCTTGTCAAGGTCACCGATGAGCAAAAATGTCTGGAAATCTTCACATTCTACGGCTGTTTCCATAAGGCTTTGATAATTTGTGCAGTGAAGAACTCCCGAAATATTTACTGTTTCGTCAAGGGTTATCGTAATTGACTGAGATGTTTTTGAAATAATTTTAATAAGGCCGGTTTCCTCAAAAACAGAAAAAAGAAGGCCTAAAACCTCGTATGATTTACCTAAAAAACTTGCAAATTTGTACAGCTCAACAACGCCATTGTTATAGTTTACCGAATATTTTAACATTTTAAATGCTGTGTGGAGCAGTTCTTCCTGAGAAAAATGCTTAATATCATAATTCATTAGATGGATAGTTCCCGCACCGGTTTTTTCAAGAATTTCGCCGAGCGCATGCCGGTCAGCGGGATAATCAAATAACATAACAGAATCGCATGCTTCAAGTCCATTACGGTTAAAAACCCGCTCAGATAGAGCCGGAAAAGGCTTTAGTGTGTCAATAACGTTTTTGCTTTCCGCAAAAACTCGTATATTAAACTTTGAGGTTTTAACATAGTCATTGACCATCGGCAAAATATTTGTTTTTTTGCGGTGATCAAAAAATTTCAATTCATTTTGTATAACCGCATCTTTTTCGTATTCAATTGCTTCGGAATGCACATCCTGCAAGATTAATTGCAAATACTTATTCCCGTTAAATTCGTTAAGGTTAGGGTGAAAAAGCGCATCAAGCCTGTCGCCAATATCAAGCGTCACATCACCTCTTTGCCACCATATACAGGTAAGTTCATGCCCGCCGGCGTCACAAATAATTTTAAGATGGTTTTTATCCTGCCCCATAAGCTTTTTATCTTTAATAACAAGATTTTCTACGGCAAAAACCGGATTAGGGTTAGATGCACCGAAAGGTTCGAAAATTTCTAATTGCTCGAGGAGCCCCTCATTAATATCTGTAGGAGAAAGCTTCAAATCCACTTCAATAAATGGTTTTAATTCCTCACCGTTCAACATTGTTTTAACAGTTTTATTAATAGCCGATTTAACTTCTTCAAAGGAGGATTTTTCTTTAGAAAAAGAACAACCGCCGGCAAGTTCGTGACCGCCAAAACCGTCAAAAAGTTCTGCATTTTCATCCAGTATGTCGAAAATATTTAACCCTTTAACACCACGCGCAGAACAGCGATATTGTTGGGTTTCTTCTGAATAAGTCATTAAAAATGCAGGTTTATGGTATTTTTCAACAAATTTTGACGCAACAATTCCGATAATCCCGATATGCCATTCAGGATGAAACAGAACGACCGCAGAACTTTTTGCGCCTTCTTTCTGCCACATTTCGTCGGCTTGAGCAAAGATATCGCTGCAAAGGGTCTGACGGATAGAATTGAATTCATTCAAGGATTGAACTGCCATCTGAATTTCTGCAGGATTGTCGCTCAAAAGGAGTTTCATTGCATTATCAACGCTTTCCAGACGCCCTGAAGCGTTTAGACGCGGTGCAATTCCAAAGGCAACGATTTCGGAAGTAACAGGTTTTTCAAGCGAATAGCCCGCACTGTTTAACAGTTCACGCAGGCCTGCATGGTTTAATATAAGTTCCAATCCCCGCTTAACGAAACATCTGTTTTCGCCAAGCAGCGGCACTAAATCTGCAACGGTTCCGACTGCAACAAGCGGAAGAATTTTCAGCGCAAATTCCACTTTATCAAATTTTTCTAATAACGCCTGCGCAAGTTTGAACGCCACTCCAACGCCTGCAAGATACGTTAATTCCTTAATTTTTCTGGCAGAAAGCGATTCGGATAAAGCATTCGGCGCTTTCGGGTTAATTATTGCAAGTGCCGCCGGTAAATCATCTTTTGCCTCGTGGTGGTCAGTAATAATCGTTTCGACCCCAAAACTCTTCAAAAACGCAACTTCTTTAACATTGCTGATACCGTTATCAACCGTGATAATAAGTTTCGGCTTTTTAGCAGTGATAATTTTCACCAGAGCCGCAGAATCAAGGCCGTGCCCCTCTTTCTCACGATGTGGTATAAAATAATCAACATTCGCCTCCAGATGGGAAAGAGTTTTAACAAGAAGTGAGGTGGAAGTAACCCCGTCAGCGTCAAAATCCCCGTAAACAACTATTTTTTCACGATTGACAATAGCTTTAACAACCCTGTCCACGGCCTTTTGCATATCCGTAAAGTCATAAGGCGAGGTTAATTTCATTTCAAGAGGATTTAAAAACTCCTCGATTTCATCGGGCTCTTTTAACCCGCGCGAAAGAAGAAGCCTCTTTGTTAAAGCGACTTCTTCTTTTGCGTTTTTATTATAAATCCACTCTTTGAATTTCATGAAAAGCAGTACTCCGCCATTTTCGCCCCGCTGTCTTGCTCGACTCGCGGAAAACGTGCCTTCGGACTTCCGTCCTTCGCACTCCGCTCGCTCGCGCTGAACCTTGGGCCGCGCATGGCTGCGCTGTCTAAATGTCACTCAAAAATTTCGCAAACGAAATTTTTTCGGGTTATCTGGTTGCCACAGCTTGCTCTTTAATCATATTTCCGAGGACATCAATTGCTTTTTTCAATTGAACGTCGTCTTTATTCTTAATATTATCCTCTGTCAATTCAACAACCACATCAGGCGTGATACCTTTTTTATGGATATCGCTTCCGTTAGGTGTTAAATATTTTTGAATAGTAATATTCATACCTGAATTCATAGGCAGATGGTTAACCTCTTGAACAAGGCCTTTACCAAAAGATTTTTCACCAACGATTATAGCACGTCCGTGATCTTTGAGCGCTCCGGAAAGGATTTCGCTTGCAGACGCCGAGCCCTTGTTAATCAAGACTACTAGCGGTTTGCTTGTATACACAGTTCTTGCTGCGCGCTGTGAAACCTTGTAACCGTCACGGTCGACCGTACTTACGATTACACCGCCCGGTAAGAACATATCCGAGATATTAATCGCATTATCCAGCAATCCGCCCGGATTGGAACGAAGGTCAATAATATAACCCTGCTTATCCAGTGAATGCGCAAGAACATTGGTAAATTCTTTTGTTAAATTACGGCTCAAGAATGAACTAATCTTGATATAACCCATATTTTGCGGAACAACAGTATCAAGCGGAGTTTTTTGTGAAATTGATTTAATTTCAATATTTTCACGGGTAACTCTGTAAACTTTCGGCGCATTATCCTTACGTTTAATCAAAAGGTTAACAGAAGTACCTTCTTTACCTCTAATTTTATCTGCCGCTTTATCAACGGTAATTCCTTTTGTACTTACACCGTCGATTTCCAAAATTTCGTCATCGGCGATAATCCCTGCACGCTCAGCCGGTGTTCCTTCTAACGGAGCAATTACCATAAGTTTGCCGTCTTTAACCGCAATTTGAATCCCGATACCTTTTAGAGAGCCTTGAATAGAACTTGTTTCCTCCGCAAATTCTTTCGGGTCTAAAAATCTTGTGTAAGGGTCATTTAAACTTGCAAGCATTGTCGCGATAGCAACGTAAGCATCTTCCTGTGTTTTCATAGATGCGTCGTACTTATGGCGCCATCTTGCCCAATTTTGTTCGTTATTAGTCTGGTCAACATATTTAGAATTAACATTTTTCCAAACATAATCGTATAAATCCTGAGGGGCGTCAGCAAAAGCCGCTGATGGCAGCGTTAACGCCAATCCCAATAACAATGTAATAATAGATTTAGTAGTTTTCATTTTCTTCATCATAAATTTAATTCTTCCTCCACAACTTCCATTCATTTAATCATTATGACGAATGGATTTGTAAAAAGTTCCTCCGGCGTTCAACGCGATAATAACAATATAACATAATAAATGTAAAAAAGCCACTAATTAATCAATTACTTGACAGCGCCTAAAACGTAGTTTAAAATAAAAATATAAAAATTTGGAGGTATATAATATGAACACAAAAGCTGAAACCCCTTGTAATATGGGCCTGTACAGTAGGGGGGGGGGGGCAAGCCGAGCACGCTAACGCAACGCCGGTACTGCGCCTCGCGTTAAACGCCACCGCTCGCGTTAGCGGTCAAGAGCGCGGTCTTGACCGTCGCACGCTCGTCTCTTCGCAAGGCAAGCCTTGCTCCGTGGCTCTGCTCGGCTTGGCCTTTACCATGGCCGAAATCCTGCTGTCCTTAACCATAATCGGCGTGGTTGCGGCCATTACGCTGCCTAGTTTGACGGGTAACATTAACGAACGCACATGGAACACACAACGCAAGGCACTTTATGCAAGATTCTCTCAGGCCATCGCATTAATGCCATCACTCAACGGCTACGGAACATTAAACGATACAACTGACACTGCCGCAGAAACTTTCGTTACAGAAGGGTTAGCAAAAGTTCTTAAAATTAACAATATATGTGACGCTGAACACCTCGCAGATTGCGGAATTACCTCAACTTTCACAACACTAAAAGGTCAAACCATTTCATCGTTTCCAAAAACACTGGCAGATTTAAATTCAATGTTCTCGGGTTCTCACGTAAACAGCGTTAACGGAGCAAGTTTCGTGTATAACCAGACAAATACGAAAGCCGCGGCGTTTGAAACTCAAAACGGCGAAAGTATTGTTGTTTACTATAATCCTAATTGCGGGTTTCATAACTCAAATCAGGGGCTTGCCAATACCGGAGAATACACACAGCCTACGATGTGTGCAAACTTTGTTTTTGACTTAAACGGCAACAAAGGCCCTAATACTTTTGGCAAGGATATGGGTGCAATTACAGCGCTTTATCCGACAGATACCGTCGTCGTAGCGCCATTGCCGCTTCCTCAAAATGCTCCCGCGGGAAATCAAATAAATGCCGGTCGATTGTGCCAGCAACTTGACAGCGAAAGCAGGCTGCCAAACATAGAAGAATTATCCTCAATGTTTTTCAACAGAACACTATGGGGACTGGAGGACGGCACAAATTCATACTGGTCAAGTACAATCGTTTCTGCGGACAAAGCTTATTATATAGGCTTTGCGCCTGGTGACAGAATGCTTAAAGAACGGACATCCGGCGGAACTCTTATAAGATGTATCAAGCGCTAATCCAACAGGGGCAAGATATTTGCCCCTCTTCTATTGCGGAATTGTAAAAAATATGCTATCATTAAAAGGTCAACAGAGATTAAGAAAGAAGTTATGAATGAAAATCCTAAAAAACTTTCGCACCTTTTAAGAGCGCGATTCCCATATATTTACATTTCGAGTTATGAAGAAGACAGAGCAACAAAGTTTATAAAAACAATAGTCACAGACGAAACGCAGATAAAATTTCCGCGTGAAGTACTCGTCTGGACGCAGGCTAACGGCCTAAAATCCGACGATAAGGACTTTCCCAATACTACCTGTCCGAATAAATTAATCGAATTTATTGAAAAATATGATAAAGATTCAGTGTTTATATTGTACGATTTCCACGTGTTCTTCGGCAACAAGCAACGTCCTGCCGACCCAACAATCGTACGCTCACTGCGTGATTTAATCCCGACATTAAAAACAAGCGCCGTCAGAAAAAATATCATCTTTATTTCACCGGATTTAACCATCCCCGAAACGCTTCAAAAAGATATCGTAATCTACGATTTTCCGCTTCCAAAACTTGAAGATATCAAAGAGCGTTTAAACAAAATGATTTCGACAAACAAACGCATCGACACTTCAAAACTTACTGAAGAAGACAAGGAAAAACTGTGCAAAGCCGCTCTGGGCCTAACAATGCAGGAGGCTGAAAATGCTTTTGCGCTTGCGATGGTGAACGACGGGAAACTTGAAAAAAGCGATATTAGTATTATTTTAGAAGAAAAAATGCAGGTTATCCGCAAAACCGGTATGCTTGAATATGTTCAAAGCGACCTTGGAATCAACGATATCGGCGGGTTAGACAACCTGAAAAAATGGCTTTTAAAACGGAACAATTCCTGGTCTGAACGCGCAAAAAAATATTGTATTCCGGCACCTAAAGGTGTTCTTGTGACCGGTGTTCCGGGCTGCGGTAAAAGTTTAACAGCAAAAGCAATGAGTACAATCTGGCAACTGCCGCTTTTACGCCTTGATTTAGGTAAAATTTTCTCAGGCATAGTCGGAAGTTCCGAAGAAAATATGCGCAAAGCTATAGCAACTGTCGAAGCAGTAGCACCGGCAATTCTGTGGGTTGACGAAATCGAAAAAGGCTTAAACGGTGTTTCCTCAAGCAACGACAGCGGCGTTTCGTCAAGGATTTTCGGAACCTTCCTCACATGGATGCAGGAAAAAACCGCTCCGGTTTTTGTCATCGCTACTGCGAATAATATCGACAGACTTCCGCCGGAATTATTGCGTAAAGGGCGTTTCGATGAGATTTTCTTCGTTGATTTGCCAACTATAAAAGAACGTAAGGAAATTTTCAAAGTTCACCTTTTAAAACGTCTGAAAGATCCGGAAGTTTGTGCAGAAATAAAACCGGATGACACAAAAATTATTACCACTCTTGCGAAAATGACCGAAGGTTTTATCGGTTCGGAAATCGAACAGGTCGTAATTTCAGCGCTTTGTGACGCCTTTTTTGAAAACCGCGCATTAAAATTTGAGGATTTTGAAAAAGCTATTGCGAACACAGTTCCGCTTTCACAAACTCAAAAGGAACAGATTCTTGCGATTCGCGAATGGGCTAATGTCAGAGCGGTTTGTGCATCTTCAAAAGAAAGCATTCAACATTATGCAGAAAAGCCAGCAGCACCGGATTCACAAGAGGATGTAAGTGCCAGCCGCGGCGGAAGAAGACTTGACGTATAGAGAAGCTTAGACGCTTCCGGATTTGACCGGATATGCACCGGTATAACGCAATGAAAGGACAACAATGTCAATATCAATTTCAGCAGCACCATATTTTCTTATTTTTGCACTCGGTAAAGGTATAGTTGACGTTACAGGCGCCGTAGTTCAGGGGCTTTCAAACACCAATGGCCAAAAACTTCACCTTGAGGGCAAAGATTTAGAAGAAATTTTTAATAAAGCGTTTCAGACGGTAATCGTCGACAAACGGGCGCTAATCAAGACATTACACGAACATGGAGCCTCAGATATTCGTGATGATAACGGAACAGTTTCCTGTAACTGTGAAGCCTTCCATCTTAAATTTGAAAAGATAGGCAGAAATCAGCCATATACAATGACTGCAACGTACAACAACGAATACGGTCTTAATGAACTTGTTGAAAACATAGGTTCCGAATACGCAATAAATGCGCAGGAAATTTCCTACAACAAAATCAAAGAGCGGCTCGAGGCTAAAAATCTTAAAATTACCGAAGAAGAAGTTTTCGACGACAACACAATAGTTTTAACCGTAGACCTGGATTAAGGAGTAAAAAATTATGGCAAAAAAACAATTAAAAATTAAACTTCTTCCAAACGGTGAAATCCAAATGCAAACAGTCGGCATCAAGGGAAAAAAATGCCTTGATTACGTTGAAATGCTGAAACTTCTGGCTGATGTACGTATCGAAAAACAAGAATTTACCAGCGAATACTACGAGGAAGAAGAAATCGCTTATAACAATGATATTCAGGATATTCAATACTGATTCAATCTCCTACAAAAGTTGCATTTTCTGTCCCTAAAACTGTTTAAAAAGTTGATGTATATTTTAACAAAATTTGTAATAATAACCATGTCAACGAGGTTATTATGAATTTACACGAAGAATGTCTGCTAAAATATCTCAAATCTCCTGATGGGATTTCAACTACAACTGAAATTTTAAAACTCAACAATCACATTTTGGAACAGAAGTTTTTAATTAAAAATTTCGTTGCCAAAATTCCTCAATTCCACTATACTAAATAAAAGGAAGAGAGATATATGTTGAAAAAACTTTTATATGTTTTATTGTCGATAGCGGCAGCACTTTTATTTTTCTACGGTTTCACCCACGCAGGACTGGACGCGTTTGTTGAAGGAATCGAGAATAAAACATTTGATTTGCGCCAGAGTGTTACGGCAAAACACCGTATTCCGAGCGATAAAATCGTGATAATTACAATTGACGACGCCAGTTACGAATACGCGCTTGATAATATTGGCGAATGGCCACTTCCACGAGGACTTTATGCTGATGTCGTAAATTTCGTCGAAAAACAAAACCCTAAACTTATAGCATTTGATATGCTTTTTGTTAAATCCGCAAAAAACAACGCGCTTGAAGACAAAAAACTTGCCGCAGTTTTCAAAAAATACAATAATGTATTGACAGCAATGAACTTTGACTACCAGTCAGAAGACTTGAGAGCGGCGCAGGATTTACCTGAAAAACTTGAAATAAAACTAAAAAACGAATCTTTAGATACACACTTTGAGGACAATACTTTTCTGAATTACCGCCCTATCGTGGAGGAAATTATCAATAATACCTCAAACATCGGCTCTGTTAACATCTCACGTACAAACGACGGGATTTTAAGAAAAGCACCATTACTTGTACAATATCATGACAAATTCTACCCGCAACTTGCCTTCCTCGCAGGCTGCACGGCATTAGAAACTCCGATAAACAGAAACCTGATTGTTGATAAAAATTCGAACCTTCTTGCGGCAGGAAGAAAAATTCCGGTGGATAAAGACGGAAACGCTATATTAAACTGGTACGGGCCACGTGGAAGCTATGAAGAGGTTCCGCTCTATAAAATAATCAAAAAAATGAACGGCGAAGGTGTTGAATTAACCGCAGACTTCAACGACAAAATCGTATTTGTCGGAATGACCGCCAACAGCCTTTTTGACCTGAAAACGACCCCGACAGACAAACTTTTCCCCGGGGTAGAAGTTCTTGCAACCTATGTAAACAATATTCTTGATAATAATTTCGTTACGAAAGCAGGAACGCTATGCACAATACTTTTAAGCGTAGTAATTTCGCTCATAATCGGCTTTATCACGCTAAAATTTGTATCAGTAAGCGCAATGGTTTTCCTGACCCTTTTAACCTATATGGGTTATACAATTTTCACGTTCCAGATGATGAAACACTTTAACCTATGGGTAGAACTCGTTTCACCGCTTATGTTTGCAACCATTGTTTTCATTGCAATGCTAATCGTAAAATACCTGATTAAATCAAAAGATTTTGAACAACAGTACAAACTTGCCACAACCGACGGGTTGACAGGGCTTTACAACCACAGATATTTTCAGGAGCAAATGACCTCTGCGCTTGAACACGCTAAACGCTACGAAACAGAGTTTTCACTGATAATTATCGACATTGACTATTTCAAAAAATTCAACGATAATTTCGGCCACCAGTGCGGCGACAGGGTTTTGAGAGCGGTTGCGCAAACCTTAAAGAAAAATGTTCGTGCCACCGACATAGTTTGTCGTTACGGCGGGGAAGAAATGAGTATCATTTTGCCGAACATCGGACACGAAGACGCTGTTTTCACAGCACAAAAACTTTGTAAAATGGTATCAGAACAAGAAGTTCGCACAAACACTGATAAGACGACCAACGTAACCATCAGCCTCGGAGTTTCAACATACCCTCAGGACGCAGAAACGACGCAGGGAATGATTAAGTCAGCCGACGAACGCCTTTACCACGCAAAAGAAAACGGCAGAAATCAGGTTTGCGGGGATTAAAAAAAGCCCAATTAAAAAAAGTCCGTTAAACGGACTTTTTAATTTGGTTATCGTTTAACGCACCAAACATAGGTACGTCCACCCTGATAATATGGATATCGACGACCGGTTTCAAAGTATTGAATAAAAGCCTTAAAAACTCCATCAGAATCTTTTACGGTTGATAAACTGCTTGACTGATATGCATAAGAATACGCGCCGAAAAGCTTCCTGTTAACAAACATTGAACCAAGTTCATCCTTATTTGGCAGCCTGCTTTCAGAATCCTGAGTTTTACAATAGCCGATTGCATCCCTGTAACTTTTAACCGCACCCGACTGTCTTATAGGTACCGGAGCCACAACTACACTATCGGTCGGATAAAACGCCGTCATAATACCGATATCTTTCCCAACCGTATTCGGCCCTTTGTTACCGTTTAAATCGTACACAAAGTTTGCACAAACCTTAGGCTGCACAAAAGAGGCACTATTTTCATCAAGCTCAACAATACAATAAGGGTTATAATATACGACAATACTTTCTCCGTTCTGGGTTTCAAAAGCAGCAGCCTTAGTGTCAATTTGTTTATATGACGCAGTTCCGCCCATATTATCTTCATAGCCGGTGGTATCAACGGTGCCATTAAAAATACTATTCAACCCAACAAGAGTCAAAGGCATAGAAAACTGACTTCCGTTATCAAATGGTGTAATCGTACTTGCAATTCCGCAATCTGCAAGATGTTCGGAGTCACAAATATTGTTAATTTTAAGAACTTTTGAAAGTCCTTCCGTGACGAAAGTTTCAGCGGCGGTATCCACAGCGGATGTTGAATCGTTGCCCTCGGTCAGGGTTCCGTAACCGTTTAACGCCGGCATCAGGGCAATGGCTTGAGAAAACCTTGCGTAAAGCGCCTTGCGCTGGGTGTTCCAAGTGCGCTCGTTAATGTTTCCGGTCAACGACGGAAGCGTTATCGCAGCAACAACACCGATGATTGTCAAGGATAATAAAATCTCCGCCATGGTAAAACCTTTTATTGTCATCCCGAATTTATTTCGGGATCTGACCAATGGCGCAATGTGGGATAGATGCTGAAACAAGTTCAGCATGACATTAGACGCGAACGCCCCACTCACTCTACCTAAAAGAGGCCCCCC
>CAMUPF010000007.1 GCA_947090755.1 uncultured Candidatus Melainabacteria bacterium | reverse complement strand
ATGACAGAAGTATCTCCGCCATAGTGAAGCCTGTTAAGAGAGGCCCCCCCCCCCCTGCACAAATCAATACATTAAGTTTTTTCATATTCTCATCCTTTCTTTATATGATTATTTTAACACATGACCTATCGGTTGGCAAGCTCTGTGACTTCGGAAATTCTGTATTGCAATGCTTGCATTAAGTGCGTAGCTTTAATATTTTCCGCTCCGTCCAAATCCGCAATCGTACGCGCAAGTTTTAAAATCCTGTCGTATTTGCGGCCGGACAACTGATATTTCATAATCGCAGTTTTAAAAATAGCCGCTGTTTCCTTGTCCAACTGGCAATATTTACGGATTAATTTCGTATCAAGTTCGGAGTTAGTCAGAATCCCGTCGTTCTTGTAGCGTTCAGCCTGAATCTTTCGCGCCTTAACCACGCGGGCACGAATATCGGCAGAAGTTTCTTTTGCCGGCTCCATATTTAATAATTCATCAGATGTAAGCCGCGTTACGTCCACCTGCAAATCAATTCTATCAAGCAACGGGCCGGAAAGCCGTGAAAGATAACGGTTAACTTGATATTCTGTACAGGTGCAGGGTTTTTCTTTATCTCCGAGAAACCCGCAAGGACACGGGTTCATCGCGCCAAGAAGTATAAATTTTGCGGGGTATGAAATCGAATGTTTTGTACGCGAAATTACTATTTTGCCATCCTCAAGCGGCTGTCGCATAACTTCAAGGACAGAGCGCGGGAATTCTACCATTTCGTCTAAAAACAGCACACCTCTATGCGCAAGTGTGATTTCGCCCGGTTTTGGATTAGAACCGCCGCCGATAATACCGTTTGCAGAAGCCGTGTGGTGAACTGTTCTAAAAGGACGTTTTGTCAAAAGCGGTTCTTTGGCACTCAATAGGCCTGCGATACTATAAATTTTGGTAAGTTCGAGTGCTTCCTGACGTGTCAAAGGCGGCAGGATTGATTCAAAACATTTGGCAAGAAGAGTCTTTCCCGCCCCCGGAGAACCGGCCATAAGCATATTATGCGCACCTGCAGCCGCGATTTCCATTGCACGTTTGGCTTTTTGTTGGCCTTTTACATCTTTGAAATCAAAAGAAAATTCTTCCTGCGCAGCTTCCTGCAAATACTTATCCAAATCTATCGCAGTTTTAGCAATAGGTTCGTCAATAAAATGATGTACAACCTGATTCAAGGATTCGGCCCCGTAAACATTAATTCCATCAACAAGCGCAGCTTCTTTGACGTTATCCAGCGGAACAATTACATTCTCAATCCCAAAACTTTTCAACCCCATAACAAGCGGCAAGACGCCCCGAACCCCATGGAGCCCGCCATCTAACGAAAGTTCGCCTAAAAACGCATAACCATTTAACTTTTCTTTTTCTAAAACTTCTTCTTCGCCTAAGATTCCAA
Organism: uncultured Candidatus Melainabacteria bacterium; assembly: GCA_947090755.1. Taxonomy (GTDB): domain Bacteria; phylum Cyanobacteriota; class Vampirovibrionia; order Gastranaerophilales; family Gastranaerophilaceae; genus Gastranaerophilus. Next base: position 71,406 of record CAMUPF010000007.1, on the reverse strand, counting down.
TCGCCATTGGTAAATCAAAATGCGTACCGACTTTTTTCAAATCCGCAGGTGCAAGGTTAACAACAATTCTTTTTTGCGGATAACAGAGGCCGGAGTTTTTAATAGCAGATTTCACACGAGATTCTGCCTCTTTTATCGCAGTATCGGGAAGCCCGACAATGACAACGCAGGATTGCATTGCGTTGACAATATCTATCTCAACATCAACATTGTAAGCCTCAAGACCAATTACACTTGCAGTTTTAATCTTAATTACCATAAATCCATTCTACAATAAAATCTGCAAATTAACAAACTTCTTTTGTTTCTTCGTGTGCAATATTATATTTTTTACGATATTCATCTGCGACCGTGCCGGCTTTGTTTAATAAAAGTCCTGACACCAGACCGACGAAGTGTGATTTCAGACCTGCAACAAGCATTGAAGTCACAACCATAGACGTTAACATGCCACCGATTGCAGGGATTCCGTATTTTAGGGCAACTGAAGCCTGTGTGTCCTTGTCGCTGGTACTTACAAGCCCAACGCCCAGCGAGCCAAAACCTAATAAAATCGTTAAAATATCCGTCGGCGCAGAGCCAAGTTTTAAGTCACGAAGTTTATCAAAATATTCGACACTTTCTTTATTAATACTATTATCAAGCGACTTTACGGTTTCTCTTATATGTTTTTGAACAATATTAAACTCTTTTTCAGGAAGCAATTTTTCATAAATTTCCAGCATTTCATCCAGTGTACCCTTTTGTTTTGAGGCAAGGATTTCCTTCATAATCCGTGTGTGCTGCGAAACGGTTGATATAATCTTATCGTCATATTTGAATTTCTCAGCGCCGGAGACAATACTTTTCTCAAATGCGCTAATATTAGCCAGAAGTTCCTCATAAAAAATATTATATTGCGGTGAATTTTTATCAATACCATAAATTGAGGAAAGCTGCTTGTGCAGTTCTCTGAATAGTTTTTCGGAAACCACATCACGCGGGTTCAAGACTTTTTTGTTAAAACTCAGCAATTCGCGGCAAGCTTTAACCTGATCATAAATGTTGTATGAAATTTCACCGCGCATTTTGTGGATTTTTTGCCCTAAACCCGCTTTATCGACAGCAAGAAATTTATCCGCAACAAAAGTAAAATAAGTATCCTTCTGTGCAAAATTAGATTTGTTGCCAAAACTTGCGGCCCAAACAGCGTCTTCTAAAGGTTCCATAATTTTATCAATCGCCTTATCGCGCTCACGAACAGCAGAAACGGAAAAGTTTTCATCGAGTTTGCTTCTCACCGATTGACGTTTAACGCCGAGGATTTTAACCCAATCCTGCACAGATTTTTTTTGCCCGTTAATGACCACCATTCTGCGGCTATCCCTGACAAGAAGTTCGCGCTCAACATTATTAAGGGTTTCGCCAAGTGCCTCAAATCTGCGGCCTGTTGATTTGTAAGAACTTCTAACAGTAAAGCGGCCAATATTTCTAAACCAGCCGGTTATCGCGCGGCAAGATTTTTCTAAAAACGGAACTTTATCCGTTATCTTTCGTTTAAACCACAAGTCTTTAAAGGAAATAATATTGTTAATCCCTTGAAATTTTTCTCCTACATTGAGTGAAGTCTGTAAGATTGAACGGTAAAATATGGCAGTTTTTGAATCTGTAGCTTCTTTTTCAATCTTTTTTTCGAGGAATTGTTTAAAATCATCAAACTTTTTGACAACGCTTTTAGGCATAGTTTTAACGACACCTATACTTGTAATTCCAAGGAGGGCAACGCCAATGCCTAATTTCAGCCACAATTTCTTCTTATCAATTTTATCCTCACCGGCAGTTCCGGCAGAAAACCCGTCAGGCTGAATAAAGTAGCCAAATTTTGGCTGCTTAAATTCGCTAAACTTCGCAGACGAAGTCGTATTAAAATTATTACTAACCTGATTCACTGCCATACTACATGAATAAAAACACGAAAATGCTCATGCTTGCGTGTTTAGAGGCATTTGTATTACAGATTCTTAACAATAACCTTCGCAACTTCCTCTGAGGAAATTTTATCAGAAAGCATAGATTTAATCTTTCCTAAATCAGCAATGTGGTTAGAACGGTGATTTTCATTATACAAAAGCGATTCTGTTTCTGTCACGATGTTGTGAACAGTAGCTTTTGCCTGAATTATTTCTTTAACGATTTCTTTATCCGCAATAATATTAGGGAGAGAAACACGTTTAATACATCTAACAAGCAGATAAACCAGATAGAAAAACCACGGGCCGCGATATGCGATTAACATCGGGGTTTGATAAATCGCCGCCTCGAGCGCAACTGTTCCGGAGGCCAGAATCAGAGAGTCTGACACACTCAGCAACTGTTGATTTTCGCCTTTAATAACCTTAAATTGGGTATCCTGCAAGTACTTATTATAAACTTCATCCTTCAAATTCGGGGCGTGAGAAATACAGAACTGCAAATCCGGATGGCGGCGCTGTAATTCTTTGGCGGACTCAACGAAAATATTCATCAATTGATGAAGTTCAAACTTTCTTGATCCGGGGAAAATTGAAACAAGCTTTTTATTCGGGTCAAAACCGTGACGGGCAAAAAACTCTTTCCTATCAGCTTTTTCAGGCAACTGCGAAACCAGCGGGTGCCCGCAGTATTCCGTTGAAATCCCCTTGTCTTCGTACATTTGTTTTTCAAACGGAAAAATACACAGCACTTTGTCCACGTATTTTTTAATCGTATTCAAGCGCCATTTACGGCTTGCCCAGACTTGAGGGGGAATATAATAGAAAACTTTTATTCCGGCACGGTGCACAAACTTCGCGATATTAAGATTAAACGCTCCGTAATCTATCAGTAAGACCAAATCCGGTTTATAGTCATTTTCAAGATAATCAACGAGTTTTTTCCCCAGCATAAAATGGTCGATAATAATTTTAGGAGTAAGCCCGACAGCAGACATTCTGTCGTGGTTAGCAAAAAGCTTCACGCCCTGCGCCTCAAGCGCCACGCCGCCTATCGCCTCAACTTCAATATCCGTTCCTGAATCGCGCAAATGTTCTACAACCTTTGCGGCGTGCATATCGCCGGAATGTTCACCTGTTACGATAAAAACCCGTTTCGCCATAAACCTAAACCGCCATTATTACAATATTATGTTTATTAGCGTAATCAATTACTTCCTGCTGGTTCACAATAATTGTTTGATCTGCTTCAACCGCAATCAATGACGCTTTATATTTTCTCATAGTTTTCAATGTTCTCAAACCGATTGCAGGAATATCAAAACGTTTGTCCTGTGATGGTTTAGAAACCTTGATAACACACGCGCCTTTTTTCGCAAGTTTACAGCCGCGTTTGATACAAACATCCGTACCTTCAATCGCTTCAACCGCCATAATCATTTTGTCTTTAATTACAACAGATTGCCCAACGTCAATTTTACCCATTTCTTTCGCCAGCCAGAAACCGTAATTAACATCCTGCATTTGTTCTTCTGTCGGTTTAACCTGCCCCAGAACACCCGCCGGAATCATCAGGTTTTTGATAAAAATTGTCTGGTCTAACGCTGTAATTCCAAGTTTTTCAAGTTCTTTTATTATTAAAAGCATCACCTGATCGTCATTTAGTCTTGCTGCCTCTTTCAACAACTCAATCGCTCTTGAGTCGAATTTATGGAGTTGTAAAAGTACACGTTTATGAACCTTTCCGATAAACGTAAGCTGTTTAATGCCTTCATCAGTCAAAATCTTTTCAATTTTATTGACTTCCCCCGGATGGCAGGAGTAAACTTTTGAACAATATTTCTTCAACTCTTTAACATTGTCATCAGCAAGTGATATACAAACCACTTCACACCCGTTTTCCTTTGCACATCTTGCGACCTCTACCGGTAAGTTTCCATCACCTGCTATCAATCCTTGTTTATTATCTAATGTAATTGCCATAATATCTTTTGCCTCCTTAAAAGCAGTTCTCCGCCACCTGCTTGCCAAACGCGGTTTGGCAACCCGTGGCTGCGCTGTCTCTCAGCCTTTTAATGCAATAATCTCTTTAACTTGTTCATTTGTCAAGTGTTTAGCGCCGCCTAAAATTTCGCAAACAGCAATTGTCTGCGCATAAGACTCAGCCAGTTCAAGCTTCATATATGCGTCACGCAAGGTTTTTGAGCCAATAATTACCCCGTGATTCGCCATTAATACCGCGTCATATCCTTCAAAAAACTTAGCAGTTTTTTCAACTAAATCCATTGACCCCGGAAGTCCGTATTCTGCAAGAGGGATTTGGCCAAAGTAAAAAACATTTTCCGGCATAACAGGCGCCGTTAAATCTTTTCCGACTGATGCAAACGCACTCAAATACACCGGATGGACATGGATTACATAATTAACTTCCGGACGTTTTTTATAGAATTCCAGATGTAAAAACTTTTCGCTGGAAGGTTTACCTTTTCCATCGACAACATTTCCCTCAAAATCAATCAGGACAAAATCGTCTTCCGTTAAATACCCGTTCGCGGAACCCGAAGTTGTAATAATTACATTCTCACCGTAGCGCGCGGAAAGATTCCCAGAATACCCCGGAGTATAGTTTTTATCTCCGGCAAGTTTCCCGTATTTTATTAAATCTAAAACTTTATCTCTATGTTCCATCAATCGATTCTCTCTTTATCCTCATTGAGGTTAATAACCTGCGCATGTGTATATTTCTTGGCTTTAGGTTTAGTATCCTGTGGAATCAGCCAGAATTCAGGCTGTAATTCTTCAAGTTTCTCACTGTCACCATTTGCAAGTTTATCCGGATTCTTAATCTCCAGTGTCTTATAGTTCAGCGTAGAACCGGTTGTGTTCAGTGAAAAACCAAGCGTTACGTATGTTCTTTTACGAACAAAGTCATAACCGAATGTGAACTTCACGTCTTCAGGCCCGAAAATAAACAGGAAAGCATTTTCTTGAAAAAGTTTGTCGTTAGGCGCGTCGTCGGACAATGTAACCATGCCGGTCCAAGCAACAGAGAGGAATTTACAAACTCTTATTGCCTCACGAATCATAACGCTTGAACGTCCGTAACGGTAAGCATCGAACCTTTGCATCGGTGTATGGTCATCCCACGCTGAAAGGTAATAAGCAATATCCTGCTGCCAGTTTTTATATCTTGAGTGAGCGCTGAGTCCCGCACGTCCTATCATCTGTGTAGCGCCGGTACCATATAACGCCGCACTGCCCTGTAATACACCACTTAAAATGAATTCACGGTGATTTTCTTTGTCAATATATTTATAAAATTCCTGTGAGATTTCAGCCATATAACGGCCTCTAAACGTACCGATATTACCGGTTTTAAAGGTTTCATAGTTCATGTTGAACATTGAGTTGTGGTAATAACCAAAAGTTCCACGGTGTTCATAGGTCATATTAAGACCCTTTTTGATAGAATCTGGAATCAAATAACGGTCTTTATATAAGAGTTCCATGGAATACTTCGGCATTCTGCCGCCCAAAAACCATTGATCCTGAAAAGAGTTCATACCATATACGAGAGAAAGTTTGTCATCAAGTTGTTGATAACCTTTTAACACCCAGATATCGGACACCGAACCATAGCCCAATTCCGTAATATTATGAGAACCTTTATATCTCAAAGCGCCCCCGAAGCCGAGTTTACTGCTGCGATAGTTCAAGAACGGAATAAATTTTAATGTTCCGGCGCGCGGCACCTCAAACACAAAACCGGGGCCGATAAACATCCCTAATCTGGCAATACTTCCGAATTCCGGATAATTTGCCTCGAAAGATCTGTGCTGTTTATCCATATATGCCGTCAACGAACGAATATTGAACGCTTTATTATTACCATAATGGACTTTTATATTTTTAAGCGTCATAACATCATGGTCTTTTTTGGCATTAATCGTTATTTTTTCGGTATCAAAGTGAGTTTTATCCTCTTTAAGATAATACGGCTGCACATAAAATTTATCGTCCAAATCAATATTCATAAGGTTATCAGGTGAAAAACCTTTGATTTTTCTTGACGGAAGACCGACGCGTTTTTCTCCTTCGGCACTCAGATAACCGTTGTACAGGAACAACGAATTGTTTTTTGAAACACCGCTTTCGGCTCTAATAATTGTGCCGGCCATATCCGCATTAAGATTTTCAAATGAAATTTCTTCTTCGTTTACATTAACCTGAACAAAATCGCTGAAAATATCACGCCCGTCACGGGTAATCTTAACGTTTCCGATAGCCTTAATTATGTTTGACGAATTTGAATAAACAAACCGGTCAGCCTTCATTGTTATTTTTTGTTTCGGGAATTTAACGACTGCAGAATTTTCGGCGATAATTTCATCATTTTCTTCAATGTAGTAAATATTTTTTGCGTCAAGAACAACAACATTTTCACCCTTGGTTTGTTTCAATTTGCCCTTAAGCTTTACCGGTTGTTTTTGAATAGCAGGTGCTTCCGGATCTTCAATCTGAACATCTTCAACCTTGTTTTCAAGCGATTTTTCTGCATTCATTTTTTGTTCTTCTGAGGAATAGAAGACATCATTGATAAGTTTTTCCTTATCAAGTTCTTTTTCAAACTCTTCAAGTTGCTTTTTTTCTTTCTCTAAATCTCTAAGATAAGTCTTCTCTTCGCCGCGCCGAACCCAATTCATAAAGCGAATTCGCGTACGCTTAAACACCGGTAAATCCTGTGCGTTATACTCAACGCTGCGAATTGATGTTCCCATCTGCATTGTTCTCGGGTCAGAAGTCAAAACAGAATTATAGATTACAGATTGAACCGTGTCGTTACCGTTAAATAAGCCATCAAGTTCCTCATTATCAACTTTTTCTTCATCAGAAACAAATTTGTCTTTCTTCTTCTTAATCAGTCTGACATCCTGTTCTTGATCCTCCTGCGGGAACAAATAATCACTGTAGCCGTCAGCCGGCCCGAATGCACCGAGCATACCGGATTCTGCGCCGGAAGCCTTAAGGCCTGACACGGAACATGAAAGAGTTATTAATGATATGATTATAAATTTTTTCAATTAGATTACCTTTTAGAACAAGACGTAATTAGTAGGGTTATTAGGTTTGCCGTTAACTCTGACTTCAAAGTGGCAATGCGGGCCTGTACTGTAACCGGTAGAGCCCTCTTTACCAATCACCTGTCCTTTTTTAACCGATTGACCGGTTGTCACATTAATTGAGGACATATGGGCATACAGCGTTGTTATAGGGGAATTGTTAACGTTTCCATGGTCAATAATAACAACTTTTCCGTACCCGCCGTACCAGCCGGAGTAAATAACTTTTCCATCATTTGACGCAATGATATTACCGGTATTAGGGCCTGCAATATCAACTCCGGAGTGGAAGGATTTGCTTTTGAATATAGGGTGGGTACGCATACCGAAAGGGGAAGATATGCGGCCTGAAATCGGTCTTACGAAACTTGAATTAACCAATTTTGCATTAGAACCTTTATTATTAAGCATAGATTGCAGCTTCGCTGATTGCCCCATAAGTTCACGCTCAGCCTTTTCGTAGGCGCGCCTGTCAGTTTTAAGTTTATTAATTTTCTTTTCGTTTGCGGCAATCGCACGACGCAAAGATTCTTTTTGAGAGTGAATATTTTTAATAGATTTTGCAAGATAATTTCTTCTAAGCTGGATTGTGCGCTTCATCATTACTACTTTTTGCGCTTTTGTCTTTACTGATAAAATCTTATTAACATCGCGCTTCAAAATAATTTTCTCGTAATAAACAGTATCCATAAAACTTGTTAAATCTTTAGCCGAGAACAGTAATTGAAGCATACCTGAACGCTGGGTTTTATAGATATTGCGAATTTTAGAGTTAAAATCGACAACTGCAAGATTATACTCCTGCATAGCAATATCATAATCCCGCTCAATTCCGGTCAATTCCTGCTTCAAACCATTGTAAGTAGATTCTGATTTCGCAAGATTTTTAGAGGTTGTTTCTAATTGTTTCTGGTTTTTATGAAGCTTGTTTTTCTCAAGTCCCTCAAGGGCTTTAATATTCTGAATTTTTTGATTATAAGTTTTGAGTTTTTTATCGACGGTTTGCTGGGCCGGCGCAGCATAAGAGGCGGTTACCCCCATCAATAACGCCGCAGCAAGTATAAAAATATTCAAAACTTTCTTCATCTTCTTCAATTTCGAAAAACCACTTCTTATCCGAATAATACAGGTAACAACATAAGGCCAAATGTCCATGCGATAAATGTTAACGCAATTATCAATATTATTATCTTCTGGTTTTTTCTAAAAAATTCCATACATAATCCCCCTTAATGAAATTTTACTCGAAACAAACAAAATGTGCAAATTTTTAAAAATAAAGTTTGCAAAAAATAACAAAATCTATTAATATAACTTTATGAAGCACCAATTTTTGCAAGAAGACATCACACCTGTAAATATTATTGATAACGCCAACGATTCCGGAACCTCGGTCTTGCTGGAAAACAATAAATCGCAAATCTCTAAAATTTTTGATTTTTTCCACTCTGAAAACGCAATACTTCTTGCCTCCGGTTTTCTTGGCACAGGCAAAACAGAAGTCGTCAGCCACAGCCTTGAAGCGCTTAACAGCGATACTGTCCTGTTATGGGCCAACTGCTATGAATCAACAAACCTTGACGATATATTCCTTGGATTTTTTGAAGAATTTAAACATCTCTCTTCTAACGGAATAATAAAGGTTCCACAGGCAAAATTTGAAAACTTTTCTCAAAGAATTAACGCATATTTTTACTCTATTTCTAAGCCAATTGTCATCGTTTTAAATTCATTCCAAACCCTTTTACCGGAAAACGCACAGCACATTCTGGACTTCATTACGCACCTTGCACAGTTCTCAAAAATTAAAACCATCATAATTTCACGAAACTCAATTCAGGACAAACTCGCGCCGGATATCAAATTTGAAAAAATAAATTTTAAAGCTCTCGACAAAGAACTTTTTCAAAAATATATAACAGCGCACAAAATCCGTATCCACGGCCCTGTCTTTGAAGAGTTCTATAAACTTACAAAAGGCTATTATTTTTATACTACGCTCGCGTTAAAAATTATGGCTGTCAAAAAAATATCACCGCTTGAATTAATGAACGCGCAGGCTAAAAGTTTCCTTTCGCTAAAAGAATACTTGTTCCGCGAATTTCTCTCAATGGTTGATTCTGTCGGCGGGCACCTTTTAAGATTTTTAACAGTAATCAGATATCCCGTAAATATCAAACTTCTTCAATCTCTGAACCTCTACGATGAAGCCAGACTTCAAATGTATGCCGCAAACAGGCTTATTGAAATAGAACACGGAAATATTTATCTCAAAGATTACTACAAAGACATAACAGAAGGCGAAATCCCCGACAATGTTCTGGTAAAACTTCATCGCTCCTGCGTCCAACTCTATGAAATGCAGCTTCCGCGCAAACCGGAAGATCGCGACCTGCTAATCTCCAGAAAAACAATTAGACAGGAAATCGAATACCACAAAATCTTTATACCTAAAAAAGTTGAACTTACAAGAAATATAGAAGTTTATAATGCACAGGCGCTATTACTGCAAGCTCCTCCGCCTCCGGCTTCCAAACCGGCACAACCCGAGGAACAAGCACCAAAACCGGAGCCAAAAGAACTCAAAGACCTTCTGTTTGTATTTGATGAAGAGGAAGAAAACAGCCTTATTTCAAACATCGCAAACTCCCTCAATGATTTTATATCACAGGCTCAAGCGCAGGACGAGGCTGAAAACCTGATGAATGCCGGACAACTTCTGCAAGAAATTAAAAACGCAGAAGCCGACTACGATTACAAACGGGTCATAACACTCGGTGAAAAACTTCTGCTAAAAACCAATGAAAACAAAGAAATCGAAGCACTTGCCCGCCACAAAATTGCTTTGGCTTACGCAAACCTTCCTGACGCATACAATGCGTTAAAACATTTTACTTCGGCCGCTAATCTGTACGACGGTTTAAACGACACCGCCCACGCACAGGAAAACCGTTTTTATATGGCACGTATGGAGTACCTTATGTTCAAACGCGAATGTGCGAAAGACATTCTTCAAAACCTTTTGCCGCAAGCCGGCAAATCTATAAAAATTAAATCCGCACTTTTACTCTTTGATATTTTTATGGAAGAAGGCGACGAAGACAATGCTTTTGACACCTGCAAAACTGCAATGAAATTAATAAACAAATCGGAAGATTCTAAAACTATCTGCGAACTTCTCTTTAAATGCGGCCTGATTCTGGAAGCGCGCAACAACAATTACCGTGCAATCGAAGCGTACGAAAAGGCTTTAAAATTCAATTCCAATCCGCAAACAAACCGGTTTTTAACACAAATATATTCCAACCTGACAACACTCTATGCTGAAACTGAAAACCTTGCTCTTGCGCAAAACTACGGAATAAAAGCACTGGAATCCGCCTCAACACCGGAGGAACTTTATAGTGCAAACCTTAAACTTGCTAAATTAAACACGAATGAAGCAGCAAAGTATTACGAAAACGCTCTCAAATATGCAGCAGAACTTCAGGACAACTTCTACCGCACATCAGCACTGATTGACTACGGGGATTATCTGTACAATAAAACACGCATTATTGAAGCCCTGGAAAAATATTTCACGGCACACAGTCTGGCAAAAAATAGCTTTATTAAAGAAAACCTAACAAACATTGAACGCCGGATTCTGGACGTTAAATACCGTGTCACAGAAGAAATCTTTAACAAAAAGGCAAAAGAATTTAACTATGAATAACAAAAAGAATTATGAACAATATATGACGCGATTTCTGCAAGAAAACGCCAAAATAAACCTGATATCCAAAAACGAAGAAAAATTTTTGTGGGAAAAACACGTTTACGACAGCCTTTCACTTGAACTGTTTTTTGAAAAAACAGGCGTGAACGCAACCGGCAAAAAACTTCTTGATATCGGCACAGGCGGGGGATTCCCTGCGGTTCCGCTGGCAATAAAATATCCTCAATTACAGGTAACAGCACTTGACAGTATCCGAAAGAAACTGGCAGCAATTGACAATATTTGCCGTGATATTGGGCTTTTGAACCTAAACACCCTCTGTGAAAGAGCCGAAAATTTAAACGATAAATATGATATTATTACTTCGCGTGCGGTTGCAACACTTGATAAAATCAGCGCGTATGCGCTTCCGCTATTAAGAAAAGGCGGATATTTTGTTGCATATAAGTCAAAAAAAGTTGAGGAAGAGATTGATTCAGCAAAGCCTGTAATCAAACGTCTTGGCGGTGAAATCATTGATATTATTGAATATACACTTCCGTTGGACGAAGTTTACAAACGTAATCTTGTTGTAATTAAAAAGAAATAAAAAGATGCCTAAAGGCATCTTTTTATTTGGGACCAGAGGGATTCGAACCCACGACCAAGGGATTATGAGTCCCCTGCGCTACCGCTGCGCCATAGTCCCAAATATTTAATTGTTGTTAGGGAACCGGCTTGCGGTAGCTTTGCGCTACCTTCCTCTCACGAACGATACTCAATCGTTCGTCCGGCAGAGTGCCATAGTCCCGTATAACCTTTATTAAACCTTAAAAATAAATAAAAAGCAAGTATAATTTACCCTCCCTTAGCAAAAATTTTTCTGCTCAGGTTTTAAAGCTTTTATGCAAGTTTCATTCAACCCGTATTCAAATAATTGTTACCACCGTCAGCCGGCTTTTAAAAGTAATGAAAACGAATTTCTCAATGCTGCAGGTAAAGTCGTAAACAAAACCGTTACTTATATGTTTCGAAATGACATAGAATGGGAACCGTTCACAAGATTTCTAAGCTATAAATACCGGACTGCGCCGAAAATAAATATTACTAATTACGCCTGCTCCGACGGTTCAGAACCTCTTACGCTTGCAATGTCAGTTATGGAATTCACACCTGAAATCGCCCCAAAAATATTCCCTATAATCGCTAAAGATAAATATCAACATGTACTTGATTTCGCACAAAGCGGGATTTTCAATATTTATGCTCCTGATTTATATGCTATAAATTACTTTACTAAGAACAAATTTAACCATTATTTTCAGGCCGTTCCGGCAAGCATTCCCGATTGTATGATGGGCGTTAAACCAAGAGAACCTTTGCAGAACAAAATAATATTCAAGCAGGCCGATATTTTAGAAGATTTACGCAATTTACCGGATGAAAACAACGTTATTCTCTGCCGAAACTTCTGGACATATCTTAATAAAGAACAACATCACCCGCTGGCAGAAATGCTTTACGAAAAGACAAAAAACAACGGCCTTATTGCAATAGGTTCGCTCGAAAACGGCCACGGGATTCCGAAAATTTTATTACAACACGGTTTTAGAGAAACCGGCGTTCACAATGTTTATGAGCCGGTAAAAAAAATGACGGTCTGATGACCGCCATTTTAATTCAATTCTATGCTTTAACCGGCTGATTCTTCTTATCATTCCAGAACTCAATGAGCATTGAGCAGAAGAAAATACTTGAATATGTACCGATTGCGATACCAAGAACCATCGCCAGAACGAAGTCTTTTGTGGTAACGCCGCCGAAGAAGTAGAGTGCAAGCAGTGTAATTAATGTTGTGACAGAAGTATTGATACTTCTTGCCAATGTTTGATTAACTGACGCGTCAACTATTTCTCCGAATGTCATTTTCTTAGAATAGTATCTGAGGTTTTCGCGGATTCTGTCGAAGGTTACGATTGTATCGTGAACAGAGAAGCCTATTACTGTCAAAATAGCCGTGATAAACAGCCCGTCGACCTGAACGTTAAACAGCAACCCGAGAATTGAGAACACACCAACAACGAAAAGTACGTCATGTGCAACACCTAAAATTGCCGCAAGCGCATAATCAAATCTAAATCTTACAGATAAATAAGCGACGATTCCTAAAAACGCAAGGGTCAAAACAATAAGAGAGTTTTTGAATAATTCTTTACCTAGTGTCGGCCCGACTGAACTTACAGAAATCAATTCTGATGCAGGGAATTCAGACTGCATTACGGTCGTAATTTTATCCAAATCCTGTGAATCTTTGTCAATAAATTTTGTTCTGATAGAAATAATTGTTTCAACATTTTTATTTTCAGGCGTTGGTGTTACACTCAAAATCTGTATGTAAGGATTTTCGATATCAGCCGCGTCAAGATTGTGACGCAAAGTTGCAAGCTGATCTTTATCATCAATTCTGACTTTTTCCGGTACCGCGAACTGTGAAATTGTTCCGCCGGTGTAATCAATACCGACTTTTAGCGGTGCGTGGTTAGGGTATGTTACCATTGAATATATCATAGCAACGATTCCCGGTAACAATAACAGTGCGGATAAAATCATCCACAGCCATCTGAATTTTACTACATGAACTAAATGTTTATTACTCATTGTCAATATCTCCTTAATCTAGTATTCCGAAACGAGCTTTTTCACGTTTAGTTTCACTAGCCGTATAAGCCGAATCTATTTCATCTTTACGTAAACCGAAGAGCTGCGGGTATTTTAACTCACCTGTTCCGAAAATCAAATGCATAAAGTTTTTTGTGATAGTGATTGCACTGAACATAGAAACCATTACCCCCAGAGCCAGAGTCAGGGCAAAACCTTTAACAATGCTTGTACCCCAGAAGTAAAGTATTGCACAGGTGATAATTGTAGTCATATTTGAGTCAAAAATACTTGTGAACGCTCTGTCAAAACCTGAGTTAATCGCAGTATAGAGGTTTCTTCCTGCGCGGAGTTCTTCTTTCGTACGTTCAAAAATCAGGATATTTGCGTCAACCGCCATACCGATACTCAGGATGAAACCTGCGATTCCGGCAAGCGTCAGGGTTACAGGAATTGTAACGAACAAGGCAAAAAGGATTAAACTGTAAATAATCAACGCAATGTTAGCAATCATACCCGGAACTCTATAGTAAGCAAGCATAAAGAGCATTACGAGCCCTAAGCCCAGAAGTCCTGCAAATTTAGATTTTTCTAAACTGTCAGCACCAAGCGTCGGCCCTACAATATTTTCTTCAACGATTTCAGCCGGAACCGGAAGTGCACCGGCGTTTAGGAGTTTAACCATTCTGTCGGCTTCCTCATAAGCAAATCCGTCACTGCCTGAAATTTGAGCGCGGCCAAGTAAAATCGGTTCTCTGATTACAGGCGCAGATTGCAAATCTCCACCGAAGAAAATTGCCATCTGTTTGCCAACTAAATCTGTCGTCAATTGTGCAAATTTCTTAGTACCATCTGCATTAAATTCTAAATCCACAACCCACTTACCGGCACTGTCTGTTGACAGAATTGATTTTGATAAATCTTTACCGGTCAAGCCTGTAGCTTCCCAAATCTGGTTGCCGTTTTTATCGACACCATTTTCTTTTTTAAATTCTAATTCAGCAGTATCGCCGATAAACGCTTTTGCCTCTTTCAGGTCAGAAACGTTAGGAATTTCAACGAGAAGACGTTTTTCGCCAACCTGTTGAACGACTGTTTCAGCAACACCGAGTTTATTAACCCTGTTTTCAATAGCAAATTTCAATCTTTCCATAACTTCAGGAGTGATTTTTGCTAAAGTGTCTGTCGTTTTTGCCTCAAGAGTAAGGCGGGAACCACCGATTAAATCCAGACCGAGTTTTGGCGGATTCAAACAGATTACGACAATTGAAGCGATTGTTATCGCCACAATTACCCAGAACATAATCAATTTGTTTTTCACTTTTTTATTCCTCTTTTACTAATAATTTTAAATCATATACCTGCAGATTTCGCCATAGCCTGATACGGCTAAGTTATCCGCAATTAACAGCGTCAATAACCGCGAACAATTCAGCTTTTGCATCATCAGAAAGTTCGACAAGCGGACGTCTTACGTATTCTTCAATAAGTCCTTTGTGAGCGAGAACAGCTTTAACAGGAACAGGGTTCGGCGCCATAAACAATTTTCTGAATGCAGGGAAAAGAATTTTGTGCATATTCAGCGCTGCGCTGAAGTTTCCTGTTTTGTAGTTTCTAATCATAGACTGCATTTCGCGGCCAAAAACATGGGATGCAACGGAGATTACCCCCTTAGCGCCCAGCGCCATCATAGGAAGCGTCAGACTGTCATCCCCTGAATAGATAACGAAATCTTCAGGACAAATACATTTCATTTCAGTAACCGCATCCATATCGCCGCAGCTTTGTTTAATCGCAACGATATTAGAATATTTTTTTGCAAGTTTTGCAACTGTTTCAGGAAGCATATTCACGCCGGTTCTACCGGGGATATTATAAAGAATAATCGGCAAATCAGTACTTCCCGCAACAGCAGAAAAGTGTTCAATCATGCCGGCCTGATTAGGTTTATTATAGTAAGGTACTACAGATAAAAGCGCGTCAACATTTTCATTTTGCGCTAATTTAGCTGTCCTGCAGGCTGTTTCGGTGCAGTTAGAACTTGCATTCATAATAACTTTACATCCACCCTCCACAGCAACGCGTTTAACAGTGCTTAAAAGTTCAATTTCTTCTTCGTGTGTTAATGTCGGGCTTTCGCCTGTAGTGCCGGCCACGAGAATGGAATCGCTTCCGTTATTCATCAAATACTTCGCCAGTGCTTCAGCTTTATCGTAATCAATTTCTCTTTTAGCATTAAACGGCGTAACCATTGCGGTAATTATATCACCTGCATCATATCTGTATCCCATAATACAATTCTCCTATAAAATATCCCTATTTTCCTTTATTATACGACAAAAGCAAAACTGATTAAAATCATGTAACGATTTCTTTACTTAGTAGCAAAAAAATTTTTTACGTGCCTTAATGCTAAAGGGATTACAAAAGTGTCAATCAATCCAGTAATGAATATCGCCAATACTCAGATTAATCGCAATCCCGCAGCGGATTCGCGGACAGGAGTAAAACAACCTGAACGACCGGTCAAAACGAGTATTTTCTATATTAATGATATTCACGGAAAATCCATAAATATGGAACGACTTGCAAGCGTTTCCAACACATTCGACTCGTTCAGGAAAACGCAACCTGATGTTGACAGACTTAAGCTTTCATCAGGGGATATTCAACTTGGCCACGACGAAAAAATTAATCAGGTAGCCGTTAAATTCCAAAACGCCATAGGTATTCAAGCAACAGCAATGGGAAACCACGAATTCGACCTTGCGTGGAGAAAATCAGACAAACTTTTAAGACTTCTGGGCGACATTCAATATAAACTTCTTGCAAATAATGTTTATATAAAGAACAGCGAAAAGGTTCAAAACAAACTTCAAAACTATACAATTCAGGAAATCAACGGTCATAAATACGGCATAATCGGCACCGCACCTATCGACTTAATTTCACGCCTGCGTCAGGGAAGCCTTACACAGAACCTGCAGGTTCACACACTCGACGAAACAATCAAGCAGGTGCAAAAAGACGCTGACGAACTAAAAGCACAGGGAATTAACAAAATAATTCTTCTTTCTCACATCGGCTACGAAGGCGATGTGCTTCTTGCGCGTGCAACCGACGGAATAGATATTATCCTCGGCGGTCACTCCCACGACCTGTTGAGAGATATCAAAAAAGACAAAAATCTCTTTTATTCAAAATCCAACGAACCGGTCGTAATAACTCAGGGCGGACGCGATGGAACACATTTTGGCGTTCTGAATGTTGAATTTGACGAAAAAGGCATTATCAAAAAAGCACAAAATAATGTTTCTTACACAAACTATTTCCGCCGAAACATGCCAATGAGATATATTTTTGAAACGATTCTTGGCAACCCCGCAAAAGTCGGCTATGTTAAAAACGCGGAAAAAGCACCAAAAAATGTTTTACTTGAGCCAAACGGCCACGCAAACTTCATACTTGACTGTATGAAAGAGGACTGCAACGCTGACATAGCGCTAATGCCATCACCGGAAATCCGCGGTTTCTTTGAAGAAGGAACAATCGATACAAGAACTCTCGATGAAATTTTACCGTTCAAAAACAAAGCTGTCGTCGTAAATTACAGCGAAAAAGAAATCGTTGACGCAATAAAATTTGCCTCAACCTCATTCCAGAATCAGGGTTCAAAACCGGGGATTATGGAGGTTTCCGGCCTTGAATATGTAGTAGACAAAGACGGCGAATTACTTTCAATGAACTATGTTGACCGTGATGGCAAAAAATCGCCTATCGATATAAAAAACCCGCGCGAATACAAATTCTACAAAACAGTAATTAACGATTTTCACGCACAGGGCAACGATAATTACACAATGCTGAATAAATTTAATGAAGCGGAAAAAATCTGTGACTATGATATTACCGGCTGCGTAATAAATTGCTTGAAAAAGACTGATAAACCAATAACAATCAAGGACGATAACCGCATTAGAGTTGTTGACTAAAACAAAAAGGCTCATTAAAATGAGCCTTACAATTCCCTTTGTTTGTTATGTGTGTTACTAATAAGTTATTAAACCCATTAATTCTTATTTGTTTTATACTTGTAACTCAAAATACTGTAACTTCCGGTGCTTGATGAAGAATCATCCCCGTAGAAAGTTGACATATTTGAGGCAGCCCTGTGGGCCATTTCATCTTCTTTCTCCATTTTAGCGGCTTTCAATTTATACGCCGCGATTTCAGCATCCGTAATTCTTCCGTCACCGTTAAAATCCATTGCTTCAAAGTTTTCAAGGATATAAGAATAATCAGAATTTGTAATTCCGGAAGCGCCTGAAGCTTGTAACTGGGTCAACTGCGCCTTGGTCAAGCCGCTTGCTGACATCTGGCTAATTGTATTATTTGCCTCGGCCGCTGAAATAACACCGTCACCATCCGCGTCAAGTGCCGAAAAATTCGTCTGCAAATATGACGCAAATGTCTGGTTTAAATTGTTTATATTCTCAGTATTTGTACGTGCTTCCGCGATATTTTCAAGAGTCAGCCCGTCTTTATATTGTGAAGCCAGATAAGCATATGTGCTGTTCAGCCCCGCATAAATTCCTGATAATGAAGTCATAACTACCTCGTTTCTACTTACTACATTGCCTGTTCTATTATTTAATGATGTTACTCTAAAAGGCAACCTCTAAATAAAGGATTTTTTGCCCTCTCTCCGTGAGATTTTTTCGGACATTTATGTTATACTTATAAAAAAAGAAGGAGAGAATCATGGCAGAAGCAAAAATTTTGGCGACAATTCCAAGAACAGATACTGAACAACTACAAATTTCAATCAGCGAATACAAAGGCAGAAGCTATTTTAACTTACGTATTCACTACACAACCGACGGCGGTTCAACATGGCTTCCGACTAAAAAAGGCGTAACTTTCGCACCTGAACAACTCGACCTGTTATCAGAAGCAATCGAAGAAGCGAAAAAAGAATTCATGGCTGAGGGCGAATAATTCGCCCCTTCATATTTGGCTGGTCGGTAAGATGTAAAGTTGGAGTTAAATTTGTCAAAATATGCCTTAGCATTAGTAAATATCAAGGGATTGGGGGTAAAAACATACAGTTACCTTATTCCTGATGAGATGCAGGGCAAAATCCAAATAGGGCAGGTTATACTTGTTCCGTTTGGAAGACAGGGGCTTGTAAACGCTTTTTGTGTGGGGTTTTCCGACTACCTACCGCCTGAAATCAAAGCAAAAAGGGTCAGCAGGATTCTGGAGGAAAATCCCCTTTTTAATATTGATTACTTAAAGCTTCTTGAATGGGTCGCAAATTATTATTGCACGGCCCTGATTACGGTAATTAATGCCGCGATTCCTCTAAAATTAATCGAGAAAGCCTCTAAAACCGAACAGTACGTTGAGTTTGTAACCTTTGACGGCGCAACCAAACGACAGATTGAAGTTTTGGAAAAATTACAGGCTTGCGGCAAAAGAAACCTTATTGTTTTTGAAAAAGAGGCTAAAACCACCCGCGCCACTATCAAAAAACTTGAAGACTCAGGATGTGTAAAACTCACAAACGAAGAACTTTACCGCAACCCGCTTGATGTTTTGAGGATTACGGAACGCGAAGCTTTGTATGAACTTTCGCCGGAACAAAATAATGTTTACGAGAGGATTAAGGAAAAAATCTGCAAATCCCCGACCGAAACGATTCTTTTACACGGCGTTACAGCAAGCGGTAAGACAGAAGTTTATTTTAAACTCATTGACGACTGCATAAAATCAGGTAAAAATGTGCTTTTCTTAGCGCCGGAAATTGCGCTTGCCTCGCAGCTTACAAAACGCTTAGCCCGAAAATTCGGCACGGAAGATGTCGCAATCTGGCACAGCAGTATTTCAGACGGCGAACGATATGACGTCTGGCAAAAGCTTTATCGTGATGAAATAAAAATCCTTGCTGGCGCGCGCTCTGCGGTTTTTGCGCCGCTAAAAAATATCGGCCTGATTATCATCGACGAGGAACACGAAGGCGCTTATAAACAAACCAGCCCTGCGCCGCGATATGACGCCAGAGTCGTTGCACAGAAATTACAGGAGTTTCACAACTGCCCTATGATTCTGGGTTCTGCGACCCCTGATATTTCAAGCTACTACCGCGCGACAAACAGCGGAAACCTCTTTGAACTTCTCAACCGCTACAACAACGCAAAAGTTCCGCCGGTATCGGTCATAAATATGCAAAACCACGGCAAAGCCGCTTACAAAAACCTTATTTCAAAACCGCTTCAAACAGCCATAACAGAAACGCTTGAAAAGGGTCAGCAGGTAATTTTACTAATCAACCGCCGCGGATTTTCGACCTATTCGCAATGTCAGGCCTGCGGCCACGTGATAGAATGCCCGCATTGCGCGATTCCGATGATTTGGCACGCCAAAGACCAGCGGCTAAAATGCCACTATTGCAATCACACGGAATATTTCCCTGATTTCTGCCCGTCCTGCGGTTCGGATTCGTTCAAAAACAGCGGCGTAGGAACACAAAAAATTGAACAATACATAAAAGAACTTTATCCTGAAAACAATGTTGAGCGAATCGACAGCGATATTTTGACACGCAAGGGAGAACACGTCAGGTTATTAGAAAAATTTCAGCGCGGCGAAATAGACATTCTAGTCGGAACCCAGATGATTGCAAAAGGTCTGGACAATCCTAACGTAACGCTTGTAGGCGTAATATCAGCGGACGCAAGCTTTAACCTGCCAGATTTCAGAGCGTCAGAACGCGGGTTCCAACTTCTTACACAGGTTGCCGGCCGCGCAGGACGCGGGGAGTTTTCAGGAAGCGTCATTTTCCAGACATACAACCCTGATTATTACGCTCTTGCAAGCGCTAAATCACAAAATTACAAAGAGTTTTACAATACCGAAATCGCGGCACGCGCAGAGTTTGATTACCCGCCGTTCAGCCAGATTATCCGAATAATTTTGAGCAGCGAAAACAACTTCCGCGCAGAAAAGTCCGCGCAGGAAATTGTTTTACGGCTTGCAACAATGATTGAAAAATTCGGCGTCGGCGAAAAGCTTATGGTACTAGGCCCTACGCCTTGCGTAATCGAACGAATTAACGGGCTTTACCGGTTTCAGATTCTTATCAAAAATCAACTTGGCGAAAAAGGCCATGGTTTTATTTCCAGTTTTATCGGCAAAATCACCATGCCGCGCGACATCCGAATGGCCGTCGACGTAGACCCGCTGGATATTCTCTAATTACGTTTTATGCAGTAGACATTTAAATACGCAGTAGAAGTACCAACGTCATAAAGTTTAAACGCCGTTTGCGTACCCACTCCCCAGAATCTTGTACTGTCAAGCTTACTTCCTGTCGCGAGCGTATCCGCAAGTGTTCCAATAAGATTTTTATTCAAAACCATAGCCGCCGCGTCATACATATCAGGCAATTTGTACTCTTCGCCCTCCTGCCTGCAATATTTTGACGCCTCTTCCGGTGCGGTTCCAATCTTAGAAGCACGCCCGAGCGGCTGAGGCGAACTTATAATCGAATCAACGGGATAAAAAACCGTTATAAATCCAATATCCTTGCCAACAGTATTGGGGCCTTTATTTCCATTCAAATCAAACACGAAATTTGCGCATATCTTAGGATAATAATAAAAATTCGTCGTTTCATTCATGCTTGACTGACACGCCGGTGTGTAATAAACCGCTATACTTTCGCCATTTACGGTTTCAAACGCTACGGCTTTTGTATTAATCTGCGAATAAGAATAATTGTCAAACGACATTGTATGCCATTCATTGTTAAATCCTGCAAGTGTTGTAGGGAAATCAAATCCGCCGGCGCCGTTCATCGGATTAATTTTATCGGGCAGGCCGCAATCCTGTAAATGTTCACTGTCGCAGATGTTGTTAATTTTAAGAACTTTTGAGAGTCCTTCCGTCACGAAAGTTTCTGCGGCCGTATCGGCTGTGACACTGCCGTTTTCGTCCTCTGTAAGCGTTCCGTAGTGGTTCAAAGAAGGCATAAGCGCAATCGCCTGACTAAAACGCGCATAAAGCGCTTTTCTCTGGGTGTTCCACGTGCGTTCGTTAATATTGCCGGTCAGCGACGGAAGCGTTATGGCTGCGACCACGCCGATTATTGTTAGGGATAAAAGGATTTCGGCCATGGTAAATGCACGCCCCGCCGGCACTCCGCCCTTCGCGTTAAATTTCACGTCGTCCGCAAGCTCGGAACCCATATATAGAACCGGCTCAGCCGGCCCCCCCCCCCCTGCATAAATTGATACATTGCTATCTTTCTTCATATTTTTACCCTGCCTTTCTTTTAATCTTATTATGCAGCATGTTTTGGAATTAGTCAAGAGTTAGACGGTGCACTCAGGTACAACGGTGTAAGTTTGCCCCAGTCGCCGTCCTCGTTTTTAGACTTTTCAACCGCAATTTTAGCGATAATTTCGCCCAAATTCACATCCAAACTTTGATACGAAACACCGCCCAAAATCGGCTGCAATTTGTCGTCTGTCACAACAAAATACCCATCTGTTTGAATTTCATTCAAAGGCACGATTCCTTTAATTTCACCGTCGACCGCAACATAAGCGCTTTCACGGCGGGCATCAAGCGCAACAAGTTTTTTCTTGCCTTCAAAATCAACCGGTAAATTTTCCAAAATTTCAAAAGACGTTACGCCGATAAGTTTTTTACCCAGTTCCTGTGCCATTACACGCGCAACCGTCATACAGGTTCTAATCGCCGTAAATCCCCCCGGCCCAACACTTGTAGCGATTAAGTCCAAGTCCGCAAATGTCAAACTGTTTTCTAACAAAACATTTTTAACAGTTTCTAACAATTTTGGTGAGCGCGTTTGCATTCCCTCGTACGGAACAGCGACAGAATTCAACACCGCACCGTCACGACACAAAGTCACATACATTTTATCCATACAAGTATCAAACGCTAAAACTAACATTTTTCCAGCCCCTCAATAATATATTCAAACCCTTTTCCGGACGGCTCAAACGTATAAACGCGAGCATCATCGTCGTTATAAGTTACATTAATTTTCAGATGATTGAACGGGATTTCGTTTTGCGAAAATTCTGCCCATTCAACAAACGTAATATTTTTACCCTCTGAATACTCACGCAGTTCGTCAGAAATCGTCTTAACGCCCTCGTGTTCAAGACGGTATAAATCAAAGTGATAAATCGGAAGCTTTGCGCTATGGTATTCATTCAAAATCACAAAACTCGGGCTTGTAACTTTTTCCTGCACACCCAGTGCGTCTGCAACAAGTTTAACAAACGCGGTTTTACCGGCACCTATTTCACCGTAAAGATTCACAAAACAGCCATTTTCAATCAGGCCGGCGAACTCTTCAGCCAGCTTTTTCGTATCTTCCAGACTATTACAAACTCTCGAATACTTCACCTATTTTACCTCCAGTGCCGAAACCACTTTGTTACGTCCGCCGGTTTTTGCCTCGTAAAGCGCTTTGTCAGCTTTTATAATCAAATCAGGAATCTCGTCGCCTTCTTGCATTTGATAAACCCCAAGGCTTATAGTAACATTAATATTTTTGTGTTCTGGCGTAAGTTTTGAAATATCAACCATACGTTTTTCAACAGCTTTTCTCAGACGTTCCGCGACCATGCACGCGTCTTTTATTGCTGCACTCGGAAGCAAAATCGTAAACTCTTCGCCGCCGTAACGCCCTGCAACGTCATACTCACGAAGCTGCGAGCGAATCACATCTGAAACAGTTTTCAACACCAAATCCCCGACCGCGTGGCCGTAAGTGTCGTTCACGCCTTTGAAAAAGTCAATATCAGTCATAATTACAGAAAGCGGCTGGTGCTGACGTCTTGCGCTTGAAACCTCCTGTTTCAAACGTTCTTCAAGCTGACGTTTGTTATAAAATCCGGTCAAAGCGTCAAGCGTTGCGTGTTTGAGGATTTCCGCATAAACATTTGCACGGTTAATCGTTGTCGCAACCTGATTCGTAAGCTGTTCGATATAGTCAACTTCCTTATCGTTAAGTTTGCCTTCCATACTCTTGGTAACGATACAGCCAAAAAGCTTGCCTTCACTCACCAGCGGGAAAACTCCGGTTTTCTTGTCTGCCGTCAAAATACAATCAGAATCGCTTCGCAAAATACTGATAAGCCCGTAAATTTTTTCGTCATTACATGCGGCCGGCCAGACGAGAGAAAACTCTTCCGAATCATCCTTTTTCAAAAAGATATAAATCAAATGATTTGATACAAACTTATCAAACATTTCGCCAATCAGCGGTACAATGTAATTAAGTTCGTACTGGGTTTCGATAATTTTCGCGATATTTTTCATAGAATCGTGAAAATTAATATTTTTCTGCATTTTTTCGTTCAGAATAATATTCTGAACTTTGAGAGAAATAACATCGCCTGAAACCTCTAAAAACTTAACCAATTCATCAGAATGTCCGCCGGTAAATTCTATCATTCCGACATATTTAGACTGTTTTTTGAGCGGGAAATAAAGCCGTCCGCCGGACGATTTTGCCTCTGCGCGTTCTTGCAAATCCGCATAGATTTTATAATACTGCGCGACAATTTTCTTTTCAAAAATATCGTCAATATAAAGCCAGTTTCTTGAAAAATCCCTCAACTGCGAAGTCGTTCCATCCCACGTATAAAGTTCGGTTTTTTGCACGCCAAAATAGTCCGCAAAAAAGTCATGCAAAGAGTTTAAAATACTTTTTGCGCTGTATGAGCTATTCAGCAACTTTGACAATTCGGCAATTTTCTGAATCATTATACATCCAGCTTTTCCATGATTTCATCAGGGATATCGAAGTTCATATAAACATTCTGAACATCGTCGTGTTCCTCAAGTCTGTCTAATAAACGCATAACCTGCTGAGCGGTTTTTTCATCAGTTACTGAAACAGTATTTTGCGGAATACGTGTAAACTCGGCAGTTTGAGGTTTAAACCCTGCTCCTTCAAGCCCTTCAACAACTTTCTGGAAGTTTTCAACAGACGTCAAAACCGTATACGTATCGTCTTCATCAACTATATCTTCAGCGTCAAAATTGATTGCGGTTTCAAAAAGCGTGTCAAAATCAACATCATCTTTGTTAAAAATCAACTGCCCGCGCTGGTCAAACATCCAACTTACAGCGCCGGTTGTACCAAGATTCCCGTTAAATTTTGTAAAATAGCTTCTGATATCACCGGCTGTTCTGTTTCTGTTGTCGGTCATTGTTTCTACAACAACCGCAACGCCGCCAGCCGCGTAGCCTTCGTATACCAATTCTTCGTAGTTTTCACTGGAACCTGCGCCTGCGCCTTTTTCTATCGCGCGTTTAATATTATCATTCGGAAGTCCTGCCGCTTTTGCTTTTTCAATCGCCGTTCTAAGACGGAAGTTACCCGCAGGATCAGCACCGCCCAAGCGCGCTGCAACAATTAATTCTCTTGAATATCTCTGAAACACAACTGCACGTTGTGAGTCAACTTTTGCTTTCTTATGTTTGATGGTAGACCACTTTGAATGTCCTGACATAAAATTTTCCTCTCTTTTTTCGTCTGATATACCAAAATATTACCGCAAACAAAGAATAAAAACAAGGCGCCGGCGAGTCCGCCGGCGCCTTACAATAATTTTATCGTTTTATACATCGGACTGATACAGAATACGTCTTTTGCAATTTATAAGTACGGGCAAGGTTAAAGTTTACAGTCCAAGCATTCTCAACGCTATCGTTGGAAGATGACCAGATGTTATCGTAAGCATTGTTATCACCGACCATATCAAACAAAGTGCTATTGTAGAAAATAGACATAAGTTCTTCTCTATTAGGAACTCTGCTGTCACTGTCTTGATTTCGACAAAGGACACCTGCATCCTGATACTTTGCAGAGCCAACATTTGTCACTAAAGGCACCGGCGCGACAACAATAGAGTCAGAAGAAAATAACGCTGTCATAACGCCAATATCCTTGCCTACTGTATTTGGCCCTTTATTTCCGTTTAAGTCATAAATAAAATTTGCACACATCATCGGTTGAATAAAATCCCACGACTTTACATCATTTCCAACGCAATACGGGTTATATAATACAAGAATACTTTCGCCATTCTGGGTTTCAAACCCTGCTGCACGGGTATTTATATCCTTTTGCGGATTAGTGGTAGAAGTGCCGTCCCCATTATCCCAACCGTGAACGAATCTTCTATTTAATTCCTCTAAATTAGTAGGGATAGGCTTTGTATTGCCGCCGACCGTTGTATACGAAGAAACAATTCCGCAATCTTGCAAATGTTCACTGTCGCAGATGTTGTTAATTTTAAGAACTTTTGAAAGTCCTTCCGTGACGAAAGTTTCGGCCGCGGTATCCACAGCAGAAGCCGAATCTGTGCCGGCTGTATATGTTCCATAGCCGTTGAGCGCCGGCATCAGGGCAATCGCTTGTGAAAACCGCGCATAAAGCGCTTTTCTCTGCGTATTCCAAGTGCGCTCGTTAATGTTGCCTGTCAAAGATGGAAGCGTTATTGCTGCGACCACGCCGATAATTGTTAGGGATAAAAGGATTTCCGCCATGGTAAATGCACGCCCCGCCGGCTCTCGGCCATTCGCGTTAAATTTCACGTCGTCCGCAAGCTCGGAACCCATATATAGAACCGGCTCAGCCGGCCCCCCCCCCCCCTGTCCATGTCGTTACTCTTTTAATCAATCTCATATATTTACCCTTCCTTTCTTTTATAATTATGTATTATTTTCTATATTTAGTCAAGCCCCGCATAATCACCCCGCGGCCATCGCGGCAGCAAGCCGTAATTTGTGAACCCTCCAAATTTACACCCGAAGGACAGTTCTCGCAAATCTCAATTTCATAAGGGTTAACAACATAAAAATCTTCACCGAATGTCACGTAACATGGGAGCCACGGGTGTAATGCCCGCACACGCGCAACAATCTCTTGTGCGGTTTCACGCTCAAAATCCAGCATCATTTCGTCTTCCGTGATATTCGGATAATATGTTGCAAGCTTTTCGTTTTGTTCCAGCGGAATAATCTCACCTTTATCCAGCGCAACCAGAAAATCCGGCAGCGATTGTTTAACTTCAAACGTTATCTTTTCGCGCAATTCTTTAGAAGTATAGTAGGGCAGGATTTCGACACGTTTTTGATATAGAATCGCTCCATTATCAAATTTCTCATCAATCAAATGAAACGTAAACCCCGAAAACCGTTCACCGTTTTTTATCACCTGTAAATACGGGTTCGGCCCGCGATATTTAGGCAAAAGCGAGGGATGAACATTAACACTGGCAAGCCGCGGAACGTCAAAAATTTCACGCTTAATTTTCTCACGCCATGTTCCAACAAGCATTAAATCGATATTGTTTGCAATTAGAAACTCTTTAAACGCCTCACTATTCACAGACCTGAAACTCAAATTGCGCAATTTATATTTTTTAATAAGTGTATTCTCCACAGACGGACACAAAAAATCTCTTAAACGAAGCCGCCAGCGAGGATAAATTAAATTTTCATACCTAAGCACACCCGCAATCTCGACCCCGCCGCAAGCACAACAACCTTCTATAAGTGAGCATAACATCGGCCCGCTGCCGACCAGAACCACTTTCATCGTATTTTACTAGCCCTATCCATATCACGTTTTTGATCTTTTTTTGTGATATCCTCACGCTTATCGTGTAATTTTTTACCCTTAACAAGCGCAATTTCTACTTTTACAAGCCCTTTTATAAAAAACATTTCCAGAGGAACAATCGTGTAACCTTCTTTTTTAACCTTTTGAGAAATCTTCAAAAGTTCTTTGCCGGTCAACAGCAGTTTTCTTAAGCGCTCAGGTTCGTGATTGAATCGATTTCCATGTTCATACGGTGAAATATGGCATTTATAAAGAAACAATTCACCCTCGCTGCTAAACGAACAAAAACTGTCTTTCAAATTAACCGCATTCGCCCTGATTGATTTAACTTCGGTTCCTGAAAGCACAATTCCGGCCACATATTTTTCAAAAACAATGTAGTCATGAAATGCTTTACGGTTTGTAGTTACGATTTTTCTGTCCATACCTGAATTGTAACACAAAATTATCGTTCAAGCTTAAATATTTGCCCGAGTTCATTTACGCTTTCGGCCAAATCGTCATTTTGAAGAATAATGTCGTATTTATTTTTAAAACCTAATTCATAACTTGCTTTACCAAGACGCTCTGCAATAGCGTCCATGGTTTCAGTACCACGATTAATCAGCCTTGAAGCAAGTTCCTTCATAGAAGGCGGTGTGAAAAACATCATCAATGCATCAGGCCGATTTTTCTTAACTTGCATCGCACCGTCAACATCAATCACTAGAATTGCATTTTTACCTGTCGCAAGCGCGGTTTCAACATCTTTTTTTCGTGTACCATAGAACCTGTCGCCAAAAACATTGCAATATTCCAGAAAGTCACCATTTTCGACACCCTTTTGGAATTCATCCTGAGTCAAAAAGTT
The DNA here is from genome assembly GCA_947090755.1 of uncultured Candidatus Melainabacteria bacterium. GTDB lineage: Bacteria > Cyanobacteriota > Vampirovibrionia > Gastranaerophilales > Gastranaerophilaceae > Gastranaerophilus. Next base: position 43,457 of record CAMUPF010000007.1, on the reverse strand, counting down.
ATAATTTACCCCGTTAACTTCTCCCGGACGCGGTTTTCTTGTTGTACAGGTCACAATTCGAGCGAAATAATCGTATTTTTCGTTAAATTTATTTATAATAGAATCCTTGCCGGTTCCTGACGGTGCAGAAACAATGCACAGGAATTTATCTTTGATTCCGTCTTCGCCGACTTTTAAAACTTTATCAATCGTATTCTTTTTAATTATTCCAAATGCTATATTCCGGTTATTTTGTGTATTATAATCACTACCTATTGAACGAACTTGCATAACTTTCCTTTTATCCCTATTTTCGCGTAAAAAAGAGCGCTTATGGTGGGGCGCTCTCTACAATTTTACTAATTTAAAATAAACTAGCCAGCTGAGTAAACGCTAACTTGTCTTCTATCACGTCTATATGCTTCGAATTTAACAGTACCGTCAATCAAAGCAAATAATGTATCATCGCTACCGATACCTACATTGTTACCAGGGTGGAATTTAGTACCTCTTTGACGAACAATGATATTACCGGCTTTAACGTTTTCACCACCGAACTTCTTAACACCCAAGCGCTTCGCTTCGGAGTCACGGCCGTTACGGGTGGATCCCATACCTTTCTTATGTGCCATTGTTTTATCTCCTTATAATTTTTCGTTAGTAATAAAGCAGTTCTTCGCCGCTTGCCGCCCACACTGACGTGTGGTCGCTCCGCGACTTCGCTGTCTATTCTTCTGAAGCTGCTTCTTCAGTCTTTTTTTGAGCAGAAGTTCTGATTTTGTTAATCATAACTCTTGTAAAGCCTTGTCTGTGGCCTTGTTTTTTTCTGTAACCTTTTTTAGGTCTTTGTTTGAACACGATAACTTTTTTAGATTTGTCGTGCAACATGATAGTGCCTTCTGCAGAAGCACCTGCAACGTATGGTTGGCCAACTTTTGATTTTTTGCCGTTTACAACCATAACGATTTTATCAAAAACCACTTTTGAATCTTTTTCGCCTTCAAGCAATTCAACGTCAAGGTAACGTCCTTCTTCAACTTGATATTGCTTTCCGCCTGTTTCGACTATTGCGTACATATTTATATTTCCTTTCGCTTTGGGTTTCGTAATCCGCCGTGGCGAATTTTATCGAACGAGTTACCCACTAATACACTATTATGATTATTGCAAAGAGAAAATTTGTTGTCAAGTAGAGCTTTAAGAAGTGTTAACACAAAGGCCGCGTGTAGCGGCCTTCATCATTGCACCCGTACGTATGGTTAACGCTTGATACACCATAAAGAGTGAGCGGTATTTTTAGGTGCTACATAACGAATTCCGCCCGCGGTGTCCTGAAGATAAGCTTTATCCGTTGAATAGCTTGAACTTGACCAGAAATCACCAACTGTAATTCCCATTAAATCTCTATTATAAAACACGGCGGCAAGTTCATCCATATTTGGCAATCTTGCGTCATCGTTTAAATTTCGGCAGGTATTACCCGCATCATGCCAAGGCTGTCCCACCGAGCGGTTAACTACCGGCATTGGAGCCACCACCTGAGAATCCGAAGAATATAATGCCGTTATGAATCCGATATCCTTGCCAACAGTATTTGGCCCCTTATTTCCATTTAAATCATACACAAAATTAGCGCACATCTTCGGCTGAATATAATCCCATTCAACATTTTCCAGTCCATTTGAGGTACAATTCGGGTTGTAAAAAACAACAATGCTTTCGCCGTTCTGGGTTTCAAACGCAGCAACCTTTGTATTTAATTGGGAATAACTGTAATCGCAATTCCAAACGACACCCGAAAAATTAAACATTGAATTGTACTCAACTAATGTTTTGGGGAAGGCTGAAAACACCTGACTGCCGGATATATTTGTAACCCTGTCCGGAATTCCGCAATCCGCAAGGTGGTCACTATCACAAATATTGTTAATTTTAAGAACTTTTGAAAGGCCCTCTGTAACGAAAGTTTCCGCAGCGGTATCGACAGCAGAAGTTGATTCGTTTCCCACTGTCAAAGTTCCATAACCGTTTAATGACGGCATTAGGGCGATTGCCTGACTGAATCTTGCATAAAGCGCTTTGCGCTGTGTGTTCCATGTTCGCTCGTTAATGTTGCCGGTCAGCGAAGGAAGCGTTATGGCAGCGACCACGCCGATTATTGTTAGGGATAACAGGATTTCGGCCATCGTAAATGCACGCCCCGCCGGCACTCCGCCCTTCGCGTTAAATTTCACGTCGTCCGCAAGCTCGGAACCCATATATAGAACCGGCTCAGCCGGCCCCCCCCCCCCCTGCACAAATTGATACATTGTTATCTTTCTTCATATATTTACCCTGCCTTTCTTTTAATCTTATTATGTAGCATGTTTTTATTTTAGTCAAGACTATCTATCAGGCTTAAAAACTCAGGGAACGAAATATCCACCCACTGAAAATCTTTAATCAAAATTTCTTTTTGCGCAACCAGTCCCGCGACATAAAGACTCATTGCAAGCCGATGATCGTGGTAAGTTTCAACTTCGACCCCGCCTTTAAGCGGAGTTTTACCATTTATAACAAATCCGTCCTGTGTTTCTTCTATTTCTGCACCTATTTTCTTTAATTCACAAACAATCGCTGCGATTCTGTCGGATTCCTTATTCCGCAAATCCCCAGCGTCTTTAACGACAGTTTTACCCTCTGCCTGTGTTGCCAATACCGCAATTACCGGAAGTTCGTCGATAAGACGCGGAATGATTTCACCGCCGATATCACACGATTTGAGTTGGGAATATTTTATGCGAATATCGCCGACCGGTTCCCCTGCACTTTCACGCTCATCCAGAACTTCAACCTGACCGCCCATTTTTTGCACGACATCAAGAATCCCCGTACGCGTAGGGTTCAAACCTACATTTTTTAAAATCAAATCTGAATCCGGCACAATTAATCCGGCAACAATAAAAAACGCAGCAGATGAAATATCACCACAAACATCAATTTCGCGTGCCGCTAAAGCCGAACGGCTTATGGAAACCTTTTTGCCCTCTACGGTCACATCAGCACCAAGATATTTCAGCATTATTTCAGTATGATTTCTTGAAACAAATGGTTCTGTAACCGAGGTTACGCCATCAGCGAACAAACCTGCCAGAAGCACACAGGATTTAACCTGCGCAGAAGCTATTTTTGAAACATAATCAATACCATGCAAAGTACGCCCGAAGAGCTTCAACGGTGCATGTCCTTCCTGTGACAGAATTTCTCCGCCCATAAGGGCAATTGGTTCAATTACGCGACGCATAGGACGCTTAGAAAGGCTTTCGTCACCGACCATTACACTATCAAACTTTTGTCCGGCGAGAATTCCCGTCATCAAGCGCATAGTTGTGCCGGAATTTCCGCAATCAAGTTCCATTGTCGGCGCTTGCAATTTACCTTCAGAAAAAATTTCAAGAGTTTTTTCATCAATAAAATTATGCCTGATACCGAGACGCAAAAAAACATCAAGAGTAGAATGCGGATCAGCACCGGAAGAAAAATTTTTAATCAAAGATTTGCCTTTCGCAAGCGCCGCAAACATAACCGCCCTGTGCGAAATCGACTTGTCAGGCGGAATTTCAATAATACCGCGCAAGCTGTTTAAAGATTTTGAAACTCTAATATCTGTCATAGAAAAATTTTAACATAAAAATTGACTGCGGTGAATGTTTGTAATAGTATAAATAAGCACATAAATAAAGAGAGGTGTCCGAGCGGTTTAAGGTGCAATCTTGGAAAGGTTGTGTGGGAGCAATTCCACCGTGGGTTCGAATCCCATCCTCTCTGAATAAAAACGGGTTAGACGAAAAGTCTAGCCCGTTTTATCAGTCAGGGATGAGGATGAGAAGCCACCATTTGTGGGTTCGAGCGCGAGCGAGCTGAGGCTGGAATGTTAATCTTCGTAAAACAATTTAAATTTCGATAGCAAAAAAATCTTTGTTTATATTTTTTCAAGCTATCAATGTAGATCTTAGTTAATAAAATTAAAGAAAGGAAAAGTGATATTATATGACACTATCTTCTACAAAACTAATTAAAGTAACACAAAATTTCGAGTCACCATACCATAATTATTCAACACAAATTACAAAATGGACGCCAAAAACCGGGGAAAAGCCTTATATTGAATCAATCACATTTAGTGTTAATGGAAAAACTAATAGTTCTTACTCAAAACGTCTAATGGAAAATGGTGATACTTTTGAGGTATTCCAATTAAAAAATGATGTTCTCAAAGTTATCAAGGATAAACATGGGCAGTTTAGAGCTCATAAAGCTAATTTTTTAATACCTCTTGATAATGTTGCAAGAGTTTATGAAAATGCAATAAATACCCTACACTCAAAAATAATACTTTAATAGTTAACATACGTCAGACATAAAAATTAAGAAATATTAAAATTTCCCCAAAATCTTTTTCTAAAATTAAAGGGAATTCTATATTGTACCGAATTATATTCTTGTAAAAGGTAGAATTATGGCTGAATTAACTATTCAAGAGAAAATGAAGGAATTTGTTATAGCTCACCGCGAACTCGCCGGTGTCAGCCCTGAACGTGTTCTATCTGTTATGGTTGAAAGCGGAGTCATTTCCCACGCTGAATATGAACAGGCTAAAAATAATTCTGTCTTTAACACACAAGGGAAAACAGACAATACAATAGGGGTCAGTGTAGAACGACAATCCTCATACCAGAAAGATGTCCCCCCCCCCCCTGCACAAATAACACTAAACGAAACTCAATGCAAAGAAGTCGCCATTCAAATTATTGACGAAAATATTACAGACGCATATTCTATCTTTAATTCTCAAAACTTAGGCGCTATTACCAGAGCGTATGATGAATACTGGAAAAATGAAGATGATAAACTCGCAACTTCTAATGTAAAAAAGGTTTTGGATTATCAGAAAGCCGGTGAAATCCAAATCATAGAAGCAAAAAACGGGAATTTAACCAGACGCGCATACTACGAAGAAAACAAACAACGAATCAAAGAAATGATTCTCACCCGATTAAACGTTCTTAAAACACCAACAGGGGTTAGTTTTATGGATAGTTTACGCGGTAAGTTTTCTAAGAAACAAATGACCGAAATTATTGAACGATATATTGAAAACATTTGTAATAACGCTGAAATAGATAAATTAAAAGAGATTCAAAAACAGTTTGTTTCATTTTCTGCGGCTGAAGAAGCGCAGGCGTTAAAGAATTTTGTAGATTCGGCTAAAACTTACGAAAAGACTAGCGGTATAACTCTCAATACCCTTGGCGGTGAAGGAAAACCCAGAAGAATAAAAGGACCGGATAAAGGCCTTGTTCCATCTTACTGGGACAGTGCAGAACCAATAACCTTTGAGGAAGTGTATAAACTTGAACGCGGTCAAGAATATTCTCAGTATGCCGTTACGCAATATAAGCAGGCAAAAGCAGAAATGGAAACTGTTGTTAGCGCATTTAACAAAAAACAACAGTTTGTTGATTTCGCAGAGGGCCTGCGTCAAGAACAACTTTCCTCACAAGAAAAAACTCAAAAACTGATTGATGGTTTTGCAGCTTTTTATTTACTTTCTGAAGACGGGGGATTAAGCCAGCTGCAAAAAATCATAGAAAAATCCAACCTTCCGATATTACTGGATGAAAAGGCTCTAAATCTTTCTGCATTTGGCAGCGAAGAGGCTAAAACAAGAGCGTTAAATTCTCTGTTAAAAATAGCGGCACAGGAAAAAGAAAAAGATTTTGAGACTTTTTTAGGCGGAAAAAGTATAGAAGAATACCAACTTGCATTTGAAAATGCTTCGAACGACATTATTGGCGAAGAAAACAGTAAAATGCTCGCTGACGCGATGAAGAATGACAATTTAACAGTAATTCAACGCTGGACAGGTAACACTTCTATGGCCGGCATGGGCTTAACCCTTATAGGAGGAATTTTATGCTTTACGCCTGCGGCACCTCTTGGTGCGGCACTGGTAACTGTCGGTAATGGTCTGGCTATCGGCGGAATGGTCACTAAAACCGGTTTGGGCGTGGCTGATTATTCAACAAAAGATGTTAAAACCTCAGAAGAATTAAATGAACTTACGAAAAATTTTATAATGGACGCAGGTGGTTTTATTATAGGTATGGGCGCCGGTAAAGCCGGAATGCAGGCGTTTTCAAGGCTTATAGACCGCAAACTTGTTGCTGTATTTGGCCAGCAGATTTCTGCGGGGAATAAAGCTCAGGCATTGAAAACAATATTTACCAACCCTGAATATTTAAAAAGTTTTATGACTGCCAGTGGAGCAAAACTTAGCACAGATTTTATTATATCATACGCCGGCGATCTGGCAATGATGGGAATCCTTGACACCAATGATGACTGGCGTTCTTTATTGCAAGCGAACCTAACAGGGGTGCTGGTCGGTATATCAGGAGATATCAAAGAAGCCGCAGGGGTTAGAAAGCCTAAAATTAAAACCAATCAAGCTGAATCACCTGCAACAAGAAATAATTTTCAGGAGCAAGATGAGGTTGCACCATTTGCCGGAAGATTAGAAAGAACTCCGGACATTCAGGATTTAACGAACCCTGAAATCAGAAGGATTGAACTTGAGAATGGCGAGTTTAACGAAAAAGGTGAGTTTATTTCTGATGGCACACGCACAATAACTGAATCCGGGAACCCTCGTGCCAAAAGTACTACCGTAAAATCTTACGACGGCAAGGATGTTAAGATTGCTCAAAATTTTGACGAGTTAACTACTGAAATTTGTCAACTTTCAGGCAAGAAAAAACTTTCTAACTACGAAATTTCCAAACTCAAAAAAACATTTGAAAACAATGCGAATTTAACTGTTTCCGAGTTTTCTGCAATAATTCACGACTATATGCATGCAACTTCACGTACAATGCTTATAGATGATTTTAATAATTTTGTACTGAATTTTGACGGACTATTAGATACCCAAAATTTCAAAACACTGGCAGTCAATATTAGTGAATTTGATAAATTTATGACTGAAATCAATAATTCTGAAAATGCTAATACAACAGTGCTGATGTGCTTTAGAAAATTACGTCCGGAATCTTTTTCTAAAGATATGGCCTCAATAAAACCGGAAGATTTCAAGAAAAATTTAGAAATTTTTAAAGGATTAGACTCTGACCTGCAAACAGGTCTGGTTTCCAGCAATGGTTCAATTTTACTGAAAAAACATGATGATAAATTTTTTGAACTAATAAAAGCGGCTGATGAATATAATAAATTCTGTAAAGAAAATTCTCAGGCTGACCAAAAATCACTGCCTTTAATTAATTATCAGGCAAATAAATTTGAACGTCTGTCTGATAAAGAGATTGTTCAGGTTCAAAAAAACTTAGAATTATTAAAAGATATGATTTCAAAGGGTTACTATGAATATAACCTTATGAATAATATTTTGTCAGACCACACCGGAAAATATACCGACCTTTACGCAAGATTAAAAACCGAATTAAAGGACGAAATCGACTTCAGTTATTTGCAAAAATTAGACAAAATAAATATTAATAACGAACAATCTGATTACGACTTTGCTATAAAATTAGGACAAATTTTACCTGAAGGCTTAAAAGTACTTAACGCCTATGATTTAAGGATTTTAACCGGAAAATATAGCGATTTAGATGAAGCCGGCAAACAAACATTACTGGATAAAATTACAATTATTTCTAAAATGCCTCAATTAGTTACAGGCTACAACGACAAAATAGAAAACAGCTTTTTTATGGATTTCTTAACCCAAAAAGAAATCAAAGATACTGATAAAATTGTACGTTTTCTTGAACTTGCAGAACCTGCCTATTTGAAACAAATTACGCTCGCCTATGGCAATTCTTATGAAAGACATGACTTCGACAAAATCTTTGCAAGTGAGAACCTCGACAATATGATTAAATGTGCCGAACTCCATAAAGAACTTCCGCAAGAACTTATTGAATATATGCGCACGGAAGATTCTATTATAGGCTGCACCCAAAACGGCACCGGCGGAATCCTAAGTCATCAATACGAAGTGGACGCTAATATACTAGCAAAACGTATTAAATTAATTAACGAATACAAAGATAAAATGCCTGTTTCATTGCAGGAAAGAATATATAACGGTCAAATCACAACCAGCAATCCGATAATTTTGAATATGTTATGCAAAATGGAACCTGAATGTGCCCTCAGGTTCGTTGGATATGCCCGTTTAGACGTACTTGATCAACTTCCTCAAGAAACACTTACAAAATTTACAAACTTCATTACGAACTCAGAAAATATCACTCCTGACGATATTTCATCAAATTTTCTCTACTATTATACCTCCAAAGACGACTTTGCTATTTTTGAAAAACTAACAAATGAAGAACTGGACGCAATTTCATTTAATTCTCTTGCAAAACACAGACCAGGTGATGTTAACCTTTATATTGACAAGATAAGGACAAATATTGCGGCGGTGCCTAAACAAATTAGAGATTTCATTAAAAATGACATAGATATTTCATTCTACAGTGATTATATGAAACTTGGAGATAGCAATACCGCTTCTAACTTTAAAAAACGCATTGAAGAACTAAGTAAAATGTCACAGGCTGAACTTGAAAATATCGGTTCTAAAACAATTGTTGAATACTTAGACTCTTTTAGGCTGGATAAAAAACCTTTTAACCCGCAAAATCTTGCAATCTGGGCAAATGTTCCGCAGGAAATAAAAGCAAAATTGGGCGAAATGGCAATTTACCTGCTTACATCTGAGGATGTGATAGACATTAAGCTTCTTAACTCAAGAATCGAAAAATTGAAAGAACAAAACGCGTTTGATGAATTAGATAATACTTCACTTCTGGCAATCTTAAAAAATAAATCTAAAGAAATGGAAGAATGCTTAGCCGAGATTCTTGCAGATTCATCTTTTGATAGAAAAAATCTTAATTCTATTGTTAGAAACTTACAAAGCATCAAAAACGATACAAATGACTGGGATTTTGTGCGCGAATTAATTCTCAATCCGAAAGTACAAAATAACCAAATCTCAGATATTCTTCAACCATTAACAAAAAGAGAGAGTGTTCGTGAACAACAAAAAGAATTTGCACGCTACCTTATTGCCAGAGATGATGTAGATAACAGCATTATTCCGTCTTTATTATATCAAATGGAAAATATAAGAAGTCTGGAAAACTTTAATGAGTTAAAAATCAATTTTGCAAAAGAACTACTTGACAATAAAAACATCAAAAATGAAGACATTGCGTCTATTTTAAGACTTATGCATAAAGATTCTTTTGAAAAAGAAAAGAATTTTTATCTACAAATGATTAATTCTCAAAAATTTACTACCCAACATATAGACAATATTTCAAACAAATTATCAAATGGCTGGGTAGAAATAAACCCTGCAAAAATTGACATCGCGCAAATGCTATTATTCAAAGAAGGAAAAGACTTTGATTTTACATACCGGATATTAAATGCGTTAGACTTTCAAATCGAACCTGAATTAACCCTTGAAATTAAAAACTTAATACAGGATTTATTAAATAATGAAAATTTGAATACATACACTATTCCGGATATTGTCAGCAGTATAAGTAATAATAAAACAATTGCATATCACCAGATTAAACTTGTTAAAGATTTAACTAAATCACAAAACATTATTTATGATATTCCGTCATTATTAAATACAATGAAAAATAACGGAAATATTTCACCGGATATTCTTTCAGCAAAAATTCAAGAATTTATTTCCATAGGGCTTGATTCAAGTACTATATATGAAATTTGCAATAACGCAAAAGTATTGTCAGTATTTAATACAGAAGTGATTGGCATAATACAACATTTGCAAAAAGATGGCGCTTATAGCAGCACTATAATTAAAGCAATTTTTGATAACACTATCAGCCCAAAACTTAAAGATAAAATAGACACTTTATTAATACTATCCAAACTTACGAATAACGATAAACTTATTTTGAAAAAACAAGGGATATATATAGATAAAAAATCAAATGATTTAATGAAATCTATCGACACGAAATATCCTATAATTTCAACCTCCAAAGCAGATGTACATGAGTTTTTAACACATATAGGCAACAATAGAGGTTCAGACGCCGTAATACAAACCGCGGACTTTGAAAAGTTTGGTAAAGACGGTATCCCGCTTGAATATACCCGTGAAGATTTTATGCGGAATATGGATAATATAATAAGTGAATATGCTTCCAGCAGGCCAAACATTGATGTGTCTACCGTTGAAATTCCGGAACTTAGACTATCCGCAAAAGATAGAATCGCCACAAAAGAAAAAATCGAAAAGCTTAAAGCTGAAAAAAGAACAGAAGAAGTTGAAGTTATTATGAATGGCCAAAAGCTTAAAGGCACACGCTTTTTAGGAACGCAGGGCGGTTCAAACACGGCTTATTACACCCAAATAGGCGATAAACTTTATTACATCAAATACCCTGACACAAAAAAATTAGGTCAGAGCGTAGAAGAAGTTATTGCCTCAAGACTTTATCGCGCTGCCGGAATTGATTCACCAAATATGGAATATGTATACAATGATAGAGGTGAAATCATTGGTATGGCCGGCGAATACGTACCAAACCTCAGCGCAACACCACATTCTACTTCGCAGAAAACCGACGGATTTGCGACTGATGCCTGGCTTGCCAACTGGGATGCGCCTAAAAACGACAATACCCAGTATAGAACAAGCGGCGTTATCAAAGTCGATGTCGGAGGTTCTATGAATTATCGTGCCCGCGGCGAGTTAAAAGACTTCGGCAATGTCGTAAACGAACTTTCATCACTAATAGAACAAAATTCAGAATTCCTTTCTATGACCAAAAGTGAACTTCTAAGTTCCTTAAGACACGTAACTGAAATGCCGGAAGAACGAATCATTAAAATCATTCAAGATTCACCATCAAATGATATAAATTTGGTTCAAACGCTCCTAAAACGTAAAGAATATATGACAATTTTTGCGCAGAAACTGGCACTTCTTGATGAGGGTGATTTCAAAAATATTCTTGAAATGGTAAACAGAGCCAGAGCGATGACAATGGAAGATTTCACTGATATCGCTGATATCGCGGGTATGTTAGGTTATACAAGAACCAAAACCGGATTTGAAGGGATGCTTAACACTCAGAATAGTAAGGAATTAAACCTAACACCGGAACAACAGCATTACGCGGACAGAATGAAAACCGAAATAGAAAAATTCACTATCCACAACCGTATTGCTGATGATGTAGATATAAACCCTGAGGCCAGGGATTTCCTTAATTCAATCTTGAGAGGAATACCTGAATTTGCAGCATTCTTTGGCAAACCTCAGCACAGCATACAAAAATATTCACTCGATATTCATATCTTGAAAGTATTACAAGATTCAATGAATGACCCTCTGTATCAAAAACTTGGCGACACAGACAAAATTGTGCTGAAATTCTCAACCTTACTGCACGACATTGGTAAAAGATACCTCGCCGACGGTTCAGATACGGGCCACGCTGCAAAATCTGCAGAATATGTTTATTCTATACTAGACAGATTTAATCTCACGCCGGAGGTAAAAGACCGGATTATTACTACTGTATTAAATCATCACTGGTTTAAAGATTACAATACAAAAACTGTTACGGTACAAAACGTCGCTGCGATGTGCCGCAGACCTGAAGATTTCTTAATTTATCAAATCATGGCAAAAGCAGATTTGAAAAACGTTAATGACACTTTCTACCAAACCATCATGCAGGCATCAAGCGTTAAAGAAGCAGACGAAAAATTTGCACAAAAAATGGCCGAAATTGCACCTTATGTACAGTATTTGCAGGAAAAACAAGTGGTAATAACGGCTTCCAAGTTCATGGAAATACCGGAAAGAAAGACACAAACCGGCCGAATTTTGCCTGCCAGAGCATTCCCGCAAGAAACATTCAATCTTAACGGTAAAGATACAACTTTTAGAGTCCTTAACCTTTCCAATATGGACGAAAATACAAACATGTTCCAGTATGGCTTTAACAATATCACCGCGAAAGATTTAAGATTCAATGTTCACATGGTAGATGACAGAAGAGCCCTTGATATATTTGAAACGCTATCAAGGAATCCTATGAATAACTCCGTACAATCTATTTCTATGATAAGTATGGCAGATAAATCAACATATTGCAATAGAAAATTTGGTCTTGTACTTGATATTGAAAATGCGGATATCGGTCATGCATATTACTCAAATACAAGCTCCGGTACCCAGAAAGGATTTAACCATTTCGTTGAGGAAATCTTTGAAAACACAAAATATAGAAGTTTCGTAAAAGATTCATTCATAGAACGTTTAAATTCAAAAGGAATTGAAATTAATGATACAGAATACGCAGCTATAACCAAATATATTATGGGCAAACATTATCCTGAAACCCAAATAAAAAGTTTAAAAGTCGGAGAAAGAATCTTCTCACGTGAAGACTTGCTCGACGCGTTTCTATATTCCAGAGATCAATTAATCGATATCAAACAGCAAAAAACTCACGGTTTCCATAACGAAATAGTAGGCTTGAACTCTAAAGTCAGAGGCGTAATGGCAAAAGCAAATTCACTTGAAGAATGCCCTGATTGGGTACTGGAATTTGCGCGTGATAACGACCTTCCAATAATTTTAATCGGCGAATAATCAAGCGACTGTTCCGCTGCCTGCGCACGGCTGCGCTGTCTATTGCGCTTATCGAGAATCAATTTGTTACATTTAATAAAAAGTATTGCATTTTATTTTTTTAGAGTAAAATATAGATATACATCAGAGGTAGTGAATTTGTCACTGCATTGATTAATATCATCGGAATGTAGCGCAGTTTGACTCTGCCGAGTTAAACGATTAAGTATCGTTTAACGAGAGGCGAAGCACCGTAGGTGCGCTACAAGTACAAACCAAATACTATCGGAATGTAGCGCAGTTTGGTAGCGCACCGTGTTCGGGTCGCGGGGGTCGCAAGTTCGAATCTTGTCATTCCGATTCTTTTTTGCCTAAAATTATAGAAAACGTTGAGCCTTTACCCTCTGTACTCACAACTTCAGCACTGCCGTTATGAAGAATTGCTATGTTCTTAACAATGGCCAATCCAAGCCCAGTACCACCGTTTTCACGGCTTCTGGATTTATCCACACGGTAAAAACGTTCAAACACACGGGCAACATGTTCCGGTGCGATGCCGATGCCGTAATCTTTAACATCTATTCTGACGGTTTCGCCTGTTGTTTCCAATATAACATCTATTTTGGGGCTTTGAGAATACTTTACAGCATTAATTATCAGATTCATAACCGCCTGTTCAATCAGGTGCGGACTGCCCCAATACTCAACGGCCGACGACGGTGCTGTAAGATGAACTTCAGGTTTAGTAATATTCAAATGCATAATTACGTCAGAAATTGTTTTATTCAAATCAAACATTACAAACTTTTGGGATTCATTTGTAGTTGCATTTTCTAACTCGGCAAGACATAGGATATCATTTACCAGATTATTCAAACGCTCGGCCTGAAATCCCAAAATATTTAAGCATTCAAGATTCTGACTGTCAAAATCGGATTTTTTATTTTGTAACAGCTCTACAGCGGAACTTATAGCCGTAAGAGGAGTTTTAATCTCATGCGAAACATTTGCAATAAAATCTTTGCGATAGGTTTCAAGCTGCTGCAGCCTTACTATTTGCCGTTTCAATTTCTGTGCCATAACGCTAACAGCAAGCGCTAATTCGTGCAAAATCCGGCTGTGAGGGATTTCAATCTCAGTATCTAAATCTCCTTTGGCAATTCTGGTCACACTTTTTTGCAACATATTGAAAGGTATTTGAACCTTCATTATCAAATAAATAATACAAAGCAATAAAAATATAAAACATGTGACAAAAAATATTACAAGATTATACTGCGCTTCAATTAGAGTTTTAACAACCGATTCCTGTGAAATCGTCAAATCCAGCCGGTATTTATGTCCGGCACAGGTTATTTCACCGTTATAACTTAAGACTTTAACCAGCGGAAGAAAAAACTGCTTTTTAGATAAGCGATTTTCGCCAATAATTTCTTCTGGTTGAGAATCTGCAATCAAACTTTTACTTTCATCGAAAACTCTTATTCTAATGTCTTGATTACTACCAAAATCGGCGCAGTATTCACGAACCTTTTGAAAATCATGTTTTTCAAGATAAGGTTCCAGCGCCCACACCATTTGTTTATAAAACACATGCAATTCTGAACGTTCATCACTCATATAAGACTTATTAAAATCTATCAGATGGTTGAAAGACATTACCAGCGCCATAAAAACGAGTATTGCGACATACAACGGCAATGCAATCAAAAATTTATCACGTGTTCTCATCAAGTTTGTACCCCACACCTCTTACCGTTAAAATATTTGAGCCAAAACCGCCCAGTTTGCGGCGCAGATTCACAATCTGAACGTCAACCGCACGTTCGGCAATATCAAAACTATCGTTCCCTCTCAAGACATTCAATATCTGAGAACGTGAATAGACACGACCGACATTTTCAACGAACAGTTTCATAATTTCAAATTCGCTGAGCGTAAGATTAAGAGTTTCACTCCCTAGCTTTGCAACCTGCGTATCAGGATTAATACTAAAGTTTTTATATTTAATTTCAGCACATTTAGCACTGCCCTGAGTCTGAAGCTGAGCACGGATACGCGCAAGCAATACTTTATTGCTAAAGGGCTTTGTAATATAATCCACAGCACCGCTGTCAAATCCGGCAAGAATATCTTCTTCCTGTTTTTTTGCTGTAAGCATTATAATTTTAACCTGATTAAACTTAGGATTTCCTTTGATTTGTTTACAAAGTGTCATTCCGTCAATAACAGGGAGCATTACGTCCAACAAGATAATATCGGGAACCCATTCATCAAGCAGGTTCAACGCAGAAAGTCCGTCGAAACAACTTTTTACATTTTCATACCCGTCAGAGCGCAAAACCATGTTTATTAACTGGCTTATACTATGTTCATCTTCAACAACTAAAATTTTGCTATTCTGTACCATATTTATATTATATTATAATATTGTTAGTTTTTTGTTAATAAAAAGGCGGGTTTTAAGCCCGCATTTTTGAATATTTCATTTAACGAAATTACATTATCAAACCGCCGTCAACTTCAATAACCTGACCGGTAATATAATCCGTATCTGCGGCCAAAAATTTAACAGTTTTCGCGATATCTTCCGGTTCACCGAGGCGTTTCAACGGAATGAAATCTAAGAATTTTGATGTATCCAAATCTTTTGTCATATCGGTGTTGATAAATCCGGGAGCAACAGCGTTAACTCTGATTCCGCGTGAACCGAGTTCTTTTGCAAGAGTTTTGGTCAAACCGATTAAACCTGCTTTTGCAGCCGCATAGTTTGCTTGACCGGCGTTTCCGTTAACTCCGACAACACTTGCCATGTTAACGATAGCACCGCTACGTTGTTTCATCATGACTTTAACAACAGGTTGTGAAACATAAAACGCGCTTGAAAGGTTTGTATTAATAACTGCGTTCCAGTTTTCTTCGCTCATTCTCATAAACAAACCGTCGCGTGTAATACCTGCGTTGTTTACAAGAACGTCGATTCTGCCGTATTTTTCAACGATTTCTGCGATACCTGCGTTAACTTGTTCCGCGTTTGATACGTCAAATTTGTAAGCCGCTGAATCAACGCCTAACGCTTTAATCTCTTCCACTGTTTTATTTGCAGCGTCAACATTTCCGGCATAGTTGATTACAACATCATAGCCTGCTTTTGCAAGTTCCATTGCGCAAGCCTTACCGATACCGCGGGAGCCGCCTGTTACTAATGCTAATTTTTCTGACATTTTTATTCCCTCTTTTTTCTATACTTCACACATTAATTCTGATTTTAACGCTTCAACAGTTGCTTGTAATGTTGCAACATCAGAAACGTTATAAACTTTTGCTTCCGGCGCAATTTTTTTGTTTAAGCCGGCAAGAACTTTACCAGGCCCGATTTCAACAAAATATTCGACGCCGTTTTCTACCATGCTTTGAATTGTTTGCGTCCAGTATACAGATGAACAAATTTGTTTAGGCATTTTTGCTCTGAAATCTTCGCTGTTTGTTGTTGCCTGCGCGTCAACGTTAGTGATAACCGGAACTGACGCATTGTTAAGTTCTAAACTTGAAGCGAATTCAGCAAATCCCTCAGACGCTTTTTCCATAAATTTAGAGTGGAACGCACCTGAAACCGGAAGCGGAACCACACGTCTTACACCGTTAGCCAGTAAGTGTTCGCCGGCCTTTGCAACTGCGTCGTTATCTCCTGTAATAACAACCTGCGCTGGAGAGTTGTAGTTTGCAACATCAACATAACCGACTTTAGAACCCTCTTCCAATGCCGCTTTCAATTGTTCTTCTGACGCGTTCAAAACAGCCGCCATCGCCCCTTTTCCACATCTGCCCAAATCCGTGCCGGCATTTCCTGATACGCATGATGGCTCTGTAGCAGACTCGTTCATTAAATCAGCGCGTTTTTGGATAGCCTTAAATGTTGTTTCCAAACTCATAACACCAGCCGCGTACATTGCGCAATATTCACCCAGAGAGTGGCCGGCAACAAAGCTTGGTTCAATATTCATTTTAGATTTCAAAGCTTCTAATGCCGCGATTGACATAGTTACGATACAAGGCTGGGTGTTAACCGTTTGTTTCAAATTTTCCTCAGGCCCTTCAAAGCACAAAGTTGAAACACTTTTGCCTAAGGTGTTATCAGCGCTTTCAAAAACATTTTTTGCGCTTTCAAAATTATCATATAAATCTTTTCCCATACCAACGGCTTGAGAGCCTTGCCCCGGGAATAAAAAAGCAACTTTTTTCATTAATAATACTCCTTAAATTAAAAAGCGGGCCAAATGTTACCTTTAGCCCGCCAACCAATTGTGGCTGTCGACTCAGTCGACTAACAAATACCTTCTCTCAAACGAACAATTGCCGCGCCCCATGTCATTCCGGCGCCGAACCCGCATAGAATCGCGGTTGTTCCGAGTTTAATCTTACCTTTTTCAACGCCCTCTGCAAGTGCGATAGGCACAGACGCTGCGGAAGTGTTACCGTAATATTTAATATTAGAGATAACTTTTTCATCCGGATATTGAAGTCTTTGCTGCATTGCTTCAATAATACGTTGGTTTGCCTGATGCGGAATCAAATAATCCACATCTTCCGGAGTCATTCCGGCTTCATCAAGACATTTATCTATGTATTGCGGAAGAACTTTTACAACAAATTTGTAAACTTCTTTACCATTCATTTTGATATGGCAGTCTTTTTGAGTGTTAGGAGCAACCAGCGGGCAAGTTTTACCAGGGCTGTCCATATAAATGTATTGACCAATTGTTCCGTCTGCACGGATATCTAACGCAAGAATATCATCAACGCCGTCTTCTGCTTCCGTAACAACCATTGCACCCGCGCCGTCGCCGAAAAGAATTGAAACGCTTCTGTCTTCCCAATCAACGAGTCTTGAGTTGTTATCTGTTGCAACGATTAAAATATTTTTGTAAAGGCCTGAACCGATAAAACCTCTTGCGATTTGCAAGCCATAAATTAAACCTGAGCATGCCGCAGTAATATCAAACGCAGGAACGAAATTAGGAATTCCGAGTGCCGCTTGAATATGGCAGGCAATTGCCGGATAAAGTTGAGGCGGAGCAGATGATGCAGCAATAACCAAATCAATATCTTCCGCTTTAAACCCTGATTTTTCAAGAGCATTTTTAGCAGCACCGATACCCAAATCAATCGCAGTTTCATCACCTGAAACAAGACGTCTTTCCTTAATACCGGTTCTTGTATAAATCCACTCATCAGAAGTTTCGTACAATTTTGTCAAATCGTCGTTAGTTACAACTGTTTCAGGAATGCAGTAACCAACACCCGCAATTCTCAACGGTTTAAATTTTTCACTCATCTTAATTATTCCTCATAAAAATTAGCTATTTTTTCGTTAATGCCGGTTTCAACCGCTTCTTTGGCAACACGAACGGCATTTTTGATTGCATAAGCTTTACTTCTGCCATGAGAAATAATAGTTATGCCCTTAACCCCTAATAATAATGCACCGCCGAATTCTTCGTAATTGGTTCTTGCATATATTCTTCTAAAGAAAGGTTTTGCAAGCCAGCCCAGAATCATACCGATGAAATCACTCTTGAATTCCTGCTTAATCATTTTGAAAAGAACAGAGCCTGTACCTTCTGTAACTTTTAACGCAACATTTCCAACGAAACCGTCGCAAACAACAACATCGCAAACATTAGAATAAAGTTCTTTACCCTCGATATTTCCGACAAAATTAATTCTATCTTTACATTCTTCAAGAAGTTTAAAAGTATTCTTAGCAAGTTCGTTGCCTTTTCCGGCTTCTTCACCAATGTTAAGAACCCCGACTCTTGGATTTTCCACCGCCAGAACGTGTTTAGAGAAAGTCGCCCCCATAACAGCGAATTGATGAAGCATTTCAGGAGTGGAATTGCTGTTAGCACCGGCATCGATTACAACAATTGGTTTGTCCATAGTAGGCAGAGTTGCGGCAATTGCAGGCCTGTCGATTCCAGGTAAGCGACCGAGGCCAAATAAACTTGACGCCATCGCAGCACCTGTTGAGCCTGCCGCAACAACCGCGTCAGAACTTCCGGTCGCAACAGCCTCAACGGACTTCACAATAGATGAATCCTTTTTCTTACGAATAGCCTGACCAACAGCCTCGCCCATTTCAATAACTTCAGATGCAGGAGTGAGTTTAACATCAAGTTTTGTATAATCAACTTTAATACGGTGTTTTCTACCGGCTCTTCCTTTATCAGTCAAAAAACCTTTATTTTTAACTTCATCCAGAACACTTTGGATTTCGTCAATTTTACCAACTAACTCTAAGCCTACTCCATATTCTTGAGCCGCCCATACTGCACCTGCTACTATTTCATAAGGAGCGTGGTCGCCGCCCATTGCATCAACTGCTATTCTTGTCATCTTTCCCTCTCAACAATTTTTATATAACGCAAAGGGATTTCTCCCTTTGCGATTTCACTATTGAATTATTCTTCTGTTGAAGCTGGTTTTTCTTCAACAACTTCTGCTTTAACTTCTTCAACTTTTTCAGCTTTAGGAGCTTCAGTCACTGCTGTTGCGCCTTTTTTGCTAACTACTTTACCTTTATAAGTACCGCAGCTTGTGCAAACGGTGTGAGTTAAAACTGTTCCGCCGCAATTAGGGCATACAGTTGTTGCAGGTTTTGTTGCTTTCCAATTTGATCTTCTTTTACCTTGTGCGGAATGTCCTGTTCTTTTCTTTGGTACTGCCATTTTTCTTTTCCTTTTTATTTATTACTACTTATTTCGGGTTAATATCGAGGTTTTTAAAAACCTCTAAACGCGGGTCTGTTAGTTCCTCTTCGGAAGCAAAACTTCCCCTATTACAATTTATACCACAAACTTTTTGATTTGGTATATTTAATATTACAGATTGATACAATAAGTCACAAATATCAATCTTGTCTTCGCCGCATAAATCGGTCACAAACTGATCGCCTTTAAGTTCAATTTCCTGTCCGTAACTGTCTAACAGCGAGTTTTTGGCAAACATTTCATTTATATCAAAATCCAGTTTATACTCAAATTCTTTTAAGCAAAAGTCGCAAACTAACTTAACAATTCCCTTAACATTTCCGCTGATTTCAACGAATTCGCCCATGGATTTTACTTCTAATTCAACGTCTAAGGGTTGAATCAAGTCCAGTCCCTCGATATAATCGTGGAACTTTACGCTCATATACTTGCTTTTGGTATTTTCTAACTCTTGAATACTGATAAAATTAGACATATTGTTCTTCTTGTAATGCTAATGCCGCGATTTGATTTGAGTAAAAACAAACTTTTTTCAACGGGCCGGTTGTTTCTTTTTCTACTAAAACGACCTGATTAGTTTTCAATAATGCGTTCAATTCCTCGTAAAGCGCCGGAGTATCTTCCGAATAAAGAACCAGCGGAGCGGTTGAACCTTTAATAAAAACTAATAAAGAAAGTCTTTTTTTGATATTTTGTGCATTGAATTGTTGCGCCATTCGATATCTCCTTTTAGGAAATGGTTTAGTTCGTACATTTTGCTCGACTCGCGATTAACGGGTCTACGGGTGTGTTTCCGCCGGCTCCACGCCGCCGCGCACACACCCTGCGCCCTCAGCTCGCTCGCACTAAACCATAACTGTCATTGTGTTTTCAATAATTTTGTTGAAGCTGTCAGCTTTCAAGCTTGCACCGCCGACAAGTGCGCCGTCGATGTCTGATTTTGACATTTGTTCAGCGATTGTTTCAGGTTTTACAGAACCGCCGTAAAGGATTCTGATTGAATCAGCCGCTTGCGCGCCTGCAACTTCTTTAACAACGTTTCTAATCATAGCGATAACTCTGTTAGCTTCGTCAGAATCGCAAGTTTTGCCTGTTCCGATAGCCCAGATAGGTTCGTAAGCGATAACAGATTTAGCAACATCTTCAGAAGAAATACCTTCCAATGCAGCTTTAATTTGACCTGCAATCCATGAATCAGTAACGCCTTCTTCTCTTTGTTCAAGAGTTTCGCCGCAGCAGATAATCGGAATCAAGCCTTTTGCAAGGATAGATTTAGCTTTTTTGTTAATCATTTCATCAGTTTCAGAGAAGTATTGTCTTCTTTCAGAGTGACCGATGATAACATAAGAGCAACCGGCATCAGCCAACATTTCAACAGAAATTTCGCCGGTGAAAGCACCTGAAGTTTCCCAGTGGCAGTTTTGACCTGCAACAGAAATTTTAGTTCCGCCACAGCCGCAGTCACATTTAACGGAATTTACAACTGATAAAGATGTGAATGTAGGTGCGATAACGATTGTAGGCAATACAGAAGCTGATTTATCTGCGACATAAGATTTAATGCCTTCAAATAAAGCTTTAGCGTCTGATTGTAATAAATTCATTTTCCAGTTTCCTGCAATAATAGGTTTTCTTGACATAATATTTTCTCCTTATTTAATTATACTCTCAGATGTTAAATATTATATAAAGAAAAAACTTAAAAGGCAACAAGGGAAGAAAAAGGCGGTTTTAAAAACCGCCTTAAATATTCCAAAATCTCTCTTTCTTATTATCACGCTCAGAGTGACTTAGCCTGCTACTGTAAAGGTGCTCTCCACAATGAGTCGTCAAATTTTCCGTCAATCTGGTGTGATTCCATTGACAACGTTACGTTGCTTGGGGTGAAAACAAATACCAGATCCCCAACTTTTTGCGGTTTACCGTTCAGTGCGTGTGCTGCGCCGCAAACAAAGTCGATTGTTCTTTGTGATTGTTCTTTATCTAAAAGGTGGAGGTTCAAAACAACAGTTTTTCTTTCCATCAAGTGTTGAACTACTTGTGCTGAATCCTTGAATGAACGAGGTTCCAAAATCATTACTTCGTGAGATTTATAACCGGAATGAGGAACTACTTTCAATCCTTCATTTCTATCATTTTTCTCTCTGTAAGAATAGTTCGGTTCTAAAGCCAAATTGTTTTGAGTAGGGTATTCCATGTAATCATTTGCGTCATTACCCATTTCTTCAAAAACATCTTCTCTTTGGTCAAAACCTCTAACCAATACATCAACCATTGATTTAATTTTCTCTGTTACTGCTACCACCTGTTTTTCCTCCGTTTATCTTATGTAAATAATTTTCTTCCGATTCTTAATTTTGTAGCCCCGCACTTAACCGCGATTGAATAATCCTGACTCATACCCATTGAAGTTTCAGTCAGTTGTAACCCGTATTCATCTGCCAGACTTTTCTGAACTCTTTTCACTTCACTAAAAAGGTTATAAAGAAAACTTTCTTCTGCTCCCAGAGGCGACATACTCATCAACCCCTGAATATCGAGATTTTCAAGTGCCATAATCTGTGGAAACTCTTTTTCAAGTTCTGCTTTTGAGAACCCGAACTTTTGTTCTTCGTTTGCGAAATTTACTTCAAGAAAAATTTTCTGAATTTTTCCGATTTTTGCGGCTTCCTGCGAAATCTTCTGCGCAAGGTGAAGGCTGTCAACCGAATGAATATAGTCGAAGTATTTCACAACTTTTGCGACTTTATTCGTTTGAAGATGGCCGATAAAGTGAAAAGTTGAGTTTTTTCTCACTTCCGCGGGCAGCGCTTCAATCTTTTCAACCGATTCATTTACCCTTGCTTCTGCAAAATCTCTCAAGCCGGCGTTGTACGCACAAATTATTGCCTGACCGTCAAAATATTTTGTCACAGCGATTATATTAGGTTTACAAGGTGCTATCTCTTCTTGTATTTGTAAAAGGTTTTGCCTGACTCTGTTTTCCACGATGTTTCTCTTACTCCTACAAGGCGTAAAATTACGCTTCTTTTTAAATTGTAACTTAACAAATTTAAGAGTACAACTTTTATTTTTTGAGGTGGTTTTTGCCCTCTTTCAGGTACCCTCAAACCATGTCATGACATGGTTTGCGCCGAATTTAACATTTCTTAAAACTTTGTTAATAATTTGTTAAATTTTCATGGTCGGGCATGCCCGCGGCTGGCAAGAACTTCCCTGCTTTTTCATACTACCCCTTTTTAGTGTCAAATTAATCCTTTGTTTAGATGAGATTTTACTAATCAAAAGGCCGCTGATTAAGCGGCCTTTATAACTAGTCACGAGCTTGCGGTTAACGTTTAACACACCAGACTTGAATGCCTTCCCGATTGACATCATACGGGCATCTGCGCGCAGAGTGGAAACTCATACTCCATGCCTGAAGCGAACCTTTTGAATCTGAAACCAGCGTTGAAGACCAAATTGTACTTGGTTGTATACCTACAAGCGGCTTATTATAAAGAATAGCTGACACTTCTTCGATATTAGGAACCCTGCTTTCAGAATCCTGAGCCTTACAGAGCTTTCCGGCGTCACGCTGGCTTGCAGCACCGGCGGAACGCAATGCCGGTACAGGCGCAACAACTACAGGGTCTGACGGATAAAGCGCACTAATAAAACCAATATCTTTGCCAACTGTATTCGGCCCTTTATTTCCGTTTAAATCATATACAAAATTGGCACACATGTGCGGTTGATCGGCGATTAACACATCATACCCCGTTCCGCTGCCGGTATATGGCCTGCAATTCGGATTGTAATAGACAAGAATACTCTCGCCATTTACTGTTTCAAACGCCGCGGCTTTAGTGTCCATTTGTGAGTAATTATAAGGCACACTTGATGTTCCGCCACCGGTGACGGTGTGTCCCGAAACACTACCCATAATAGAATTAAAAGCCGTTAGAGTTTTCATATTGGCAAGGGTCATCTGCCCGCCGGAAGCCCCGCCATCCAGCGGTGTAATAGTGGATGGAATCCCACAATCAGCGAGGTGCTCCGAATCACAGATATTATTTATCTTAAGAACTTTTGCCAATCCTTCGGTAACAAAGGTTTCCGCAGCAGTATCCTCTGTAGCGCTCAATGTTCCGTAACCATTCAAGGAAGGCATAAGAGCGATTGCCTGACTGAATCTTGCATAAAGCGCTTTTCTTTGCGTATTCCATGTGCGTTCGTTAATGTTGCCGGTGAGTGATGGAAGCGTTATGGCCGCAACTACGCCGATGATTGTGAGAGATAACAGGATTTCCGCCATTGTGAATCCTTTTATCGTCATCCCGAACTTGTTTCGGGATCTGTCCAATGGCGCGATGTGGGATAGATGCTGAAACAAGTTCAGCATGACATTAGGCAGGAACGCCCCACTCACTCTACCTAAAAGAGGCCCCCCCCCCCCCTGCTAACATGTTTACAATATCGTTTTTCATAATCTCATCCTTTCTATGTTTTCATTATGTAACATGTTTTTCAATAAGTCAAGATACTTAAGGCGCCAGCATTGCTGGCGCCTTTTAACTATTTAATAGCGTTTTCTACGCGTTTGAGAACTTTATCCTTGCCTAAAATTGCAAGTGTTGCGGTCATATCTGCACCGCGGGTTCTACCGGTTACCGCCGCGCGAATTGCCCACATTGTTTGTTTCGGCTTGATTCCTTTTTCTTTGAATTCGCCGCGGAAAACTTCCAATTTTTCGTGTAAGTTTTCTTCTTCAAATTCCCAGTCTTTTGCTTGTGCCGCGAAAGCTTTAAGGACATCTTGAGAAACTTCTGTATCAAGTACTTCTGTTTGAACTTCCGGTTCAATTTCAACTGTTTCGCCGAAGAAGTAAGGTACAGCGTCTGTAATATCTGAAAGGATTACAAGCGGCTCGCGTGTAACTTCAACCATTCTTGTGTATTGAGCGTCATTAAGTTCTGACAGGTCATATTTAGCTAGGAACGGTTTGAGTTTTTCTTTCAGGGTTTCGATATCAAGCATTTTGATATAGTGGCTGTTCATCCAGTTCAATTTGTCGTATTCAAAAATAGAGTTTGAAGATGAGATTTCGCCGATTCTGAAATCCTGTGCGATAGCGTCAACCGGTTTAATTTCTTCGCCGTCGGACGGTGACCAGCCAAGAAGCGCTACAAAGTTAATCAACGCGTCAGTCAAATACCCTTTTTCAACAAATTCGCTGACAGCGGTTGCGCCGTGGCGTTTAGAAAGCTTGCTTCTGTCCGGTGCCAAAATCATACCGAGGTGGCCGAATTTTGGAACTTCAGCGCCCAACGCTTCGTAAATTAAAATTTGTTTAAACGTATTTGAAATATGGTCTTCACCACGGATAATGTGTGAAATTTTCATCAACATATCATCGATTACAACCGCGAAGTTGTAAGTCGGCGCGCCGTTAGATTTCATAATAACAAAATCGCCGAAAAGGTCTGTATTTTGTTTTAATTCGCCTTTAACCAAGTCGTCAAATGAAAGTTCGCTTGTCGGATGGAAAGCTTTTTGTGCTTTTGCGATATTGAATCTGATAGCAGGTTTTCTGCCTTCTGCTCTTAATTGCGCTTTTTCTTCATCTGTAAGATTTTCGCACTTTTTAGAATAAACATAAGCCTGTTTATTAGCAGTTGCGGCTTCTTTTTCCTGTTCAAGTTCTTCCGGTGTGCAGAAGCATTCGTAAGCAAAACCTTTATCAAGAAGGATTTGCGCATATTTAGGATAAATATCAAATCTTTCTGATTGTGTGTAAGGGCCGTATTCGCCGCCTACATCAGGACCTTCATCCCAGTTTAAGCCTAAAGCTTTCAAACTGTCAAAAATATTATCAATATAAGCCTGAGAAGTTCTCTCAGCGTCTGTATCTTCAATTCTTAAAACGAATTTACCATTATTTTTCTTTGCGAACAAATAGTTAAATAACGCAGTTCTTGCAGTCCCAACGTGTAAATTTCCACTTGGTGACGGCGCAATTCTAACTCTAACTTCTGACATTTTATAACCTTCTTTCTTTATATTATTTTTATTTCGGCATATAAAAAATACCATGACGGCGATAAATTTTCAAGAAAAATTATTAAAAATTGTAAATTTTTACCATAGGATAGCAAAAAATTTCTTTTCCTAACATTGATATGTTATCATCATAATGGAGGCTAGTGTGGTCGTATCAGGGATTAATAATTACAATAGAACAGTTAACTTCGGCGCTAAAACCCGTTCTGAGCGCGAAGAGGAAAAACAAAAATCATACACACGTATGGTCAATGTTGTAATGCCGGAAGAAGATTTAGCGGTTCTTGAAATGGCGAAAAAACGTGCACGGCAACAAGCGCTCGAAGAACAAAGAAAAAGAGTCGAAACCGCACGCTCACAGGCTTCTGAAAAAGAATACCAGAAAGACGTCAGAGAACTAAAAGAAACACAAAAAATCATAAAAGACATTACAGGCGCCGGCAAAGATACAAATATTTTTGCAGGTTCAACGCTCAAAAAAATCGGAACCGCCGCAGATATTCTTATTACTGCTACACTTAGCGGTATGGCGCTTCATTGGAGTACAGGCAAGGCCTTTATGATGTTACATAATTTATCTAAAAAGCCAAAAGTTGCAAATGTTCTGGGCAATGTAAAAAAACCGTTTGCAATTACGGGTAAAGCACTTAAAAAAGGCGCTTCAACTGCCTGGTCAACAATTTCAAAAGAAGTTAAAGCAACCGAAACAGGCCGAAAATTTATCGAATCGGCACCGGTAAAAGCTATCAACAAAGGTTTAAACAGAATTAACAAATCATACAACAACATCAAAGCAGATGCTAATAATCTCACCGCAGAAAACATTAAATCTGGTATTTCAACAGTATTCGGAGTAAGCGGTTTTGCCGCAGGTGCAGTTGAAAAACTCGATAAACAACCGGCAAAAAAGGATAACTAATGTACATAACACCCGTAAATAACGTTTTATATTTCCGTGCCAAAACTACCGGCAACAACGAGAAAGACAAGAAAAAGGTCACTCCTCAGGAAGCCGCGGTAGCAACAGGTGCTGCCGGCGCAACAGGCTCTGCTATCGCCGGCAAAGGAACAATAAAGTCCTTTTCGGAATTCAACAAAAAAGCTAACATGACCGCCCAAAACGTTAAAAAAGGTGTCGAAATCGCAAGCGAAACCACACATAAAGCACAAAGTGTCCTCGGTAAATTCGCAGGCAGATGCAAACATTATAGAGAAGGAATTATTGAATTTGGCCAAAATGTTTCTAATTCCAATCTTTTGAAACCGATTCTTCAAAGTAAGCCATATAAAGGGTTTGCGGCAGTTGCAGGCGGCATTACAGCCGGACTTGTAACAGTTGCAGGCGTCGGTGATGTTGTTACAACATTCGCGAAAAAAGCCGAACAGTTTAACGATAAGTAATTTTATGTTAAAATTTCTTATATGAAAGATTTTCTGGTAAAAGAGATTGTTAACGCGGATTTAGAACACGAAATCAAAGCAATAGGCTTTGAAAATAGTTATGCAGCATGTGTTGTCGACAAATACGAGTACAAAAATCTGAAAATTTACGGGCTGACCGCACCGCAGGCGAATATTCTGAAACAAACAGCGCTTTCACTCGGCGCTGATTGCGCAACACACCGTGAAGTCATAACAGGGAAAGTCGAAACTTCCGACTGCATCTTAGGCGGAAGCGTTTCAACGCTTCGTAAAATTGCACAAAAGCTTGAAAATCAGCCGTTTGGGCTTAAATTTCTCAAAGACGCGCTCATTAGGCAGATTGAACCCACACCCACACGCACGCAGTTAGTCGGGATTTTGAACCTTACTCAAAATTCATTCTCTGACGGCGGCTTGTATTACGATTTTGACGCGGCAAAAGAAAAATTTCTTTCACTAATCGCAGACGGCGCAGACATAATCGACATCGGCGCTGAAAGTACAAAACCTTTTGCACCACCGGTCAGCGCCGCTGAACAACTCGAAAAATTAATACCGGTTTTGGACTTTGCGGGCTCCTACAACGTAAAAATCAGCATTGACACCCGCTCAGCAGAAGTTGCACAAGAAATTCTACGCAATGGCAATTATATCATCAATGATGTTTCAGGCCTTGAGTATGACAAAAAAATGGCGGAAACCATAGCACGCAACAACGCCGCCGTCGTAATCCAACACTCAAAAGGAACGCCGGAAACAATGCAAATTGCGCCTGCCTACGATAACCTTATGGATGAAATCTTTCTATCACTCTCTGAAAAGATTAAAACCGCACGCGCCGCAGGGATTGAAAATATCATCGTCGACCCCGGAATCGGATTCGGCAAAACCACCGAACACAACCTAAAAATCATCAAACGCATAGCCGAATTTAAAAGCCTCGGCTGTCCGATTATGCTTGGCACCTCGCGCAAATCTTTCCTTGGCGTAACCAACGATGATAACGACCTCAAGGATTCCCTCACCCTTGCCTTCAACGCGCTTGCAATACAAGCCGGTGTTCAATTCCTGCGCGTTCACAATGTAAAACTTCACAAAGCATTTCTAAACTCTTATTTTATATAGAATGGTCTTTTTGCTAATACAAAAATTTTAAGAATTAATACATAATATTTTTCTAGAAAGTTTTTATAGTAAACCACACTCTTAAAAACAACAAATTATCGTTCATTAATTCTTCAATAAACGATAAAATAAAAAAATAGGAAAAGAATTATGCGAAGTATTAAAGACCTTTTAGGCAGAAGAATTAGAGAGCTTAGACAGAAAAAACAAATGTCACAACAAGAACTTGCTGAAAAAATCGGAATTGATCAACGAAATTTAAGCAATATTGAATGTGGCAATACATTTCCGTCTAAATCACTCTTACATCTGGCAAGGGCTTTAAATATTGATTTACAAGAACTTTTTGATTTTGAGCACTATAAAACAGACAAAGAAACAATGCTTGAATACATTAGGGCCAATATTGACTCATTATCAGCCTCAGAAGTAAAAACCGTTTATCGCCTGATTAAATCAATGCATTAATATTACTTTTCTTCTATTGTGTTTGTTATCAACGCGGCAATCATTAAACAAAGTGCGCCGATTAAAAACGCATCTTCCCAGCGGTAGTTAATAAGTCCGTCATTGAGCGCAAAACCTGTTTTGGAAATCATCCAGGCAACAAGCGTGCAGACAAACACCTGCGGGCCGGCAATAAATATATTAAAAATACCCATTACAGCGCCTTCTGTACCCTTTTTAATATATTTAGAAAGCATTGCAAACGGCAGCGCACAAATACTTGCCCAGCCAATACCGGCAATACCCATCAAAACAGCTACCTCAATGACATTTTTGCTGAAATACATTCCAATATATGCCAGAATCATAGTTATAATAGAAATTATATGGATTTTTTTATTTCCAAATTTCTCAGACAAAATTCCGATAGGAATCGCAACCACAAAACAGACAAAATTAAATATCGCAAAACATATAGATGAAAAATTGGTACCCGCAAGTTTATCAGCGTCATAAAGCAACTTCAAACCATCAGTCATCCCCGCGAAGTCCGGAACCTGATAAATTGTATGCACCGCATACTGGGTAAAGAAAATCATCATACACATTGTACCAATCCACGTAAAAAATTGCATTGTACAAATTTTGCCTACCTCCGGTGACATTGCAAAAAATTCTTTTACAGAAGTAACAAAATTTTTCTCTTCAACTTCCACTTCTTTTTCCTCGGCTTTTGTAATCTGATGTTCTTTAATTTTCAAGCAAGTCCACAGCATTGCAAGCGAAAACGCCAGAGCTGCCATAAGGAATTGCGCATTAATTGACATTTGATATCCAAACGCCAATTTTAAAAACGGTGCGGCCCCTGCGGCAACAACAGAGCCAAGTCCAATTGCAAGGCTTATGTAAGAGTTTGCAAGAGAATACTGCTCCTCGGGCACAACGTCAGGAACAAGCGCACGATAAGGCCCCTGCGCGACATTAACGCACGCATCAATAATCCAAATCATAATCGCTGCGATTAAAAGTCCTGTCCATACAGGCAATTCACACCCCAAAAGGTTCTGGAAAAATATAGCAACTTTTCCTGAATTAGGGAAAATCAACAATGCCAGTGATGCAATCAACGCACCGGCAAGAAGATACGGACGACGGCGGCCAAATGGTGAAACAGTTTTATCACTAAGAGCCCCGACAATCGGCTGTACAACCATGCCGGTAAACGGCCCTGCGAGCCAGATTAGACCGTAAAGAAGCGGTGAAGCACCAAGATTTTCAGTAACCGGCCCCGATAAAATTATTCTCATTTGCCACGCAAATTGAAGCCCGAAAAACCCTAAACAAAAATTTAAAAACTGGACTGTAGAAAACTTTTTTAATTGATTATCCATAAACTCTCCCTAAAACACATTTTATAAAAGGGGCCTGTCCGCAATGGTCAGTCCCCTTTTTAATAAATTAATAATTGAATTAACCACGGATACCGAGTTTTTTAACGAGTTCTCTGTATCCTTCAAGGTTAGTGTCTTTCAAGTAAGACAATAATCTTTTTCTGCGGCCTACCATCATCAAAAGACCTCTTTTTGTTGCGAAATCTTTTTTATTTGATTTAAGGTGTTCTGTTAATTCAGAAATTTTCTTGCTCATCAAAGCGATTTGAACTGCTGCTGAACCTGTATCTTTTTCGTTAGCACCAAATTCTTTAACGATTTCTTGTTTGTTTTTCAAATTAATTGACATTTTATTTTCCTTTTCTTATTTTGTCGTCAGGGAACACAAATCCGCTGACACACGCTGAGTTGCTATTGGCGTAAGCACTCCACATTACGAATATAATATAAGCATATTCAAAAATCAATACACATGTTTAGAATTATAAAGATTCTACGATTTTTCCGGCAAGGGCTTGAATCTCGGCCATCTTTTCTTCTTTTGGTGTTGATTTGATACTTACAGGAGCGTCAAGAAGCGTTATATTTTTCATTTTTTCAAACTCTTCTGCCATAAGTTTTCCGGACGCCAAAGCCCACGAACCGTTTTCAATCAGGGCAACCGTTCTGTTTTGGAAGTTATGTGTTGAAAGTTCGTGAATAAGATGGTGCATTGTTGAGAAAATTCCCATATTATAAGTCACTGACGCAAACACACAGTGCGAACACCTGAAAGCTTCGGCCAGAATCACTGACGGATGGGTTGAAGAAGTGTTATAAATTTTGATATTTTTAACGCCGAGTTTTGCAAGTTCGGCCGCAAGCAAATCAACCGCGTTTTCGGTTCCGCCATAAACTGACGCATACGCAATCATAACAGCGTTATCCTCAGGCGTATAACTTGACCATTTGTCGTATTTATCAATGTACCAGCCAAGGTTTTCACGCCAGATTAAACCGTGTAACGGGCAAATCATTTTTATTTCAAGAGCCGCCGCTTTTTTCAACAACGCCTGAACCTGAGGCCCGTATTTCCCAACAATGTTGCAGTAATATCTTCTCGCCTCGTCCAAATAATCTTTTTCAAAATCAACTTCATCGGCAAAAATATTTCCGTTTATAGCGCCAAAAGTTCCAAACGCATCGGCTGAGAATAAAATTTTATCAGTCAAGTCGTAAGTTACCATAACTTCAGGCCAGTGAACCATCGGCGCCATAACAAATGTAAATTTGTGACGGCCTGTTTCAAGGATATCGCCCTCTTTCACAATTTGCAGCCCCTCTTCAAGGTCAAAATCAAAAAATTGTGAAAGCATTTGAGAAGTTTTTGCACTGCAAACGATTTTAACTTCCGGATGTTCACGTACAACATCACCTATCAACGCACAATGGTCGGGCTCCATGTGATTAACTACAAGGTAATCAAGCTTTCTGCCGTTCAAAACATGACGGAGATTCGCAAAAAACTGTTCACTGCAACGCTTATCAACTGTATCGAAAAGCACGGTTTTTTCATCATCAAG
The DNA here is from genome assembly GCA_947090755.1 of uncultured Candidatus Melainabacteria bacterium. GTDB lineage: Bacteria > Cyanobacteriota > Vampirovibrionia > Gastranaerophilales > Gastranaerophilaceae > Gastranaerophilus. The sequence goes on along the minus strand of CAMUPF010000007.1, from coordinate 12,010 downwards.
AAAATATGAATTATAAGCAACACCGTTTGCAATCGGGTAAACATTTTCAAACAGGTTCAGACGCCTGTCGGAACAGCCGATATAATACAAATCCTCAGTTATATTTCTCACGTTATACATCTAATTTACTCCTTTTCTAGCTTCCTTGCGGGCATTAAGAATTATACGTCTTGCCTCAAGCGCTTGCTCTTTAGTAAGCGGCGGAACACCTTTAAGCGGGTATTCCAACCCTAAATTTTCATATTTTGGTACGGCCATGTCGTGATAAGGCAAAACATCAAGCGCTTGAACATTATGCAATTCTGCCAGAAATCCGCCAAGCTGCGCAAGATATTTTTCGTTAAACGTTATACCCGGAACGACCACATGCCGAATCCAAACAGGCTTTTGAATTTCAGACAAATAGCGTGCAAACGCCAGAATATTTTTGTTTGAATGTTTCGTAAGCTTTTTGTGCTCTTCGTCGTCAATGTGCTTGATGTCCAACAGCACAAGGTTTGTATATTTCAAAAGTTCGTCGATTTTCTCTGTATTTTCAGGGTTAAAAAGCAAGCCGGAAGTATCAAGAGCCGTATGAATTCCGCGTCCTTGTGCGGCTTTAAAAAATTCAGTAATAAAATCAATCTGGACTAATGGCTCTCCGCCGGTAACAGTAATCCCGCCGCCGCAAAATTCTTTAACGCCATCGTATTGCGCCAGAATCTCATCCACAGACATGCGGTTGGCTTCGCCCTTGTAATCCCACGTATCAGGATTGTGGCAATATTGACAACGCAAAGGACACCCTTGCGTAAAAACAACAAATCTCAATCCCGGCCCGTCAACCGTACCGCAGGTTTCAATCGAATGTATGTTTCCGTATATCATATCTTGCATTTTCACCTCTGCATTTATTTTAATACAAAAACATAATTTTATTTACTCATTACCAATTCTTTAACATCTTTACGTTTTATTTTTCTGGTTGTCGTCTGCGGCAAAGAATCACGCGAAATTATAATACTCACAGGCCGTTTATATGCCGTCAGCCGTTGTGATAATGACTTAATATCCGCTTTCACCATATTTTCAACCTCTTGCGCGGAATATTTGTCATATAAATAAGGTTTCGGTACAACGACGGCTACCACTTCTTCTGTATTATCTTTCACGCCGAAGGCACGTGTCAGCCCCAGAACACAAACTTCCGCTATGTATTCGCTCTTTTCAAGCAAGGATTCCACTTCCTCAGGAAAAACTTTTTTGCCGCCGGAAAGCACTATCATATTCTTGATACGGCCGGTAATATAAATATGATTATCACTACCAATCTTAGCGATGTCACCTGTTTTCAACCACCCATCCTCAGTAAAGACCTGCGCAGTCAACTCAGGCTGATTATAATATCCCTTCATTACAGAAGGCCCTTTTAACTGCAGTTCACCGGTTTCACTGTCAATTCTGGTAACATATTGCTTAAGCGGCCTGCCAACAGATGCAAGGTCATTACGTTTGTCAGTATTCACCGAAACTACAGGGCTGGTTTCGGAAAGCCCGTAACCTTGATAAACCTTAATCCCTATGCGCTCAAAAAATCTTCCGACAGCAACATCCAGCGGCGCACCACCGGAAATACAGCCGATAAATTCTCCGCCAAACTCGTCATGTATTTTTTTGAACATTAACTTTTTTATCCGGTAGGAAGGAATAAATTTTGCAAGATGGTACAAAAATTTAAACACTGCCTGCTGCGCAGCCGATGATTTACTGATATTTGCTTCAATAGCCGTTTTCAAAAGCCGCAGGAACGCCGGAACAACTATCATAAACTCGATTTGTTTTTCCCTCATTACACTGAGAATATCTTTAGGTTTCAGGCTCTGGGTATAATAAACAGAAAACCCGAAGTTCAAAAACGCAGAGAAACCAACCGTCATTTCAAAAAGATGGTTCATCGGCAGAATCGACAGAGTTTTCACGTTTCTATCCGGTAAAATCGCCGCCAGCGCGTCTTTCAAGCCCTCCAACTGCGCGGTAATGTTTTTAAAAGAAATTTCAACACCTTTAGGTGCACCGGTGGTGCCGGAGGTATAAATAATCAAGGCTGTTGATTTAGGACTGCGTAACTTCCATTTTGCCGTGTAATTATCCGGTAATTCATATATATTTTTAACCCCTTCGTTATAGGAATGTTCGTCAATAACAAGAACATGTTTAATAGAAGGAATTTCTTCGCGCAAATAAAGTGCCGTTTCAAGACAATATTGCGACACAAGAATTATTGAAGGCTGACAATCCGACAAAATAGATTTCAACTCGTATTTTGTAAGTTTGACATCAAGCGGAACGGTTATAAATCCAGAAATTATTGATGAAAAAACACATGCTCCGTATTCAGGTTTTGATTCTGAAAGGATTGCAAGACGCTCACCTTTTTGCAAGCCAAGTTCATTAATAAAATAATGTGCCATTTTGCGCGACAAAAGCCCGAGGCCTTTATAGGTAAACTCTTTCCAGCCAAAAGAATTTTTCATACCCAACGCGACTCTTTCGCCGTAATCCTCTGTTTTTACTTCCAACAAAGATAAAATATTACTATCCCTTAATCTCATACAAACCCCTAATTCCATTAAGACCTTCTTCCCACATTTTAATAGATTAAAATATACATGTCAATAATAAAAAAGGACGGATTTTAAAACCCGTCCTTTTAATCTTATTTGATTTTTCTTAGCAGCCGCAGCTGTTTCCACTGATTGAAGAGTGGAAAGTTCTTGAAATAACGTCATCTTGTTGTTCTTTTGTCAATTTGATGAAGTTTACAGCGTAGCCTGAAACTCTAACTGTTAATTGAGGATATTTTTCAGGGTGTGCTTGTGCATCCAACAATGTTTCTCTGTTGAAAACGTTAACGTTCAAGTGGTGGCCGCCTTTTTCAACGTAACCGTCTAAAAGATTGATTAAGTTTTCTTCTTGTTGAGTTGTCATAATATATTCCTTTCTTTTATGAACCCCCGGGGAGAAGCACAATGCTTTCCCCGTTGTGTTCAAATTATCTACTAATGAATGTTTCCTTCGCAGCAGCCGCAATCCAACTGGATATCAAGGTCGCCCATAAATACTTCGTCTTTACCCAATGCGTTAGGGATGATAGAGAAAGTATTAGAGATACCGTCTTGTGCGTCGCTGAACGGGAGTTTTGCAACTGAAGCTAATGAAGCAACAGCACCGTGAGTGTCACGACCGTGCATCGGGTTAGCACCAGGAGCAAGAGGGATTCCTGCTTTTCTACCGTCAGGAGTGTTACCTGTTTTCTTACCGTAAACTACGTTTGAAGTGATTGTAAGAATTGACATTGTAGGGATAGAATTTCTATATGTATAGTGGCTTCTAATCATATTCATGAACTTCTTAACAAGTTCAACAGCGATTTGGTCAACTCTGTCGTCGTTGTTACCGTATTTAGGGAAATCGCCTTCAACTTCGTAGTCAACAACAAGACCGTTTTCATCACGGATTGTTTTAACTTTCGCGTATTTGATTGCAGAAAGTGAGTCTGCAACTACTGAAAGTCCTGCGATACCTGTTGCGAAGTAACGTTTTACATCTCTGTCGTGTAAAGCCATTTGAGATCTTTCGTAGCAGTATTTATCGTGCATATAGTGAATTACGTTCAATGTGTTAACGTAAAGACCTGCTAACCATTTCATCATATCTTCATATCTTTCCATAACTTCATCGTAGTTAAGATATTCAGAAGTGATAGGTCTGAATTTAGGTCCGACTTGTTCTTTCAGTCTTTCGTCAACACCGCCATTGATTGCGTAAAGCAAGCATTTAGCAAGGTTTGCACGGGCGCCGAAGAACTGCATTTCTTTACCGACAACCATTGAAGATACACAGCAAGCGATTGCGTAATCGTCACCGTGAGTAACTCTCATCATATCGTCGTTTTCGTATTGGATAGATGAAGTTGTGATAGAAATGTGAGCCGCGTATTGTTTGAAACCATGAGGTAATTTTTTAGACCACAATACAGTCAGGTTTGGCTCAGGAGAAGTTCCGAGGTTTTCGAGAGTGTGGAGGTAACGGAAAGAGTTTTTCGTAACCAACGGACGACCGTCAATACCAACACCGCCGATAGATTCGGTAACCCAAGTAGGGTCGCCTGAGAACAATGAATTGTATTCAGGAGTTCTTGCAAATTTTACTAATCTTAACTTCATGATGAAGTGGTCAATCATTTCTTGTGCTTGAGATTCAGTGATTAAACCTTTTTTCAAATCTCTTTCGATGAAGATGTCTAAGAAAGTAGAAGTTCTACCGATAGACATTGCTGCGCCGTTTTGTTCTTTAACAGCTGAAAGGTAACCGAAGTATAACCATTGAATAGCTTCCTTAGCGTTAGAAGCAGGTTTTCTGATATCAAAACCGTAAGTATCGCCCAATTGAGCCATTTCTTGTAACGCTCTGATTTGTTCAGAAATTTCTTCTTTCAATTGAATTTTTTCAGGAGTCATTTCTCCGTCTAATGAAGCGTGTTGTTCTTTTTTGTCTTCGATAAGTCTGTCGATACCGTAAAGAGCGATTCTACGATAGTCACCGATGATACGGCCGCGGCCGTAAGCGTCAGGAAGACCTGTCAAAATTGCTGAGTGACGTGCTTTTCTCATTTCAGGAGTGTAAGCATCGAAAACACCCTGGTTGTGAGTCTTTCTGTATTTAGTGAAGATTTCAGAAACTTCAGGATCAACTTCATAACCGTAAGATTTGCAAGAAGTTTCAGCCATTCTGATACCGCCGAACGGCTGTAATGAACGTTTAAGGGGTGCATCTGTTTGAAGACCGACAATTGTTTCTAAATCTTTGTCAATATAACCGGCGCCATGTGAAGTGATTGTAGATACAATTTTTGTATCCATATCAAGAACACCGCCGTTTTCGCGTTCTTTTTTGAACAAATCACAGCATTCTTGCCACAATTTAGTAGTAGCTTCGGTAGGGCCTGCCAAAAAGCTGGAATCACCTTCATAAGGTGTATAGTTTTTTTGAATAAAATCTCTAACGTTAATTTCTGACTGCCATTTGCCGCCAACGAAATCAACTCTTGCTGATTCTTTTTCTAATGTTAATTCTGACATATTTTTATCTCCTTGTTTAATTGTCAATCTTTTTACTTGATAATATTATATCGCAAATAAAAAATTTAATGTATTAAATTTTTATTAAATTATGCTGCTGTTGACATTCGCGACACAAGCCCCGGAAAGTGATTTCCAACGCAAGAATTTTGCAGTCGGTGACGCACTCTGCGCGAGCGATTAAGTCAGGCGCAATCGCGTTCGTAATATCATGAATTTTGCCACAGCAGTTGCAAATAAAATGATAATGCGGTTCCGTGTTCCAATCGTAATGCGAAGACCCGTCAAGCCCCGTGACTTTTTTAATTTCGCCTTTTTCCGCGAGTTTGTTGAGGTTGCGGTAAACAGTAGCGACACCGATTTCTGCATATTCTTCGTGAATATGCTGATATAACTCATCAGCACTCGGATGAGTGTGAAGCGAGCGAAGAGTATTCAAAATGATGTCTTTTTGCTTAGTGTTACGCATGTGCACCTTTATTGATATCAATTATCATTTCTATTGATAACTATTATCATTATCAACTAAAGAAAATAAAATGTCAACCCCATGTTTTACAAAAGTTTGCATTTTTGCTGTGACTCCTAGATGGCGGGGATTTAATCGGCATGGCAATTTTTTAAAGCCAAAATACTTTATATATAGGTAAAGGGTTTATTATGTCAAATTGGGTTTCAAGTTTAGATATGTTATCTGCCAACGGCGTGCTGGATTATGACGGCGCAGCGTATTTGCACGGCACCCCGCCGCGCTATATCGGAAACCCTATGCTTCCGACCCGTCCGCACCCGCTGCCCCCATCTGTAGCTGTAATGCAAGGCCCACCGCAGCAAGACTCGTTTAGCACTTCAAACAACTCTTTAATCAGCAACCCGACATGGAAAAAATTGCTTTTTGCCGTTGTCGCAGGCTCTGCACTAATTTACGGCGGGTTTAAATGCAAAAATACCAGACCAATCAAATGGATTGGCAAACAATTTACAAATGCCGTTGACTGGGTAAAAAAATCGTTTAATAAAGTTCGTCCGTAGCGAATTCGCAAATCTGAACCTGCCCGAAGTCCTTTGGCAGAACAAAAACGATTTTATCTGCGTTTGCCTTTTTATCCATACGCATTAGATTAGCAAGCTTTTTCATTGAAGGCATTTTTACGGCGCGAAAATCAAACTTTGATATCAAATCCAGAGCCGCGAACTTATAATTTTCATCAATCAATCCGATTTTGTACGCCTGATTGAACGCAAAAATCATCCCTTGAACAATGGCTTCACCATGGGTATATTTTTTGTAGCCGGTGTATTTTTCAATGGCGTGCCCGAGGGTGTGTCCAAAATTCAAAATTCGACGCAGGTCATTCTCGTGTTCGTCCTTTTCCACCACAGAAATTTTCAACGCAACGCAGATTTCTACAATACGTTTAAGCGTAAAAACATCTTTTTTCATCAATTTTTCAAAATTTTCGCCAAGAAAATTGATTAAATTTTCATACTCAACGGTACCGCAGGATTTTTCGATAAACGCATACTTAACAACTTCGCCAAGTCCGGTCTTAAACTGCTTCTCATCTAGCGTTTGCAGAAAATTTATATTGATAATAACTGCTTTTGGCTGGTAGAAAGTTCCGACAAGGTTTTTACCAAAATCGGTATCAATAGCGGTCTTGCCGCCCACAGAACTGTCAACACAGGCCAGAAGTGTTGTCGGTACCTGCACTAAATCTATTCCGCGCATATAAGTAGACGCCGCAAATCCGGCTATATCACCCACAACGCCGCCGCCGATTGCAAGAATACAGTCACGGCGCGTAAACCCGTTTTTCAGCGCAAAATTCAAAATTTTCTGATAATTTTTGAAGTTTTTATGTTTTTCACCGTCCGGCAAAATAAATTTATATACAGTAAATTTTTCATCATCACAGAGCGGAAAAATCTTTTCACCGTAAAGTTTTTCAACCTTTTTGGAAATAACGACAAGCACCTTTTTACCGCGAATCTGTTCCGTAATTTTTGCTTTAAAGTCTTCAATAGAAAAATTATCTATATATATATTATATTGTTTTTCCTGCACTTTTGGTTTTAACGAGTAATCAGTCATGAATAAACCCCAAGATTTCTTTTACGACTTCATCAGAAGTTTTACCGTCGGTCTGCACAACATAATCGGCATGCAAATAGTTTGGCTCACGTCTTTTGAGAATAGCCTCAATCTCCTGTACGCCAAAGCCCTCCTTCAACAGCGGCCTGTTTGTACAGGATCTAATACGCGCGTAAATCGTTTCCGGTTTGGCTCTAAGATATATGACTTCACTTTTGCGGCGGATAAGTTCCCTGTTTTGGGGTCTTTCAAACGCACCGCCACCAAGCGCTACAATCATATTGCTTTTCTTATAAACCATTTCTATAATTTTAGATTCGGCATCTCTAAAAAATTCTTCGCCTTCAGCGGCAAAAATATCAGATATATACCTGTTATAATGGTACTCAATCAACGTATCAGTGTCGACGGATGTATAGTTATACAGGTAATTCCCCAGTTTTTCGGCAATCAAAGATTTGCCGGCTCCCATCATGCCTGTTAACGTGATATTATCTTTCATTTTGCACCTCTTGCTTATTTTTTAGCAGACTTATCGGCGAACTCGCTGTCAATCCTAAGGAATATAGGTTTAATCTCTTCTTTTGCGATAAGCTTACCCGCATTGATGTTATTATAATCGACATTTTCGATATCATCAAGGCTTTGAGCCAAATTATAGCCCAACTGGGTACTAGCCGCACGGCTAATGTTCGGACAGAACGGATATATTAATGAAGTTACGGTACACATTACTTCAAGAACAGTTCTCAGAACAGAGCCGCATTCAGCCATTTTACCTTCTTTTGCAAGCGTCCAAGGCGCGTTATCGGTAACATATTTGTTCGCCGCGTCAACAAGGTTCATAACCTCATGCGCCGCTTCCGCGATTTCAAAGTTGTCAAAACGGGTTTTAACGAACGAAACAGTGTTAGACGCAAGCTTTTTCAATTCAGGGTTAACAACAAATTCTTCTTTGATTTCGCCGTCAAAATACTTAACCAGCATAGAAAGTGTTCTGTTTAACAGGTTGCCCATGCTGTTAGCAAGGTGCGCGTTAACTTTTTCCTTGAAGTCGTCGTCGGAATAGTTTCCGTCACGACCGCACGGCGCAGAAGTCGCCATATAATATCTGAACGCGTCCGGATATTCAAGGTTAAAGTTTTCGATAACGCTTGTCGGTGAAATTACATTGCCTAAAGATTTTGACATTTTTGATTCATCAATCGTAATCCAACCGTGCGCGAAAATATGTTTCGGCAACGGCAAACCTAAAGCCATCAGGATTCCAATCCAGTAAATGCTGTGAAATTTCAGAATGTCTTTACCGATTACATGCACGTCAACCGGCCAGTACTTTTTGAAATCTTCCGACTGACTGTCCACATCGTAGCCAATCGCCGTAATATAGTTAGACAGCGCGTCAATCCAAACATAAATAACCTGCTCCGGATCATCCAGCACATCCACACCCCAGCTTACGTTGGATTTAGAACGTGAAACCGAAATATCCTGTATGTCTTCAAGCTGGTTTAACACTTCGTTCGCTCTGAACGCCGGCACGATAAAGTTCGGGTTTTCTTTGATATGCTTGATAATCGCGTCTTTATATTTAGACAGGCGGAAAAAGTAATTTTCTTCACTGACGATTTCCGGTTTTTTCAGGTGGTCAGGACATAACCCGTCTTCTGTCAAATCTTTCGGGTTAAGGAAACATTCGCAACCTGAACAGTACCAGCCTTCGTAAGCGTGCTTGTAAATATCGCCCTGCTCAACAAGTTTTTTGAATATTTTCTGAACAACCGCTTCATGATATCCGTCGGTAGTACGGATAAACCTGGTATAATCAACGTCTAAAGCTTTCCACGCGTCTTTAAATGATTGTGCGTTCATATCGCACAACTCTTTAGGCGTAATCCTTTGAGCCGCAGCGGTTTTTTGAATTTTAACGCCGTGCTCGTCGGTACCTGTCAGGAAGAACACATCCCCGCAACGCTGTGAATAGTGACGCGCAATAATATCAGTCAAAATCTTTTCGTAAGCGTGTCCGATGTGCGGTTTGCCGTTAACATAGTCGATTGCAGTAGTCAAATAATATTTTTCCATATCAAATTCCCTCTTATTATATATTATGGAAAAAGTATAACATAAAAAAGGGTAAATGGGGGCAAATATTCTGAGAGTCTGTTATGCTAAACTTTTGTACTTCCATTTGCTGCTCCTTATACGAATTACGATATATGAATTTTACTAGTGTGTCAACTCCCCAACTGGTTATCATAACTACCACTAAGGACTTATTCCTACAAATACGTTATTATCACAACATATGTTAGAAAATAGATTTTCAAAACTCTTAGGCGAAAAGAGATTAGACAGAAGAGATATCGTAAAAATTACAGGCTTGGACAATCACATCGTTAAGAAAATTTACGATGATAAGATTACGCGTATAGAACTAAACACTCTCGAAAAACTTTGTTATGCTCTTGAATGTGACACAAACGATATTTTTAAATACATTCCTGACTAAAACTAATTTGAAATAAAAAACACTAAATCCTTTCCTTATTTCAATTTCGCTTGCGAAACTGAAATAAGTGTGCTATAATAAATATGTTATTTCAATTTCAAGGGCATTATGAACAACAGAGCAGGAACCTACAAAAACAACCTATCAGGCGAAATGGCTTATAAATCCTTCGCCCCTTCCGTGTTGCCACCTGTACCTCCAATAGATTTGGGAAATGACATGATAGAACTCCTCGTTAAAGCCAACAAGCAGCTTGCGTTACTTGAAGGTATTGCAACAAGAATCCCCAATATTCATTTATTTATATCTATGTACGTTAGAAAAGAAGCGCTTATGTCTTCTCAAATTGAAGGAACTCAGGCAACTTTAGAGGATGTTCTCGACCCGTGTTTAGAAGAAAATACCAATAGACCTGTTGGCGATGTCGTGAACTATATTAAAGCTACAGATTTCGCCATCAATAGATTGAATGAATTGCCCTTATGCAACCGTTTAATCAAAGAGGCACATGAAATTTTATTATCAGGAGTAAGAGGACAAAATAAAAACCCCGGAGAATTCAGACATTCTCAAAACTGGATTGGCGCTGCGGGGTGCAATCTACAGAACGCACGCTATATTCCTCCATCTGTTGAAGATATGCAGCAAGCGATGTCCGATTTAGAAAAATATATTAACAAAGAAGATGAACTGGATGTTCTTATTAGGGCCGGACTGATTCATTATCAGTTTGAAACAATCCACCCTTTCTTAGATGGCAATGGCAGAATCGGACGCTTACTAATTACCCTGTTTCTTATGGAAAATAAAGTTTTAAGTACTCCCGCTCTATATATTTCTTATTTCTTAAAAAAGAATAGGATTGAATATTACGATCGAATGAATGAGGTTCGCATAAAAGGAAACTATGAACAATGGATTAAATTTTTCTTAGAAGCTGTATATGAATCTGCAAAAGATGCAACTGAAACTATTGATAAATTAACAGCTTTACACGATAAAAATTACGGGATGATTGAAAAACTTGGACGACGCGCTAAAAACGCCATTAGAGTATTTGAATACTTAGAAGCAAACCCTATAATTGATATCCAAAAAACATCCAAAGATTTAGGTATAGCATTTAACACAATGTCAAATATAGTCAAAGAATTAGCCAACTTAGGGATTCTTGAACGAACTTCTACTCAATCTCGAAACAGAACATTCGCTTATAACGACTATCTCAAAATATTAAAAGAAGGCACATAATTTCCAACGAAAACTATTCCTGCGCAAGGATTTCACCCCTTTGTTAAAATTGTGAACCGCTTTTACAATTTCCCCTTGAATTATATACTTTACGGAGTATTATTGATGGGTGAAAAACAGTACCTCACTACTGTAGAAAAGAAAAAGAGAGATAGGAATTATTAGAAAATATGAAACTAATTGTACTAGCCCTTATCATTTACTTATTCGGTGCGGCAACCCAATACTTTTTCAAAGAAAATCAGAAAGCTAACTATTTGATTTTCCTCAACTCTATTGCCACACTTCTGGCCGTTGGCGGAACTCTGGGCGGTTTCACCAGCCGCGGCTTCAATGAAGACGCTATGTTCGCGTTCGGTAACACGCTCGTTAATGTCGTTTTATCTCTCGACGGACTCTCTGCCTTCTTTATTTTCATCATTGCTGTCGTTTCACTACTCGCAATGATTTACTCAAAAGGTTATCTCGCTAAATACGTAGAAGCCGGTAAAAGCGTGAATTCTCACTACTTTTGCTTTAACATTTTTGTAATCTCTATGATTTTAGTTGTTTTATCACAAAATGTTTTCGCATTCCTCATCGCGTGGGAAATCATGAGCTTCTCTTCATTCCTGCTTATGTTGTTCGACGCGGATGAACAGGGCGTTAGAAAAACCGCGATGCGTTACTTAGTAACTATGCACATCGGGGTTTTATTTTTAATAACAGGTTTTGTCCTTTTAAACATCAAAACCGGAAGTATCTGGTTCTTTGATTTTAACGGACAGGTTACACCGTTAATTTACACCCTTATGTTTATAGGATTTGGTATTAAAGCCGGTCTGGTTCCGGTTCATACGTGGCTGCCAAAGGCGCACCCCGTTGCCCCGAGCCATATTTCTGCTTTAATGTCTGGCGTTATGATTAAAACAGGGATTTACGGGATTTTAAGAATGACGCAATTACTAAACGAACCGTCTGCGAAAATAGGATATTCAATTCTTGCAATCGGTCTGGCCAGCGCTTTACTCGGAATCCTTTACGCTGTCGGCC
>CAMUPF010000006.1 GCA_947090755.1 uncultured Candidatus Melainabacteria bacterium | reverse complement strand
ATTCTTGCAATCGGTCTGGCCAGCGCTTTACTCGGAATCCTTTACGCTGTCGGCCAAAGAGATTTCAAAAAAATGCTGGCTTACTCATCAATTGAAAATATGGGTATTATTACACTGGCTTTAGGGCTTGGAATTCTAGGCGTTGCTTACCATAACGTAGGCCTTAAAACACTTGGTTTCCTTGGCTGCTTTATGCATATTATCAACCACGCAATATTCAAACCGCTTATGTTCTTTGCGGCCGGCGCGGTTTACAATAAAACTCACACTAAAGATATGGAAAAACTTGGCGGGCTGGCAAAAGTTATGCCAAAAACCGCGTTCTGCTTCTTTATCGGTTCTATGGCGCTGTGCGCGTTACCGCCGTTCAACGGTTTCATTAGTGAATTTTTAATCTACTACGGATTCTTGAACTCTTTCAACACTCCGAATTACTTATTAATTCCGGTAATGATTATCGCGATGGCAGGTTTGGCGTTTGTTGGTGCAACGGCTATGGTCGCATTCACAAGCGCGTACAGCACAATTTTCCTGGGTTCACCACGTACAGAAAAAGCTGAACACGTTAAATCCGATGTTCCGCCTTCAATGGTTGTTCCTATGGTATTGTTAGTCTGCGTTCTAACCCTTATCGGTTTATTCCCGCAGTATGCAATATTCATCATTGGCGGCGCAACTTCTGAACTTGTTCCGTTCATATACCCTGTTGAAATCCTGACAGTTCTGTCATTCTTCAACATCACGTTAGTTATCACAATCGGCGTATTGCTTTTAGTAAGAAAGATTTTCCTTGCCGGCAAAACCGTTACCGTCAGAAACACCTGGGGCTGCGGTTACGACAAAGGAACAGCGAAAGTTCAGTACACTTCAACCTCTTTCACAAGACCATTTTTGGGATTCCTCAATCCGTTCTATGTTAGAGTTATGGAGTTCAAACCTATAAAAGAACTCTTCCCTGAAAAAACCTCTTTCAAATCTAAAATCTACGATATCTTTGAATACTACATCATTAATCCGCTCGTTAAATTCGACGAAAATTTACTTTCTAAATTCTACTGGATTCAAAGCGGTAACACTCAAAGATACTTATGGTACAGCATTGTAGCATTAATTATCGCAATATGCTTAGTATTAGGAGGGAAAATATAATGGTATTATTAACAATGATTATTTTTCCAATATTAAAAATGATATTACTTTTATCACTGCCATTGTTGTTCATTGGCGTTATAAACAAAGTAAAAGCAAAGTTTGCGGGCAAAGCCGGCGCAAGTATTTTCCAGCCGTACTTTGACTTCAACAAACTTATGAATAAAGGGGAAGTTATCAGCGAAACTGCAACCGGAATCTTCCGTGTTGCGCCGGTAATCAACCTTGCATGTTTAATCGTTGCGGCAATGCTCGTTACGGTAATCCACTTTGAAGGCGACTTTATTCTTTTCTCATACCTGCTGGCGCTGGGAAAATTCGTTTCAGTAGCCGCGGCGATGGACACAGGTTCAAGCTTTGAAGGTATGGGCGCTTCAAGAGAAGTAAGTTACACATCATTAATTGAACCGGCGTTCTTTATCATAATTTCATCAATTTGCGCATTGAACGGCGTTTACTCATTCGCTTCATTAGCGCACCTGTTCTGGTCAAATAATGACATTATGATATTAATCGCGCTTGCAACAGTGTTTGCACTGTTCCTTATAATCTTAATCGAAGGCTCAAGAGTACCGATTGATGACCCTAAAACCCACCTTGAATTAACTATGATTCACGAAGTTATGGTTCTTGATAACTCCGGTGTGGATTTAGCGTTCATCCAGTACGGCGCGGCGTTAAAAATGATGTTGTTCACAACAATCATCACAATGACAATCGCACCGCTTAGCTTTATCGGTTCAGTGCTGGTAGCACTCGCTATCGCGGTTCTTATAGGCATAATCGAATCTTTATGCGCAAGAATCAGATTAACCCACATAATAGAATATACTTTTACATTAATAGTTGCAGCGTTAATTGTAATGGCACTTGTTCTATTAATCATGCACGGAGGACATTTGTAATATGATTAACTTTTTAATTGTAATCTTCGGGATTTCGATGTTATATATGGCGACCTCAAGCCGTATCGCTGCCCAGACTAATATGTTAAGACTTCAAGGCATAATCCTTTGTATCATAACAATATTTGCCCACATCAACGAACTTGACACTTCAAGCATCTGGGCTGCAATAAGTTCATTATTCACACACGTAGACGCACTTTTGGGCGCAACCTTCCTTATTCTGGAAACCTTTGTTGTTAAAGCGCTCATCATCCCTAACGTGTTGGATAAAGTTGCTGAAAAAAATAACATAAAAAGGGATAACAATCCGCAATTCCCTAATTTTTATACACTTGTAATTTCAACGATAATCCTGTTTGCAGGGTTTATGATTGCAAGCAGTCACGCTGATATTTTGCAAAACATTTCAAGCCTTTATTTTGGTGTATCTGTTTCAACAATTATCACCGCGTTTGTGTTCATCGCAATCAAAAAGAAATTACTCACTCACGTAATCGGGTTTGCGATGCTGGAAAACGGTATCTTCCTGCTTTCACTTTCTATCGCAAAAGAAATGCCTTTGATTGTAAACCTCGGTGTACTGCTTGACGTATTCATTGCGGTATTCATCCTTGGCCTGTTGATAGGCGAAATCGGCCACATCTACGGCAACCCTGATGTATCACAACTTTGTAATTTAAAAGATAGCGAGATGGCGAAAGATGAATAATTATTTTATATTAGACAGTTTAAATTTATTATTTTTAATAGCGCTCGTGGTTGTAACCGTTTGTGTAATGATTTATCAAGGGTTCAACTACTGCAAAACCCCTAAGAAAAACTTCAGATATTATTCAATATTCTTCTTGTTTTTCCTTTCAATGGTCGGCGCGCTTCTGAGTAACCACTTAGGTTTAACGTGGGTATTCGTTGAAGCTACGACACTTACCAGCGCATATTTGATCATGCTTCACAAGTCAAAAAATTCACTGGAAGCAACCTGGAAATACACATTCCTTTGTTCAATCGGGATTTCACTGGCGTTTGTCGGTATAATTCTTTTACTCATAGGCTCCGGAAATGTAAACTCATTGTTCTATGATGATTTATACGCTAACGCAACAGCCATCAATCCTTTCTGGTTAAAATTATCATTTATATTTATTTTAATCGGTTTTGGAACGAAGGCAGGTTTTGCACCGGTTCACAGCTGGCTGCCTGATGCGCACGCGGAAGCACCTTCACCGGTGTCTGCAATGTTATCCGCAACACTTTTAAACTCTGCGGTTCTTGTCATTTTAAGATTAGTAAAATTAATGAGCCTCGCGGGTTTAGGCCACACCGTTCAAGTATTAATGCTTGCAATGGGACTTTTATCAATCTTCATCACAGCTGTTTACGTTTACAAAATCAGAAACTATAAAAGAATGCTTGCATATTCATCAGTAGAGAATATGGGTATCATTGCAATAGGTATCGCGCTTGGAAGTTTAGGTACAATCGGTGCTTTGATTCACGTACTGTCACACTCCTTGATTAAGAGTTCATTATTCTTAACTTCCGGAAACATTCTTCACCTTTACAACACAAAAGAGGTTGCAGAAGTTAAAGATATCGTGACAAAAAACAAATGCACTGCGTGGTTATGGTTACTCGGCGCAATGTTAATCCTTGCGATTCCGCCATCACCATTGTTCCTGTCAGAATTTTTGATTATCAAACAGTTCCTACTTAATCAACAATATATTATGTGCATAGCGTTTGTTCTTCTTTTAACCTTTATTCTCTACGGTATTATGAGTACTGTGTTGAAAATGGATTATACAAAAGACACAAACAAAGAAACCGAACCGGCAAAATTGCCGTTCAACAACTACTTACCTCAAATAGTTCTGATTGTAACTGCCATTGTTCTTGGTATTTATATGCCGAACGGATTATTTGAATTAATTAAAAACGCAGGTGGTGCAATATGGTAATGACAAAAACACTAAAATTTAAAAACAACGAAGTTATAAAAAAATCAGACATTCCTGTAGTTGAGTTTAACGATTTTATGCTTATGGTAAGCGACACACATTACCGTGTAGCGAATCTTTTCATCAACAAGGAAGAAGAATATCAAAACAATTTATATGCAGTAATCGCAGACGATAAGAACGCTGAACTGCATATCGTAAAAACAATTGTCGGAAATGAATACCCGTCATTGACCTTAAGACGTCCGTCAGTTCACATGTTTGAACGTGAAATTTACGAAAACTACGGAATCTGCCCTGCAGGCCACCCGTTCTTAAAACCTGTCAGAGTAAATGAGGGCTATGAATTCTTAAAATCCGACGACCTGCAATCACACGAAGTTGCAGTCGGCCCTGTTCACGCAGGAATTATTGAACCGGGACATTTCAGATTCTTATGTCAGGGCGAACGCGTAATGCACCTTGAAATCCAACTTGGCTGGCAACACCGCGGCGTTGAAAAAATGCTTAAAAACAATCCAAACATCTGGCTTGCAGAATCCATCAGCGGCGATACAACAATCGGACATTCAAGCGTTTTTGCCCGCGGTATCGAAGCGCTTTCAGGTATGAAAGTTTGCGGCCGCGCAAAAACGATTCGTAAAATTGCACTTGAAATGGAACGTATGGCAATCCATATCGGTGACATCGGTGCAATTGCAGGCGATATCGCATACTTAACCGCCGCAGAAACCTTAGGCGTTACAAGAACTCTGGTCATCAACACAATGCTTGAAATCTCCGGCAGCCGTTTTGGTAAAGGATTGATGAGAATCGGCGGCGTCAATTTTGATATCGACGAAGAATTAAAAGGCAAAATCGTTTCAATGCTGGAAGAAGTCGACAACCGCGTAACAGAAATGTGCGGCGCAATGTTTGCAAACGCAACAGTTCTTTCAAGACTCGAACACACCGGCCTTGTTTCTTGCAAACGCGCAGAAGAAATCGGTATGGTTGGCCCTGCAGCAAGAGCGTCAGGTGTAATCGTTGATAACAGAATCTACGGTGATTATAAAGATTTCACCCCTGTTTCAGCACAAAACGGCGATGTCTGGGCAAGAGCATATCAGAGATATCTGGAAATCAAACAATCCAAAGATATGATTCTTGAAATGCTTGACGAACTTGAAGGCAATTTAGAAACACCAGCGATTTTGTCCGACTACCCAAAAGACAGTATGTGTATAACAATGACAGAAGGCTGGAGAGGCGAAATCTGTCACGTAATTATCACAGACAAATCAGGTGCCATCCAACAATACAAAATCAAAGATCCGTCATTCCACAACTGGTTTGGCTTAGCGCTGGCGGTCAGAAACAACCAGATTTCAGACTTCCCTGTCTGCAACAAAAGCTTTAACCTTTCATATTGTGGATTTGACCTGTAAATAAAAGGAAACAACTATGTTTAAAACATTAAAAACTGTAAAACTACAAAAAAATCAGATAATAAAAGACATAAGAGGCCGTGAAATCAAACCGAAATTCCGCGGGATTCCGGTAATTGACGAAGCGAAATTGACAAACCTTGCAGAATGTCAAAAAGCTTGCCCGACCTGTGCGATTACCAACGATAAAAAAATCGATTTGGGCAAATGTATTTTCTGCGGTGAATGCGCTCGCGTTTCAAACGGCGCTATATCTTTCACCCGCAACCACAAATACAGCGCCGCAAAACGCGAAGATTTAATCGTTAACGGCGAAATTAACCCGATTGCCGCAAAAGAAGAAATTACAAAAATTTTCGGCCAATCATTGAAATTACGTCAGGTATCAGCCGGCGGCTGCAATTCCTGCGAAATGGAATTAAATGCCTGCTCTAACGCAAACTTCGATATCGGCAGATACGGCATTGATTTCGTCGCTTCTCCACGCCACGCAGACGGCGTCGTAATCACAGGCCCTGTAACAAAAAATATGGCAAAAGCTCTGGAAGATACACTTCTTTCAACACCGGAACCGCGAATCGTAATCGCCGTTGGTGCATGCGCAATTTCCGGCGGAGTTTTTCAGGATTCTGACGAAATCGACAGAACTTTCTTTGAAAGGCATCCGGTAGATTTGTACATTCCCGGCTGTCCGGCACACCCGCTCACAATAATCAACGGAATACTTGATTATTTAGGTTGTAAATAGTATATTATAAGTAAAATTTCGCCCCATTTTTAGGGGCGAAATATTTTAGAAGGTTGTGACTAGCCGTGAAAAAGATTTTTTTAATATTTACACTAATTTTAATATCATTTCTACCCGCACTGGCTATTGAAGAACAAGAAATAGCACCAGTAGAACTCAAAGACATCATTTTAGAAAGTCAGGTAGAACAACAGGTTCAGGAAACCGCGCCGCATGTGGAGGACATTCAAATCCCTCACGAAAAAACATTTTCCGAAAAGGTTCACGATATCCTGAAAGCAGAAGTTGTTCAGACTGACACACCTTATCACATACTTGCCGACAAACTAACTTTGCGCACTCAAAAAGGTCCTTTTGAAAGCCTTCACCTTTGGGGTTCAATTTTGCCGCAGGTCGGGGTTTCAATGGGTCATAATGCACCAACCACAGTCGATTACTCTGAGGGCCACTTCAATGTGGGTATAGACGGTAAATTTCGAGGCGGGAAAGAAGATTTTCGCCTGATGTTTAACTTTAACCCTGTTCATAACAGAACATTCTGGCAAAACCTTCCGGCCGACATATACATTGCGACAAACAGAATTCCCCACCACCGCGTAATGCTTGGTAATTCCCGTCCGCCTATAGGTATTGAAGGCGGCCAAAGCCCTTATACACTCCCGTTCGTCAACCGTTCACAGATTTCCAGAACCTATGGTACAGTCCGTAAATTTGGTGTTCGCGTTCAGGGTAATTACGATTTGGTTGATTACGATTTTGGCGGCTACAGCTCCGACACATATTTTAGAAAATTCTTCCCCGGAGTAGAATTTACCGGCTGGGTAAACTTAAAACCGCTCGGCAAAACCGACGGCCGCTACGGTAAATTAAAACTCGGCGGCGGCATCAACGGCGGCCAATATGGCAGCGGCGAGTTTTTCGTTGCAGGCGCTTACGCCGGTTATGAATACAAAAGATTTTTCGCCAACTTTGAATGGGCGCAAGCGGACGGCTCAAACGGCGTTGCCGGCTTCACTAACAAACAATCTTCAGGCTTTTATTCAACGGTAGGCTACAAAATCACCCCGAAACTTCAACTGCTTGCAAGATTTGACCAGTTTGACCCCGACAGAAATGTTGCGCACAATATGAGAAGAGAATACACCGCCGGTATCAACTATTTTATCAAAGGTCAGGGCTTAAAACTTATTCTGAACTATATATTCTGTCAAAATCAAGGCCGCGCGGATTCACACAGAATCATGGTCGGAACTCAGATTTTGCTCTAATAACTGTGTTGACATATCCTCCATTTTTTCATAAAGCACCGTTGTTTTTTGGCTCAAAAACTCCAGCGCAGGCAAAAGATGATAAGCCTCTTCGTTCTCGCTCATACACCCTTTCATCGCGCTTGTAAGCGTTAAACTGAGGTCTTTCACCTCCATTACCTCCTGTACAATTGTGTCAAAATTTTCGTATAAGTTTTGCATACACACCACCTTTTATCAAATTATTACACACCTATTATACACCGTTGGCAATTGAAATCAAGTATATATTAGTATATTATTAACATAAGTTTATAAACCATTTAGAAAGGGATTATAATGGCAATTGGAGAAGATAAACATAGATTTGTAATAATAATCGACAAAGAATTATTAAATAAATTTAGACAGCTTGCAGAAAAAGACAACCGTTCAGCAAGTAATCTGGCGGCAAAAATCCTAACCGAATACGTGGAAAAGAACAAAGACTAGCAAAAAATTTTATTCACAGTCGTTATAAGAGCATGAGAATCCAACAAAATCCGGCGCAACAAAACTTCGGCGCGATACCCGTTACCAAAACTATAATAAAACGCAAAGTTCCGTTTACACCTTTTTATCAAAGAGCAGAGGCAACTTTTGTACAAATTGAGAGAAAATACGATATTCCTGCGTTGACAAGATACGCGGCAAATAATCCTAAAGGTGCACTCGCGGCCGAATGTATTTTTGACCTAAAGTCAGATGAATACACACATGCCTTCGCAATTACAACCCAGAAGGATAATTTCACCGAATTAATTCCGGAAAAAATCCTCGGGATTTGCGACGGCCAAATTCTACACCGCGATGGAAAACCTATTTTCTTTTTACAAAATATAGAAACACAATCCGTAAACAACCCTGACGCAATATATCATAAGAAAAATCTTAATATTCTTGGATTAAATTTAAATTATGATGAAAAATTTAAAAATATCGGACGAAAATTATTAAGAGAATTAATCAGAGTCTTAAATAACAGTGAAGCGGAAGGTATTGAACTAAAACCTATACCAATAAAACGCAAATCATTTTATGAAAAACTCGGATTTGGACCTTTAAAGTTTGATGACAGTATTTATGAAGTTTCGCGCAGTAATTTTGCAGAATTTATAGCAAAAAATTAGTATTGACAACAAAAATTCAGCGCATAGAATAATAATATCCAAACTCCTTGGAGGAGTGCCAGAGCGGTTGATTGGAGCAGTCTTGAAAACTGTCGAACGTTCACGCGTTCCGTGGGTTCGAATCCCACCTCCTCCTCCATTTAAGTCCCGAAAGGGACTTTTTCAGTAAATACAGGAATTACACTATGCCCGTAACTTTTGATGCAAAAATCAATACATCTTATCCAAAACCAATAACGCAAACAACCCGACGCCAAAACCTCCAAAATGCCGCAACAACTGCAGGCGGATGGTTTGCTTTCGGCGTGGGCTTGGATTATGCCGGCAGGAAGTGTCAGGTATTCAAATCCCCAACAAAAAACTCTATTCTTCTCAATAGTGTCATCGCTGTCGGCGCCGGTCTATGGGCGTTTTTTACAACACGCAAGTAATTCCACTTTTTAATCGAACAAAATCCGTTTGATTATACACTTCACTTGTAGTATAATTTCATTATGAAGAAGATTTTGGGTCTGGTTATTTCATCGGTATTATTTTGTCAGCCGCTAGTTTTGGCCGAAACCTTTGACGCGTCTGTTGAATACAACGAAAACTACATTCCGCGTCAGGAAGATATCTTCACAGGTGAAATCGAAACCCTGGAGCGCAAAGACGTAATAAACATGACCGTTTCGCAAGTTTTAGACGGAAACCTTTCAATTGAAGGTGATGAATTCTTCGCGGAGGTTACAACTGATGTTATCGGCGACAAGGGCGTTATTATCCCGAAAGGCACGCTCGCTCACGGTTCGATTATTGAATCCGGTGAAGCAAAAAGTCTTGGACGTTCTGCGTGGATTGAAATGGATTTTGATTATCTCATCACCCCTGACGGTCGCGAGATTCCGATAGAAGGTCACATGAGCACAAAGCTTAATCCCGTTGTTGAAACCGCCAAAATCGTTGCACAGGATGTCGGCTACACTGCGGCCGGCGGCGTTGTTGGCGGGTTCGTAGCGCTGAACCTCTTAGGCCTTGAAGCAGCTATCGCGTCACAGGGTTACACTCTTGCAGCCGGAGCCGCTGTCGGCGGCGCCTACGGGCTCGGGATGGCCTTAATACGCAAAGGACACAGCGTTCTAATCGCCCCCGGAGATGAAATCAGGGTAAAAATTAAATCCAATGTGGAACTTCCGGTCTACCGCGAAGAAGCACTTATGCAGCACGAACTTTTTTATCCGGGACTGGATATCTTTATCAGTAACATTAAACACGAAAAAGACCCGTTTGATGTCGCAAACACTATAACCTTAACTGTTATGATTACTAACCATTCTGATAAAATTCTTTCAGGTCTTGATATGGCATTAATCAACGACTACAACGCGACCTTCAGGCCATCAATTTTCGGTGATACCAAAATCATGTTCAGGCAGATTAAACCTGGTGAAAAAATTGTCGGCAACATCTCTTTTGCCGTCGACAACATCAACAGAAACTTCTGGCTTGTTTTCTTTGACAAGAAAAAGGGTACCCCTTTGACCAAAATTTCAATAGACAACGCCTACAAAAAAGTTTCAAACAAAACAAAGAAAAAGAACGACAAAACACGTCGGAAAAAAAGTTTTGTAACAAAAGAAGAAAATTTACTGGAAATGTTTTAAACGACTATTGCCAAAAAACAAACAGTATGTTACAATCGTAATACGTCAGACACATAAATAGGAAGAAGGAAGAACTTATGACATGCGGAACTTTAGAAATTGACATTTTAAACTCAATCTGGGATTTAACAAACAACGGTGAAGACAACGATATTTCGATTCAGGATGTTGTTAATGATTTGTCAAGCAAAGGAATCGAGCGTGCCTATACAACAATCAAAACCGTTATGGACAGACTTACCGTAAAAAGCATTCTGGTTAGATACAGAGTCGGTAAAAAATTCTTCTATAAAGCAACAATGCAACGCGATGAAATGGCTCTTGACGCAGTTAATGAAGTAATTAACAACTTCTTTGGCGGAAGTTCATCAAGCCTTATCCGCTTTGTTGAATCAAAATATGATTTGTTAGTAAAATAATTATGAACAATCCTGACGAAAGAAAACAGGTTTCCCGACTGATACGGCAGGTCTTAACCGGTAAAATTTGTGTGCGCGAAGCGATAAATCAGTTTCCGCATACTGTTGAGGATGAAAGTATTCAGGCCGCTTATCATGCATTGGTTCATTACGAAGCGGATGAAGATTTGCGCCGCCGTGATTTGCTTTACAAAGAAGAGCAGGATGATTACCTTATTATGATTGCCGAGATTCTTGAGAAAGATGAGGATTTGCCGTTTAATATCATAAATTCCTACAAAGAGTTCTACAAATCGGCCAATATACCTAACACACAAGATTTTAAGGGCAAACTGAAAAGCTTTTTCAAAATGTTAAATGTGTAACGTTTTTTAGGCTTACCCTCTACATTCTATGTTTTTCTGGTATAATTGGTATATAGGATTTAAGATGAAGCTATGAAAGAACGGATTTTATTATTCTTTATTATTTTGGGTTTAACCCTGTTTATATACATCTATCAAAGTTATTTTAACACTGTATGGGGACTGGCCTTAATTTGCCTTGGCATGTTTATTTACGGTGTAACAACAAACCTCGCATATAAAGTCAAAAAACGTGTTTTAAAATTCCATCCCGAACCGGTGAATGAAAATTATAAACCGTTCGTCACCATAATGGTTCCGGCTCATAACGAGGAAAGTGTTATTTCCGACACTATCGCCAATATTCAAAGAATCGATTATCCTAACTTTGAAATCATTGTAATTGATGACAGAAGTTCTGATAACACTGCTTCTGTTATTAAGGATTTAGAAAAAAAATATAGTAATTTAAAAGCATTCATCCGCCCGAAAGACGCATTTCCGGGTAAATCCGCGGTATTAAACGACGCAATGGAATTCGCAAAAGGCGAAGCGGTACTGGTTTTCGACGCAGACGCAACCGTCGAACCGGATTTCTTGAAAAAATTAATTCCAATGCTGGAACCGGATGATGTTGGTGCTGTTCAGGCAAGAAAAGTTATCAGAAACAAAGATTACAATCTGCTGACAAGATGCCAGAACAACGAATACACAATGGACGCTCAGCTTCAAATCAGCCGCGACTCTGTAAAAGGTGCTGTTGAACTGCGCGGAAACGGTGAACTTATTAAACGCGAAGCCCTTGAAGATATTGGCGGATGGAATAATTATACAATCACAGACGACCTTGATATGTCTACAAGATTACATATTAAAGGCTGGGATATCCGTTTTTGTATGGACGCTGTGGTATATGAAGAAGGTATTGCCTACGTTTGGCCGCTCTACCGCCAGCGCAGAAGATGGCTCGAAGGAACTATCAGAAGATATCTTGAATACTGTCAGGATGTTTTGACATCAAAAAAAATGTCACTTCGTGCAAGCCTTGATATGACAATTTACATTTCACAATTCATCATGCCGGGCTGGTTCCTGCTGGAACTTTTCATCAGAACCTTTAAGTGCCTTGCAAAAGACGCGTCACCGCATATTTTATTCTCATCAGTAATTATCGGCGCAGTAATTGGTTTTGGCTTCTTCGTAACTATAAGATATGCACTAAGACGTTACGACAACCTTTCAAGATGGGACGCATTTATACAGGCGATTCAAACAAGTATTTACTTCCTGTTAATCTGGTTCCCGCTTGTAATCTACATAAGTTTTAAAATTTTATTTATGAAAAAAGACATGAACTGGGGCAAAACTGCTCACGGTTTGGTTCAGGAAGAAAAAGAGCGCGTAGGCGCAAACGCTTAAGAAAAATGGAGAAACTATGACTGAAAAAATAATAGCAGCAGTAAAAGACAAAATTCGTGCAGTAGAAAACTTCCCTAAAGAAGGAATTATTTTCAGAGATATTACAACTGCATTAAAAGACCCTGAAACATTAAAAATCATGATTGATTATATGTGTGAAAAATTTGAAGGGCAAAAAATTGATTACGTAGCCGGTATTGAAAGCCGCGGATTTATTTTCGGAATGCCTATGGCGTACAAATTGAATGCGGGTTTTGTACCTATCAGAAAACCTAAAAAGCTTCCGGCAGAAACACTTAGCCAGAGTTATGATTTAGAATACGGACAGGATACCATCGAAATCCACAAAGACGCAATTCCGGCAGGTGCTAATGTTTTAATCGTAGACGATTTGCTTGCAACAGGCGGTACCGCAGAAGCTGCGTGCAAACTTATAAAGCAAACAGGCGGTAACCTCGTTGGTATTGCATTCCTGATTGAACTCGAGGCACTCAAAGGAAGAGAAAAATTACACACAGACAATGTGGTTTCAATGTTAAAATACTAGATAAAAAAAACAGAGCTTAAGGCTCTGTTTTTTTATCTATTTCCAGCATTGCTTCCAACTCCTCGCGGGATTTAATTTTTGCCTGCTGCGCTTTAGCCTGCTTCATTTCATCACGTGCCAGATCTTTGAAGCCCATTTTGTCGTAAAGAACCGCGTAATCATAATGTGCTCTTGCGCTGCCCCGTCGGATTTCTATAGCTTGCTGACAGAATCTTCTGGCCTGATTATACTTCCCAACACGTGTTAGAAGCGCACAATTTTCGGTATAACCGAAAGAATCTTTGGGTTTTGCCTTAATATACGCATTTATGAAAGGATAAAGTGAAACGTACTCTTCTTTTGCCATTTTAATTCTGGCAAATTTTTTCAAAGCTTTTCTATTCCCGGGATCATTCTTTAAGACAACAGCAAAGGCCTTTAGGGCATTTTCATAATCGCCGGTTTCATAATATGAGTTTCCAAGGTAGAAGAATGCTTTTTGTTTTTCATTCTTATGCTCTTGCGTTGTTGCATTACGAAGGACTGTCAAAAGCAGAGTTTCAGCCCTTTCATAGTCACGCGCAAGAATCTTAATCTGCGCACATTTAATATATGCTTTATAATCTTCATTTTTTTGCGCCTGTAAATAAATTGACGGGAAAACGCATTTATCAAGGATTGCGACTCTCACACGTTCAATAACGCACAGGGATAAAATAATCAATACAACCAGATAAACAATCTTCTTAAACATACAATTATTATACAATATTCTTTGAAAAAATCAAACATCTTTCTTCACGAAACCGGTTTGCACGATGTCTTTGCCAAACCGCGCCTCAAGCCGGTCAAAACATCTGCTCAGACGTGCTTTGCGCTCATCTGTATCGTCAGAGAACAGAAACATTTGGCTTGCGTCGTTATAAACAATTTTATCAAAAAAAACACCGGTACTGCGATAAACAATATCAGGATTATAAATTTTATCAAAAAGTCTGAAAACAATCTGAGAAATTTCCAACTCAAAATCCAAAGCTTTATTAAGAGTTTCTTTTTCTACAAAAACCCTAAAATCTTTTGTTCTCAAAAGCACCCCGATTTCAAGAGTTTTACCATCGAGTTTTCGCAATTTGGCACACGCACGGTGGATGTGATAATTAATAGAATTTTTCAGATAATCTTTGTCCGAAGTAAACTTAGCCAGCGCGCTGGTTTTCTGAATAGATTTAGGGGGTTTAACCTCATTAGTCACCGGCGAAACAATCTCGCCCAGAAGTTCGTGTTTCATTTCAAGCGCACGGATTCCAACGAGATTATCAAGAAATTTATCAGATTTTTGCACGAGTTCGTATGCGTTAAGTATGCCATTTTTCTGCATTTTAAGAGTTAAGCGGCGGCCGATGCCCCAAATTTCCTGAACCGGAGTGTGCCGGAGTTCTTCCATAAGGTTTCCCTGCCCGATGTAGTAAACCCCGTCAAGTTCGTTTTTGGCCTTGTCGGAGGCAAGCTTTGCCTGACTCTTAGTCGCACCAAGCCCGATTGACACCGGAATATCAATTCGCTCCTTAATCTCCTGCCTGATAAATTTTGCGATATCAATAGAATTTCGTCTGTAAAGGCGTTCAAGTCCCGTCAAATCAATAAACGCTTCGTCAACAGAATAAACCTCTACCGTCGGCGAATATTCACGCAGGAGATTCATAACTTTGCGCGAAATTTCTCCGTACAAATCATGGTGACCCGAAACATAAATCGCGTTAGGGAAATCCTGCCTTGCCATAAAATACGGCAGCCCCATCCTTATCCCCATACGCTTGGCCTCACGTGAACGCGCAATTACACACCCGTCGCGGTTTGAAAGTACGCACACAGGTTTATTTTTCAAGTCAGGATTAACCGTCTGTTCGCACGAAACAAAAAAAGAATCACAATCTACAAGCGCATAAATCTTTTCCATAACAACATTATAGCAAAAATACATCTTTAGATTGACTATTAGAAGAAAAATATTAAATAAATCATGCTAAGGATTGAGAGCCTCAAAACACAATTTCGTGTATAGTTAAAATAGCTTGAGTGAGAGAGTATGGGATTAAATTTAAGTAGTGTAAACCAAAGACCCTATATCGTCAAAGACGGCAAACGCCCTGTAAACCCTAAAGAGGAACAGGAAAAATCCGCACGTCAGGCCCAAGACGAACAACAGAATGCTCCAAGTAAAGGACTTTCTCTCGTTGAGGACAAACCAAAACCGTTTGTTCCGAATTATACTGCTCAGGTTCAACAAGGCGGCTGGCAGGCCGCAAAAAGCCAGATTCAGGCGCAATCCCGCTATAACGGCGCACCGGCACCGGCCACAGACACCTTCGAACACCAAAATACCTCTGCCAATATTAACATTGCCCAGATATTTAAGGATTTTCGCAATACAGCACTCGCTATCGGAACCCCTGAAGACTTAATGAATGAAGTCGACGGCTACTTAAGCCTTATTCAATCTCAGGTCACAAAAGAAAATCCAAACACAAAATTAATCAAATCAAATTTCAAAAACGCTTCCTCCCTTCTCGACGCCTACATTTCAGAAACTCTGAACAAAGAATCCAAAGTCGTCGAAAACTGGGTTGACGCGATATTTTTGCAGCAAATAGATTTCAAATACAATGAAAACGATATCAATCCGCAGTTTTTAGTGAAATTCCCGGAAAAAACACTGAACAAACCTGCACAAGAAGAAACTTTGACCGCAGCACCTGCGGAACCTACCCCACAACCTTCCGCGCCAAAAGTTGACGACGATTTGAAAAGTATGTTCAAATACTCAAAACAACTTGCGCGTGAAAACAACCCTAAAGCCGCACTTCTAAATTTCCAAAAAGCACTTGCCCGCGCGGACGAACTCGGCGAAAACTCCGTAAAATCAAAAATTTATCTTGAAGTCGGCGACATTTACAACGACTATAATTACCTGCCGCAAGCACTCACAAGCTACCACAAATCACTAGAAAACGCCACTGACAACAAAGTAAAAATTAAAGCCCACTACTCAATGGCACAAATTTACGACAACGTAAACCAGATTTCACCTGCGCTTGACCACTACTACACAACAGTTGCCTACGCCGGCGAAGAGGATAACCTCGTCGCTCAATCTGTTTCGCTTGCTAAAATGGGAAATATTTACTCTGACATGTATGAACAAGAATCTCTTGACTACTACTCAACCGCAAAAGATTTAGCCGCACAAACCGATAATTCAAAAGTAAAAGGCTTTATTGCCTCCAGCACCGCGGACAGTCTGAGTAAATTCGGCGAACCGCAAGAAGCCTTAAAAGAATACTCTCAAGCTGTTCAGCATTATGCTCAGGCCGATTCCCCGCTGAAAGTTGCACAAAACTACAACTCTGCTGCAGACTTAATGATTGAATACCATAACTTAAACAAAGCGAAAAGCCTTCTATCAAAAGGGCTTAACTTCGCACAACAAACAAACGATCTTGACTTAATCGCAGAAATGAGCGGAAAACTAGAAATTTTATCATAAATTTTGTCCAATCCGACAATATAGCCGTAAAGCAGCTATTTATGATATTTCTCGCCTTTCATAATTTTGAACGCGCGGTAAATCTGTTCGACAAGTATCAGCCGTGCAAATTGGTGCAAAAAAGTCATCTTTGACATACTCATCTTCAAATCCGCACGTGCAGAAACCTTTTTAGATAATCCGCAAGACGAACCGATTACAAAAACAAGTTCAGAAACACCGCCATTAATCAGTTCTTCAATTTTTGCGGAAAACTCCTCGGAGGAAAACATTTTTCCGCCAATCTCAAGCGTTACCACAAAAGACGACGGCTTAACCAGCGTAAGGATTTTGTCGGCCTCTTCATCCAAAACCTTTTCTGTCAAATTTTCATCCTTAATCTCAATCGGTGTTAATTCCACAACCTCAACAGACGAGTAGGGCGT
The DNA here is from genome assembly GCA_947090755.1 of uncultured Candidatus Melainabacteria bacterium. Classification (GTDB taxonomy): domain Bacteria; phylum Cyanobacteriota; class Vampirovibrionia; order Gastranaerophilales; family Gastranaerophilaceae; genus Gastranaerophilus. The sequence continues at coordinate 65,549 of CAMUPF010000006.1, read as the reverse complement.
TAAACGCTTTAAAAACTCGTCAACGCCCTCTTTCAAAAATTTCTCTTTAATCTTGCCTAACGCAATAATTTTGATGTTCATGCCTGTTTTTCCATATAAACAGAAGTAGACGGGAACGCAAAGTCAATTCCGGCTTCGCGGAACTTCTCAACGACTTTAAGGATTAAAGCCGATTTCATTTTACGCATTTCAACGATATTACCGGTCTTGAAATATGCTATAAATCTAATATCAATAGAACTGCTGTTTAATTTATCAACAAAAACTTGAAAACCGTTAAGAACATTTTCATCATTCAACGCAATGTTTCTTATGATTTCAAGAGCCTCGTTTAATTTTTCATTAGAAGTGCCGTAAACAACTCCGAAAGTTTCATCAATCATACGGTTTCTGATTAAAGAATAGTTTGTAATCGGCGTAGATGCTACAGTTCTATTCGGTATAGCAAGGATAGTATCATCGAGCTTTCTCAAGCGCGTAGAGCGGAAATTAATATCTTCAACAGTACCCTCGTCAGCCCCGATACTAATATAATCACCGATTCTAAAAACTTTATCCGTAATAACAGAGAATGAACCAAAAATGTCCGAAATCGCTTCTTTAGCAGCAAAGCCCACAGCCAAACCTGTGATACCAAAACCTGCAAGGAATGAGTTTACCGAATATCCCTGACTTTGCAAAAATGCTGCAACCGCAAGAAACACAATAACTATTTTCAACAATCTTGCCAGCATAGGAACCATTTTAGCAAGCTGAACCCTATCGGCTTTAAGTAAATTTTCACTGGCTTTCTTAACTATTTTATCAATTATTTTGGATAAGATTATAAGGATAACAATATTAACAGCGGCTTCCCCAACAGTATGCCAGTTAATATTATTCAAAATTTTATTAATTTCGTCCATCTGTAACAATTCTTCCATTATTTCTCCTTTACTGAACTCTGTAGAATTATTATATAACAAACAAATTATCTTAGAAACGGCAAATGTATAAAGAATGTATAATATAGCTGATATAATGCTAAAAAATCCTATACTAATTGTCAATATATTTTTCTAAAAATTATCCGGTTGGCCAATATATACTCATGGTACTTATTATTGTTTTTAAACAAACAAAAGAGTTGTTGTAAAACAACAGTTAATTTGATTATTTTGAACAGGAAGTTTGAGTATTACAGATCTGCTGTTTTATAAACAAAATAACCCTCATAAGTATAACTTGCATCAATTCCTTTCATGTAAACTTCTCTATTGTTAACATCAGAAGTCAAGGATTGTTTTAAAAGTTCTCTTATTTCAACATTTTTAATAGGACTGCGTTCCATTGCTAAAAGATAATCTTCTTTATCAACGTTAGACCAATCAACGACTTTACCAAGTTCTTTTTTTAGTATCAAGTCAAGCCAAATACGTGTACTGCGGCCATTACCTTCCCTAAAGGGATGTGCTACATTCATTTCCACATATTTTTCAATAATTTCTTCATAGGTTGATTGAGGCATATTATCAATATGTTCTAACGCTTGTTTAAGATACATCACCGGAGCAAACCGAAAGTTACCCTTAGCAATATTTACAGTTCTAATTTCCCCCGCAAAAGTATAGATATCTTCAAAGAGGTATTTGTGGATTTTTGCCAAAGAATCAAACTTTCCGGCATCTAAGGAATTCAATATTTCATTTTCAAAAAGCTCTAAAGCTTTTTTCTTACTTATTCTTTCTTCTTGTCTTGCAAGTTCTGCAGATTCAGTTATGCCAAGCTTGTTTTCTAAAACCATATAAACCTCTTCTAATAAAGCAGTTCTCCGTCGCCTGCTTGCCTCGCTCACGCGAGTCAACCCGCGACTGCGCTGTCTCATATGCCACTCCCAAATCTCGTTCACGTTCCTTATCGCGAGATTTGCTCGGACAGTATAATTATAACATAAAATCAAAGATTTGTTTTATCGATTTGTATCTCTTACTAATAGAACAGACCCATCAATGACGGGTCTGTTCTATTAGCGGAAGACGAGACTCGAACTCGCGACAGTCTGCTTGGAAGGCAGATACTCTACCAACTGAGCTACTTCCGCAACTCTATGTAACTTTCATTCTTATATTACAACAAAAAAAATAAATTTCAACTAATTCTTACGGATTAATTTTTACTCACTACTCTAACCTTACCAAAAATCACTCCCGCGACGGATGAAAGCCCCCCAAAATAACGTTATCATAACTATACATGGAGTCGGAAACACCTGAGTGATTATATCGGATTTCGAGAGAAGATGTTTTAACTTTTGTTCAGGTTTCTTTTTCGGCTCCATTGCCTTTCTTATCTTTTCATGGTAAAATCCAGAGGAACAGATAGGAGAATTTTTATGTCAAATAAAGTTAGAGCAAGCCATATTCTTGTCAAAACAGAACAGGAAGCAAAAGATTTAGCCGCACAAATCAAAACACCGGAAGATTTTGCAAATGCGGTAGCACAACATTCACTCTGTCCTTCAGGCGCCAACGGCGGTGATTTAGGATTCTTCGGACGCGGAATGATGGTTAAACCTTTTGAAGACGCTGCTTTCGCGCTTGAAATAGGAAAAGTTTCCGAACCAGTCCAAACTCAATTCGGTTGGCATTTGATTCTCGTAACAGAAAAAGCATAATGAACGAATTTAATAATAAAAAGATTCTTGATAATTACGGCGTTGACTGCCTTTTGATAAATTCCACTAACGAATTTCTGGCAGAATACACTTTGCCGGAAGAAAATTCACGCCTGCAAGTTACAGGTTTTACGGGTTCAACCGGCGATGCATTAATGACGCCGGAAACGATTTACCTGTTCGTAGATGGACGTTATCATATTCAGGCTGATTTAGAAGTAAACCACGAATGCATAAAAGTCGTTAAGCTTCAACAAGGTCAGAAATTTATTGACGAACTTGCCGCCATAGTAGGCCAAGATAAGACTGTCGGAATTTTTTCCAAGAAGAATTCTGAGGCGCAGGTTGAACTTTTCGCAAAATATTTTCCGGTGAAACTTCTGGATGAAGACATTTTCACGCCGGATCATTTTGTAAAATACCTTGAAATTGAAACCGTTCCCGGACTCGCACCGGAAGAAAAGGTTGAAGGTATTCAGGAATTTATGAGCGAAAACGAGGCAATTTTAATAACTAATGCTGAAGAAGTTTCTTACCTTTTCAATAAAAGGAGTTATTCAATCCCGTATTCCTCAAAGATTTATGGCAAAGTGCTTATTTATAAAAACGACGTTAAATTATTTACCACAGATGCTTTTGAGGATTTTTATGACGAAATACAAAACTTCGACGGTAAAATTTTTGTAGATAAAAAATCACTAAATGCCTTTGATTATAATCTGATAAAAGACAAAGCCACAGAAATGAAAGAAAATCCTATAAGGCTTATGAAATCAGTAAAATCAGAGGCTGAAATCGACCATTTGACATGCGCTTTTGAACGTACCGACAATGCGCTTCTGGCATTGAGAAATTACATTGAAGAAAATGATAACCTGAGCGAATTTGATATAGTTCAAAGGCTCGAAGAAGAATTTTATAAAGCAGGTGCAAAAGGCTTAAGCTTCAAATCAATTGTAGCAAAAGACAAAAACTCGGCGCTGGCACATTATTCAAAATCTTCTAAACACGAAATTATTCAGGATGGAAGCCTTATCCTTGTTGATTGCGGTGCTTATTTTGAAGAGGGGCTTGCAACAGACATTACACGCGTTTTTGTGAAAGGCACACCGACCGAACTACAACGCCATGTATACACAACTGTTTTAAGAACGTTTTTGACCTGCTATAACTGCCGCGACTTTGAAACAGGATATGATATCGACGCAATGGCAAGATTTTTCATCCAGAAAAATATGGTGGACGGTTTTGTATTTAATCACGGATTAGGCCACGGGATAGGTGTCAGCGTACATGAAAACCCTCCATCCTTAAGCCCGTCAGAATTAGGCAAAGCAAAATTACGAAACAATATGTGCTTCACTATCGAACCGGGGCTTTACTGCGAAAACAATTTCGGAATAAGGCTTGAAAATTCCTGCTACCTTGATGATGGAGTAATTATCAGTTTTTCAAACATGCCGTTTGAAAAGAAACTTATAAATTACGAAATAATGAGCGAACAGGAAAAATTATGGCTGGAAGAATTTGAGGTTATCTGATGGAAATAACAAGCGTTAACAACGAACTGGTCAAAGAAACCGCAAAGCTTCAACAAAAGAAATTTCGCGACCTTGAGGGTAAATTTCTACTCGAGGGCTTCAAAGCAATAGAGGAAGCATATTCTATCGGCCTGACACTGGAACGAATTTTTGTATTAAAAGCAAAAGCCGCACGTTATGCTTTTGCGCAGGATAAAATAATCGAAACAACAGACGCTGTGCTGAAGAAAATTTCAACGACAGAGAGTGCACCGGAAGCCGTTGCGGTGGCATGCCGGAAACATTTTGATACGCAAATACTCAAAAGCGCCCAAAAGGTTTTGCTTTTAGAGGGAATTAAAGATGTCGGCAACCTTGGAACGATTCTTAGAAGTGCCGCAGCATTTGACGTTGATGCCGTAATTCTTTACGGGAATTGCACCGATATTTACAACCCGAAATGCGTACGCGCTTCAGTGGGAAACCTCTGTAAGACACCTGTTTTCCATATAGAAACGCTCAATGAACTAAAAAAATATTTTGATAATTTCGAACGAATAGCGACCCTGCCGCGTGCAACAAATCTGTTAAAAACATTCCATGCCCGCAAACCTGCGCTAATTATGTTTGGTTCCGAGGCAGACGGCCTTTCTCAGGAATTAATAGATTACTCAACAACCTCTGTAAAAATCGAGATGAACCCTGCCGTAGAGTCACTAAATCTAAGTATATCCTGCGGCATAATCCTATATAATATAAATTAGATATGTTTTGCTTGCAAAATATTTTGTTGGTGGTATAGTAAGAGTTGTAGGAGTTCTCACCCTATTTTCTGCATGTAGAGTTCGTTACAATTGTTAACATTTAACGATTAAGGGGCAATTTTTCCCATGTTAGAACGTCTATATATATAGGAAACAGAATTCTTCGGGAAGTGTGTATTGATGAAAGTAGAATTTGGAAAAGTAGCAAATACGGGAAATCCACAGAAGTACAACCAGCCGATTACTCAAGAAAACCGTCAGGTTGCATTCGGTAATAAATATGCTTCTGCGGACATAGGTAAAAAAATCGACAGTTTTATGCCATACAGTGTAAAAATGGCAAAAAAACTTTCCAGCGGATTGGGTGAAGTTCAAAACACCATGATTAACGCAATCGGTACCGGTTTAATCGCACCGATTTTTATCAAATTTAACCCGCTATCAAAATCCGACGAAGATACAAGAACTTATGCAGCATGGCGTCAACCGATTTCAGCAGTGTTAACCGTATTAACCAACGTCTATTTGACCGTTAAGCCGTTTGATAAAGTGATGGAAAACGCTTACAATAAAGGAAGATTTGGCGATAACTATAATAGAACCGCTTTTCAGGATGAAAAATTCCTCGCAAGAGAAATCAAAAAACAACACCCTGATTACAGCGAAGCCCAAATTGACAACGCCGTAAAAGCAAAGGTTAAACAACAAAAAGAAAAACTTCTCAACGATATTAGAAACAACGAAACAATTGAAATTTCCAAAGCTAATAAATCAGGATTATTCAAAATCGATAAGGAAATCTTCAAAAACGCAGTAAACGGCGCGATTGAAAACCTGATTGACGGCGAAAAAACAGAAAGAAAACGTCTGACGGATGAAAAAAATGTTTACAGAGTAAGACGTAGAGAATTTTACAGAACCAATAACCAGAAAACACTTGAATATGTATCCGAAATGGAAAACATCTTAGGCGAAAATGATTTGAAAAAAGTAAAATCCGCGCTTAAAGATAAGATTAAAGGCTTAAAAGGCAAAGATTTGGCCGAATTAAAATTAATTACAGAAGAAGTACTTGATATCGCAAGAGGTAACATCCCTACATCCGATCAAGGAGACTTCATTGAAGTAATGAAAGACAAAATACAAAAGGTTAAGGCAACCGCAATCAAATACGGCCCTGATAAAATGGCAGACAAAACAGCAGTTGAAACAGCCGTTAAACAAGAATTAGCTGATAGAATTGCCGCTATTGATAAAAACCTTGCATTCTACGAAAAAATCCAAACAGAAATCAAAAACGGCAAAACCGTAAAAGAAATTGAAGCAATGTTTAGCACAGAAGTTAAAAATAATAAACGTCTTGCTAAAAAAGGAATCATCTTCGCACAAAGAGTTGCCGATATGTTCAAACAACAAATCAAAGGCAGCATGAAATGCCACAAACAAATCGGCGGCGTCATCTTAGGCTTAATCGCTGCTCCGTTCTCCTGCGAATTACTTAACATTGCGTATCCGATATTTATGGATAAATTCTTCCCTAACCTTTCTAACAAAAAAGCAAAAGCCAATAACAAACTTGTAGAACAGGCACCGGCGAAAGGAAAGGAGGTAAATAATGGCTAATATTAGTAGAATCGGATCCTCATTAAAAGAAAACCTTATTTACAAACCTGCAAACTGGCTCGGTGAAACCAACTTCGTTAAAAAAACACTGGGCAGAAAATACCAAATAAACGACAACAATCTTATCACCGCAGTAGGCGTAGGTTCTGTTGTTGCTAAAGACGGTATTGGATGCGCTCTTTATACTTATCAAAGTTTAAACAACAAAAATATACCGGAAGATAAACGTCCGTTCGTTGCGGCATTGGACCTTACAAACGGTATTTTGATGATTTCAACACAAATCGCAATGACTATCGGATTCACTAAATTCCAAAACAAATTATTTGCAAAAACAATGGGCAAATTCTTCAACAGAAGTGCCGCAAAAGGTTATCAGGCAGTCCTCAATAAAACAAAAGACTTTAAAGGAATCGGCGGCGACGAATTCCACCCTGCATTTGATAAATACAAAGGTTCAATCGTCAGCGCCTTCACTCAAATCACAGGTCTTGCATTATCAACAATCGTTGCCAAACGTATGATTGTACCGTTCCTGTCAACCCCGCTCGCTGACACTGCTAAAAAATGGATGATGAAAGACTCCGAAAATAAAAAACCGGAAGTTAATCCTGAAACAAAAAACAGTTTTGACACCGAAAAAAAACTTGATGTTTCAACAGCGGATGTAAAACCGGCGGCTCTGTCAAATGATAGCAGACTTGTTGATTCATACATTAAAAGCCACAAATAATTTCCTTGCACATATCCCGTGTTTGATGTAAAATTTTATTATTGAATTATGAATAATAAGGGAGATGTGTATGGCAATAGAAAGACAAAGAGTTCAGGAACAGGACAAAATCGAAAGACGTTCTAATTTTAATCCTGTCGAAAGTAATTTAACACCGGAACAGGTTAAACTTGAAGCTTCAAGATGTTTGAACTGCAAAAATCCACGCTGCGTTCAAGGATGTCCGGTTAATATTAAAATTCCTGACTTTATCAAAGCTATCAAAGAAGATAATTTAGAAAAAGCGGGTGAAATTATCCGTGAAACCAGTATGTTACCATCAGTTTGCGGCCGTGTTTGCCCTCAGGAAAGACAATGCGAAGGCAACTGCGTTCTTGGCATTAAAGGCCAACCGGTTTCAATAGGGGCATTGGAAAGATATGTTGGCGACAACACAAAAGCCGCAATGCCTGAAATCAAACCGAGCGGTAAAAAAGTTGCGGTCGTTGGTTCAGGCTGCGCAGGTATCACAGCAGCAGCTGACCTCAGAAAAGCCGGCCACGAAGTTGTTGTTTTTGAAGCGCTTCACAAACTCGGCGGCGTTTTGAGATACGGAATTCCTCCATTCAGACTTCCACGCGTAGTTCTGGACAGAGAAATCGAAAACCTTAAAGCTATGGGCGTTGAATTCCACACTAACGTTGTTGTTGGTAAATCAATAACCCTTCAACAATTGAAAGAAGACGGCTTTGATGCTGTATTTATCTGTTCAGGAGCAGGCTTGCCGAAAATGATGGGCGTTCCGGGTGAAAACCTAAACGGCGTATATTCAGCAAATGAATTCTTAACCCGCGTAAACCTCATGGGCGCGTGGGAAAAAGACAGCACAACTCCACTTCGCGTGGGTAAAAAAGCCGCAATCTTCGGCGGCGGAAACGTCGCAATGGACGCGGCAAGAACTGCCGTTCGCGTTGGTTTTGAAGAAGTTTATATCATTTACAGACGTACAGAAAAAGAACTTCCGGCACGTTTAGAAGAAATCCGCCACGCTAAAGAAGAAGGCGTTGTATTTAAATTCTTACTTGCACCGAAAGAAATCCACGGCGAAGACGGTTACGTTAAATCAGTAGAACTTGAAGTTATGGAACTTGGCGAACCTGACGAAAGCGGAAGACGTTCACCTGTTGCAACCGGCGAAGTTGAAACAATCGAACTTGACACAGTAATCGTAGCGCTCGGTACAGGCCCTAACCCGATTATCCAAAAATCAGCACAGGCTGAAGGCTTGGAAATCATCACGGACAGACGCGGCTACATTACGGTAGACGCAGAAACCCGCGCAACTTCATTAGAAAATGTTTACGCAGGCGGCGACGTTGCACCGGTCGGAGCATCAAACGCAATTAACGCGATGGGTGCCGGCAAAAAAGCGGCAAAAGCCATCAACGAAGCATTAAAAAAATAATGAGAACCAAAAAATTCATACAATATTTTTTTCAAATCATCTTGGGGCTGTGTTTATTTCAGTCCCAAGGTTTTTGTATTGAATTAGATAATTCAATCGACGCCGAAATAAACAAAAAATACAACGCCGGAAGCCTCGAAGAAACTCTGCCAAAACTTCCGGAGGGCTTAGAACCTAATGAACAGGTACAGACAGGAAATAATATTTCCACACAAAAAATTAAACCACCAGAAGCGCGTAAACCTATTGCAATTAAACCGGCTGACCGTTCAACAGCAACCAAAATCGGACGCGGCACAAAATTCCGTGCGACTTCAAAGAACTGGGCTTCCGACAGCGCTAAAATCGGCAACCGTGTAAGCTTCACGACCACAAAACCCGTAACGAAACGCTACATAACGATCCCGGCAGGTTCAACACTCCGCGGCCGGATAGTCGACGCCCATCTTCCGCAATACACAGGTAACGGCGGTCTGGTAAAACTTGAAATTGAAAGTATTACCCTTGACGGCGCAACGCATTACACTGATGGCAAAATCACAAAAGCCAACGGCAAAAAAATCTTTTTAAACAACATTAAAGGTAAACGTACCTACCTTGCAAGCACCGGTAAATACATCAAAAAAAGTCATAGATTCTTCCGCACATCAATGAAAAAGACTGCCGCATTTGCCAACGATGGTGCGACTGTAATCCTTTCACCATTCACCTTTCTTGGCGGAACGGTGGGCTACATCGGCGGCGTAATCCTTTCACCGGTTGCAGCACTTAAGGCAAAAGGAAACCGAATCTCACTCCCGCCTGAAACCCTTTACGAAATTAAACTCACTCAGGACTTATACATTTATAACTAACAAAAGGGCGGACTTTTTCAAAGTCCGCCCTTTTTATTTCGTCAAAAGCTCCTGACAATTTCTAAGCAATTGTTATCAACAATTGCAGAAATTGAAACGTCGCTGACATAGTGTTTCGCCACCTGCCAGTCTTGCTCAACGCAAGCCTGCGCTGTGGCTACACCGGCTTACGCAATTAGAACATCAAGCCAGCTTCTCTAGCCGCATCAGCCAAAGCTGCTACACGACCGTGATACAAGAATCCGCCTCTATCGAATACTACGCATTCAACGCCTGCTTTTTTAGCTTTTTGAGCGATTGTTTCACCAACAACTTTAGCAGCTTCGATGTTACCGCCGTTTGCCAATTTTTCTTTCAAATCTTTATCATTTGAAGAAGCTGATGCCAATGTTACATGATTAACATCATCAATCAATTGAGCGTAAATGTGTTTTGTACTTCTATATACAGCCAATCTAGGGAACTCAGCGGTTCCTGAGATTTTGTTTCTGATTGATCTGTGTCTTTTTTGAACTTTTGCTTTTCTGTTTTCTTGTTTAATCATTTTTTCCTTCTTTCTGCCCAAACCTGCTCTCCACCAAGAGGGTTCACACGGGCTTCTAACAAAATTAGAGTGGAAATACGCCAGTATCTTAAGCGCAGCAGATAGACCGCAGGTCTATTTCTTACCAGCTTTACCGGCTTTACGTCTGATGTATTCGCCTTCGTATTTAACACCTTTTCCTTTGTAAACTTCAGGTGGACGTTTTCCGCGAATTTCAGCTGCTACATCGCCAACCAACTGTTTATTTGTTCCTTTTACAGAAACTTTTGTGTTAGCCTCAACAGAAAGAGTAATTCCTGCCGGCGGAACGATTACTACAGGGTGAGAGTAACCAAGTGCCATGTTAAGGTTTGAACCTTCCATGTTAGCACGGTAACCAACACCGACGATTTCTAATTTCTTTTCGAAACCTTCGCTTACGCCTTTAACTGCATTTGCGATTAAAGTTCTTGACAATCCGTGTAATGAACGTGCTTGACGTGATTCATCAACTCTTTCAACAACGATGTGATTGTCTTCAACTTTTACAGAAATTTCAGGACGAACGGTTACTGATTCAGTACCTTTAGAACCTTTAACGGTAACTATTTGACCTTCGATTTTAACTTCAACTCCTGAAGGAATTGCTATAGGTAATTTACCAATACGTGACATAATTAATTTTCTCCTTTTGGTATAACTTTAATCAATATAGGTGTTTCTACCAATTTAGCCTATATTTTTTACAACGTTGGTTAGGTTTACAAATTAGTAAACGTAACATAAAACTTCGCCGCCGATGTTTTCTTTACGGGCTTTTCTGTCTGTCATCAAGCCTTTGCTTGTTGAAACGATTGCAACGCCTAAACCGCCTAATACTTGAGGAAGGTTTTGAGCCTTGCAGTAGCTTCTCAAACCTGGTTTTGAAACTCTTTGCAATTTAGAGATAACAGGTTTGTTTTTAGAATCGTATTTCAAAGTGATTGATAATACTTTGAATTTACCTTCTTCAGAAACTGCGTAATCAGTGATGAAACCTTCTGATTTAAGCAATTTTGCCAATTCAACTTTCAATTTAGAAGATGGCATTTTAACTTCTGTCAAAGAAACCATACTAGCGTTTCTGATTCTTGTTAGCATATCTGCTATTGGATCTGTATTCATTTGTTTTCTCCTATTTGGACTTACGCAGCAAACCTGCGCAGTATCTATTAGTACCGTCACTTTCCGAACTAATTTTTGCTTATTAAAAAGCGTCTTTCGGTAGTCTGACAGATTTAAAATACCATGGAAATATTATAAAATCAAGCACTTCGTAACAAAATATAAAGGGCAGCGAAGTCTATCTTCGTCCGAATATCGAACCATTTTTACTCATCATTCCGCCGGACACTCTATTTTGTTGAGCCAGAGCCCGTGCCGCTGTCTTTTGCAGAATACTCGCCGCGCGGCCAGTCACCCCCGAATTGCAGTTACCGGCAACCTCCTCCCAGGACATTCTTCTGGCATTTGCTTTAAGCTTATCACTATTCAGGCGGGTCTTTATAGAACCGTCGTTATTTAACTTACCCGCCTTTGACAAACTGCTCTGAAGTTCCCGCAATCTACTTTGATCACGCGACGTAAGCATACCTTTAGACTTCTTATCCAATAATGACTTATATTCTTTCAAATCCGCATCAGTAGACGACAAAGCAGCATTATTCCCCGCCGTAACATTTGAGGTATAAGGCGTCTGGCCAAAAAGATTCAATCCAAAATTCATACTCATAAAATCCTGCTCCTCTCTTACCAATATAAACGAAATTTACACCTCCGAATTGCGCCAATCATACAATTTTAAATTGTTTAATTTGTACAAATAGTATTAATGCTACATTCCGGCTTCATAAAACTTCATATAAAATACTTTTAGATACATATCATAGGTAATTTACGAAGCAAAAGGTATAAAAAGTGGGTATAAAAGAAGAATTCGGCGAAAAAATCAAACGTATGCGGCAAAATCGCGGACTAACACAAGAACAACTTGCAGAAGCCGTTGACATCTCTCAGCGCGCACTCAGCGCAATTGAACGCGGAGAAAACTTTGTCACGTCCGAAACAATTGACAAATTATTAAAAACACTCAACACTACCAGCGAAGAACTCTTTGCTCTTAATCATCTAAAAGAACCAGAAGAACTTCTTGCAGAAATAAACAATAATCTATCAAAATTATCACAAAACCCACAAAAACTGGAACTGGTGTATCAAATAACTAAAAGTCTGTTAAAAGAATAATTAAATCTTTTCTTTGTGGTTCCTGTAGCCTATTCCGGCACGGTAGCCTGAAACCGTGTACAATATCGGCAGCATCGGCTCAATCCACTTCAATCCCGACAACAGAGAAACCGTCGCAATATCATCCGTATGAAGTCCGATATCGATAAGTTCTGGCGTACGCTCATCTTTTTTCGTATGCTTATAACCAAAAAGCGGATTTATAACCTTATCACCGATGAAATTCGCAATTTTACTGCCGCCAATAACGCCGGTCAAAATTATACCGCCAACCATACCAAGCCCACGCGCCATTCGTGATTTGATATTCTTTTTCTCCAAAATTGCAAGCGCCGCACCGGCACCGACATTACACAAGAAAATATTCGCCAAATATTGATATGAACCCTCTTTGATTTTATCCGGCAAGCGTTTCCGCCAGTTTCCACCGGTTGCCTTATCCGCAAGTAGCCCACCCGCAACACCGCCAACGACAGGAACGGCGCCTACAATAGACAGCCAGCCAATCTCTGAAAAAATATCCTTTGAACTCACATTCTCAGGCGGCGGAATTAATTTGTTCAAAAAATTACATTCATCAGCACTTTTCAAAGTTTTCATCAGTTCCGCGACCTCCGGCAGACTTAAAACTTTTGTCTTAGCCCTCTTCAAAATCTTTTCAATTTTCGCCTCAGGCGCCTTGTTCCTAATAAAAGAATCCACCAACAGCTTGTTATCAAAAACTTCAAGCAATTTCTTACCCGTTATAGCTGACGCAATCTTCGGCGCCGCAAGCGCAGATGTTACAGTCGCACCGAGAACAAGCCCGTCACGCACAAAAGTTCTGCGCTTCTGCGCATCGGTTTTCTGCCTTGATGAATCATAAAACGCATATCCTGCCGCGCAAGCTCCTAAACCTAATGGCACCACTTTCCCTAATTTTTCAACTAATTTCGGCTGGTCCAGATACTTACCTGCAACCCTCAGGGCAAATTTCATTTATTAATATTCTCCAAATAAAACTCTTTAAACCCGTTAACAATATCTGGTTGTGAGTCTGCAAACTTTGCATAAACCTCAATTCTATCCAAAAGCTCTGCCGAAATAATGTGCTCAATCCGACACGCATTCTCCTCCGCCTCCTTGGGGCTCGCCCCCAATACATTCTCAAAAAAAGAGGATAGCGAAGAGTGACGATTAACCACATCCTCCGCTATTTTCATCCCCATGTCAGTAATAGTTATAGTCTGGTAACGTCCGTAATTGATTAACCCCTTATCTGCCAGCTTATTCAACGCCTCTGTGACTGACGCCCTGCTGACATTTAACTCCCTTGCGATGTCAACGGCCTTAACGGCTTCGTTATATTTTATTGAATTATAAATAACTTCTAAGTAATCCTCTAAACTTGCACTTAATTTTTCCATGCTTTTCTCCAAAATGTCAGGCGGACCTAACATTTATTGTAAGGCAAACCTAACAAAAATGCAAGTATTTTTTAGACAAAAATATTTTTATCAGTTAAGGTTTCTTTTATGGAAGTAAACTGCGGCATTTCGACTTCTTCGTAGTGTTTACCAACAAAGCGCTCTTTTAACCTTTTATACGCAGGATACAAAAAGTCTAAATCATAAACAGTATCACCGCCCTTGCCGCGTTCTATATAAGAATGTGCAAATTTTACTTTACGATCCGGCCCGACAATAATATTTTTACTAACCAGTTGATGAGTTTGTGGCACCCTTACTAATTTTTCATCTACATAATCCAACGCTCCGGTATATTCATCAACAGAAACACGAAAACGACCGTCAGTATGGTGAAAAAAGAACAACCCGCGCTGATTTCCCGTGGTTAAATCAAGCGCCTCAAAAGTCGTTCCGTTATCATCACGACCGGTCGCATGTCTGGAATATTTTTTAACCACTTTTTTACCGCGCATTACAACATAATCTGACTTAACAGCAGTATCATCGCCAAATTTAGAAGGCGATTCCACAACACGTCTATAAACCTTTTCACCTTTTTTAGTAACGCCTCTTAGCGCCCTATATCCCGAATTAATCAAACCATCAACGGTTGATACCCCTTTTGCAGAAATCATTTTCTTAATCCCCTAACACTAATAAATCTAATAAAGGCTGGCCAAATGCCAGCCTTTTAAAATATAATAGCTTAAAAACTTACCAGCTTGCTTTTGTAACGCCAGGAAGCAAGCCTTGGTGAGCCATTTTTCTCAAGCAAATTCTGCAAAGACCGAAATCTCTGTGGAATCCGTGTGGACGGCCACAGATAGAACATCTGTTATGAAGTCTTACTTTCGGATATTTGCCTTGAGCTGCAAGGCTTTCACGTTTTTCTTCTTTTATCATCATCGCTTTTTTAGCCATGAATTTCTCCTTTTTTAATTTTATACATCAGCACCTGCCCCTTTAAAGAGGCACCCCGCTTACTTAAGGCCTTTGAATGGCATTCCTAAGAGTCTTAGCAATTCTCTGGCTTCATCATCTGTATTTGCAGTTGTGATAATTGATACGTTCATACCTTTTACCAAATCAACTTCTTCATAAGTGATTTCAGGGAAAAGAGCTTGCTCTTTAAGGCCTAAAGTATAGTTTCCACGACCATCGAAACTTTTAGCGCTGATACCACGGAAGTCACGAATACGAGGAAGAACAACGCTGATTAATTTTTGCAAGAAATCATACATTCTTTCGCCGCGTAATGTAACCATTGCCCCAACAGGCATTCCTTCTCTTAATTTATAAGAAGCGATTGATTTTTTAGCTTTTGTAACAACTGCTTTTTGGCCGGCAATCTTTGTCAATTGAGCTTCGATTGCTTCAGCAATTTTAGAGTTGTGAGAAGCTTCACCAACACCCATGTTCAACACGATTTTGTGAAGAGCAGGAACTTGGTGTTCGTTTGTGTAACCAAACTTTTCCATCAACGCTTTTTTTACTTCTTCTTGATATTTTGTTTTTAAACTTTTAGTTACTGTCATTTTTGTTTTCCTTTTAATTGCAGATGTTTCATATCTACATACAACATTCTATACCTTAATTTAAAAAAGTAAAGAAATTGTTTGTAATATTAAGCATCTAACTGTTCACCACATTTTTTACAAACACGAACTTTTTTTCCGTCAACGACGTCGTGTTTGATCCTTGTCGGTTTTTCGCAAGCCGGACATACAACCATAACGTTAGATGATTCAAGCGGAGCTTCCATTTTGATTAATCCGCCTTGAATACCAGCCATTGGCTGCGGCTTTTGAGCTTTGGTAACCATGTTAGCGCCTTCAACGATTACTTTACCTTTTGAAGGATCAACTTTTTTTACGTTACCGATTTTTCCTTTATCTTTGCCTGCTGTAACGATAACTCTGTCACCGCTTTTTACATGCACGCTTTTTTTAGTTTTATCTGTCATTGTTAGAATCTCCTAATTATATAACCTCAGGTGCAAGAGAAACTATCTTCATATAGCCCTTGTCTCTGAGTTCACGTGCTACCGGTCCGAAAACACGGGTTCCGCGTGGGTTACCATCTTTGTTAATGATTACGGCTGCGTTTTCATCAAATCTGATTACTGATCCGTCGTTACGTTTGATATCGTGTTTTGTTCTTACGATAACTGCTTTTACAACTTCACCTTTTTTAACAGCCTGATTAGGTGTTGCGTCTTTTACGGTAGCAACGATTTGGTCGCCTACGTATCCGAACTTTTTATTTGAACTGCCAAGTACGCGAATACAAAGGAGTTCTTTTGCACCTGTGTTATCTGCTACTTCTAGTCTTGTTTCTTGTTGTATCATTTTAATTTTCCTTTATTTTAAAGAATTTTTACTCTTTTGGCATCGCATTATAGGAATAATGTTGCCATTTAAACAAACTAATTACTTAGCTTGTTCAACTACTTCTGCTACTGTCCAGCATTTACCGCTTGAAATTGGTCTTGTTTCAACGATTCTTACGATATCGCCTTCGTTACAAACGTTATTTTCGTCGTGTGCTTTGTAGTTTTTATTTGATTCGATAATCTTTTTGTATTTCGGATGCGGATCATAGCTTGCGACTTTTACAACTACGGTCTTATCCATTTTATTACTGATTACGATACCTTGTCTTTCTTTTTTAGGCATTTGTTACCTCCGCTTCTTTTGAAGCTTTTTCGTTAATAACTGTTTTTGCTTGCGCAATTAGTTTTTTTGTTTTTGCAATTAATGCTGTGTTTTCAAGTTTATGAGTTGCTAATTGAAGTTTGTAGTTGAACAAATCTTTTTTCCAATCAACAATAGCATTTTGCAATTCTTCAACTGATTTTTCTCTCATTTCGTTTAATTTCATAATCTATTGTTTCCTTATACTTGTTCTTTTTCAACAACTTTTACTTTAATAGGCAACTTTTGTGCTGCTAATTCTAACGCGTGAACAGCAACATTTCTATCAAAATAATCTAGTTCAAAAAGTAATCTGTTTGGTTTTACTACTGCTACCCAGTATTCCAAGTTACCTTTACCTGAGCCCATACGGGTTTCAGCAGGTTTCGCTGTAATTGGTTTATCAGGGAATATTTTAATCCATACATTACCACCACGTTTGATTTCACGAGTCATTGCACGACGTGCTGCCTCGATTTGACGGCTTGTAATCCAACCTGGTTCCAATGCTTTTAGCGCATATTTACCAAATTCGAATTGAGTACCTCTTGTTTCAGTACCTTTCATTCTGCCTTTCATCATTTTGCGGTATTTTGTTTTTTTAGGCTGTAACATTTATTTGCTCCTGTTATTAATTTTAATACCTGTAAATTTTAATTTTTGCTACTCAGCAGATTCTACTGCTTTGTTGTTTCTTCTAGGGCGTCTTTGGCCTCTTTCGGAATTATTATTTTCTTTTCCGGTTTTAGCTTTGATGTTCATATCAGCTTTTTCACCAGGCATTAAGTTGCCTTTGAAAATCCAAACTTTAACACCGATTTTACCCATGATGGTGTCTGCTTCGGTGAAACCGTAATCTACATCTGCTCTAAGAGTTTGAAGAGGGATTCTTCCTTCTTTAGCCCATTCTGAACGAGCGATTTCTGCGCCGCCCAAACGTCCTGATACCATAACTTTGATACCTTGAACGCCTGATCTCATTGTTCTTTGCATTGCTTGTTTCATTGCTCTTCTAAACGCTACACGTTTTTCTAATTGTTGAGCAATTGCTTCTGCTACCAATTGAGCGTCTGCGTCGATTCTTGCAACTTCAACAACATTGATTACAACTGATTTTCCGATATATTTTGAAACAGCTTGTTTCAATTCTTCAATACCTTGTCCGCCGCGGCCTACAACAATACCAGGTTTTGCTGTTACAACAGTTACCGTGATATTTTGAGCTTTTCTTGCGATTAAGATTTTTGATACGCCTGCTGCATAAAGTTTTTTCTTAACGAATTTTCTAATTTTCGCATCTTCTGCAACAAATGCACCGTAATCTCTGATTTTTGCAAACCAGGTGCTAGCCCAAGGTTGAATTATTCCTACTCTAAATCCGGTTGGATGTGTTTTTTGTCCCATATCAATTTACCTTTACTTTTTTTGATCACTTACTACTAATGTTAAATGAGAAGTGCGTTTTAGTCTTGAATACATACGACCTTGCGCTCTTGTTCTTGCTCTTTTATATGTAACGCTTTCGTCTGCGAAAATTTCTGAAATTCTTAATGTTTCAGGTGTTACACCGTATTTTTCTCTAGCATTTGCAATAGCGGCTTTCAAATTCTTTTCTACCACTCTTGCTGCAAAGTAAGGCATAAAACGTAACATATCTTGAGCTTCTTTAACAGCTTTTCCTCTAACTTCGTTGATTACGCGACGAAGTTTTCTTGCTGTCATTTTTATATCTGTTTGTCTTGCTTTAGCTTCCATTTTTCTTTCCTTTTAGTTTTCACTACTGTAATTCGTTTAGGCGGGGTCAACCGCCTTTCATATTTGAATTATCGTTAAATTTTACCGAGCACTCAAATACGAAACCGACTCAGCCGGCTACTTACGTTTTGCCTTGTCTGCGCCTGCGTGACCTTTGTACAATCTAGTAGGTGCAAATTCACCTAATTTGTGTCCAATCATTTGCTCTGTTACATAAACCGGAACGTGAGTTTTACCGTTGTGTACAGCGATTGTGTGACCTAACATATCAGGAATAATCATTGATGCTCTTGACCATGTTTTAATCACTTTATGTTCTGAATTTGCATTCATTTTTTCGATTCTTTTTTGTAGAGCTTCTTCTACGTATGGACCTTTTTTTAATGAACGTGCCATTAATTTCTCCTTTATAATTTGATTAATTAGATTTTTTAAAGGGGCTTTAACACTTGAGCATTAAAGCCCGATTAATTATTAACTATTTTTTTCTTCTTCTAACGATTAACTTATCAGAAGCTTTACCTTTTTTACGTGTTTTGTAACCAAGAGCAGGTTTACCCCAAGGTGTTTTAGGGTGTCCGCCAGGACCGGTTTTACCTTCACCACCACCGTGAGGGTGATCGCAAGGGTTCATTGTAACACCACGTACTGTTGGACGGATGCCCATGTAGCGTTTTCTGCCGGCCTTACCTAATGATAAGTTTTTGAATTCGTGGTTGCCTAACACACCGATAGTTGCCATGCATTCTTTTCTTACCATTCTCATTTCGCCTGAAGGTAATTTTACTGTTACGTAATCGCCTTCTTTAGCCATAACTTGTGCTGAGTTACCTGCAGCTCTTACCAGAATACCGCCGCGGCCTGCTTTAAGTTCAATGTTGTGAACAACAGAACCTAACGGAATCAATTCAAGCGGTAATGCGTTACCTGTTTGAACAGGTGCTTCCGGACCGCTAACGATTACATCGCCAACGTTTAAACCTTCCGGTGTTAAGATATATCTTTTTTCACCATCTGCATAGAATACCAATGAAATTCTTACGTTTCTGTTTGGATCGTATTCAACAGTTTTAACTGTTCCCGGTACGCCAAACTTATCACGTTTGAAATCGATGATACGGTATGCTTTTTTAACTCCGCCACCTTTATGACGGCAAGTAATTCTACCTGTATTATTTCTACCTGAAGTCTTTTTCAATTTAGACAATAATGATTTTTCAGGAGTTGAAGTTGTAACTTCTGCAAAATCACTTTTAGTCATACCTCTTTGACCCGGTGAAGTTGGATTTATTACACGAATTGCCATTTTGTTTTCTCCTTTGTTTTGGCTTTCTTTTTACCTTCTGCGCATTTATCGGCTGCGCCCATAATGTATTAACTTTTCCCGCCTGTCAAATTTTCCTAAAAACTTTGCTTTTGTAAAATTTGTTCGTTCGCTTCACTTTCGTTCTCGCTCACAACGGCGGTGACGTAGTGTTCCGCGCCCTGCTCGCCACGCTCACGCGTGTCGACACCGGCGCTACACCGGCTGACGCAGGCTAAACACCCACAATCTCTTCAATCGGATCACCTTCGATGGTTACGATTGCTTTTTTGCTTGAATCAGTTCTGCCTTGTTTCAAGCCCATTCTTTTTGCGTGAGATGGCATGTAAACTGTTCTTACTTTTTTAACTTTTCTTCCAGGAAAAGCTAATTCTACTGCTTGTGCAATTTCGATTTTAGTTGCATCTTTTTGCACTTCGAATGTATATTGTCCTAATGATGTTGCCATCATAGATTTTTCAGTGATTAACGGTTTTTTGATAATTCCGTATAATTTTTCAATGTTTGTATTCTTACTCATTATTGCAACCTTTCAGTAATTACGTTGACTGCAGATTCTGTCATTACAACTGAATCAGCTTCCAACAAATCTTTCACATTCAAGTTTGACGGTAAAATCATTTTTACGCTAGGGATATTTCTAGCGGCCAATTCTAAGTTTGCGTTTTCAGCAGCTTTAGTATCAGCGATGATTAAAACCTTTCCTGAAACGTTTAACGCTTTTAATGCGCTAACCATTAATTTAGTTTTAGGTTGAGCAATTTGTGAGAAGTCTTTTACTACAACCAATTGTTCTTGTCTTGCAGAGAGTGCAGATTTAAGAGCCAATTTTCTAGCTTTTTGCGGCATAGAAATTTCGTAGCTTCTTGGTTTTGGTCCGAATACAACACCACCACCAGCGAACAGAGGTGATCTTAAAGAACCAGCACGAGCACGGCCTGTACCTTTTTGTTTCCAAGGTTTTCTTCCGCCGCCTGCTACTTCTGCTCTTGTTTTAGCGCAAGCAGAACCTTGACGACCGTTGTTTAATTGTCTTCTTAAAGCCAAGTGCATTACGTGCAAGTTTGGCTCAACAGCGAATACTTCTTTAGCTAAAGAGATTTCGCCTAATTTTTCTCCATTTATGCTTAAAATTTCTTTTGACATTTTAATTTTCCTTTATCTTATACTATCCGTTACCCCTTTCGGTCAAAACCGTTTTATATGGCAACTGGAGATTTTTAAAACTTATCTGTTTTCGCTAATTAAATCTTAGCCATTCCACTTTGTTCTTGTAGGAACCAATGTTACCAATCTGCCTTCGCAGCCAGGTACTGAGCCTTTTACTAATACGAGGTTGTTAGCTGAATCAACTTTAACAACTTTCAATTTAGTAATAGTAACTCTTTCGTTACCCATGTTGCCAGCCATTCTTTTACCTTTGATAACGCGGCTAGGAGTTGTACCTGCACCGATTGAACCCGGTTCTCTGTGGTTTTTAGAACCGTGAGCCATTGGGCCGCGGCCGAAGTTCCATCTTTTTACGGTACCTTGAAAACCTTTACCGATTGATTTTCCTGTAACGTCAACTTTTTCAACGTTTTCTAAAACTGACAATTCAATTTTGTCGCCAACTTTGTAATCTTGAGGGTTTTCAACACGGAACTCTTGTAAGTGTCTGTAGTTGCTCAAGTTATTTTTCTTGAAGTGGCCTAATTGAGCTTTAGTCAAGTGTTTTTCTTTAGCAGGAACTGTACCTACTTGAATTGCGTTGTATCCGTCAGTTTCAACAGTTTTAACTTGAGTTACAACTGTTTCGTCAACTTTAATAACGGTTACAGGGATTGCCAAACCTTGTTCATCAAAGATTTGAGTCATTCCTAATTTTTTACCTATTACACCTAGTGTCATAATTTTACCTTTCTTGCAAACGCGCCACCCCGTTAAAACCGTAAGGTTTTCCCATCCCGTGACGGATTGCATTTTTCTCTTGCGAGCGCTACGTACTTTACCTATTGAGGGCTTTCACCTCTCCGTTCGGATTTTTAAGCTTTCGCCCCGACCGGTCGCAGTTCACATTATATGCATAATGCTTATTAAATTTTCAATTTCGGCCGTGAATTAAAGTTTTACTTCAATATCAACGCCAGCAGGTAAATCTAATCTGCTTAACTCTTCAGTTGTCTGTTGAGTTGGTTCGTATATATCGATAATGCGTTTGTGTGTTCTCATTTCGAAGTGTTCACGAGATTTTTTATCTACGTGAGGTGAGCGCAATACGCAATATACACGTCTTTTTGTAGGTAAAGGAATAGGACCAAGAACTTTAGCGTCTGTTCTTTTTGCTGTTTCTACGATTTTTTCTGATGATACGTCAATCAATTTGTGATCGTATGCTTTTAAACAAACTCTAATGCGTTGTTTTTTTGTACTTGTTGCCATTTGACATTCCTTTTTTCTATTTGCTATCACTACCATAAAATCATTGCTATCAGCGATTTTATGCCCGACGTATGCTATTCAAATATTAAACATATTCCGGATAGTCTACGCTAGTATAACAATGGTAAGATAAACAAAAAACCGTGTCAACTCTTAGTTTAAATTAGTTTAAAGAATTATAAACATTTTGTAACATGTTTGAATAGTTGACACTATATAAAAAATAATTTAAAATAATTAAAAAAGAAAGGATTAAACTATGAAAAACCAAAAGTCTGAAAACCCCTGATTTTTGTGGCTTCCCGGTGAGGGGGGGGGGGCTTTACAATGGCAGAGATTTTACTCTCTCTAACAATTATTGGTGTAGTTGCTGCAATTACCTTACCCAGTTTAACTGGCAACATTAATGAAAGAACCTGGAATACTCAACGTAAAGCTCTATACTCCAGAATGAGTCAAGCAATCTCACTCATGCCGGCATTGAATAGTTACGGGATTGGTGTAACTCAAGAAGAAACTAACTCAAATGCCGGAGAAGTTTTTGTAACAAATGGGCTTTCTAAAGTGCTAAAAATTAATAATATTTGCGACAATGAACATTTGCCTGATTGTGGTATCGCATCGTCATTCACTAACCTTAGCGGAAGTAAACATAGCTTTCCAAAAACCTTAGAAGAAATGAACAGCACTTTTACCAATGAATTTGCTTATAGCGGAACTGATGGAACCTCACATACATTCATCAACCCCCAAGCGCACATAAACACTAATGCTGCCGCGTTTGAAACAAATAATGGTGAAAGTATTGTGGTTTTTTACAACCCAAGCTGTATTTCAGATATTGACAAAACTTCAAGTGATTACATACACCCTTATATGTGCGCAAACTTTATCTATGACTTGAATGGAAACAAAGGTCCTAATACAATCGGTAAAGACATGGGTTTTATGACCGCGATGTACCCGTCAGATACAAATTTGGTTGCGCCCGTGCCTTTAATGAAACAAGACGGAAACACCTATACATACAACGAAGCAATAAGACAGTGTAAACTACAGGATGCTGAAAGCCGACTGCCAAGCAGAGATGAAATGACAGCTTTGTATTATAACAAAGAGTTTATAGGAATTGATTTTTCACAAGGGAACAGCCATTATTGGACAAGTACAAAAGTGTCTGCTGATAAAGCCTGGTACTTGGGGAATTATAATTATAGACGAAATACATTAGGTATTGAAAATAGATTTAGAATATGGTGCATTAAAAGATAACAAAAAGCTCCCAAAGGGGAGCTTTTTTTATACTGTAAGTGAGAATATCTCGTAGATTTCTGCATCCGTTAGCTCGGTAATAATCTTCTCGCCCTCGAATACTGCCAAATCCGCAAGTTCTTTTTTGGATTTCAACATCTCGTCAATTTTTTCTTCAAAAGTTCCGAGTGTAATCAAGCGGTGAACCATTACGTTTTTGTCCTGTCCGATACGGTAAGTACGGTCAGTCGCCTGATCTTCAACCGCAGGGTTCCACCATAAATCGTAGTGGATTACGTTCGTCGCACTCGTCAGGTTCAAACCTGTTCCGCCGGCTTTCAATGACAAAATCATAATCTTATCATCATCGTTTTCTTGGAAGCGTTTGATAACCTCTTCACGCTGTCCCACGGTCAATGATCCGTGGAAAAATAACGGCGTCATATTAAACTCGTGTTCAATAACTTTATATAGAATATCACCCATTTCCCGGTATTGCGTGAAAATAAGTGTCTTTTCACCGCGTTCTAAAATAGTTTCAACAAGCGATAAACATTTATCCAGTTTACCGGACATTTCACGGCTCATTTCACCACTCTTCAAGAATTGGTAAGGGTGGTTACAAATTTGTTTGAGCGCTGTAATAAGTTTGAAAATATTACCGCGACGGTTAATTCCGGAGAACTCACTGATTTTTGCCATCATTTCTTCAAGAGTTTTTTCATACAAGACGGCTTGAGATTTGTTCAGATAACAGTAATCATTCAAGACAATCTTATCCGGCAAATCGGAAATTACTTTCTTATCGGTTTTCAGACGTCTTAGGACAAACGGAGAAACAGAAAGTTTCAATTTCGTTGCGCGGGCTGTTTCCTTAAAGCGTTCAATAGGAATTGCATAGCTTTTCTGAAACTCGCGCAGGGTTCCGAGGTATCCGGGGTTAATGAAGTCAAAAATACTCCACAATTCAATCAAACGGTTTTCAACCGGAGTACCGGTCATTGCAACTTTAATATCTGACTTCAAGAGTTTAATAGCAATAGTTTGCGCAGTATCAGGGTTTTTAATATTTTGTGCTTCATCGACAATAATCATGCCCCACTGATTTTTCTTAAACTCTTCGACATCTATTCTCATAATCGCGTAAGTCGTCAAAATGATATCGTGCTTAACGTCAAGCTGTCTTTCGGCGCCGTGGTATACAACGGCGTCCAAGCTCGGCGCAAACATTTTAATTTCTTTCATCCAATTACCAATCAGGGTTGTCGGACAGATAACCAGAACAGGTTTATCGAGCTTTTTCTCTTCTTTCATTTTGAGGATTAAACTGATAATTTGAATAGTTTTACCAAGCCCCATATCGTCGGCCATACAGACGCCGAAACCTTTAGAAATATTCGTCCAAAGCCATTTCAAACCGGTTTCCTGATAAGGGCGCAATGTACCTTGAAGCGCGGCCGGCGGCGTAACTTCCACAGGCTTGTTGAAGTCTTTGATTACGTTTGCAAACGCTTCATCATAATCAAAATCGTACTGTTTCAACTGACCTGAAACGGAAGCGTGAATAAGTTCCATTCTGGACATTGTTTTGATATCAGATTTTGCAACCTGTTCAAAGATTTTAGAGGTTTCATCTTTATCTATTAATATATATTTATTCTTATACTTAACTAAGCCGTTAGAATTTTTAGTAAGTTCTGCAAATTCTTCAAGCGAAATTTTTTCGTTGCCGAGTGCGATTTCGTATGAGAAATCCAGAATATCATCAAGCGAAATCTTTGATGAAGACGGAGTATTAAAGATATCCGCAAGGTCTTGGGAGCGCTTAGCCTTAACTTTTGCATTGATAGACGCACGCGGAATAACAACGTTAACGAGTTCGTCCGGCAGAACAACCTCAATTTGTGCTTTTTGTAAGTAATATGCTGTTTGCGTAATGATTTTGTAAACCTCTGTCAGGTTCAAATCAAGCGCAAGTTTTTCTTCATCCTCGAATAAGTCTTCAAGTTCCGGCATATAACGAATCGCGTAATTTAACTGTTTTTCAACGATTTTAGCGATATCGGAGGACGCGGCGCCAAAGACTTCATCATCTGTGTAAAGCTTGTCAATAAGAACCGTTTCGCCAGTTTTGCGGTCTTTGATATGAACTTTCAACCGGAATAATTCATCCTCAATCTTCGTAACCTTAAAGAATGGAATAATATCGTATTTGCCCAGATAAAGTTCATCAAACCACTGGTTGAAGCTTTCGGCCAAATCATGGCTTCTCATCATTGTACGCTGTTCAAGGTCTTTTATCATATAAGTTCCGGACTTAATGTCCTTAAACTTATACGCTTTAATGCCTAAAAACTTATAAATAACGTAATTCAAATAGTTATAAATAAAGTCGCGAACAAAGTTTTCAGGTTTTTCGCCGGAAATAAAGAGATTATCCGGCAAATTTTCTTCAAACTGGTTGATTATACGCGCTAAAGTCTGATTAGTAATAATCGGTTCATAAACGATTCTGAACATATTAGCACGGGTTTTAACAGTCGGAATAAAGTACAATTTTTCCACAAGTTTAAGAACAAAGTAGGTTAACTTGTTGATATAGGTGAAGGTTTCGCTCATTGCCTCCATTCCGACGATGTTTCCGAACCCGCCGAAATAATCCATTACCATATCAAAGTCCATCGCATATCCGACTTTATTGCCCATAACTGATGAGCGCAGACGGAACAGAGAACCTTTTGACTTTAAGTAATAATCAAAATTATTTGTAGGAGTTACAAAGAAAGACAATTTGCCCGCATTATTCACCAAAAAGAAATCCGTATTACGTGCAGGAGGGTTTGGGCTCAAGAATACCCCCTCAAATTCCTCTTCTATAATCTGATAAACCAAACTCAACGTGTAGCGAAAATCTTTATTTTTAAAACCGTTCGGGTTTTCACTAAGGTTGAAGAAAAGTTCATCAACGTCGTTCTTTTTAAATGAAAAATCTATATCAAATTTGTCTGTCATACTTCCTACTTTTTAATCAATGAATCACAAGTCATTTCAGCCGGTTTTTCGATACCCATAATATCTAAAACAGTCGGCGCGATGTTGCATAAAGCACCTGTTTCTTTTAATTCAACGTCTTTTGGCGCATTGATTAAAACAAACGGAACTTCGTTTGTTGTGTGTGCTGTCTGCGGCTTGCCTGTTGTTTCGTTAACCATAACCTCTGAGTTTCCGTGGTCTGCGGTTAAAAGCATTACAATACCATTCTTTTTGCAGGCATCGGCAATTTTTCCGACACATTCATCAACTACGTGGCAAGCTTTTACTGCGGCTTCAAGAACGCCTGTGTGGCCTACCATATCAGGGTTTGCAAAGTTTACGAGAATAAATCCGTATTCCGGATTTTCTATTGCGCCCAAAACTTTTTCACAAACTTCCGGCGCGCTCATTTCCGGCTGCATATCGTAAGTCGCAACTTTCGGTGACGGAACAAGAACACGTGTTTCGTGCGCTTGAGGTTCTTCAACGCCGCCGTTAAAGAAGAACGTTACGTGAGCGTATTTTTCAGTTTCTGCGGTTCTGAATTGTTTAACACCGTTTGCTTCTAAAACATCACCAAGAATATTTACAAGTCTTTCTTTAGGGTACGCAACAGGGAATGTAAAAGTTTCATCATAAGGCGTCATTGTTGTATAATGAAGATTTTTACGAACCGCTTTTCTGTTGAAACCGTCAAAGTTTTCAAACATCATAGCCTTAGAAATTTCTCTTGCACGGTCAGGACGATAGTTGAAGAAAATAATAGCGTCATTGTCGTGGATTCTTGATTCTTCGCCGCCAATTACTGTCGGAAGGACAAATTCATCGTTGTCACCGCGTTCGTAAGAAGCCTTAACACCTTCGATTGCAGTTGCTGCGTGTTCGCCCTCGCCTAAAAGCAATGCGTTGTAACCTTTTTCAACACGTTCCCAACGGTTGTCACGATCCATAATCCAGTACCTTCCGATTACTGTTGCAACAGGCGGAAGATTGTATTTTTTCAACTCGTTTTCAACTGTTTCAAGGAACGTGCAAGCGCTTTGCGGCGGAGTGTCACGACCGTCAAGGAACGCGTGTACATAAACTTTTGTCAAACCGTTATCAGCGGCCAATTTAATCAACGCAAGAACATGTTCCAGTGAAGAGTGAACGCCGCCTGTTGAAACAAGCCCGTAAATATGAAGCGCTGAATTATTTTTCTTCGCGTGGTTGATAGCGTCCAAAAGTCTTTCGTTAGAATAGAAAGAACCGTCTTTAATCGCGTTGTTGATTCTAGACAAATCCTGATAAACAATTCTGCCGGCACCTAAATTCAAGTGTCCGACTTCGCTGTTACCCATCTGACCTTTTGGCAGACCTACGTTTTCGCCGTCCGCGTATATTTTAATAAATTTGTTTTCTTTCTCTAATCTTTCAACGTTAACAGGGTTTGAAAGCAAGGTAGCATCATACTTTTTGCTTCCTGTAGAAATTCCCCATCCGTCCATAATACATAATAAAACTCTTTGTGTCATATAAAATCCTCTTATAACAATTTCACAATGGAAAAATTGTAGCAAGAACACGCAGGAAATACAATAGTCAAAAAAGGCGGGGCTTAAAAGCCCCGCCCGACAAAAGTTTCAATCACATTAAACTAATTATTTTCTTTTGTGCAATGTGAATCAGGTCTTAAGTATGCAGTCCAGAACAGCAATACTATAAAGACTATCGCACCGACAACGTTACCCAGTGTTACAGGAACAAGGTTGCCAAGTAAGAATGACTTCAAATTCAATGTTGCAAGCTGGTCTGCTGAAAGCATTGATGCTGCAGCAATTGTTTCTGAGGATTTTTCAACCAGACCGTTTGTGATAAAGAACATATTCGCGATACTGTGTTCATAACCTGATGCACAGAATGTTGTGATAGGGAACACAATTGCAAAAATCTTACCGATAACGGTTTTCGCTGAAAATGCCATCCAGATAGCCATACATACTAACCAGTTACAAAGAATACCTCTTACAAAAGCTTCAACAAATGTAAGGTTACACTTCATATATGCTGTATTAATAGCCAGCGCACCCAATTCTTCGTGAGAATTGTGACAAAGCCCTGTTGCATAAATCAAACCTGCAACAAGCAATGAACCTAAAAGGTTTCCTGCGTAAACAATTCCCCAGTTTCTGAGTAATTTCCACGCGCTGATTTTCTTTTCTATAACAGAGAACGCCATCATAACGTTACCTGTAAAAAGTTCTGCACCTGACAGAACAACCATAATCAAACCTGCTGCGAAAACAAGTCCTCCGAGAAGTTTTGTCAAACCAAAACCTAAAACATCGGCTGAACCTGTCGTAACAGTTAGTGATACCTGTGCACCGAATGCGATAAATGCACCGGCTGCTATACTTAAAACAAGAGTTTTAATTTTACCATAGCTTGCTTTTGCGGGCATAATGTTATTACAAATATTTTCGGCTACACTTGAAGGGGTGACACAGTCACTTGCTGTGTATTCTTTTCTTACTTCACTCATTTTATGTAAATCTCCTTTCACGAAAATATTCTATATCGTGAAAAATTATTTGCAATAAGGAATTTTAAAAGGCCGCAAAAGGTTGCGGCCCTAAAGGTTTTAGCGTTTAACGCATAATAAACTCCACCCCGCGTTAGGAACGGGAATTCTATACTCACCATGCCCCATCACCATTACATAATTTGTCAGGTAACCGGATTTGGTCACTTTGGTTGATGTCCAGAGGTGCCCGTTTGGCCAATCTTCACGAATAAGATTTTTATTTACAAACAAAGCTGCAGCTTCTTCCATAGTTGGGATCCTGTATTCTCCACCCGCACTATTTGTACAGGTAGAAGAAGCGTATTCGACTTTTATACCGTCAAACCTTCTCACGTACGGCACAGGCGCAGCCACAACAGAGTCAACCGAAGATATGAACGTCATAAAACCGATGTCTTTACCGACTGTATTAGGGCCTTTGTTACCGTTCAAATCATACACCAGATTAGCGCAAATTTTAGGCTGAACGAACTTTCTGTTTACATCCACATCCATCGTTGAGCAGGTTGGATTATAGAACACCAAAATACTTTCACCATTCTGTGTTTCAAATGCTGCAGCTTTAGAATCTATTGCGCTGTAATTTCCCTGTCCTATGGTAGCTGAATCATAGAAAGATACGGACGTAAGTGAAGGATTTAATTCACTTAATTTTTTCGGCACCGCAGTAGTTACACCGGTCATAGTAGTGACAATTGAAGCTATACCACAATCATGGATATGGTCAGCATCACAGATATTGTTTATCTTAAGAACTTTTGATAATCCTTCTGTGACAAAGGTTTCAGCCGCGGTGTCCACGGCAGATGCGGATTCGTTACCTTCGGTTAAAGTGCCATAGCCATTTAACGCCGGCATTAGCGCTACTGCCTGACTCATTCGGGCATAAAGCGCTTTGCGTTGTGTATTCCATGTGCGTTCGTTAATGTTGCCCGTTAGCGACGGCAAAGTTATCGCAGCAACCACGCCAATGATTGTTAATGATAAGAGGATTTCGGCCATAGTAAAGGCGGCTTTTGCCGGCTCTCCGCCCTTCGCGCTAAATTTCACGTCGTCCGCAAGCTCGGAACCCGTATATAGAACCGGCTCAGCCGGCCCCCCCCCCCCCTGACAAAATACTTACAAGTTTGTTTTTCATTTTTAACCTACCTTTCTATAATGTTATTATGTATTATTTTTTCACTTTAGTCAATCCTTTTTCTTTGTGATAAAATTAATTTCGTATGAGTACTAAAAGTTTAAAATGGACAATTTTTGTTATTACTGTTGTCGGGAACTTCCTCGGAATGTTCGACTCCACAACGGTTAACCTTGCTTTATACGCAATGTCCACGGATTTGGGAGTTTCGCTTGAACAAATCCAGTGGGTCGTAATCGCTTATATGCTGATTTTGACTGTGTTATTACCGTTTTTTGGCAAACTTGGCGACATTTTGCCGAAAAATAAACTTTATGCAACAGGATTTTTACTTTTTGCGCTGGGTTCATTTTTAAACTTTACGGCTAATAATTTTTATTTATTAGTATTATATAGATGTATCGAGGCCGTCGGAGCGTCGATTATGATTTCGAACGCGCCTGCAATCATCGCGTCTATTTTCAAAAGTGAAAAACGCGGCAAAGCTTTAGGACTTAACGGCTGCGTTGTTGCAATCGGCGGCTTGAGCGGGCCTGCGTTGAGCGGAATTTTAATAAACTTTTTCGGCTGGCACTCAATATTCTTACCGAGTATTCCGATTGCGCTGGCAGGCGCGTATTTCGCGTATAAACTACTGCCGTCACACGTTCTGCATAAAGGAAGTTTCAAATTTGACTATCTGGGATTTGCCTATTTTTCTGTCGGAATTCTGGCGCTGCTGCTCGCGATTTCAGAAGGCCATGTTTGGGGCTGGACATCATTAAAAATAATTTTTCTCGGGTTTATAACCCTTGTTTTCGGAACGCTTTTCTACCTGCGTGACCATAATATTGAATATCCGATGATAAACTTCAAACTCTTTGAAATACGCGAATTTACATTCGGAAATCTCGCGATTATGACGTCATATATGGCTATGTTTACAAACAGCGTGCTTTTACCTTTCTATTTGCAGGAAATATTGCTTTACAGCCCGATGAAAACCGGACTTGTGGTTCTTTCTTATGCCGTTGTTCTGTCAATAACCGCGCCGTTTGCAGGCCGTTACGCGGGAAAACACGGAAGCAAATACATTACACTTTGCGGTGCGGGAATTTATATTTTATCACTTTTGATGTTTATAACATTTAATGAATCTACTTCAACGCTTTTAATCATATTTGTTTCAGGATTTATGGGAATCGGTAACGGCCTGTTTCAATCGCCGTCTAACAACGCTATTTTATCAAATGTTCCAAAGCCCGAACTCGGTATCGCAAGCGGGATTCTGGCACTTGCAAGAAACGTAGGAAACATTTTAGGAGTGGCGATTACAATAACCCTGTTTGCAAGTTTCAAATCACTATTCCTCCACCAGAACCTGTTGTATAACGAGGCGTTTTTAAAATCTTTCCATTACACAATGAGCGTAGGAGTATTTTTTGCAATAGTCTGCTTCACGATGGCATTTCTGGCTTATAAAAATGAAAAACTGGACAGACGTTAATTATAGGATATAATTTAGACATGAAGAAGATTGAGAAAATTAACGAATTAATCGCAAACGAAGATTTTGAAGCGGCAAAAGCCGAACTTCAGGAAATAATCAAAAACGACGAAAAGGATTACGAAAACCTTAAACTACTCGGGCTTTGCCACGTGAACCTCGGTGAATATGACGAAGGCCGCAAAGCGTTCGAAACTGTTATCAAATACAAGCAGGATGACGCAACCAGCTGGTTTTATCTTGCCAACTGTTATGATAACTTAAACGATTTTATCAGCGCCAAAAACGCTTACCTTGAG
Source organism: uncultured Candidatus Melainabacteria bacterium (assembly GCA_947090755.1). Lineage (GTDB taxonomy): Bacteria > Cyanobacteriota > Vampirovibrionia > Gastranaerophilales > Gastranaerophilaceae > Gastranaerophilus. Next base: position 33,741 of record CAMUPF010000006.1, on the reverse strand, counting down.
GTAATCAAGCTTCGTGAAACATACCTTGACGCGTACAAAAACCTTGCGGTTCTTTATATTAAAAATAAAAAAGAAGAAGAGGCCGTTGAATTAATCAAAAAAACTTTAGACTTTGAGGATGTTGACTATTCAATTTATTATATTCTCGGAACTTCTTGTATGTCACTCAAACGTTACGAAGAAAGTATAGAATACTTCAAAAAAGCGATTGAACTCAATCCTGAACACTCACAGCTTTACAACAATATCGGAACGTGTTATGTAGCACTGAACGATTCTGAAAACGCTCTTGATTATTTTGAACAGGCCGTTTCAATCAATCCTAACGAATCGATTTCATACTTCAACCTTGCGTCAATGCTTCAAGGTGAAGGCCGCCATCAAGAGGCTGCACAATTTTTGGAAAAAGCTTACACGTTAGAACCGAAAGACAACTATCTGGTAGCGTTAGCGCTTTCAATGGTAAAACTTGAAGAATACGAAAAAGCAATAAAATATTACAAGATTCTGATTTCTCATAACCCCGGCGTAACCACATACCAGTTTAATATAGCCTGCTGTTTTGAGAAATTGCGGATGTATGAACATGCGATTTCAATTCTGGCGCACCTAGCGGTCTTGAACCCTAAATCCGTAAACATTATGCACAAACTTGCACAAATGTATGTGAATGTTGCGCAATTCGGCAACGCAAAAATGGTTTATGAAAAACTTATTCTGCAAGGAAACATTTCGGCAGACATTTATTTTGAATACGCGCAGGTCTGTGCAAACGTGAACGACCTTGACAACGCGGAAAAATATTTGCGCAAAGTTATCACTATTGACGAAAATTACGCCATGGCTTACAAGGACTTAGGTATAATTTATATGTCGCGCAAGCAGTTTGACTATGCGGAAATCGAATTTACAAACGCACTTAAAATCGCCCCTGATGATTTTTCAATCCTTTTTGAGTACGCAAACTTCCTCCACGCAACAACAAACTTTGAAAAAGCAGACGAAATCTATGAAAAAGCGCTTTCAATTGAGCCGGAAAACCATCAGGCGCTGGCATTTTCAGCACTGAACAAAATTTTATTAAAAGATTTTAACACCGCTTCTGAACGTATTACAAAGGCAATAGAAAAGCAGCCAAACGCATCCTTCTATCTATACATAGCGGCAAAAATCAAATACAACGCCAAAGATTATGAAGAGGCAAAAAGATATCTTGTCAGTGCCTACGAAAAAAATCCAACCCTTGAAGTTGAAAATCTTCTTGCGCTCACGTATTTTGAACTTGGCAAATGGGAAGTTGCGGCGAACCTTTTCAACAAGATTATTAATGAAAACGGCGACAATTTAAACCTTTTGCTATATCTGGCACAATGTTATGAAAAACTGGGCAGAATTGATGACGCCTTAAACAAACTTTACATAATTACAGATTTATTCCCTGATTGTGAATCAGCGCAAGAAATGATACGCCGTATCTCTTAACCCTCACCATAAGCATATTGGCCACATGGCCAATTGCCCGCAGGGACTATTTGTTAAATTTTGTAAACATGTTAAAAACATGTAGCAAAATTAATGCTTGACATACTTTTAGATTTTCAATAAAATAGTCAAAATTATTTTATTATTAACTCGAAAAATTTTTAAAAGTATTCAATACAAATAGGAGACAATCATGAATCTAGCAGTTACCCCAGTAAAATTCAACAATTATTCAGCTACCCAAAATTGCAAAAACAATTCACAACAAAATTTTGGAGCTTTACAAGTAAAACTTTCACAGCTTAAAGAAGAAGCCGGCAGCCTTATAATACCTACAAGAAAACGCGATATTGTTCTTGATATATTTTCATACCATTTTGAAAAAACGGTTGAAAAGTTAGGTTTAAAAAGTGAAAAGCTTGAAAGAGACGGATATGTCTTAGACTTTATTCCGGAATTTCCGCACAGCACAAAAATGACAGCATTTTTAAAAGATAAAACAGGGAATATAGTTCAAAACGAAGGCATTCCTGTTTACACCAAAATCAGAAGCGGAATGGAAGAACAGGTCGGCGAAGAATTTGCACATCAGCTAAAAGATATTAACCTCCTTGGTTAATTCTGCGCGACCACATTGCGAATATAATTATAATATTCATTATTCTTATATTTTTCAATCTTTGCGAGTAAGTCGTCTGCGGAAATAAAACCTTTTAAATAAGCGATTTCTTCCAGACAAGCAATTTTAACGCCCTTATTCAATTCCATGGACTGAACGAAATTACCGGCTTGCAACATAGATTCATGAGTTCCTGTGTCCAGCCACGCAAACCCGCGGCCGAGAATTTCCACGTCAAGAAGTCCTTTTTCCAAATAAATTTTATTCAAATCAGTAATCTCAAGTTCACCCCTCGCGGATGGCTTGAGATTTTTGGCATATTCGCATACCTTATTGTCATAGAAATACAACCCTGTTACCGCATAATTTGATTTCGGATGCTGTGGTTTTTCTTCCAGTGACAAAACTTTTTTATTTGCATCAAACTCAACAACGCCAAAACGCTCAGGGTCTTTAACGGTGTATCCGAAAACAGTCGCGCCGCGTTTATTTTTAATGGCATTTTCCATAATAGTAGAGAACCCGTGTCCGTGGAAAATGTTATCGCCTAAAATTAGTGCAACATCATCATTGCCGATAAAATCTTCCGCGATAATAAACGCATCAGCGATTCCACGCTGAACATACTGAATTCTGTATTCAAATTTCAACCCGAACTGCGACCCGTCACCGAGAACTTTTTTAAAATTATCATAATCCGCTTCATTAGTAATAATCATAATTTCGCGAATTCCGGCAAGCATTAGCGTTGAAAGCGGATAGTAAATCATAGGTTTATCAAAAATTGGCAATAAAATTTTTGAAATCGGAAGTGACGCAGGATATAAACGCGTTCCCGCTCCGCCGGCTAAGACAATGCCTTTCATAACAAAACTCTCCTAAAATCTTTCAACATCAATTAGTTTAACACGGAGCATGTTTTTTGTAAAGAAAATGACCGGCCGGTAAAAAAGTGCTATTATTATAAAATGGAAGATTTGATAGAAAAGTTAAAAGATTTAGGGTTAAGCGGCAACGAGGCAAAAGTTTATATCGCGCTGGTCAAAAAATTTCCGCTCACCGGCTACGAAATCAGCAAGATGGCAAACATTCAGCAAGCGCGCGCTTATGACGCCTTAAAATCACTTGAAGCCAAACAAATCGTGCTTCCCTCAAACACAAAACCCGTTTCTTACACGCCAATTCGCCCTAAAGAACTCACAAAACGCTACAAACGCAAAATTAATTCTACTATCGACTTTTTAGAAAAAAAACTTCCGACAATTAAAGAAAGTTCTATTGAACCAATTGTGCCTGTTTCGGGAAATTCCAACGCGCACGAAAAAATCATTGAACTTATCCAATCCGCCAAAAAGGAAATCTTTCTATTGATAAGTTCCAGCGACCATAAGTATTTCGAAGGCGCGCTTATGGACGCTTATAATCGCGGCGTGGAAATCAAAATCTCCGGATACGACAACTTTGGCGCGACATTTGGACAGGTATTTATACAATCTGCGATGTCAGTTCTCGATAACAAAAACAATTTAAAAACGATTTTACTTGTAATCGACAACACCGAAGGGCTATATGGCGCGCTCAAACCCAACCCGAATTCCGGCGACATAGAACTAATCTGGACGCAAAACCCCGACGTTGTTTATTTAATCAAATCATATATTACGCACAGTATGTACCTCACAGACATAGAAGAAAAATTTCCCGAACAATTAAAGTACTTCTACGGCGCAGGGATGAAAAAATTAAGAGAAAAAGTCCTTAATTAATCTTCACATAATAGCAAAAAAGTCCTTGCTATTTTTTTAAAATTATGTATTATTAAAATTGAGGTTAGATTGCAGAATGGAAAACGGGAAAAATTTCACGCTAAAAAATAGTCTGACGCAAATTTCTATTAATGAGTTTATGTCAGAACTTCCGGAATTGAAAAACATTACGGAGTCAAAAGCTTCAGCGATTGGCAAATGGCTTATCGGTAAAATTGAATCAGGCTTGAGCGACGGCAATATGCAAACCGGACAACTGTTACCTTCAAAGGCTGAATTTGCTTACCGTCTGGGCGTTAGTATCGGAACGGTTCAAAATGCGCTAAAATTTGTTGAAGACAACGGCCACATCGAGGCCAAACCCTGCATCGGCACAATTCTGCGCGACAAAAACCAGCCTGCGCTATTCAGCAAAAAATCTACCTCAAAACGCGATATTATAATTTCTCAGATTAAACAATATATTAAAGAAAAAGGGTTTAAAGAGGGTGAAAGTATTTCTTCATCAAAACATATCGCCCAAACGCTTAACCATCCTGTAAATACAGTCCGGCTTGCACTGGAAAACCTTTGCACGCAGGGAATTTTAAAGCATAATTTTAAAAATTCCGCAGAACAAACGGGCTGGTTTCTGGCAAAGACAGATTTTGAAATTGAGGATTCTGCGCCAAACCGCGAAACGCTCGTTGAAAAAGTAGTTAAAGATTTGAAACAATACATTAATGAAAACTACAAAACAGGCGACAGAATAAATTCACACGCAGAATTTTCACAGATTCTTCAAGCCAGCATGAGTACAATTCACACAGCCTTCAAAATCCTCACAGATGAAGGAATTTTAATGACAAGAAGGGGTCAATACGGTACAGTTATTATGAAAATGCCAGACGAAAAAACGACTTTAAATATGCCGAAAGAAACATCAATTTTTGCACCTGCGGCGGACGCGGCTGTATATTATTACGAAAAAACTATAAGCCATATTAAAAAAATTATCGCGCAGGATTATTCCGTAGGCGACAAGCTTCCGCCGATTTCAGAATTTGCGCGCCAATTAAATTTAAGTCCTAACACAATTCGTAAGGCGTTTACAAATCTTGCACAGGAAGGTTATTTGACATCCTCCCGCGGACGTTACGGCGGAACTTACGTTCTGGATATTCCGGAAACCGAAACCCAGAACTTCAAATGGCTCGCAGTCAACCCGAAATACGCAGAAGTATTTAATAATTAATCACAAATCGTCATGTTTATTGTATAATTTTTCCATAAATACATTATGGAGAAGTTTTATGATAAAAGATTATTTTTTAAATAGAATAGAAGATGCGATTTTGGCGGCAATAAAAGCCGGCAAACTCGGCGCAATGGAAGATTACACCCGCGGAACGCTGGTCATTGAACGCCCGAAAAACCCTGAATTTGGCGACTATGCGGTTAATATTTCGTCTTTAGCACGTTCTGCAAGAATTGCACCGCCGCAAATTGCTCAGGCAATCGTCGGACAACTAAACGACACAGAAAATGAATATTCTGTCATCGGCGGCTTCATTAACTTCAAAACCGGCAAAAATTTATTAAAAAATCTCGTTGCCGAAATCTTTGCGAAAAAAGAAACTTTCGGTAAGCCTGAAAACGTAGAAACAGAGAAAATTATTCTTGAATACGTTTCTGCGAACCCGACCGGCCCGTTCCACATTGGCCACGGCCGCTGGGCTGCGATGGGAAGCGTTCTGGCTAACCTTCTGAAATTCTACGGCCACGAAGTTTATCAGGAATTCTACATCAACGACGCAGGTTCTCAAATCCAAAAACTCGGCAACTCGCTTGCAATCAGAATCAAACAAGAACTTGGCGAAAACGTAGACTTCCCAACCGACGAAATAGAAAGAAAAAATTTCTACCCTGGAGATTACTTGATTCCGGTGGCTAAAAAATTCCTCAAAGAACACGCCCCAACTGACGATGTGAAAGTTCTTTCAGATTACGCAAAAAAAGAAATGGAAGCTCTGCAAAAAGAATTACTTGAAAACTTCCGCGTACACTTTGACAAATTCTATTCAGAACTCGACCTGCACAAATCAGGAAAAGTTGACGAATGCGTCAACAAACTTAAAGCCAGCGGCAAAATCTATCAAAAAGACGGCGCAGACTGGTTCAAATCATCAGACTTCGGCGACGATCAAGACCGCGTAATCAAAAAAGCCGACGGCTCAAACACTTACCTGACCGCCGACATCGCGTACCACATCGACAAGCTTAACCGTGGGTTTGACAGAATGATTAACATTTGGGGCGCAGACCACCACGGCTATGTTGCCCGCGTTAAAGCGTCAATCGAGGCGCTCGGCTATGACCCTAACAAACTCGAAATCCTTCTGGGCCAACTCGTAAACCTCGTTATCAACGGCAACGAAGTTCGTATGGGCAAACGCAAAAACATGGTAACTCTTGAAGACCTAATCGAAGAAGTCGGCGTTGACGCAACACGTTTCTGGATGGCAATGAGAAACATCGACACCACTTTGGATTTTGACATCGAACTTGCAAAAACAAAATCCGACGAAAACCCTGTGTTCTATGTTCAATACGCCCACGCACGCGCTTGCTCTATTATGAGAAACCTTGTTACAGAAAAACTCAACACCGAAACCGGTGAAAAAACACCGGCACCTTTAACACAGGCAGAGTTAGACGACCTTATCGCAAACTTCACGCCGGAAATCGTTGAGCCGGCAATCGACACAGCGAAAGCGTTGTTATTAAAACTTGAAGAATACAAAAACGTTATCAAAACCTCAGCAGAAACCCGTCAGGTTTACACGATCTGCCGTTACGTTCAGGAACTTGCATCAGAATTCCACTCATTCTACAACGCAAACCGCGTAATCTGCGACGATAAAGCGTTAATGAAATCAAGAATTGCGCTCGTCTGGGCTGTAAAAACGGTTCTCAGAAACGCGATGGAAGACATCCTTGGCGTTAGTGCACCGGAAAAAATGTGATAAAAAGAGGGGCATGCCCCTCTTTTTTTATCGTTTAACACATTTTGCAACAACACCATTGGATTCTGTTTTATTGCAAGAACCCATCATACCACCATTTGGTGCGTCAATAATTATGATTCTATTTGCGGCACCGGGTGAAGAACTTGTATAAAATATATAATTTATACCCCCATAAAATTTCCTGTTTAGCCACAATGAAATAGCTTCTTCTTTATTCGGGAGCCGCGCATCATCCTGACTACGGCAAAATTTTATGGCGTCTTCATAGTAACCGGCCTTAGTTTGAATTAAAGGCACCGGCGCAACAACATTGGAATCCGCGGAATAAAGCACCGTTATAAAACCAATATCTTTGCCGACAGTATTAGGGCCTTTATTTCCGTTTAAGTCATACAGAAAATTGGCACAAACAAATGGCGCCACCAGATATCCCGTAACCAAATCCGCAGATGTTCGACAGGCAGGATTATAATAAACCGCAATGCTTTCGCCATTTTGTGTTTCAAATGCCGCCGCCTTTGAATTAATCATCGAGTAAGATGTCCAACCGCCGTATTGAGTACTAACCATCTGCGAATTCAAGCCCGACCAATCAACCGGTGTAGAAACAGCAGAAGTTTGGGTATTAATAGTACTAACAATTCCGCAGTCAGCAAGGTGAGCAGCGTCGCAGATATTGTTTATTTTAAGAACTTTAGACAAGCCTTCCGTAACGAAAGTTTCGGCAACTGTGTCTTCGGTAACGACTTTTGAGCCGCTTGAATCCGTGCCCTCTGTCAACGTACCGTACCCGTTCACGTCCGGCATAAGGGCAATTGCCTGAGAGAAACGGGCATAAAGCGCTTTGCGTTGTGTGTTCCATGTGCGCTCGTTAATATTACCGGTCAAAGACGGAAGCGTTATCGCAGCGACCACACCGATGATTGTTAGGGATAGAAGAATTTCAGCCATGGTAAACGCTAAGCGTTTAGATGTGCCTGTTAAGGCACTCCCCCCCCCCCCCTGTCGAAATGTCTACAATATTGTTTTTCATAATTTCCTTTCTCCCAAGTTTCACTCGGGTCCAATTATAGAGGTGGCTCAGCCACTCCTTTCTATACAATTATTATGCAGCATGTTTTATCACTTGTCAACTATTCGTAGACTCTTTTGCCGACTTGTACGCGTGTCACGTACATGATTTCTGACGCTCCGGTACGGGAATTCGGATTGGCACTGAATTTTGACATGCCGCTGCGTTTCCAGCGACCATCATCCAGCTTCACATCAACAAGATAGCCGTCCAATTTTACCGGCTGATATTTAAACAAATATACTAACGCCGACATAACACGGGCATTCGCAGGCACAATATTCAAATGTAACATGTGGTTTCGAACATACGGCCACGGTAACGGCGGATGTTTTACACCCAGTTTTAACGTCGGGTACAGACTTCTGGCCTGCGTATCTTTAGCGCTATAAAACGCGTAATTTTTCAATATCTTTTTATCGGACAAATCACCCCAGACCAGCCCTAAATCAAAAAGCGCTGTCGATTGGAACGTTCTTTTGCCGCCCGGCAGGTAATTTCCCCAGAAAAGAAAGTTTTTCGCCACAACACGGCCGGAAATAGAATATGACGCCTGTTTTACTAATTCAACGCTATCCTTATCCTCAAGTGTTGTGTAATTTAATAAAGAACTCTCCTCCTCCGGAAGTTCGTTTTCAAAAGGATTTTCAACGACATTAATAATTTGTTCTGTTTTCTTAGGGATTCGCGGAAGCCCGAAACGAAGCCAGAAACCTGCAACATCATGGAAAAAGAAAAGCAAAACAGCCGCAACTATCGCAATAGTAATATTGCGTTTACGAACTTCTTCGCCGTAAGCCGCGTCAACTTCACGTTCTAATTCATCATAAGTTTTCTCTCTAAAATCCCGCCATTCCGGCTCCGGTTGTTTTTTTCCAAACATCTAAAATCCTTTAAAAGCAGTTCTCCGCCGCCTGCCGCCACCGCTCACGCAGTGTCGCACTGCGGCTGCGCTGTCTAATACGCCACACAGGATTTTCATTCACGTTCCGTATCGCGAAAATCCTTCGGACTTTTGAAAAAGGTAATACACTAAAAAGCATATTACCTTTTTTGTTTAATTTAAAGCGTATTTACCATAATTACTGAGGAGTAACTTGAGAAAAACAATCTTTACAATAAACTTCTTTACCCGGAGTAGGTTTAAACGGAACTTGAGTTTGAGCGCCGCATTTAGTACAAACCGCGTCATACATTTTTCTTCTTTTGCCGCGATTGTTCTGGCGTCTTTGTTTTCTGCATTCCGGACATCTTTTTGGTTTGTTTACCAACCCTTTTTCAGCGTAGAACTCTTGTTCGCCTGCTGTAAAAATAAATTCGCTGCCGCAATCTTCGCAGATAAGTTTTTCATCTTGGTACATTGTTTTTCTCCTGATTAAAAATTGTAAGTGGAATTTTCCTTATTCCAGCCCGATTATAGCATACTTTTCACAGTTGCGCAATAGCATTGGATAAAAATGAACCTTTTTATTTTTCAATCGTTATAAATATAGTATGCAAATGATTAAATTTCGCCTGAAAAATAGTATTATTAAGGCTATAATGAATAAAGCGAAGAAGTTTATAAGTTTTATAATGATAATAAGTCTTTTAAGCCCGTCCGCGCTTGCGCTGGAGGAGGTTAAGATTAAGGCGGGCTCAATGCTGAACCTGAATGACTGTATAAACATTTCGCTGAATAACAGCCCGCTGGTAAAAAGAACTATTTATAATTTACGAACGGCGAAGAACAATATTTCTATTGCCAAATCCGCGTATACTCCGACAGTAAGCGCAGGAGTCGGGTATAACCAGACGTTCAACTCTATGAGCGGCGGCGGGTACGTAATGCAAAATAACACCAGCAATCGCACATTCCCGAGCGTTAGCGCGTCAATCAATCAAATGCTTTTCAATTTCGGCAAAACTCTGGCGTCTGTTAAAATGCAAAAATACAACAGAATTGCCGCTGAATACGAATTTGATTACTCGGTTCTCACCACAACTTTTGACGTAAAACTTAAATATTACGCTGTGCTTGCGGCAAAATCCGTTATGGATATAGAGCGTTCCAACGTACAGATTACGGAACGCAACTACATTAGAACGCAGGCTTATTTTGACGAGGGAATCCGCTCACGCATAGACCTTGTAAACGCTGAAGTTAACCTTAGCGACGCAAAAGTTGCACTTGTTCAGGCTGAAAACAACTATAAAAACGCCCTTGTTGCCCTGAACAATTCAATGTTCGTGGCTTACGCGCCGGAATACGAAATCACAAACACAGAAACCTTCAACCTGCCTGACCCTTATGTACCTGTAAGCCTGACAAAAATTGCGAACGAAGGAGATTTAAGCGAAGTTCCTGCCGCTGTTCAAGACGCGGTTTTGACCTCAAGCGTTGAAAAAAGCAGAGTGCTTGAAGATTACAAATTCCAAAAATATCCGTTTACGTTCGAAGAATCCGTTGATTTAGCGATGAAAAACCGTCCTGACTTGAAGGCTTTGAACTCCACAGTCAAAGCAATGGAGCAATCACTTTTATTCGTTAGACGCCAGTATTTCCCGACGCTTTCCGCAAACGTAGGTTACGGGCTTGCAAACACCCGGCGCTATACTAACAACAGTATGAGTATTTCTGTAAACCTGAGTACTTCATTCAATATATTCCAGCTTCAAAAAGAAATCGACAACGCCAAGATTCAGGTCGAATACGCTAAAAATGAGGTTAAACTCCTGAGCGAAAACCTTTATTTTGATGTTCAGGGCGCCTATATTGATATGATTCAACTTGAAAAACAAATTCCGCTTCTTGAGACGAAAGTCCGCCAAACTTTAGAAAACCTTGAACTTGCAGACGGAAGATACGAAGTTGGCTTAGGCGATTATATCCAGCTTCAGGACGCCCGCGTAAACTACAACAACGCACAGAATACTTATGTTCAAACGATTTATAAATACAATGTTGCGCGAGCAACCCTTGAACAGGCAATCGCGCTCAATGAAGATGTAAAATTGACTGTAAAAGACCTCAAATTATAGGAGGAAAAATGAAAATCAAAAACTTTGAAATTTCGAATAAACAACTGGCGCTTATCGGTGTAATCCTTGCGATTGTAGCCGCAAGCGGAGTAATGGTCAAAGCCAAATCCGCGCCGAAATATATCACAGAACCCGTTACCCGCCGCACGATTACTCAAATCGTCGAGGCTTCAGGCACCATAAACCCTGTAAACACCGTCAGTGTAGGTTCTACGGTTTCAGGGCTTATCAGCGCGATTTACGTGGATTTCAACTCCGTCGTTAAAAAAGGTGAGTTACTCGCCGAAATCGATCCCAGAACCTTTCAGGCAACAGTCGATCAGAATTTAGCGGCTATGAACAGTGCAGAAGCAACACTTGCAGAAGCACAGGCAAAACTAGCGATGAGTACAAAAACTTACAACCGTTACAAAAATCTTTACGGCCGAAATTTTATTCCGCGCTGTGAACTTGATCAGGCCGAAAGCGACTACAAAGCCGGAGTGGCACAGGTTAACGCAGCAAGGTTCAAAATAAAACAAACGAAAGCACAGTATGAGCAATCATTAGTAAACCTTAATTACACAAAGATTATCGCGCCGGTTGACGGGATGATTATCTCGCGCGAAATCGACCTTGGCCAGCCGGTCGCCGCAACCTTACAGGCTCCGCAACTTTTCACAATCGCGCAGGACTTAGAAGAAATGCAAATTGAAGTTAATGTATCCGAAGCCGATATCGGGGAAGTTAAAGAAGGCCAAGAAGTAATCTATACACTTGACGGCTACCCCAACAGCGAGTTTGAAGGCAAAGTCACACAGGTTAGAATCTCGCCGACTACCGTTTCCAATGTCGTAACATATTCCGTAATCGTCAAAGTCGGCAACGAAGACTTGAAACTTAAACCCGGTATGACCGCAAATGTTTCTATCATCACATCAGAAGAAAAAGACGCGCTTTGCGTTTCAAATCGTGCGCTGAAATTCACCCCTGAAAACAACCAGCAGCGTTATGAACAACAGGGGCTTTGGGTAAGTGATCGCGGCAAACTCCACCGCGTAAACATCAAAACCGGCGCAAGCGACGACAACTACACACAAATAATTTCGGACGAAATCACCGAGGGAACACAGGTTGCCGTAGGCTCCACCAAAGGCAAACAGAAGAAACAAAATAGGATGAGACCGCCGCTATGAGCCTAATCGAAGTCAAAAATCTAATAAAAACTTACCAGACAGGCGACGAATATTTTAACGCGCTTGATGATGTTTCACTGAGTGTTGAAAAGGGTGAATTCGTTGCGATTATGGGCGCATCGGGTTCGGGTAAATCCACAATGATGAATATGCTCGGAACCCTTGACCGGCCGAATTCCGGTACATATTACCTTGACGGGATTGATGTATTTTCACTTTCCTCAGACGAGTTATCCGAAATCCGTAACATCAAACTCGGCTTTGTTTTTCAGGGGTTTAACCTGATTTCGCGAACCTCCGCGCTCGATAACGTTCAACTGCCGATGATTTACAAAGGGATTCCCGAAGAAGAACGGGTAGAACGTGCCCGCCATGCGCTAAAAATCGTCGGGCTTGAAAAACGCGAAAGTCACATGCCAAACCAGATGTCCGGCGGTCAGCAGCAACGCGTTGCAATCGCGCGCGCAATCGTTAACGACGCACCGCTTATCCTCGCCGATGAACCGACAGGAAACTTAGACACCAAAACAAGTATCGACGTGATGAACTTTTTTGTCGAACTTAACGAAGTTTATAAAAAAACGATTATCCTTGTCACGCACGAACCCGATATCGCAGAATACTGCAAACGCGTCGTACGCTTCAAAGACGGAAAAATCGTTTCAGACAACCTAAAAGGACAGCGCGTATGATAGATTTCAAATCAACTCTAAAAATTTCGATAAATTCGCTAAAAGTGAACAAAATGCGCTCTGCGCTGACAAGCCTTGGCATCATTATAGGTGTAAGCGCCGTAATTATAATGCTTGCGGTCGGAAACGGCGCACAAAAAAATGTTCAAAATAACATTGAATCAATGGGCAGTAATCTTCTAACCGTGCGCTCAGCCTCTGCGAAATCCGGCGGGGTTCACATGGGCATGGGTTCCAAACCAACCCTAACCCTCAAAGACGCCGACGCAATCAAGAAAAACGCGCGCGGTGTCGAAGCCGTCGCCGCCGCCAGCACTGAATCCAAACAATTAACCTACGGCAACCAGAACTGGTCCACAACCGTCTACGGCGTTGAACCTGAATATTTGTACGTGAAAAATTACGAAATAGAACTCGGCCGCCGATTCAATCGTGAAGAAGTTAAAAACGGTTCAAAAGTTGCGCTGCTTGGAAGCACCGTCGTAACAGAACTTTTCGGCGACGTCAACCCGATTGACAAAACCATCCGCGTTGGCGGCACCCCGTTCAAAATCATAGGCGTTTTGAAAGAAAAAGGCTCAATGGGCCCGATGGATCAGGACGATTTAATCTTTATCCCGATTTTGACCGCGCAAAAGAAAGTTTTCGGTACAGATTTCCCCGGAACCGTCAAAATGATTGTCGTGAAATGTCAGGATCCTGATGTGGTTTCAACAGCGGAAAAGGATATTACAGAACTTCTTGTCCTCCGTCACAGAATAGGCAAAAATCAGGAAAAAGATTTTGAAATCCGAAATTCCGCAGAGTTTCAGGAAAAAATCAAAGCTACAACCGCGACATTTTCTATTCTTTTGTTTTCGATTGCCTCTGTGTCGCTTCTTGTCGGTGGAATCGGCATTATGAACATAATGCTTGTATCCGTTACAGAACGCACAAAAGAAATCGGGATTCGCATGGCAATCGGTGCACGCGCATCTGATATCCGCTGGCAATTTTTGATAGAATCGCTTTTGCTTTCCATAATTGGCGGGCTTATTGGCGTTATCGTGGGTGTTGTAGGCGCAAAAGCTATTCAAATATTTTCAAATGGCTTAACAATTTCAATTTCGTTATTTTCAATAATACTGTCACTGGGCTTTTCAGGACTTGTCGGAATGGCTTTCGGCTACTACCCTGCACACAAAGCGTCACTCTTAAAACCAATCGACGCCCTGAGGTATGAATAACTAAGCTTTCTTAAAGCTCCAGAAATCACGTTGGAACATAACAAGGAACGGAATTAATTCCAGACGGCCTATGTACATATTGAAAATCAATATGACTTTTGACACAGGATGCATTGCGTCAAAACTTCCAAGCGGTCCGATTAATTCGGGATAAGCAGGGCCGACGTTTCCGATGGATGAAACCGCTGAGGCAAAGCCTAATAACAAATCCTGTTCCAAAATGGACAACACAATCGCTGATACAAGGATTATCAGGAAATAAAACATTACAAATACAATAATTTGCGTTATAACGTCTTTGGGAACAATATTATTATCCATTTTAATATTTATAACAGCGTTGGGGTGAAGAATCTTTTGCAATTCAGCCTTCATAACCTTGAACACAAGGCACCATCTGGTAATCTTTATTCCGCCGCTGGCAGAACTTGCGCAGCCGCCGACAAAAAACGCCAATCCCAGAAGCAATTGTGACGTAAAACTCCAGCTTGTATAATCAGAACTTGAACTTCCGGTTGAAGTCATCACAGAAATAACCTGATAATAACCGTGCAAAAGCGCCTCTTTTATGTCGCTAAACCCGCTTGTAAAATACAAAGACGCGGCAACAAGCCCGCCTAATGCAAGAAATACGCCCGTATATACCCTGACTTCTTCACTTTTAAATATATTCCACGGTTTAAGTTTTGAAAGCGCCATATATTGAACGTTAAAACTTACACCGGAAATAAAAATAAAAGCCATTATAATCAGCGTAATTATGTTTGAACTATACCCCATTGTACTTTCAGGATTAGGCGAAAAACCGCCTGCTGAAAGGGTAGACAAAGAATTACACATAGCGTCAAACGGGTGCATTCCGGCCCAGATTAAAAGCGCCGTTTCAAAAAGCGTAAACGCCACATAAATTTTCCACAACGCAGACGCTGTGTTACGGATTCTCGGTGTAAACTTGTCCTCGGTAGGCCCCGGAGCCTCTGCAAAAAACATCTGACGGCCGGCGACTGCAAACTGCGGCAATATGGCAATAAACAGGACTATAATTCCCATACCGCCAAGCCATTGGATAAACGAACGCCAGAAGAAAAATGCGTGCGGATAATCATAACTTGTAAGGATTGTACCGCCTGTAGTCGTAATCCCCGACGCCGCTTCAAAAAATGCGTTCAACGGGCTTAAACCCATTAATATAAACGGAACCGCAGCGATTCCGCCTGTCAAAAGCCACGTTAAAACTACAATAAAAAGCCCTTCGGATTTTTTAATATCGTTAAAATTTCCGGAATCTGAGATTCTGCCGGCAATAGTTTTTAGAATTACACCTACAAGCATACAAGAAACCGCAGGGATTAAAAATGCACTGATTGATGAAAGTTCACCATATATTAAAGCAACGGCAATCGGTACAAGCATTACAAAACCGATGTAAATTATAACTAACCCTATTGCACCCAGTAAATAATTAAATCTCATCTATCTGTCCGCCCTATGGAAATATTCTTTGATAATATCAGCGTCCTCGGCTTTGGTAAAAATTATCAAAGTATCGCCGGTATGAAGTTCCGTGTCGCCTTTAGGAATCAAAACCCCGTTGCCGCGCTGAACAACGCCGACAATTGCAGGTTTAGGGAAACGCATTTCCATAATTTTCATATTATTAAACTCAATACTCAAATCGATTTCCAGAACCTCACCCTGTCCTTGTTCAACAGTTGCAAGTATACCTATATCAGACTCCTCAACCGCGTTTTTAACTTCATTAAGCGCAGAATTTTTCGCGGAAATCGCGATATCAACCCCGACTTTTTCAAACAGCGGAATATTCAAAACCTTTGAAACGCGTGTAATTGTACGCTTAGTACCCAGTTGTTTTGCAAGAAGCGTGGTCAGAAGATTTCTTTCATCATTATTCGTAACGCTGATTGTAACGTCACTTGCACCGATTTCCTCTTCATCAAGAAGTTTCAAATCCGTGCCGTCGCCATTGATTACAAGTGTATTTTTCAGTGTCTGCGACAAATAATCACAGCGTTCATAATTCTTTTCGATAATTTTTGTCTTAATCTTAACGGCTTCAAGACTTTGCGCCAACATCATTCCGACGTTCCCGCCGCCGATAATCGTTACGGACTTAACGCTTTCTTTGTCATGGAAAAATGTTCCGGCAAGAATATCAAGCGAATGCGAAGTTCCCATAAAAATAAGTTTGTCGTCAGCCAGAAGCGTTGTGTCACCGTTCGGGATAGAAAGTTCACCGTTGCGCGTAATCCCTACAATCAGCGTGTTTTTCGTAAAATTACACTCTTTAACCTTCTTGTTTACAAGCGGCATACCTTCTTTAAGCTTGTATTCCAAAAGTCTTGCACGGCCGTTTGCGAAGAATTCCACGTCAAGCGCCTGCGCAACAGTCACAATTCTGAAAATTTCCTGTGTCAAAAGTTCTTCCGGCCAAACGATTTCATCAATAAAGAACTCACATAGGCACATATCTGAACGGTCGACATTCAAAACATTTCTGTATTCTTCCTTAGAAACAAACGAAACAGTTCTCACACCGCTCATTTTTTTCGCGGTCAAACATGCAACAATATTCGCCTCGTCAACCGGAGTACACGCGATAAAAACATCAGCGTTTCTGATATCAGCTTTTTTCAAAACCTCAACGTCAGACGCGTTTCCCTGAACAAAACCAATATCCAACTTTTTAAATTCTTCGGTTTTATTTTCTTCTTTATCAATAACAGTTATATCATGGTCTTCAAAAAATTCTGTCGCAAGCAGACAGCCGATTTCAGTAGCACCATAGATTAAAATTTTCATAAAAACCTCAACTTATAATAAGCCAAACGTCACAGGTGACATCCGACCAAATGTGGATGTGCCTCAGGCACCTAGAAAACTATGTCCAGCGCGGAGCAAACAAGCACCTGAATAATTTGCAACGCAATCACCGCGACAATTGGTGAAAAATCAAGTCCGTTTACAGGCGGAATAAATCTTCTAAATATATCCAAATATGGATCTGTTATTTCTCTGATAAATTTCACCGGCTGTTTGTAAATGTCAACTCTCGGGAAGAATGACAGAAAACATCTGACGATTATCAAAAGAAAATAAAGTTCAAAAAGTTTTGCAACTGCGCTAACCATAAGTTTTCCTTTCTATAATTGCGAATTTTTTTTAGTGAATGCGCATTCACAATTATTTTGTTCAACAGGTATTTTCTCTATCATACTGAATAACAGAGATTTTAAATTAGCAACATTGTTATTAAACACTTCAATAACCGCGTGGTGTGAAACCGGCGGAACATCGCCTACCAAACCTGCGTCGTAATCGGTAATCAAAGAAATATTCAACGGACACATATCCATTTCCTTAACAAGGTATGCTTCCGGAAACGCTGTCATATTTATAACTTCCCAGCCTTGTCCCGTGAAGAATTTAGATTCTGATTTAGTAGAGAAACGAGGGCCGTTGATAACAACAACCGTACCGGTTTCGTGAACGGTAATCCCTAAATCCTTAGCGGTTTCAATAGCAAGTTTTCTAAGCTCAGGGCAGTAAGTTTCAGCCGCAGACGGGTGAGTAACGATAGGGCCTTCAAAGAAAGTTGATTTTCTGCCGTCAGTCCAGTCAACAAACTGGTCACAGATTACGAAATGCCCCGGTTCAACGTGTTTTTGTAAACTTCCGGCCGCACAAGGAGAAATAACACGTTTAACACCTAAAGACTTCATCGCCCAAACATTTGCGCGGTAGTTGATAAGGTGCGGCAAAATTGTATGGTTTCTGCCGTGGCGTGGAATAAATGCAACTTTATGCGGGCCGATTTTGCCGACAAAAGCGCTGTCGCTAGGCATTCCGTACGGGGTTTCAATTCTGATTTCTTCAACGTCGTCGAGGAACTTATAAAAACCTGAACCGCCGAATACACCAATAGTTGCAATTTCTTTATTTTCCATCTTTTTCTCCTTTACTGAATTATGATGGAAACATTTTACCATGAATACAAAACGGGGGCAAGCGCCCCCGATTTTAATTACGTTTTACGCAACGAACCCTTACAGATTCCGAGCGTAATTTTAACAATTCGGCGCCTGAATACATTGATTGCGCCGAGCCTCTGGTTGTACCGTTATATATACCTATGCCGGAAGTCCAGTAGTGTTCGCCAATAAAACTTCCGCCAATCAGCACTCTGTTAACAAACATAGCGGCCGCTTCATTTTTATTTGGAACCCTATACTCTCCGCCAAGAGTAGCTGTACAAAGCTCGGAAGCACTTTGTTCATTCCCAGAAGATACTTGAGGTGCAGAGCCGGAATCATGCATATATACATACGGAGCAACAACATCACTATCCGTCGGATAAAATACTGAAATAAACCCTATATCTTTTCCGTAACTGTTAGGCCCCTTAGTACCATTTAAATCATAGACGAAATTAGCACACAGACGTGCCTGTACCGGATCCCAAGCATCACCGGATTTTAAATCTGACAAACAATTCGGATTATAATAAACGGCTATACTCTCACCGTTTTGTGTTTCAAACGCTGCGACTTTAGTATTGGTTTGAGAGTATGAACAAGTTCCGCCGGCAGCGTCAATAAAAGAAACAGAAACCAGACTGTTATTATAATCCTTTAATGTTTCCGGAAATTTAGCAATAATACTACCTGAATACGGAGTTATATTGGATGGAATACCACAGTCTTCCAAATGCTTATAGTCGCAGATGTTGTTAATCTTAAGAACTTTGGAAAGTCCTTCTGTGACGAAAGTTTCGGCGGCCGTATCCACGGCAGATGTTGAATCATTACCCTCGGTTAAAGTTCCATAACCGTTTAGTGACGGCATTAACGCGATTGCCTGACTCATACGGGCATAAAGCGCTTTTCTTTGTGTGTTCCATGTGCGTTCGTTAATGTTTCCGGTCAGTGACGGAAGCGTTATCGCAGCCACTACGCCGATTATTGTTAGGGATAGAAGGATTTCTGCCATTGTGAATGCGCAACGTTGGTTCTCCCGCCTGTCAAATCCCTTGCAAGTGTTATCAACACTTGCGCGATTTGTCCGCTCCCGACGCTCACGCTCTGGTCGCAACGGCGGCATCGTCCAGTTTCGTGCCCTGCCGTCCTCACTCGCGTGAGGCCGCACCGGCACTTCACATCCGCTAACACGCTTCGCCGGTTTCTTCGTCCGCACGCACGGGTCTATGCTAGAGGTCCGGCTCAGCCGGCTCCCCCCCCCCCCCTGCATAAGTTAATACATCTCTTTTGTTCATAAGTTCCATCCTTTCTAAATATAGTTTAAATTATTTTCGATACTTAGTCAAGAGGGACGCTCTTTGAGCGTCCCTCAATACTTATGCTATTTCCCAGCGCCCACAGGTTCCACCCCAGCGCGCTATAATATTTCCTTTAATATCTTTGATGTTTTCAACGCGTTGCAATTCATCCGTACCCTCAACAATTGTGATAACTTCACAGTTGTTTGAACAGCCGTTGCATTCACAGGTGATAGATGTAAAGTGCATATCACCGACCGCCCAGCCTTTGAATTTCGTTGCCGCTTCGGTATATTGATGGTTTTCCATAGCAAGAAGTGCCGCACCAATTGCACCCATTGTCTGGTGATGGTTAGGAACAACTACTTTTGTGCCTAAAGCTTCTTCAAACGCTTTCACCATGCCGGTGTTAGTAGCGACACCGCCCTGAAACGTGATTGTCGGAAGAAGTTCTTTACCAAGCGCAAGGTTGCTTAAATAGTTTCTAACAAGCGCCTGACAAAGTCCGTATAACAAATCTTCTACAGGATAGCCAAGTTGTTGTTTGTGAATCAAATCACTTTCCGCAAAAACGCCGCAGCGTCCGGCAATACGCGCAGGATTTGTCGATTTCAATGCTGTTTCGCCAAATTTTTCGATTGGAACATTTAATCTTTGAGCCTGATGGTCTAAAAAGCTTCCTGTACCTGCGGCACAGACTGTGTTCATAGCAAAATCGGTTACGATACCGTCGCGAAGAATAATAATTTTACTATCCTGTCCGCCGATTTCAAGAATGGTCTGAACCCCCGGAACATTAATACTTGCGGCAACCGCGTGTGCGGTAATTTCGTTTTTAATAACATCAGCCCCGACTAACGCACCGGCAAGGTTACGGCCGGAACCCGTTGTTCCTACGCCTTTTACATCATATTCGGTAAGTTTCTTTTCGTAAAGCTGTTTCAAGCCGTTTTGCACAGCCATAACAGGCTTGCCTGCGGTTTTAAGCATTACACTGTCTACATATTTGCCATTTTCGTCGACCAGCGCCAGTTTTGTTGTTACAGAACCAACGTCAATCCCTAAATATACTGTTAAACTCATTGATTTGTCCTTTTCTTTAAAAATTCGGTAAATCGCCCTTAACTTCTGCGATTTCGTCGCAATTTAGTTCAAACACATCGTGCAAAACTTTTATTGCTTTTTTTGTATCTTCTTTGTTTACTAAACAACTGATTTTGATTTCGCTTGTTGCAATCATTCTGATATTTATGTTTGCGTCAGCCAATGCCTGAAACATTTTTGAAGCGATTCCGGGTCTGCCAATCATGCCGGCGCCTACTGCTGAAACCTTTGCGATATCTGTATTTGCTTCAACTTTTGAAATGTTCCATTCTGATTTCAAAGCGTTGAGAACTTCAAGCGCTTTATCCGTATCATCCGCGCTAATGGTGAAAGCAATATCGTTAGTGTTTGCAACTTTATCCGCGTATGATTGGATAATCATATCAACGGAAATCTTGTTATCAGCAAGCGCCGTAAAAACAGCGGCTGCCGCACCCGGTTTATCAGGAACATCACAAACGACAATTCTTGCCTGTGACAAATCTGCCGCAATACCTGTAACCGCTCTGTTTATTTCCATTTTATCCACTCCTAAAATTAAAGTACCTAAATTATCCAGTTTAAAACTGCTTCTGACACGCAGAGGAACATTATGAACCTTCGCGGCCTCAACACTTCTCGGGTGAAGAACATTTGCACCGGCCTGAGCAAGTTCAAGCATTTCTTCATAAGAAACCACATCCAATCTTGAAGCTGTCGGAACGATTCTCGGGTCAGTTGTATAAACGCCTTCAACATCCGTATAAATATCACAGCGCTTAGCTTTCAATGCTGCCGCAAGTGCCACGGCCGAAATATCCGAGCCGCCGCGGCCAAGGGTCGTAATTTCGTTGCCATCCGTTATGCCTTGAAATCCCGCAACAACCAGAATTTTACCCTCTGCAAGACCTTTTTCAAGACGCGTAGTATCAATATCGGTAATCCTTGCTTTCATATGAATATTTTCTGTATGAATGCCAATTTGCATAGCGTTCAGACTTTCAGCTTCATACCCCTGCGCCTGAATAGCCATTGCAAGAAGTGCAATAGAAACGCCTTCACCTGTCGACAAAAGCATATCCATTTCGCGCCCGGACGGATGTTTATTCAAATCATGCGCCATCTTAACAAGATAATCCGTCGTATGTCCCATTGCAGAAACAACAACTACAACATCGTTCCCGTTTTCTTTCTCACGGATAACAGCACGGGCAACATTTTTAATCTTTTCAACATCGGCAACCGAGGTTCCGCCAAACTTTTGGACTATTATATCTTTTCTCAACTTATTCTAATCCTCTTATCTTCTCTAAAAGAATGTTCTTCTCATCAGCATACAAAAAAGTTGCGTTTTCTTCAAGTTTTTCAGCCAATTTTAAAAGTTCCTTAACATTATACTCAGGCGTTGCAGCCTCAACAAGCCGGAAACCCGTATAAAATAAGAGGTTTTCAAGTTCTGTATTATCAGGGAAAAGTTTGAGCGCTTTTTTAATTTTAAAGCGTGCTTCTTCAAAATTTCCTGCATTAATCAAATATTCTATGTAATCTTTGTGGCTGGAATAATGATAAGGGTACTTTTCTATATCAAGATTAAAATATTTTTCGGCCTTATAACCTTCGCCCTGCGCCTGATAAATTTTGGCCAGAAAGTAGTACACAACAGGAAGCTTAAGCGTAATTTGGAGCGCTTTTCTAAAGCTTTCTTCCGCCGCGGTAAAATTATCAGTTTTATATTCCCACACGCCCTTAAGCATATAGGCAATTGATTTACGCTCTTCGCATTCGTCTTCTTCAACGCCCTCAAGCATTGCGCTGACAGCCTCTTCCTTACCTTCAAGCCTGCCGAGCATAATCTCGCAGACAAGAATCTTCATATCAGTGCTTTTATCCTGTTCAAATTCCAGCACTTTTCTATACGATGTAAGTGCTGTTGCAAAATCCTCAGTAAACATGCAAATATTCGCGCGCGCCATGTACAAAGACACATCAAAAAGTTCAGCGTCCTCAGCCTTTTGAAGCCATTCAAGCGCTTTATCGGGCTCAAATCGGCTGTGATAAATTTCTGCAAGCAAAATATAAGCAGGTAAAAAGTTCTTGTTTGACTCGAATGAACGCGCAGCAAGTGCAAGTGCAAGGTCAAAATCCCCCTTCAACTTTTTCAGTTTTGCATATTCATACAAATGCGCCGTATTCGGAGCAAGTTTAACAAGAAGCGACAACCTCGTTTCAGCCCGTTCATAATCGCCGAACATCACATCAACCGTAGAGCTCAAGAAAAGTGCGTTGAGATTTCTTGCATCAAGTGAAAAGGCCTTAACAAATTCCGAGCGTGCCTCATCATACTTTTTAAGCCTGTATAGAGCCATTCCGTAGCCGGTTATAACATCAGAATCCAATTTAAAAACATTCTTCGCCTTTTCAAAAGTCTTACACGCTGCTTCGTTCTGTTTGGCCGAAAGCTGTGCATAACCGAGCCGCAAAAACAATTCTCTTTTTATAGGGTTATGGTTAAGCGCTTTTTGAAAATATTTTGCGGCTTTTTCAAAATCCTTGCGAATCTCGTACAAATTTCCCAGTGACTGCAAAACCACTTCATTTTCGGGGTAAAGTTCGTCGGTTTCAAGAAGCAGCTCTTCAGCCTCATCAAAATTCTTGGCATTTATAAGTTTCAACGCAGCGTTAACCTTTGCCACCACAGGCATAGCACCCGACGGCGATAATTTTTTATAATCATCAACACTTGCGCTAATCTGCCGAATCTGTTCTATAACCTTTTTTAAGTAGTCAAACAATCTGCGACCTCTCTAAACGCCCCGTTTCCGCAGGTTTTTTCTGTTATCTGAATCCCTTCTACCGCTTTTACTCTCATAGGCGCGTGCGGCAAAGTAACCTTATATTTTGCATATTCAAGGCAGCCCAAATCATTTACATCATCCCCGATATAAACGTATTCCTCCTGCGTTAAATTATGGCGTTCAATAATACTTTTCAAAACATCTATCTTCACTCTGATTGACTGGTGCACTTCTTCAATCTGAAACTTTTTTGCAAGCATTTCGATAGCTTCATTGCCTTCACCGGAAATTATTCCGAGTTTAAAACCGGCCTTTTTAAGAATCGACATCCCCATAACGTCTTGAAAATTCAGTTTTCTTGTAAACGCTCCGCTATCGGAAATGTAAACACACCCGTCCGTCATAACCCCGTCAAAATCAGTGATTACCATCTTTATAGTTTTGGGAAGATAAAGTTTTGACATAATTCCAAATTCCTTATATGCTATGTATGATAACACAAATTTTGGGAGTTGTAAAAAATGTTTCTATTTTACATAAACCTTAGTATCGTCATAATTCTTTTAATCTGTTTTTACCTGACACGAAAAACAAACACACGCTGGGCTAAAATCAACGATTACCTGGGAATAGTAACCAATACGATTGATTCTGTACGTTACGGGAACCTTACAACTAAAATCGAACCGCTGAAACACTCCAACAACCCGAGTTATCAAACTGTAACCGAAAGTATCAACCGGATGGTCGAAACCCTTAACGACCGCGAAAAAATGATTGTTGAGTACCAGACAGAATTAATGCGCCAAAATACCCTTCTGGAAACTGTAATCAATTCTCTTTCCGATGGGATTTTAATTATTAACGAAAAAAATTCTATTCTCAAAACAACCCCCAAAATTGACAACTGGTTCGGCCAAAAACACCACGACCTTGTGGGCAAAAGCGTCTTCGATTTTATTGAAACCGAAGAAGGCGTAACTCTGCACAACGCCGAAAAAATAAATGTTTTTATAAAACACAACCCTAATAAAAACTTCAGGTTAAGTTCAATCCAATTATCCGTCGATGAGAAAAAACGCTACGTTCTTCTTATTACAGATATCACGAACGAAAAACAATTAGAAAACCTTAAAGAAGATTTCATCGCTACTCTTACGCACGATTTAAAAGTTCCAATCGTTGCTGAAAGCAATATGCTTAACTTTTTCTTAGAAGAAAAATTCGGAGCAATCAACGATAAGCAAAAATTTGCACTGCAGGGAATGAAAAAATCCAACCGCGAACTCGTCGACCTTGTACAAATCATATTAGATACCTACAAACTCAAAGAAACAGGGATTAAATTATACAAAGAAAACATAATGTTGAACGAATTTTTAACCGACATAATCACCGAAATGCAGCCAATTGCCGCAGAATCCGGAATTAAAATAAACTTAACGCCAAATCAAAATATAAAAATTTACGCAGACCGGCTTCAACTTAGCCGTGTTGTGAAAAATCTGATTTCAAACGCAATCATCCACAGCACATCAAGTGAAACTATCGACCTGCAAACAGGCGAAATTCCGGGATTTGTGACAATTTCAGTTATCGACTACGGACAGGGAATCTCAAAAGAAGAAATTCCTTTAATCTTCAACAAATACTACTCCTCAACCAGAAAATTCCGCAAAATCGGCACCGGACTCGGCCTCTACCTTTCACAGGAAATTATCAACTCCCACAAAGGAGAAATTAATGTGTCAAGCGTCGAAAACGTCAGAACAGAATTCTGTATTAAGCTTCCTGTATAATATAATTTAGCCCGACCGCCTAATTATAAACAGCAGACTTCTTTTTTACTCTATGCATATAATAAAAGGAGTAAGAAATATGAAAACAAAAATTTTAGCTGTGACCGGTTTGCTGGCTGTTGTAATTCTAGGGGTATCAATCAATAACAAAGCTCTTTCAAGTTCCAACGCAGGCGATATGAAAGTCGCAACAGTTGATTTGAGTCAGTTAATAACAAACTCAGCGTCAGTTAAAGCGCTCAAAAGCACTCACGAAAGACAACTTTCCGACATCGAAAAAACCCTCGAACAGGCACGTGTTGAAATTTCTAATG
Source organism: uncultured Candidatus Melainabacteria bacterium (assembly GCA_947090755.1). Taxonomy (GTDB): domain Bacteria; phylum Cyanobacteriota; class Vampirovibrionia; order Gastranaerophilales; family Gastranaerophilaceae; genus Gastranaerophilus. The sequence continues at coordinate 8,396 of CAMUPF010000006.1, read as the reverse complement.
AAACTAACCCTGACAAAATCGCCAAACTGGAAGAAAAATACAGAAAAGATGTAAGCGATAAAAAATTCCAGATGGACAAAAATTACAACGACAAACTTATGGAAATCGACAAAAATATTAAAGCGCAGGTTGCACAAAAAGCAAAAGAACTTAATTACACAGTCGTTCTGCCTAAAAATATGGTACTTTTCGGCGGCGAAGATATCACTAACTTAATCGCAAAAGAAATAAAATAAAAACATCAATCTTCGTTGTTTGCAGGCGCTTCAGACTTGAAAACCACATCCGTGCACGCATAACGATAAATCATAAATATCGCAACGGCTGTCATTACATAAGATGCCAGCAGGTATAGCGGTGATGACTGCGTCGCTGTCCAGCCGATAGCATTTTTAAAATCAGTGCTTAACAAAGATGCAGGCAAAAGTTCTATTACGACGCATACAGGCAAAGATATCCGCCAGAAATTCCGGTTCAAAATTTCTTTGCCAAATGCGTAACCGTACACGCCCAGTGTGATATAAATACTTGATAATGTTGACAGACTGTCAAAAATATTAAAATTCACGATGTCACCTGACACCCCGAAAAATATTGACAGAAAAACAAACATATACGAAAAAATTACGTATACTGAAAAACATTTTCTACCGGAATGCGCTGCAACTCCAAGTCGGGTCATATTTTTTGAATAATGATAGTACCCAAGATAAAAAGGAACGAAAATTATAAATAATACAATTAAGACAAAAACCAGAACTTCAACCCTTGTCATTGTTAAAAGCATTTGAAAATCCCAGTGTCTTGGCACCATCCCGTTATGCATTGCAGAAAGCAGCATATCAGAATACATTGGACCGTAAGTATTTTTATATAAGAATATCCCGACCAGCAAAAACGCCGCATACGAAAAATATAAAAACCATTTGTTTACGCGCTCCGAAATCAAACGTTTTTTCCACCCCAGAGCGAATGTATATACAAGCGCAAGCACAAGCATTACTTCAATGCTCGTATTTATAGCTGCCTCGCCAAATCCGACATGCTGTTCCGAATCAGTTCCAAGCCCTAAAAAACCCAGTCCTGTCATAACAAGCGCGTATATTACAAATAATATTTTCCAAATCATAAGTTACTATTCTCCAATATAAATTATTATAATCCTAATCTCCTAATTTCAAGTCATTTAAAAGATGTATTTAAATACTTGCATTTAAAATTTCAACACTATATAATATAAATGAAAAGGGGTCATACATGTTAGTATCATCAATAGTAGGTTTCAGTTTCGGCCGTCCGAACGGCGCTCAGACATCGCAAAATTCGCAATCTCAGCCTGTCCAAAACCAGCCGCAAGCGCAAAAATCCGCTAAACATTGCTGCCCTAAACCTAAAAATAATCAAAATTTATCAATTCTCGCTTAATTTAATTCTCAAGCTTTATATATTTAATTGATAATGACGCAAAAACAGGAATAATCGAAATCCAGAAAAGCAGGTTTGTAATACCAAGATTTTGTGCAATAAAGCCCAGTCCTGACATCAGCACTGCAATCACACCCCATGCAAATCCATTTACAAAGCCTGAAATTATGCTTTTATACTGCGGCGCAAGGTTTTGAGCGAGAACCATTATGACAGGCGACGCCATCATTGTAATCGCACCCGTCAAAATAAACATCAAAACCGCAAACAACGGGAAAGTTTTATACGTCAGCACAAACCCTATCAAAAGCGGACACGTTGAAATCATTGAAAAATACAGAATTGTCCGTGTGCCAAACTTTTTCTCTGCAACAGGGCTCAAAGTCGCCGCGATTCCGCCCACAAACGTAAACGCAAACAACGCGCAGCCAATATAAAATTTACTATAACCCATATCCTTCCATAAGAAAGGAAGAAAAATCGAACACGATGTCGTAATTAGCGTTTTAACCATCGCGATAAAAAACAAAATATTCAAATCCTTATTAGTTAAAATATCACAAAAAGCTTTTTTAAAGCCGAATTTCTGAGCTGGTTCATCTATCATTGAAATTTTGGGCACAAATTTAAACATCAAAAGCGCCCATACAACTCCAATAATACAAACCCATGCGATTTTTTCAAGCCCGAAAAACTGTGCAACAGAAGACGAAACCAACGGTCCAAGCGAAAACCCGAGCGCGCCGACGCCGATAAAAATCCCCATCCATTTTGCCACATCCTTGTTACTGTTTTGTAAGAATTTAGACACAACTCCGAGAGCCTGAGGGTGAAAAAGGCTTGAACCTAGACTTCCCAGTACCACAAAAAGAATAAACAGCCACTTACACGGAAGCCCCGGTGCAAAAGAAATAAAAACCGAAGACATCAATAATCCCCAGAAAATAAATCCGCGGCGCTGAATATTATCAGCAAAATACCCGATTAACGGCTGCAACACTGACGAAAAAACGTGAGAAATGCTGATAATAATTGTTGCAAACGCCATTGAAAAACTTAGTTTTGCAGCAATAAACGGCATGAGAGGGTTCAACATGCCGGTGTAAATGTCGTTTATAAAATGTGCGCACGATAGCCACATTACTGCTGATTTTGAGTTTTTCATATTAATAGTTCACGTAAATTGTTCTTAAAATTTCTTCTTCAAGGATTTTTTTCTTGTTGTTAGACATTTTATGGTTGTTAATCATAATATCGAACGCAACCAAATTGCCTTTCTGCGTTTTAAGATACCCCGCAATGGCACTCACATCACTCAAAGAGCCGGTTTTGGCTCTCAGGTTGTCCGCGAAATAAAGCATTCTGTTTCTAAGTGTTCCTTCACCGGGTTTCGCCATTGTTTCATAATACGATTGGAAATCATCTTTTTTAGATTCGTTCAACAGGAAGGTTGTGACAAAATCAGATGTCATTATATTATTCTTTGAAACACCGCTGCCGTCAACTATACGAATGTCGGAGGTATCAAGGCCGTTACGTGCGCAATAGTCCATAAACATTTCATTTGCCGCGTCTACGGTTCCGGTTGAATTTTTGTACTTCCCGCCCGCAATTTTATAAACTGTTTCTGCAACATAATTATTGCTATTTTTCAAGATATCTGCACCGGCGCTCTCAAGTGAGTGCGAAACCTCTTTCAGAAGTGTTTTTTGCCCGTCTTGCGCAAGTTTTTTAGAAGGGAAGGTTCCATAATAATCAAATTTTTGGTCTTTAATTTGTTCATCAAGCCGCATCATAAAATAACGCTTAGGATTATTTACAGGAAAACTTCTTATCACCTGCCTTTTAACAGTACCTTCAAGCGTCAGAATGTCCGGTGAAATATTATTTTTTCTAGACATTTTTACGTTATCAGAATCTCCGGTTTGGACAAGGTTCATAAACGTGACAGGGTAAAATTCGGTCAATCTTACTTCTGCCTGCGAGCCTTTCATAGTCGGCCTGATTACTACAGTAAGAAGATTCCCGTCAATATTATAAACACTATAGCGCGGCATAAGAGGATTCAAATCATTATCCCATTGCCAGCCTTCGCCCCATTCCTCGGAATCAATTATGGTATCGTCAATATAGAATTCACGGCAGGTAATAACCGATTTTTCACCGAGCCCTTTAATAAGTGTTTTAAGGCTTGCAGTTGTAAAATACGGATCAGCAGAAAGTTTCAAATAAATATCACCGTCTTTGGTTTTATAAAGAGCGGTTGTAAACTTATAATCAGCCCCCAGAACATCTTTCATCACCGGATAAGTGAGCATTTTTTGTGTAGATGCCGGAATCATCGGCTGCTTAGAACGAATTTGCACAAGGGATTCGCCGGTTTCAACATTCTTAACCGAAACCGTAACCGCAGAAGAATTAATTCCTGAGGCTCCGATAACCCTCTCGACTTTACCGTTCAAACCTGCAAACGCCGCGTTACAAGCTAAAAATAAACTCAACAGCACAAAGGCAAACTTATTACACATATCACTTTCGTCCTTATTATTTTTTCATTTTTGCCCAGAGTTTTTCTTTTCGGGCTTTTTTAAATTCTTCGGGAATGCGTGCCTGCAAATCCAGAAGCGATGTCCTGATTTTTTCGCGTATTTCTTCAAACTGTTCTGTCGTAAGTTCGGCAGGAACATAAATAGGTTCACCGTAAAGATTTAAAAGCTTACACTCCCCGATAGGTGTTGTCATTTTATCCCATGACGGGAGTTTGATAAATGTCGGGTCAGCGGAATACCAGCAAACCGGAACAATAGGTGCACCGGACTTTTGAGCAATTTTTATAACGCCGTTTTTAACCTTATGCAAAGGTCCGTTCGGCCCGTCAACCGTAATAGCGACACATTCACCGGATTTAAGCGTATTAATCATCTGCATTGTTGACTCTACCGCGCCTTTTTTATTGGAAGACCCGCGGATGGTTTTGAACCCGAGAGATTCTGTAGCGTAAGATACAATCTCACCATCAGAAGATTTACTGATTAACATACTCAGATGAGTTTTATCCTCAATCCCGTAAATGCAAAACTGGTCGGAATGCCACATCGCATAAATACACGGTTTTAATTCTTTATTATTTATTTCGACAATATGTGTAAAATATTTCTGAACCTGCATAAATGCTTTCGCCAGAAACTTAAAAAACCACAAATTCTTCTTAATAAACTTACTTGCCATAAGGTTATTCTACCATAAACAAAAATTTTGGTGTATAATAGAAATTAAAAAGGTCGGTTATAGAATGTTCAGACTGGTTATAATAGTCATTGCGTTTATAATTCAATTATTAATGGGAATATTTATCCCTGATAGCAGATACAATCGTTACGCGTCCATGTTTGGCCGGCGGCGTTATAACCGTATGTATGAATTTTTTGAGGATGATTTTGAGGACGGATATAGTTCATACGGCTCATACAACACATTAAGCAATAGAATCCGCGCAAACATCCGCCGTCAAAGAGCATTAAAACGCGCGCGGAAATTCCTGTCTAAAGATAAGTATATTTTAACGCTCAAAAACCTTAACGTAATTCTTGTAATGGATACCCAGAATAAAACCCTCAGTTGTGTGGACAACAAAGTTAAAGGCCGCGCTGCAACAGTTCTGTGGAATGAACACCCCCAATCCGCACTTGAAAAATACGACAACTTTTTCGAAAAAACATTTGATAACATTTGCCTTTCGTTTTCAGAAGACGCAAATTACGCAGGAATTATACAAATTTTAAAAGAAAACTTTGAGGTTCACGAAACCGGTCCGGTTCCGGTGAAGAAATCTCCAATCCCCTTTGAAACCGAAAAACCTATCAAACTTACGACCGTCAAAGTCGTCAAAGTTGACATTAACTCGGCTGATGAAACGGAACTGGCAAAACTTCCCGGCATAAGCGTTATTATCGCGAAAAAAATCATCAAATACCGTAACTTGCACGGCGGTTTCGCTTCAAAAGAAGAATTTTATCGTGAAATGAAGATTAAAAAGCATTTTCAAGAACAACTTGAAGAACAGATTAATATTACGCCGCAGCCGAAAAAACAAAAGAAAAACCGCGATGAAAGGATTATTGATTTTTAGATGAAAATCCGTGTTTATAAAATCCTTAAAAAAACAAAAGTTGAAGGCCCCGGGCTTCGCTATTGTATCTGGTTTCAGGGTTGTTCCCGACACTGCGAGGGGTGCTGGGCAAAAGCGACGTGGCCGCACGACAGCGGTGAGGAATTGGAAGCAGAGAGTATTCTTAATGATATCCTATCAACGCCGGACATCGAAGGCGTGACATTCCTTGGCGGCGAACCCTTTGAACAACCTCAGGCACTTGAATTTCTCGCCGCAGGGGTAAAAAAAGCAGGGCTTTCGGTATTGTGTTTTACGGGCGGAAAACGTGAAGAACTTCCGGCGCAAATTCTTCAACATATCGACTTACTCATCGACGGGGAATTTAATGAGAAAGAAAAAGATTTTTCACGGCCATGGGTCGGCTCTAAAAACCAGCGGTATCATTTCCTGACAGACCGTTACGATGAAACGATTTTTACAAAATACAAAAACAAAGTCGAAGTAAACATTCAGAAAAACGGCGTGATTTTTATAAACGGGATGGGAGATTTTGAAAAATTGGCCGCCAAGCTTGAAATGCCAACCAAACATTGACAACCCGAGAAACATAGTAGGAACAAATGCTATTGATACCGCCGCCGAGACCTTTGTTACAGAAGGTTTGAGCAAGGTAATCAGGATTAAACAACTACCACCACGATTCAATTATGGATGGCACTCAGTGCCCGTTATATAAAACGATAATAAATAATACCACAAGGCGGAGCCGTTCGGCTCCGCCTTCTCTTCTTACTACTTGATAAAACCCATAAAACATGCTAAATTAATGGAATGATAAAACTTGAAACCTGCGCTGTAGTCTATAATCCCGAAATTCCCGCCTCGCCTGCGGTAAAAGATGAGTTGCGAAAAATCCTTCTAACACATGGAATAGAATGCGAAATTCTTGACATTAACAGGATGAAAAAAGGGTTTGATATCGCCTTTGTCATAGGCGGCGACGGAACAATCCTTAAAACCGCACGATTTTTTGCAGACACAGACACCGCGATTTTTGGCATAAACCTTGGACGGCTTGGATTTTTATCACAATCTTCAAAAGAAAACTTCGCCCTTGCGCTTGAAAAAATTCTCAACGGTGAATATCGCATTGAAAATCGATTAATGCTCCAAACCGAAAACCGAATAGCCCTAAACGATTTTGTAATAAAAACCAATGAACAAGGACGCACCGCCCGCTTTCAACTAAAAATCAACAACAAAGAAGTCTGCAACTATCTTGCAGATGGGATTATAATTTCTACTCCTACGGGTTCGACGGCATACGGACTTTCAGCCGGCGGGCCTGTGTTGTCACCGGAAATCGAAGCCTTTGTCATCGTTCCGATTTGTCCGCATACGTTGAACGCAAGACCGCTTGTGGTTCCTGCAACTGAAGAAATCTCAATCTCTGCCGCCTGCGAAAACAAAGAATTTATTCTATCCGTTGACGGACAGGGGAATTATATTATTAAAGACGAAATTAAAATTAAAAAATCTACACAGCGAGCAAAACTTTTAATTCTAGATGATAGTGAATTTTACACTATTTTGCAGACGAAGCTAAACTGGAGCGTTACACCTAACTATTGCTAATAGGCGAGTTCTCGCCTCTTTACTCCACAACTTTGGCAAAAAAATAAGTCCGACAAGCGGACTTTATTTTTTAAATGGCGGGAACGACGAGGCTCGAACTCGCGACCTCATGCGTGACAGGCATGCGCTCTAACCAAACTGAGCTACGCTCCCAAATTTATTCAATTGTCAGCGGGTTATGAATCTCAGTTGGTTAGAGCCAATTATTGACCGTTCGGCTCTGCCTCACTGGGGCCAAACTGAGCTACGCTCCCACACGGTTTCGACAGAATTTATTATAAAACGCTGAATTTTTTTTTGCAATACCTTTTTTCTAATTTAACATTTCTTCACAATCACAAAACCAAAAAGGCAATTTTTCAACCATTATATACTTTATATATACAAGAGAGATTTAAAGAGAGAGATTCAAAAATGGCTACTGCTACTGAAAACACATTCGGAACCTTAACCGCTAAAAACAGAAAACAATGTTCCAGAAAAGCCGCTGAAATGGCTAATATCTTAGAACGCAAAGACAGAAGAATGCGTTTCAATAACTCTAAAGACCCCATCTACTACGTTTTTGACTGTATCGAAAACAGACCAATCAAAACATTGGCAAAAGAATTCGTTAAAGATTCATTCAGAGATGTTATAAACTTTGTTTCAATGGCGATTTTATAAAAATCCCCCCCCCACGTCGGAAATTCAATAGGAAAATCGAAAGAGAAATAGGAAATAAGGAAAGTTCTAATAATCACCCGCTCACAACCGAGCGGGCTTTATTTTTTATAGATTGACACAAGATAAAACATAGTGTAAAATAAAAATATAAAAATTTGGAGGTACTAATGAAAAAACAAATCCTTGAAACCCCTTGTAATATGGGCCTGAACAGTAGGGGGGGGGGGGCAAGCCGAGCAGAGCCGCGTAACTTGCTTTAGCAAGTGGAGAGTCGAGCGCGCGACGGCGAAACCGCGCTTTCGGCGCAAGCGCGAGCGGCGGCGTTTTACGCGAGGCGCAGTCGTTGCATTCACGATGGCAGAGATTTTACTGTCATTAACGATTATCGGCGTAGTTGCGGCGATTACTTTGCCTAGTTTGACGGGCAACATTAACGAACGTACGTGGAACACACAGCGAAAAGCACTTTATGCACGGTTTTCTCAAGGTTTGGCACTAATGCCGTCACTTGGTGGTTATGGAACCTACCAGCTTGCAGACGCAACTGCGGGTACAAGCG